>CAIXUZ010000014.1 GCA_903922735.1 uncultured Verrucomicrobia subdivision 3 bacterium
CTCGTAGGATTCCGGGTCGGTGAAAACGTAGTCAGCGCCGTCTTTGTAGCTGTATTCCATCTTGGTGGTGATCATCGGCACCGGCTCGATTTTTTCGGTCGAGCTGAAGCGCACATCGGAGGCCTTGCCGGTGCGGATGCTACGGAGCGTCGCCTGTACAAACGCACGCAAGTTACCAGGCGTACGATGCTGAAAGTCGAGGACGACGGATATGTCGCCATTGTAATTGATTGCCATTCCGCGGCGAAGATCACTTGCTGTTGCCATAAATTCTAAATCAGATTTGCGTTAAGTTGCGTGTTAAAAACGAGTCGGAGAATTTAACTAAAATCATCCCGAAGGCAAGCCGCATTTACGGCTGGGAACGATTGACGGCAGGCAGGATACCTTGACACCCCAAAGATTTGTATGCTAAAAACACCGCACCACCATTAGAAGTGGTTTTATGCGTTGCCCCAAGTGCGGTTGTCAGGAAGATAAAGTCATTGATTCACGTGCCTCCCGCGAAGGCGCCACCATCCGCCGACGCCGCGAATGCCTGCAGTGCCACCACCGGTTCACCACCTACGAGGAACTGGAACACGAAGGTCTCATGGTGCTCAAGCGCGACGGACGGCATGAGGAATTTTCCCGTGAAAAACTTCTCTCCGGCATCCGTAAAGCCTGCCAGAAACGCCCGGTCACGCCCAAAGCCATGGAAGACTTGGTGGATCATATCGTTGCTGCCGTTACGGCAAAATATGAAGCCGAGGTTCCCGGCGAATTCATCGGCACGATGGTGATGAACGGCTTGCGCGAGATTGATTCCGTCGCGTATGTCCGGTTTGCCAGCGTCTATCGGCGCTTCGATGAAGCCACCGACTTCGTGCAGGAAGTCCAAAATCTGGAGGCGCGCCAATGATCGCGCTTCGCTCCGACTGCCTGCTGTTCCAGTTTCACACCGGCGAAAGCATCCCGTGCTCCGCTGAAATGATTTGCGTCGAAATCGCCGGCGACACGCCCGCCCGGCTGAATCCCGAAATGCTCCAGCACGCCGCTGCCAGCGTCTTCCACTATTTCAAAGTCGAGCTTGAACGCGAAACCGTCACCGTCATCGAATTCTCCCGCGCGCTCGAAAAAGTCCTGCATCACTTCGGCTTCGTCATCCACGCCAGCGACCCCGGCGACACCGATCTCGGCCTGCTCGCCCGTGAAGCCGCCGATAATTTGGAGCTTTTCTTCTTCCCGCGCCTGCGCGACGAACTACGCTTCAAACTGCGCCAATCGCCCAGCCTCGTTCGCTTTCGCGGTCTGCGCGGCTGCGTGAAACAGATTGCCGGCGTCCGCCGCTGGAGTACCCGCTGCGAACAGTTGCAGGACCAGATCGTCGCTTACCTCCGCGAATGTCTCTCCGCCGAAACTGAGCAGAACCAATGTGCGCTCGTAGTGGAATGATTGGGAAAGTTTTTAGTTTTAAGTGAAATACACTCCGCATGGCGTATGTTTCCCAAGACTGAAAATATACAGACAAAAATCCCATGAAAACCCTGTTTGAAAAAATCATCGCGCGGGAAATACCGGCGCAAATCGTTTTTGAAGATGATCTTGTGCTAGCCATCCGTGACATTAACCCACAGGCACCAGTGCACGTTCTGCTTTTCCCCAAGCAGGTGATTCCCCGCATTGCCGAGGCTGGGCCGGAAGATCACAAACTGCTTGGCCACCTTTTGCTCAAAGTTGCTGAAGTTGCGGACAAGGTTGGTTTGAAAAAAAGCGGCTACCGGCTGGTCATCAACAACGGTGCGGATGGCGGCGAAACCGTGCCCCACCTTCATTGTCATATTCTTGGCGGGCGCCATCTGGCCTGGCCCCCCGGCTGATATTGTTGCTGATATTGGAAACCTTGCGTGGCAAGGGGCGTCTGGCACTGTATCTATGCGAAGACTTCAAGCCTTCATGTTATGCACGGCGATGCTTCTTGCCGGGCTGGCTGTGAATGGCGCAACGACTTACTACGTTGACAGCGCCAAGGGGAACAATTCCAACAACGGCACGACGCCGGATGCGGCGTGGCGGGATTTTTCCAACATCAACGGCCGCACTTTGGCCGCCGGCGATCGCCTGCTCATCAAGCGCGGCAGTGTCATCAATCAAGAACTCAATGTTTCCGCGCGCGGCACGGCGGAACGATGGGCGGAGATCGGCGCCTATGGCGAAGGTGCACGGCCAATCATCCAACGGAACCACGACATCCAGGATCGTTGCGCACTGATTCGCAATCCGGATTTTCTGCGCATCCGCAGCCTCACGGTGAGCCACGCGGGCAAGGGATTGATTGTGGTTTTTGCAGCCCCCGGGCACGGCGGACTTTTGATTGAAAATTGCCTCGCGCACCACATCGAAGGGTTTTACCGGCCGGACAGCAGCGGCATTCCTGAATGGCGGGGCTTTCGTCCGGCTTCCAACGATGACGGCATGGTCAACCATCCGGTCTCGGCTGGCATTGGAATTCTTGGCAACGGCCGCGACATCACGCTTCGTGATTGCGAGATGTTTCAAAACTCGCGGGGGTTTCATGTCCAAGGCGAAAAGGTCACGCTGGATCGCGTGTACTGCCATCACAACTTTGCCTTCAACACATCGCCTCACCCGCAATTGGTCGGGGTGACGGATGCCGTCATGCAAAATTGCATTTTTGATGCCTCCGGCTATCACGCCTATGCCGGAACCATGGGCATCATGCTGGTGACTCCGAAGAATCTCGTCATCCGCAATTGCACCTTCCGCAATCAGCCTGATTCCGGAAGCCACGATGAGGGTGGCATTGATTTTGAGAACGGCGGTGATGGCTGCCGGATCGAAGGCTGCACCTTCCAGAACAACGCCGGCGCCGCCATCGAAGTCCTTGGTTTGCGCTCACCGCAGCCGCGCAATGTGCTGGTCCGCGGCTCGCGTTTTATCCGGAATAATTGGGCAAACAAGCTGGGGCCGTCGGAGATTTTCATCTGGGGCAGTAAAAAGGCTCCGACCAATATCTGTTGCAGCACCGGCTCGATCGACAACAACGGTTATGCTTTGTTGCCCGGCATAATTTTTTTCACCAACCAGGCTCCCCTCACGACCCGGTGGACGGTGACAAACAACATCGGTTATTCCTCAATCAAGGATCTGGACAAAGCGATGCCGCTGAACAATCCCCCGGTGGTCGCAGCGGGCGACGACATCATTTCCGACCGCGCCGAAGTGCGATTGCAGGGCAACGTGAGCGATGATGGCCGTCCGGCGGGTAAAAAACTTGCCGTGCGCTGGGAACTGCTCGAAGGTCCCGGCACAGTCGCATTTAAAACTCCCGCCACGGCCAGATGCGACGCGATTTTTTCCACGCCGGGCGATTATCTGCTGCGGCTCGTCGGCGACGATGGCGAACTGTGGACGAGCAGCATGGTGATGGTTCATATCGTGCCTCGTGGCGTCACGGTAGCCAAGGCTTGGGAATTCAACACGCCGCTGGATAAACAGGGCTGGTCCCATGCCGAATTAGGAACGCAAATCTGCACCAACAAACCCCAAACTGGCGCCATCGCCGACAATTCTTTCAATATTTCTTACCCGGTGCATTATGTCGCTGGCGGCTGCTACATCATCGCCCTCGAAAACGCGCCGAACGCCCACCTGATTTCGGCCGACAATTTAAACGTGCCGCTCCGGCGGCACAAAACCATCCGCCTGCGGTTGCAAAACCATACTCCGGCCACGTACATGACGCTGCGGTTTATCACGAACGCCGATTCCACATGGAGCGAAGCGAAGTCAAAACGCTTTGCGGTGACCGCCAGCGACAACGGCTTGCGCGACTATATGGTGGATATGTCTGCGCTCCCAGGCTGGACCGGCAACCTCAGGCAACTGCGCCTGGATTTGACCGGCGGCGATTCGGCCACCGGAACATGCCGGATTGATTACATTTGGATTGATGATTCCAAACCGATGGCGCCCTGATGCCGTATTTTGCCGGGAGCGCTTACTGTCGCGAACCGAACACCGCGTCGAGGATGACTTCCTTGGTTTTCCAGATGAGCGCCATCGTCATGGCGAGCGGCAGCAGCATGAAGAATATCAGCAGCAGATCGCTGAACCGGCTCAGCCAGATCAGCGCAATGCCCAGGCGCGAGGTTGGCTGGCCCAATTGCATGAGGCAGATGAAGGCGATGGAGAAAAACAGGAGCGCCACCAGCAGCCAGCGGTTGAGCGCGGTGAACTGGCGGGTCTCGTGCCGCAGCGTTTCATCCGGCAGCATCGCGCCCAGCCGCGTGAGCACGAGGTTCAGGTTAAATAGAAAAACCACCCCGGCCAGCTCCATCACCCACACGGCGCCGGCGAAGAAATCCTGTTCCGGCACCCGGTTGTGCCAGTAGATGAACGGGCACAATCCGAGCAAAATCACCGCGAGCATCTGGGCGCGATCCAGCGCGTGCCGCCACGGGCGCTCCTGCTTTTGAAAATCCGCCATCTGCCAGAGGCCGTAGACGAGCAGCGCGTTCACCGCCACCGCCGGCAGGAAGCCGAGCGGTTTGAGCCAGTCCGCCCGTGCGGTCTCGGCGCAAATCAGCAGCGTGGCCGGCAGCCCCCAGAATAGCGCCGACAAGCCGCGCGCCAGTTTGCCGAGCGATCGGAGCAGTGGCGGATTGGGCGGCGTCATCGGGGAAAATTCTGAATCACGAATGTTGATTGTCCATTGAAATTTGCGATCCGGAAATTCAGAAATTCAGATAGGTGTAGCCCTTCAACCCGCGCTCGTATTCATCCAGCAGGCGCATGGCCTCGTTCGGCTTCATGCGGTCGGACTTGATGGCCTCGTCCATCTGCGCCTTCATGCGGCGTTTGAGTTCGTTTTCATCGTATTGCACGTCGGCCAGCGACTGGACGATGGTCGCGCCCTCGATGATTTCCTCGATGTAATAACCGGCCGGCTCGTCCGGTTCGAGAAAGACATGAACCTCGTTCACGCGGCCAAAGAGATTGTGCAGGTCGCCCATGATGTCCTGGTACGCGCCCATCAGGAAAAAGCCGAGGTGATACGGCTCCTGCAGTCCGCCGCCGTTGGTGTTGAGCTGGTGCAGCGGCAGGGTGTCGCGCACGTCGCGCAGGTCGATGAACTTGTTCACCTGCCCGTCGGAATCGCAGGTGATGTCCACCAGCGTGGCCTCGCGCGTGGGTCGTTCGTTCAGCCGCGCGATGGGCATGATGGGGAAAAGCTGGCCCAGCGCCCAGTGATCCAGCAGCGACTGGAACACGGAGAAATTGCACAGGTATTGATCGGCCAGCGTGTCTTTCAGCTTGTGGATTTCCTCCGGCGTGTAGGGCTGGCCTTTGAACGTCTCCACCACGTCGCGGCTGATCTGCCAGTACAAATCCTCGATCTTCGCCTTGTCCGGCAGATCCAGCATCCCGAGCGTGAACATATGCTGCGCGTCTTCGCGGCGTTCCAGCGCGTCGTGGTAGGCCTCCAGCTTGTTGACCTTGCAAAGATTCTTCCGGATGTCGAGCAGTTCGCGGACGAGCGGATGTTCCTGGTCGCCGTATTGCAGGAATTCGCCCGGCCGGATTTTTTCGATCGCGCCAAACACTTCCACGATTAAAACGCTGTGGTGCGCGACGATGGCGCGGCCGCTTTCGCTGACGATGGCGGGATGCGGCACCTTCTCGGCGTTGCAGACATCGGCGATGTAATACACCACGTCGTTCGTGTATTCCTGCAGCGTGTAATTCGTCGAGCTGTCGAACGCCGTCCGGCTGCCGTCGTAATCCACCCCCAGCCCGCCGCCGACATCGAGAAATTCAATCGCGAAGCCCATCTTGTGAATCTTCGCGTATAGCCGCGCCGCCTCCTGCACGGCTTTTTTCACGGTGATGATGTCCGGCACCTGCGAGCCGATGTGGAAATGCAGCAGCTTGAGACATGGGCCGAGGTTTTCCGCCTTGAGCATTTCCGTCGCCGCCAGAATTTCCGCTGTGCTCAGGCCGAATTTGGCGTTTTCGCCCCCGCTCTCGGCCCAGCGCCCGGCGCCCTTGCTCAACAACCGCGCCCGGATGCCGACAAGCGGCTCCACGCCCAGTGATTTGGAAATGGAAATGATCTGCCGCAGCTCCTCCAGTTTCTCGACCACCAGGATGACGCGCTTGCCGAGCTTGATGCCGAGCAGCGCCATTTTGATGAACTCCGGGTCCTTGTAGCCATTGCAGATGATGAGACAGCCCTGGTGGTTTTGCAGCGCCAGCCCGGCAAACAGCTCCGGCTTGCTGCCGACTTCCAGCCCGAAATCAAACGGCTTGCCCGCGTCCAATATCTCCTCCACGACTTCGCGCAGCTGGTTCACCTTGATTGGAAACACGCCGCGATATTTGCCCTGATAATTAAATTCGGCGATGGAGCTTTGAAACGATTTATTAATCGCCTCGACGCGGTGCCGCAGAATATCCTGGAACCGGATGAGCAGCGGAAATTTCAGCCCGCGGCTTTTCGCCTCCTCGATCACATCCGCAATCTCCACCGCCGCGCCGGCCTCCTGCAGCGGCCGCGCCACCACGCGACCGGCGTCGCTGATGTCAAAATACTTCGCGCCCCAGCGCTGGATGTTGTAAAGCGCGCGGGCCGATTCAATGTTCCATGGCTCCGCGGCGACGGTCGGGTTGTTCATCTCAATAATTCAGACTAGCGCACTATAAAAAGCCCTGCGCAGAAATCAACAAGCACATTCAAAAAAATTACCGGTTTCGGCGGCAAACTCCGATGCCGGATTGCACTTCCGCCCGCAGACGCTACGATGACGCCATGTCCGACGGCTACCGGCAACTCCTCGACGCGACAATTCAGCACCTCGAAGGTTTGAAATCGCGCGGCGTGCGCCATGTCGCCATCGCACCGGAAACCCTCCGCGCGCTCGCGCAACCACCGCCGCCGAAAACTCCGGTTCCAAATCTTAAACCAGCTGTGTCGGCAACGCCCAGCGCCAGCCCGGCCACAACTCTATTTCAAAAACCCGCTGCATCAGCGCCCGCGACACCTTTGGTAAAACCGCCCCAAACTTTTCCGGTGCCGCCAAAAAGATTCCTCGCTCCTGCCGCCGCACCAAAAATCCTGCCACCCGCGCCCAGACCCGAAATCATTTCCGCATCGTCGGAAAAAGCGGCGGCCTTCACCGCCCTGCGCGAAAAAGTTTTGGCGTGCGTGAAATGTCCGCACCTCGCATCGTCCCGCACGACCGTCGTGTTCGGCGTGGGCAGCATTGACGCGCAACTAATGTTCGTCGGCGAGGCGCCGGGCGCGGATGAAGATGAACAGGGCGAACCGTTCGTGGGCCGCGCCGGACAGTTGCTCACGAAAATCATCGAGACAACCGGCTTGAAACGCGGCGACGTTTATATCGCGAACATTCTGAAGTGCCGGCCCGATACCCCCGGCCAGGCCGCCGGCAACCGTCCACCCACGCCGGAGGAACGCGCGACGTGCATCCCGTATTTGCAGGAGCAGATTGACCTCATCAAGCCCAAGGCCATCGTGGCGCTCGGCTCGACGGCCGTGGAAGGCCTGCTCGGCAAGACGCTCGGCATCACCAAGCTGCGCGGCAACTGGCAGACGTATCGCGGCATTCCGCTGATGCCGACGTATCATCCGGCGTATCTGCTGCGCAATCAGGCGATGAGCGAAAAGCGCAGGGTCTGGGAAGACATCATGAATGTGATGGAAAAACTGGGAATGCCTATCAGCGAGAAGCAGCGGAATTTCTTTTTGAAGGTGTAACCCGAGTCAACACGGAGACGCGGAGAGTTGCATAAACAAATGAAGACGCACTGGAAAATCCTCATTAGTGCTGCCGCTGTGCTGGCGGCGGTGATTTTCATCTCCATGGTGCATCATTTTCAACTGCGTGCCGCCGTTGAAAAATATCAGGCTGAACTCAAAGCCGGGGGCATTCCGATGGAATTGGCGCAAATCCTCCCACCATCAGTGGCACCGGAGCGCAATGGATCGGAGCTTTTCCTAAAAGCCTCGTCGTTGATGATGAAGGACACCTCCTGTTTGGGATCCAACACGATCTATCTCATGAAGGCGGTGGCTCCCGGTAAGGCAATGGTTCTTTCCAGCCAGCCGGATGTGCGGGACATGGGTTACGGAGGCTATACCAACTCTTGGGAAACCATCCAAGCTGCCGCAGAGCAGAACAAAGAGGCTTTGGAATTATTCCAACAAATTATCGAGCGACCGGAGATGGATTTTCACATCCGCTACGAAAACGGATTTTATGACAGCAAATTTTTTCACGCTCTTCATCTAGCAGAAATGAAACGCTCCGCCCAATGGTTGAATGGAGTGGCCGTAATAGAGCTGCACGGAGGCAATAGTGAAACAGCGGTGAAAAGAAATGTCATTTCACTGACGCTGGTTCACGCCGCACAAGGCCAACGGCTGATCATTTCAGAACTGGTGCGCATCGCCTGCGCCTCAATCGCACAAGGAGCGACGTGGGAGATTTTGCAGTCTCCGAAGGTGACCGAGGACCAACTGGCCATGCTTCAGGCAAGCTGGATGCGTTTGGAATTTCTCCAAGGCTACAAAGATGCTCTGAATATGGAGCGCATTGTCGGCGAAATTGAATTGGAGCGCTGGCGCAGTTCGAATCGGGAAATGAACAAGCTTTTTGAGCTTTTTGAAAACGCCAGCAAGACGATGGGCAATTACAAGGTGCCAACTCTGTTTCAAAAGGCAAATACCGCCCGGCAAAGATTTCTGTGGCGCTATTGGTGGTCCTATTCCGACAAGCTGCGGAGCTTGAAGGGCTATGCGGCACTGCTGGAAGCAGCGCGGGAGGCCGAAACCAGCCGAGCATTTCAACCAGTCATTAAGCAACAGGATTCACGCCTGAACGATCTTGGTATCGGCAAGCTGAAGGATTCCATTGAATCCGTTTTTTCGGGAGAAACACACTTGGAATCCATGCTTTCAGAATCCATTCAATCAATTGGCAAAACTTTCAGCAGAGCAATGAGAGCAGAAAGCACCAAGCAACTATCCGTGGCCGCCATCGCGTTGAAACGCTTTCAGCTCAAGCGCGGCAGCCTTCCCGAAAAGCTTTTCGAATTGACACCGGAGTTTCTAACAACCGCCCCGATTGATCCCGTGGACGGCCAACCGCTGCGCTACCGGCGAAATGCAGATGGGACGTTCTTGCTTTATTCCATCGGTGAAGACGGCAAAGATGATGGCGGTAATCCTTCGCTGAGAAAGGGTAGCACGAGTTCAAGTTTCTTTTGGCAAAACACCCACGCCTTGGATTGGGTCTGGCCGCAGCCGGCGACGGAGGCGGAAGTGAAATTCTTTTACGATCATCCGCCAAAGTAATTGAGATGGTTAAATTTCCGCCTCGATACCAGCACGGCAATCAAACCCGCCAATCCGGATTTCAGGCCCATGCGCAAAGCCCGTTCACAAACTCCGCCGAGCCGTCGCGCAGCCAGCCGTCCAGTTGTGCCTGATCCTTGAGCTGTTGGCCTCGCAGGCGCGGCACCACGGCAAAGCTCGTCTTCACTTCGGGCAAAGCCGTCATGTCCACCCACAGCTTCTCGAACTGGCTGACGGGGAAGACGTCTTCCTGCCCGTGGCCCCAGCGCTTCTTCACGTCCTTGATGGTGATGTAAGTCGGCATGCGGCCGGCGATGTTGCGCACGGCGGCGGCCACTTTCTCCGCGTCAATCAAATCCGCCCGGCTTAATCCGAAAATCTCCAGCAGCCGGTCAATGTGGATCCAGCAGGTGTTGGAATTGTAGAAGCGCAGATTGAATTCCTCCTCCTCGCGCGGCATCGCCAGGCCTTCGACGAGGCGAACCTGACCGTTCACGCGCGCCAGGCCACCGCCGCGATCTTCCAGCCGCCGCGTGATGACCTCGAACGTGAGGCCGGATTCCTGGGCGAGATGCAAGCCGAACATCGCCGGGTCGGCGTCCGCGCCGAGCGTGTCGATGTTGTGCAGCATCAAGTGCTGCAATTGCGGGCGCTCCTTGAGCAACTGGGCGAGCACGCCGTTGCGCAGCAGGTTCGGCACCTCGAACCAGTGGCCGACGGGATGCAGGCATTGCGCGGGCAGGTTGTCCGTGTAATCGCCGCTTTCGCCCGCCGAACCGGCCCAGTTTTGCAGCGCGGCGTGCAGGCTTTCGCGGACTTTCTGCGCCTGCTCGTCGAGGCGCTGCTGCGGCATTTCTTCCCAAAGGAATCGCAAGTCGCGCACCATCGGAACCATCCGCAAGCCGATGGAACGACCCGGCGACAGCAACAGCGGGCCGGCGTAGTCATAATTTTTCTTCCGCTGTAAAAATTCCTCCGTCGCCGCGTGCGTCAGGTAACTCGTGGTGAAAATGTGCGGCAGCGCACAACCGGCGAGCTGGCCGATGCGCCGGCTCTTGGCGAGATGCGTTTCGATAAACGTCCGGTGCGCGCCGTCAAATTTGCAGAATGGATGCAGCGCCTTGACCACGCCCGCGCCCTGTGTCCAGCGGCTGCCCACGCCGGCTGCCAGCGTGACGATGGCCAGCTCGCCGCGTTTTAGGGCGGCCAGGCCGGCTTCGTAATATTTCTTCGCCAGCGGCCGGGTCGCGTCCAGCACATCCGGGTTCTGAACATCCTTGATATCTGCGCTGGCGGGCAGGCGGTTCTGCGCGAGGCCGATGCGGCCATTCTTCAAATCCTCGCGGACTTGCTCATGTTGCAGACGGTCGAAACCATTTTGCTCCAGCAGCTCGGCCAGCGTCTGCTGTTTGCCGGCGCCGGTTTTCAAGCGCGGCAGCAGGCGATCGAACAAAGTCTGCATCATGCCGGAAAATTCCGGGCGCACCCGGCAGGCGGCGCTGAACTTGTCCAGTTCCGCCCGCTGCGGCGCGGTGAGCGACTGCGGATCGGCGCGCAGCCAGCGCGGAACGTGTAGCGCGTAATAGCCGCGCGGCAGCAACGCCTCGCCGCCATGCAGCAAATCCGCCCAGGTGCCGCGCTCGTTGATGGCGAAGTCGTAGACGACCGGCTCCATCGCAAACGGGAGCGCGTACTGCAATTCCATCTTGGTCTGCGACATGATTTCCTGCAGCCGCTGCTGCGCTTCGGCTTTCCGTTTCGGATCAAAAATGAAGCCCATGCCGCCGCCGGACATGCCGCCGAGCATCCAGAAGCCCCAGAAATCCGCGCCGAATTCTTTGCGCACCGTGGCGATGAGCGATTCGGTGAAGGCGTTGCTCGCCCACGGGATGATGGTCTGGAGCGGCTCGCGGAAATTCTTGGTCGTGAGTTCGCCGAGTTTGCGCACATCGCCGGCGCGGAGCGCGGCGACAATTTCATCCAGCAAACCGATGGCCTGCTGGCGGCCGGTCCATTCGGCGGCGGAACGCAGCAGATATTTTTCCGTGACCATTTCCAGGATGGGCCCGACGTTCTGCGCCATGCCGCCGTGGACGAGCACCAGGCTTTGCTGCAGGCGCTCGCGGGTCCCGGCGGAAACATCCTGTCGGTCCAGAATCTTGTGCGTCGGCATCAAGCGGCCGCGGCTGATGCCGAATTCCGGCTCGCCTTCCGTCGCGGCGGCGCCGCAGATCAATTTCATTCCCGGCCATACGCCGCCGGAATCCTGCCAGCCGCCGCCGGAACCGCCGAGCCATTCGCCGAGCAGCGCGCGGGCGAGTACGAGGCGTCGTTCGTCCTCGGCAAGTTCGCCAGTGAGTGATTTGGCCTGGCTGGTGGCGCGCATGCAGACGGAGACCAGCGATGCGAGCAGATTGGTCGAGACGGCGAGACGGGAGCCTTTGGGAATGTCATTGACGTGGCTGACGAGTTCCAGACCACGGCCGGGACCAACCAATCGAGCTAGGAGGTCAGCGAGATCCTGGCCGGAACCTTCGATGCCGGGCGGCACGATTCCCGCCGCGATGACGGCCGCTTTTAGCAGTCCGAGGTAATCGCGGGCGAAATCAAATACTTCGGCCAGATGGTTGATGTCGGCGCTTGCGCCGAGGTCCACGCTCGTGAGACGGAGAATCGGTTCGTCAATCACACGCAAACAGGCTTCGACCGGTGGCTGCGTGGTTTGGTCACGACCATGGACTCCCAGGTCAATTGAGATATTCAGCACCCGCGCGCCCTCAGGAAAATCCATGCCGAGGAAAAAGATATCGCTCCAGCCGGAATGGCTCAAATCCATCCGCACCGGCGTGCGTTCGCGAAGCACGGGATAAGTGCCGTCTTCGCCGCGCTGCAACAATTCCGGCCGCACCCGCAGCGGATGATCCGTCGGATGCCCCATGCGGAACATCCATTGGTTGCCGCGCACGGAGCGCACGCTGCGGCGCACCTGGTCGGCGAGCGTCTGGAAAGCGATGCGCTGGTAAACCGTGGCGAGCGCGCTGGATATGGCATCGCTGGGGCCGGCATTCGTTTGAGCCAGTAGAAATTGTTCCAGCGCTTCCTCAAACCGACGCTGCAAGAGATGTTCAAAACCCTTGAAGGGAATCATCTCATCCTCACTGGCGGACAGTTTTCCCGGCAGATGAAAACGGTGAATCGCGTAGAGAAAAAACAGGGCGCGAACGCGCTCGTAAAGGTTTTCGCTCCGGCGGCGGAAAACATCCAGTTCCGCGCAGGCTTTGAGCAGTTCTTCCGCTGAAGCTTTTGCACAAATAGCGTCGAGAGACTGATTGCGGATCTTGGGATCCGCCGACGTGATGATTTCAAGAAGCGAACTGGCCATGTGATTTTAGTGAGGTTCCTGCGCAAGCAGTTCGACGAGGCCAGCGAGCACCTCCGCGCGGGCCGGCCCACTCAGGGCCAGGGCCATTTGCGCGTTGAGCAGGCCGTATTTCAGACCGATGTCGAAACGCCGGCCTTGCAATTCAGCGGCAAGAAAACGCTCGCGCGTCGCGAGTTTGGCCAGCGTCTGACTCAAATTGGCGGGCTGGCCGGCGGTAATTTCTGCGCCGAGCAGATCCATCACCGCCGGCGTCAGAACGTGCATCCCGAAAAAACAGAGATAATGGCCCGCCCGCAAACCGGGGACGATGAGGCGCTGTTCCGCGACGGTGGGCGTGGGTTTTTCCAAGACTTCGGAGACGAGGTAAAGGCCTTTGCGATTTTCCGCCAACCGGCCGCCCGCCGCGCCGTAGTAAGGCAGTTTGCTTTCGTGGGTGGCCTGCACGGCCGAAACAGCGCAGTTTTCGGCGGCGGCCACTTCAACGAGCTGCCGCGCACAACTGCGATTCTCACGGCTCAGATAAAGGTGGTCACCGACGAGCAACAAGAATGGTTCGCTGCCGGTAAATTTGTGCGCGCTCCAGACGGCGTGGCCATAGCCGAGCGATTTACCCTGCTCGACAAATTGCAACCGTTTGCCGTGCGGCCCGGCGGCAGCGCGATACGTGTCAGCATCACCAGGGAAAACGAGGACGCAAATTTCTTTAGCGCCGGAATTCAGCGCTTCTTCCACGATGATGGCGAGGGCGGTCTTGGTTTTGCCGTCGCGGTCCACAAGCGTTTGCAAAGGGAGCGTCCGTTGACTTGGCCCGGCGGCGGTGATGACAGCTTTGCGTATGTCCATAGGTCTGGCGTAAGTTGAAATCAGTCTGCCATTTGTAATTTTATTGGCGACTAAATTTTATTTCCGCCGCGCAAACCGACCCCGTCACATCATCACAAAGCCGCTTGCGCTTGTTCGCATTTCCGCTATAACCACCGGCTCATGCATCAACTTATTCAGAGCCTAAACGACTGGTATTCGCACGCCCTGCAATCCGGCGGCTACCCGCTCGTCGCGTTCATGATGGCCGTCGAGAGCTCCCTTTTCCCGCTGCCGAGCGAGATCATCATTCCCCCGGCAGCGCACCTCGCCCATACGGGGCAGATTCCGCTCACGCTTTGGGGCATCGTGCTCGCGGGCACCATCGGTTCTTGGATCGGGGCAACCGCCATGTATTGGGCCTCGCGGCTGGCGGGACGGCCGCTGCTGGTGCGTTACGGAAAATACTTTTTCATCTCCGCTGATAAAGTGGAAGGCGCGGAACGCTGGGCGGCGCATTACGGTGCGATGGGCATTTTTATTTCGCGGCTGCTACCGGTGGTGCGTCATCTCATTGGCATTCCCGCCGGCATCGTGCGGATGAACTACGGGATTTTTTCAATCTACACCCTGCTCGGTTCCGCCATCTGGTGCGCGGTGCTCTGCTGGCTCGGCGTGAAGATGGGCCAGGACGAATCGCTGATGAAGGGCGAGTATCACCGCATCACGATCTGGCTCGCTGGCGCCATGATTGCACTGGGCGGGCTTTATTACTTCTTCGTCCACCGGCACATGGCGGCGGCAAAAGCGGAAAGTCGAAAACCGAAAGCGGAATAATGCAACTCGGTTTCCGGTGGTCAGAAGCGGTGTCCATCCGCGGCTGAATAAAATTCCTTTGCGTCATCGCGACTTTGCGTGGAAATTCTCCGCGTGCCTGTCACCGATGCCATCCGAAAAAAACTGGGAACCGTCCCGCACAAGCCCGGCGTGTATCTGCACAAGGATCGATTCGGCACGGTCATCTATGTGGGCAAGGCGCTCGATCTGCGCAAGCGCATCAGCCAGTATTTTCAATCTTCCCGGCGTTTGGGCTGGGACCTGAAGTTCAACGCGCTCGTCGAGGCCATCCACGATTTTGACATTCACGTCGTGCGCAGTGAACCGGAATCGCTCCTGCTCGAAAGCAAGCTCATCAAGGAATTCAAGCCGCGCTTCAACGTCAGCCTGCGCGACGACAAGCGTTACCTGATGCTCAAAGTCAACCTGAACGACCCGATTCCCAATTTCATCTTCACCCGGCTCAAAAAAGACGATGGCGCACGTTACTTCGGACCGTTCGTGAATTCCACCGCGCTGCGCAACGCCGTCACGCTCGCCCGGAAACAGTTCAACCTGCGTGGCTGCCGCGTCTTCACGCCGGGCGAAATGGACTACAAGCATTGTCTTTACGCGCATCTTAAAAATTGCACCGCCCCATGCGTCGGCATCGTCACGCGCGGGCAATATCTCGAACAGGTCAAGGCCGCATGCGATTTCCTCGAAGGTCAGTGCCGCGAACTGCAGCCGCAGCTCGAGGCGGAGATGAAAAAAGCCGCCGCTGCACACGATTTTGAAAAGGCTGCCGACCTGCGCGACCTGCTCCACGATCTGAAAGATACCTGGAAGAAGACCGAAAAGTTTGCGCGGGTGCCTTACACCTTGCCGCTGTCAATCAACCCGGAAAATGATCTAGTGGAGCTCGCCAAGGTTCTTGTATTGCCTACGCCGCCGCAGCGGATTGAAGGCTTCGATATTTCAAACATCAGCGGCACCTTCGCTGTCGCATCACTCGTGAGCTTCAAGCAGGGCCGGCCTGACCGGGCGAACTATCGGCGATTCAAAATTAAAACCGTTGCCGGACAGGATGACTTCGCGAGCATGGCGGAAGTGGTGCATCGCCGTTATTCGCGGCTCAAGCGAGAGGCCAAACCCATGCCGGACTTGATTTTGATTGATGGCGGCAAAGGCCAGCTCGGCAGGGCGTGCGCCGAATTAAAAAAGCTCGGTCTCGAAAAGATTCCGGTCATCGGTCTGGCGAAAGAGTTCGAGGAAATTTATCTGCCAGACCAAAACTTGCCCCTGCATCTCGGCCTCAATCATCCGGCGGTGAAGTTATTACAGCGCATCCGTGACGAGTGCCATCGGGTGGCGAACAGTTTCAACGCCCAGCTGCGGCTCAAGAAAATTTCCGAGAGCGTGCTGGACGAATTCCCCGGCATAGGCAACGCGCGCAAGGCGGCATTGCTAAAAAAATTTGGCTCCGTGTCGCGGCTGAAGCTCGCCACATTGGAACAAATCGCGGAAGTTCCCGGCTTTGGCGGCAAGGCGGCAGCGGAATTGAAGGCGTTTCTCAACGCACGAAAAGAAGTTCGTGCCAATCCGTGAAATCCGTGGCTTAATTTCCCCGCATGAACATTCAAGTGGCGGTTCTCTGCGACGCGGCGACGGACGACAACGCCAAGCTCAACCTGCTGGGCGCGTTCGACACGATTTACGCCCCCCAGATGCCGGCGGTGCATCCGCAATGCGCCGTGGCATTGCGCCTCACCTTCATGCCCGGCGACGAGGGCACTCGCAAGTTGACTCTGAATTTCATCAATGCCGACGGCCATTCCATCATGCCGGCCATCGAATTGCCCGTGCCGGTGACGCTGCCGGATGACGCGCATTTTCTAACGCGCAACTTCATCGTAAACATCCAACAATTGAAGTTTGCCGAGCCGGGTCTGTTTTCCGTGGATGTGCGGATGGACGATCAATCGCAGGCGAGCATCCCATTGCTGGTGAAACTGGTCGAGCGACCGGCGGTCTGAGGCTGAAGTTTATCGAATAGGGACAATCCTCGCGAGCCGGACTTGGTGATGGTTCAAATCGGCTCGCCGGGAGTCTCGCCCCACCGGTTTTTAGGCTTTGATCTTCGCACAGAGGACATTACTTTTCCGCCCACTATGAACGAACCAATTTTGCAGCTTGATCTCTCCGGCATCAAAAAAGTCCGCTCCGGCAAGGTCCGCGAAGTCTATGACCTCGGCGACCGGTTCCTGCTTGTCGCCAGCGACCGCATTTCCGCCTTCGACGTCATCATGCCCAACGGCATTCCGCGCAAAGGCGAGGTGCTCACGCAAATCTCGCACTTCTGGTTTGAGAAATTTGCCGCGCTCGTGCCGAACCACCTGCTCGCAAAGTCCAATGACCCTTTGCCTGCAAATTTGCAACCGTTCGCCGCGCAACTTGCGCGCCGCTCAATGATCGTCAAGAAAGCCAAGCCGCTCGCCATCGAATGCATCGTGCGCGGCTATCTTTCCGGCAGCGGCTGGAAGGAATACAAGAAATCCCAAACTGTCTGCGGCATCAAATTGCCCGCCGGCCTGACTGAATCTGCTGAACTGCCGGAGCCGATTTTCACTCCGTCCACCAAGGCTGAGGCTGGCCACGACGAAAATATTTCCTTCGAGGAAGCCTGCAAGATCGTGGGCACCGACCTCGCCACGCAGGCGCGCGACTTGAGCCTGAAGATTTACAAGGCTGGACGTGATTACGCCAAGCAACGCGGCATTATCATCGCCGATACGAAATTCGAGTTTGGGCTGGAAACTGGCAGCGGCACCTTGCCGCAGGGCAAGCTCATCCTGATTGATGAAGTGCTCACGCCCGATTCCTCGCGCTTCTGGCCGGCTGACCAATACGCGCCCGGCCGCGGCCAGCCGAGCTTCGACAAACAATTCGTCCGCGATTATCTCGAAACGCTCGACTGGAACAAAACCCCGCCCGGCCCGACGTTGCCCGCCGAAGTTGTTGCCAAGACGAGTGCGACCTATCTGGAAGCTTACGAGCGGCTGACTGGGAAGAAGCTTTGAAACGGCTAAATCCCATCCCAGAATTCGAACCCGGATTTCGTTTTTCGTTCCGAGATGCCATTGTGCTAGTTGTTGGTTTTTTGGGTTCATTTGCGCTTGTTAATACATATTGGTCAGTAAGCCTGTTAATCGCAGTTGCGCTTGGTCATTTCTTTTTGTTTTGCAACTTGTTTAGGATTTCGCGCCGACTAGAATTAATATGGTCTGGCATTTTCATCGCCTTGTCAGGCACGACCATTCTGACTGAATTCCCCGGCTGGCTCGCAACCATGGCAATTTCTTTTTCTGCCACAATAGAAGTAATTGCTTATGAGATGAAAACACCATCCTATCATGGCGTTGGTTGGGAAAAGATAAACCCAAGTCTGAAGAGTTGGTGGGATTCAAATCTTGCTCGTTACTCTTAATTGCGTCATGCAAAACCTTGTCGAAGATTTGCTGCAATACCTGCGCCACGAGCGCGGCGTTTAATAGCCATGAATGTTTCCGACCTCCGTGCCCGCCTGAAAAAACTCGCCTCGCCGGCAGACGCTAGATCTCTCCAGCGTTTCTTCAAGACCGGCCCGAGTGAATACGGCGAGGGTGACCGTTTTCTTGGCATCCGCGTGCCGGTGACGCGCAAGTTGGCGCGGGAGTTTCGCGAATTGCCGCGGCGCGATGTCGTCGCGCTGCTGCAATCGCCCATCCACGAGGAGCGTTTGCTCGCGCTTGTCATTTTGGTCAACGCTTATCAGTGCGGCGATGACACAGAGTGTGCGGAGATTTATAAGCTTTATCTGGCCCAGCTCGATTACGTGAACAACTGGGATTTAGTCGATTCATCCGCACCTTACATCATCGGCCCGCATCTACTGAACCGTTCGCGCAAAATCCTGTCCCGCCTCGCGCGCTCAAAAAATCTCTGGCATCGCCGCGTCGTTGTGCTGGCGACGTTTTATTTCATCCGGCAGAACGATTTCGCCGATGCGCTTCGCCTCGCGGAACTGCTCCGGAATGACGAGCATGACTTGATCCACAAAGCCATCGGCTGGATGCTGCGCGAAATCGGCAAACGCGACCTGATCGTGCTTCGAACATTTCTTGGTAAGCATGCCGCATTCATGCCACGCACGATGCTGCGTTACGCGATTGAAAAACTGTCGGAACCCGAACGGCAGCGGTATCTTCGGGCGGGCAAAGCCTAGCCATGCAAAACCTCGTCGAAGATTTTCTGCAATACCTGCGCCACGAGCGCGGGCAGTCGGACAACACGGCCAAAACCTATGCCGCGCTGCTCGGCAAGTTCACCGCGTGGGCGGAAAAGCAGGGTCTCGCCGACTGGCACGACGTGGAACTAAAGCATTTAATGGCGTTCCTCTCGAATGAACGGATAAGAAACGTGTTGCCAGCAGGACGGGGAAAGTCCGCAACAAGTGGTAATGCTGATGCAGCGGACCCCTCACCCCAGCCCTCTCCCTTCGGAGGGGAGAGGGAGAAAATACGCCGGTTGAGCGGCGAGAGTGTTTATCTGGAAATCGCGGCGTTGCGGGCGTTTTATAAATTCGCCGAGAATGAAAAAATCCTGCCAACGAATCCGGCGGAAAATCTTTCGCTGCCGCGCCGCTGGAAGCGGTTGCCGAAGGCTTTATCGAATGACGAAATCGCCAAGCTGCTGACGCTGGAGGAACCCGCCACACCGGTCACGTTGTGCGATCAGGCGATTCTGGAACTGGCTTATGCTTCCGGCCTGCGGCTGTCGGAATTGAAAAATCTGCGGCTGGAACAGCTTCATCTCGACGCCGGTTTCATCAACGTCATCGGCAAGGGCAACAAGGAGCGTGTGGTGCCGGTGGGAAAAACTGCGGTAGCGGCATTGAATCGTTTCATCGAGGCGGGCCGACCCAAGCTCATCACGCCGAAATCACCGGCGAACGTTTTTCTCACCAAACGCGGCAGGCCGTTCGCAGCGGTGACATTATGGCTGCGCATCAAGAATCGCGTGAAGCGGACGGGCATCGAGCGGAATATCACGCCGCACATGCTGCGGCACAGCTTCGCGACGCACCTGCTGGAGCATGGCGCGGATTTGCGGGTGATTCAAGAACTGCTCGGCCACGCGAACATCGGCACGACGGAGATTTACACGCACGTCACCGGCAGCCGGCTGCGGGAAATCCACCGGAAATTCCATCCGCGGGCGTAAGGGGTGGGGGCGGCGGAATGGCGCTCAAATTCCAATGAGCTTCTGGATCGCAGCGCAGATTTTTCCCGACCAGGTTTTCAGCGCCGCCGCGTCACGGCCTTCCACCAGCAGGCGCACCTTGGGTTCCGTGCCGGAATAGCGCAGCAGCAGCCGTCCGCCTTGCGCGAATAATTCTTTTTCCGCATCGGCCACGAGCTGGTTCAGGCCGGCAAGTTGTTCAAACGGCCGCTTTTCGCGCACCCTCACATTCGTCACGAGTTGCGGGAAACGCGTCCAGCATTGGGCTAGCGTGGAAAGCGGCTGGCCTTGGGCTTTCATGATGCGCAGAATTTGCAGCGCCGCCACAAGACCGTCGCCGGTCGTGCCGTGGTCGCGGAATATCAGGTGCCCGCTCTGCTCGCCGCCGAAGTTGAAGCCGTGCTTCAGCATCTCGTCAATCACGTTCTTGTCGCCCACGGCGGTGCGGAACATCTGGCCGCCGGCATTTTTGACTGCGGCTTCAAGGCCGGCATTGCTCATCACGGTGGCAACGAGAGTTTTGTTGGCCAAAGTTTTTTCCGCGAGCATTTCGAGCGCGGCGATGGCCATGATGTCGTCGCCGTCGATCAGTGTGCCATGTTCGTCGCAAAGCAGCACGCGGTCGGCATCTCCGTCATGCGCGATGCCGAGGTGCGCGCCATGTTCCACGACTTTCCGGCACATCACCTCCGGATGCATGGAGCCGCAGTTTTCATTGATGTTTTTGCCGTCGGGTTGGTTGCCGGAAACAATGACTTCCGCGCCCAGTTCGCGCAGGACGCAGGGCGAGGCCTTGTAAGCCGCGCCATGGCCGCAGTCCAAAACAATCTTCATGCCTTCGAGCGTCAGGCCTTTCGGAAACGATGATTTGGCGTATTCGATGTAGCGGCCCAGCGCGTCATCAATGCGCACGGCGCGGCCGATGTACTCGGCGGAAGGGCGGATATTTTCAACTTCACCGGAGAAGACGAGGCGTTCGATTTCGGCTTCAATTTTATCGTCGAGCTTGTAACCATCGGCGCGGAAAAACTTGATGCCGTTGTCGGTGTAGGGATTGTGCGAGGCGGTGATGACGATGCCCGCATCGGCGCGCAGGCTGCGCGTGACGTAGGCGACGCCCGGCGTGGGCAGCGGACCGACAAAAAACACATCCACGCCCATCGAAAGGATGCCAGAGCTGATGGCATTCTCCAGCATGTAGCCGGAAAGGCGGGTATCTTTGCCGATGACGATGCGGTATTTGCCGCGGCTGCGCGACTGGGTTTCGAGATTCTTGAAAACGTGAGCGGCGGCGCGGCCCAGCTTGAGCGCAGTTTCGGCGGTGACAGGCTCAAGGTTTGCCGTTCCCCGCACACCGTCGGTGCCGAAGATTTTTTTTAGAGAATTCATGATTTCAATTCGCCGGGGCAGCGGCAACGGGATCTTTGGGGGCGGTAACGCTGGCGACTGGCTCGTCGAGGATGCGATGCACCGTCAGCCATATGCCCGCCGCCAGCAACAAGGAGAAGATTTTCCAACCGATATCTTTGAGAAAAAAATCACGCATGGTATGAAATTATTTATTTGGAGACAGGTTTGGCTGCCGGCCGGGGCTCGTGCCGGGTGATGACCGCCGGACCGGTTGGACGATGGCTTTCCCGGAACTGGGCACGCAGCCATTTGACAACACCGTGCGCCTTGGCCGGACGCAAAATGACCGAGGTCAGAAACGCACGCAGTTCTTCCGGCGTCACGCCCCGCACAAGCTGGCCTTTGTGGGCGTGGGAAATCATGCCGTTCTCCTCGGATACGACCACGACCAGCGCGTCGGTCTCCTCGCTCAAACCAATGGCGGCGCGATGGCGCGTGCCGAGCGACTTATTCAAATCGCTCCGTTGCGACAGCGGAAAAATACACGCGGCATAGGCGATACGGTCGCCCTTGATGATGACGCCGCCGTCATGAACGGCATTGTTCGGAAAGAAAATCGTCTCCAGCATTTCCGAAGAGACGTCGCAATCCACCTTGATGCCGGACTCGACGGCTTCCTGAAGCTGGATGGATTGTTCTATGGCGATGAGGGCTCCGATCTTCACGTCGGCGAGGCGCTCGACGGTCTGGATGATGACCTCGATGCTTTCGCGCTGCTCGTGGGAGCTGGCGAATAGCGGCAGATTGCCCAGTTCGGCGAGCATCCGGCGAATTTCCGGCTGGAAAATCACAACCGCGCCCAATGCGATGAACACGGACGCGCTGCCGAGAATCCAGCGCAACACCTGTAATTTCAACAGCGTCGTGACCGCCGTTAGCGCCAGCAGCACGACAACAAAACCGATCACCACCGGCCAGCCGCGCGTGCCGCGCACGAATCGGAAGGCATAATAGATCAGCACCGCGAGGATTAAGATTTCCACCGCCGGCCGCCATCCGTTTTGTAGGTCAACCCACATTTTATTTTGAAATCAAACGATTTATAGATCCCGCCGGCCGCACACCATGCACGGCAGATTTTTGGACACCGGTTCAGCCAACACAGCTTCCGTCATCCGCACAGCCTGCACGGTCTCCGGCACGTCGTGCGTCCGAATAATCTGCGCGCCGGTCACCAGCGCCAGCGTGGTACAGGCAAGCGACGCCGGCAGTCGCTCTTCTACCGGCACGTCGAGTAATTTTTCGATAAACGACTTGCGCGAAACACCCACCAGCAGCGGACGCCGCCACTTTGTAAAACTCCGCATGCCCGCGAGCAACTGCAAATTGTGTTCCAGCGTCTTGCCGAAACCGATGCCGACATCCAACACCACCTGCTCCATCGGCACGCCCACCTCGTTCATTAACATACCCAGCCGTTCGGTAAAAAATCCGCCGACATCTTGTACAACATCATTGTAAACGGGATTGTTTTGCATCGTCCGGGGCGAACCCTGAGTGTGCATGACGACATAGCCGGCCTGATATTCATCGACAATTTTCCACATCACAAAATCTGTGCGGGTGGCCGTGCCGACATCATTGATGATACTCGCCCCGGCTTCGAGTGCCGCGCGGGCGACCGCCGGCTTGCTGGTATCCACCGAGATGGGGATTTTTATTTGCGGCGCAAGTCTCTCGATGACTGGAATGATGCGACGCAGTTCTTCGGTTTCGCTGATAGGTTCGGCGCCGGGGCGAGTGGATTCGCCGCCGATGTCGAGAAGGTCCGCGCCTTGAGCCACAAGTTTCAGCGCATGAGCAAACGCCGCCCCCGGGTCCATAAATTTTCCGCCGTCAGAAAAGGAATCTGGCGTGACGTTGACAATGCCCATGACCAGCGCGGGACGCGGAAAGCGGAATTCAAATTGGCGGGCGCGGAAAATCATCTTGTCTCCGCAAGGTTACGCCCATCGGCGCGGGTCTGCCAAGTCAGACCTTTGATCGAAAATATTTGATCGTGTCTTTGAGGCCGTCGGCAAGCTTCACCTTGGGCTCCCATTTCAGAATTTTTTTGGCTTTGGTGATGTCCGGCTTGCGCTGCTTGGGATCGTCCTGCGGCAGCGGTTTGAAGACGATTTTGCTTTTGGATTTTGTCGCGCGAACGATCTGCTCGGCGAATTGAAGCATGGTCATTTCCACCGGGTTGCCGATGTTCACCGGCAGATCATAATCGCTCATCATCAGCCGATATATCCCTTCAATCAAATCCGAGACGTAACAGAAACTGCGCGTCTGTGTGCCCTGGCCGAAAATCGTCACAGGCTTGTTCTTCAGCGCCTGGCTGATGAACGCGGGAACGACCCGGCCGTCGTTGATTCTCATGCGCGGGCCGTAAGTGTTGAAGATGCGGACGATGCGGGTCTCGACCTGATGCTCGCGGTGGTAGGCCATCGTCATCGCTTCGGCAAAACGTTTGGCTTCGTCATAGCAACCACGCGGGCCGATGGTGTTCACGTTGCCCCAGTATTCCTCGGGCTGCGGGTGAATGAGCGGATCACCGTAAATTTCGGAAGTGGAGGCGATGAGAAAGCGCGCACCTTTTTCCTTGGCCAGGCCAACCGCCTTGTGCGTGCCGAGCGAGCCGACCTTGAGCGTTTGAATCGGCAGTTCGAGGTAATCAATCGGGCTGGCGGGCGATGCGAAGTGCCAGACGTAATCCACCGGGCCTTCGAGAAATATAAATTCAGTGACATCCTGCTGGATGAATTTGAAGTTCGGATTGCCGCCGAGATGAACGATGTTATTCACGCTGCCCGTGACAAAGTTGTCAATGCCGATGACTTTGTGGCCGCGCGTAATCAGGAGGTCGGTGAGGTGTGAGCCAAGAAAGCCGGCGGCTCCGGTGACAACGGAAGTGGTTTGTTTCTTTTTCATCGCAAATCGCAAATTGTTATAATTGCTACATCGTATTGGAGCGCATCGCCGATTCAACGATTAAACGATCCGGGACCATGATATTATTTCGCCCCGACCGCGTAAAACACGGCGGGGATGGTGCGCAACAGGATTGCCAGATCGAGCCAGATGGACCAGTTGTCAATGTATTCCAGGTCGAGGCGGACCCATTCTTTGAAATCGGAAATCTTGTTGCGACCCTGCACCTGCCAGAGACAAGTGAGACCGGGCTTGACGCTCAAGCGGCGGCGGTGCGCGAGGTCGCTGAAACGCTTAACCTCATCCACCGGCAACGGCCGCGGACCGACAAGGCTCATTTCGCCGCGCAGGATGTTGAAGAGCTGCGGCAGTTCGTCGAGGCTCCATTTGCGGAGGAATGTGCCGATGGATGTGATGCGCGGGTCGTTGGTGACCTTGAAAACGGGGCCGGACATTTCATTCATCGCAGCGAGCTCGTGTTGGAACTGCTCGGCGTTGGTCATCATGGTGCGGAACTTGAAGATGGTGAACGGTGCGCCATTCACACCGGATCGCTGCTGCCGGAACAGCACCGGGCCGGGCGAGGAGAATCTGATCAACAACGCAATGACCAGCATGGGAGCCGCCGCCAACATGAGTAAAAATAACGTGCCGAAGAAATCCAGTAGCAGCTTGGCCATCACCTGCCATGAAGTTTCCGGCGTGGAGCGGAATACCAGCAACGGATGCCCGAACACTTCATCGAAAGTGGCTCGCGAAATCTGGGTGGCAAAAAAATCCGCCACCAGCCAGGCCTCAATTCCCTCGACCTCGCAGAGTTGAATGACGGCCTCCACGCGTTCCAACTGGGCATGTTTGGGGCTGATCAGAACCCCGCTGACGGAGTGTTCGTGTATCAATTCGATGAGCTTTTGCGCGGGCGATTCGGTGAGGCAAAATTCTGCGGCAATTTCGATGCTGTCATCATGCGCGGTCAAATCGCGGTGGAAGCGGGTGATTTCCGACGGGGAGCCGGCGATGATGATGCGGCGCTTGTATTGAGCTTTGGCCATGCGACTGCGCAAAGCCAGCTGAAGTAATTCCTCCTTGAGCCAAACCAGCCCGAAGCTGATGACACCGAAAAACACCAAGACGCCGCGCGGCGTTCTTTCGGCCTCCTTGAAAATGAACAAGAGCACCACCAGCCCTATGGTCACGATGAAACAGGACTTGAACAGCGGCCAGAAAACGGTTGTGCGCGAACTCACCACCGGCCGGTTGTAAAACCCTTGCGACTCCAACACCAGCGGCGCAGCCGGCACGAGGGCGAAGTAAAGCCACACCACCCGGCTGAACACCCCCGACTCAATCGGGTCCAGCCCGAGGAAATCCGTCAGCCAGCCATTGCTGCGCAGAACGTAGGCTAGCCAAAGACTGGCGGCAAACAGGCTTGCGTCGGCAAGCTGTTGAATCTGGGTGCGAATCTGACGGTCGCGTTGCAGCATGAAAATTATTATTGGACTGGGTGGCTACAAATCATAACTGGCGGCACATGAAATTCAATTCATTTGGCGGGCTTCGGTACCAGTTGAAATTCCGGCACGGCGGCGGCCATCAACTGTTTCATCCGCTCATAGGTCGCCTCTTCCTGCCCCGGCGCGCAGATTGATAAAAACGTTACGTAGGCCCAGCGATCCAGCACGCCGGTCAGCAGAAAATCCTTAACCAGCCACCATTTCCATTCGTTGTGCCGCGCCGTAAAACGGTTTCCATCCACAAACCAGTAGGTATAGACGCAGGAACGCTTCACTGGCTGACCATTGTCCACGGTATCGATGTGAGCTACCACGCGCATCACCGAGAGTTCATAGGCCATTGGGCGCGTCATGCGAACCTTCTCTGGGCGGGTGGCGGCACCGTCAAATTGCCAGCCCTGACCCACAAGGCAAATCTCCGGCTTGTGAATACTCGTGCGATCGGCGCCCATCAGCACCACGTTAATCATCGACTGAAATCCGTCGTCCGCCGTGTAAAGCCGCTGGCCGAAGCTCGTGTCCGGCGGCAACGAATTGGTCACAATGGACGCCTCGGGCACCAGCTCGGATTTGTAGCCCGGCAGATTTTCCGGCAACAGAACCTCCAGATTGGTACCGCCAGCGAGCGGCCGTGTTTTCACACCCGGCTGGCCAAGCTGCTGGCCGGATTTGTCGTGCTGTAAAATGCTGGCAGCCACGCCCATAAGCGCAAGCACGGTAACGGCGGCAATAATGGTTTTTCCTTTCATGACCCAATGGCTTGTTCTTTAGCCGTCGCAGCGGCCTCGTTTTTTTCCAGCCAGCGTGCCAGCAAATAAGCGCTGCCAAACGCCACCGTAAACGTGACAAAGCCAAACTTGGTTTCCACCGCCTTGCCCGCCTCTTGGCCGAAAGTTTCCGCTACCCCCACGGTGACGCACAGCCGCGCGATATTACCCAGCACCGCCAGCGGCAGGGCGGCTAGCACCATGACCGTGCGGCGCCACGGCGATTTCATGGCCATAAAACCATAGACTATCATCAACGCCAGCAGCGCCATCAAACTGCGGATGCCGCTGCACGCCGCCGCCACCTCGTAAGAAAATGTCCGCTGCGCGTCAAAAAGCTGCGTACCCTCCCGAATCAAATCCGGTGCCAGACCAAGATGCGCCAAATGCTCCACCGTCCAGGAAACCAATAACCGCAATTTGAAGGTAAAACCATCTAGCAGCCCGCCTACCGGCACGCAGAACCCCAGCAAAAAATATGGAAACAAACTTTCCTTCAGCCAATGCCAGCCCCACGCCAGCCCGGTCAGCGCATAAATGCCCGCAAAAAAAGCGACCGCCGACAACGACGGAATCTGCACCGCATAAGCCACCACATGCAGAAACAGCGCTCCCGCGACGAGAAAAACCCCCGGCCACCACAGGGTCGCCGGTCGCGCGAGTAACCGCTGGCGTTTCCACCAGAGCAGCGCGAGCACGATAAAAGGGATCATCAAGCCGTGTTCCGCATCTGCGGCGGTGGCCGTGTAAATATCGAACAACCAGGCAAACAGCGAGGACGAGTGGACATAGCCCAGCGTGGAATTTCCCCACGCTAAAAACAGCGCCACCCACGCGCCGAGCAGCCCGAAGAAAAATAGTTTGTTCGGCAGCTGAAAAAACTCCTCCCGGCACCGTCCCGCCAGCACCGCCACCCCGCCCACCAGCGCCGCGCTAAACAGCGGCAGCGGCAGCGGCGAACCGCGGAACTTCACGTCCGTATGGTAATAGGCGATCGCCAGCAAAATCAGGAAGCCGATTTCGTGGAGCTTGAGGCCATAAGGCAGCGGTTGTTTGTTCATTTCTTTTTTCGACCGGAAAGGATTAGATAACCACACCCCGCCTTCTGCTCAAACAAAAAACCGTTACATCAAGGTGACGGATATTTTCGGATGCCAGTCATTTGCCCCAGAAACTTCAGGACAAACTGGGGATTGTTACGCAGATAACGTCCGCCCAAACGGCGCGGCTCGCAGCCAAACCGATAAAGCCATTCCAACCCGCCGCGCTGCATCCAGCGTGGTGCCTGCCGCACCCGCCCGCTGTGAAAATCAAACGCCGCTCCCACGCCGATCATCAGCGTCGCGTCCAGATTCGGTAAAAATTCCGCCATGAATTTTTCCTGCTTTGGCGTGCTCAACCCCACCCACAAAATATCCGGCTGGGCCGCCGCAATTTGTGCCACCAGTGATTTTTCTTCAATCCAATCCAATGCCCGAAACGGCGGTGTGAACGTGCCAACAACTTGTAGTTTTGGAAATTTTCCCTTCAGTTTTTTCACCAGCAATTCCGCCACCCCTTCCGCGCCGCCGTAAAAAAAATGTTTGGCGCCGCTCGTCTCGCTCCAGGCGCAGACGTCCAGCATCAAATCCGGCCCGTAAACCCGGCGCATCTCGCGGTGACCATCAAGTTTGCCTGCCCAGACCATTGGCATCCCATCCGGCGTGCAGAGAAACGCGTCGTTCAGGATTTTTTTAAACCCCGCATCGTCCTGTGCCTCCATTACGCCATGCACGCCGGTCACGCAGATATATCCCTTGCGCCGCTCGCAAACAGCGGCGGCAATGGCAGCCAGTGCCGTCCGCAGATTGAGGACGCTGATGCCGACGCCGAGGATGTTGACGCGGTTAGTCATTTACGATTTCTGATTTAAGATTTAGGATTCCAAAACTCATGCGGCGCGTAAATCGTATATCGTAAATCGCAAATCATAAATGAAATTGCTCGTCTTTGCCCACACTCCGCCGCCGCACCATGGCCAGAGTTACATGGTGCAGCTGATGCTCGAAGGCTTTGGCGGCGACTGCCGGCGGGCGAAATTGACAAACCCGTTCGATATTCGATGCTACCACGTCAACGCCCGCTTTTCCCGCGGCTTGTCAGACGTGGGTGAATTTCAGGGCGCTAAAATATTTCTCATCTTCTGGTTTTGCGCCAAGGCCGTCTGGATCCGGTTTCGTTACGGCGTTAAAAACTTTTACTACGTCCCTGCGCCGGGAAAAAAAGTCGCGCTTTACCGCGACTGGCTGGTGATGCTGCTCTGCCGGCCATTTTTCAAAAACGTGATTTTGCACTGGCATGCCGCCGGCATGGCCAAGTGGCTGGAAGTTGAAAATTCAATCTTTGCCCGGGCCACAACCTACCGGCTCTTCCGGCCGGTGGACTTGAGCCTCGTCCTCTCACGCTATAATTTCTCCGACGCAGAAAAACTTTTATCCGGCAAAATCCGCGTTGTCCACAACGGCATTCCCGACCCGTGTCCGGAATTTGACCAGGTCGTTTTGCCGCGCCGGCGCGAACGCCTGCGCGCACGCCAGGAAGTTTTCTCCGGCCAGCATTCCGGCGAAACCCTCACGGCCAACCTTTTGTTCCTCGCGCATTGCACGCGGGAAAAAGGACTGTTCGCTGCCATCGCCGGCGTACAGGGCGCCAACCGCCTGCTCGCCGCCCGCAGCCTGCCGCTGCGGCTCAAGCTGATCGTCGCGGGCAATTTCGTGACCTACGAAGAGCAAGCGGAGTTCGACGAACTGAAAAGAAATCCCGAATTCGCCGCCACCATCCAACCCGTCGGCTTCGTCTCCAGCGCACAAAAAAACCAACTGCTCCTCGACACCGACCTGTTTCTTTTTCCGACGCGCTACCTTGGCGAAAATCAGCCGGTCAACCTCATCGAAGCGATGGCGTTTGGTCTGCCGATGGTCACCACCCGCTGGCGGTCACTGCCGGAAATGCTGCCGCCAGATTATCCCGGACTGGTGAGCGACCAGAACCCGGGGGAGATTGCCGAGGCCATCCTGAAACTTCTCGCCATCGATAGCAGCGAAGCCGCCCGCGAATATTTCATCACCCACTTCACGCTGGAACGCCACCTCGCCAGCTTGGCTAAAGCCATTCGCAGTGTGGAAAATTAAATCTGTGTCATCTGTGTCCAAATTTGGTTAAAATATAATCAGAATGATTGTCGGTCTGCTCCAGCTTAATTCGACCATCGGCGCTTTTGCGGCCAACCGCGAAAAACTTTTGTCCGCCTATGCCGATGCCGTCACGCGCGGCGCTGAATTCGTCGTCGCGCCGGAATTGTTTCTCTGCGGTTATCCGCCACGTGATTTGCTGCTGCGCGAGGACTTCATCGCGGCCAACCTCGCCGTGCTTGAAGAAGCGGCGAAGGGCATTGGCGAGGTTCCGATCTGCCTCGGCTATGTTGATAAAAATCCCGAGCGGCCCGGCCGCGCGCTGAAAAACGCGGCGGCGGTTCTGCAAAACGGAAAAATCATCTGGCGGATGGCGAAAAGCCTGCTGCCGACCTACGACGTTTTTGACGAGGACCGCTACTTCGATGCGGCGAAAAAAGTGGAGCCGTTCCTTTTCAACGGCCGCAAACTTGGCATCACGATTTGCGAAGACATCTGGAACGACGAGGATTTCTGGCCGGAACGACTCTACCGCCGCGATCCGGTAAAGGAGCTAATTTCGCAGGGCGCGGAAATCATTTTGAATTTGTCCGCCTCACCGTGGCACGACGGCAAGGAGCGCACGCGGCTGGAAATGCTGCGCCGCGCCGCGCGGGACGAAAAAATTCCGCTCGCGCAGGTCAACGCCGTGGGCGCAAATGACGAATTGATTTTTGACGGCCACAGCGTCGTGCTGGACGCGCAGGGTGAAGTGCTGGCTTTGGGCAAAGGATTTGCCGAGGAAGTTTTGGTGGTGGATTTGAATCAAAACAGAAAGTGCAAAGCGGGCGACGATCGCCGGCAAAGCGGATATGAATTTCCACCGCGCGAGGAACTTTTGTATTCCGCACTATCACTCGGCATCCGCGATTATGTCCGCAAATGCGGTTTCAAATCGGTGATTCTGGGTTTATCCGGCGGCATTGATTCAGCGCTTATCGCGGTGATGGCCGCTGATGCGCTCGGCCCAGAAAATGTTTTGGGCGTCTCGCTGCCCGCGCGGTATTCGAGCGCAGGCAGCTTGACCGACGCGAAAAAACTCGCGCACCAGCTCGGCATTCGCTACGAAGTTTTACCAATTGAACCGGCCTTCAACGCGGTTGAGGCGCAGTTGCACAAGCTGTTTGCCGGCACGAAGCCCAATGAGGCGGAAGAAAACATCCAGTCGCGGCTGCGCGGCGTGACGCTGATGGCACTCTCAAATAAATTTGGCGGTCTGGTGCTGACGACGGGCAACAAGTCCGAGATGGCGGTGGGTTATTGCACACTTTACGGCGACATGAACGGTGCGCTCGCGCCGATTGCCGACGTTTTGAAGACGGACGTTTATAGAATCTCGCGCTGGGTGAACCGGGGGCGTGAAATCATTCCGGCGGATTCCATCACCAAGCCGCCAAGCGCGGAGTTGCGGCCGGGACAGCAGGATCAGGATTCGCTGCCGCCGTATGAAATACTGGACGCGATCCTGGATTTGTATGTCGTGAAAAATCTGGGCAAGGCGGAGATCGTCGCCCGCAGTTTTGACGCGGCAGTGGTGAACGACGTGGTGAACAAAATCACCTTCAGCGAATACAAGCGGCGGCAGGCAGCCCCGGGTTTGAAGGTGTCGCCGCGTGCATTCGGCATGGGTCGACGGATTCCAGTGGCGCAGCAATTCCGGCCGGCGCAGTGAATCCCGGCAGCGGCTTCCAAAACTCTTTTAGCTTCGTGGCGGTGGGTTTTTGTGGTGAAATGATTGGGTGAACATCACGAATTTAAATCCGGACACAGATATCGGCGCGAGCGCGTGGCTGGTGGAGTTGGACGAACACCGCATTTTGCTCGACGCCGGGATGCATCCGAAACGCGAAGGGCGCGCGGCGATGCCGACGTTCAACAAAGCGAACACACATGATGTGGACGCCATCGCGTTGTCGCACTGCCACCATGACCATGTAGGTGCGCTGCCGCTGGCGTGCCGGCAATATCCCAAGGCGCACGTCTTGATGACCGAGTTAAGCTATCTCCTCGTGGAGCGCGTCCTGCACAATTCAGTGAATGTGATGACCCGCCAGCGCGACGAGCTGGGCATCCGCGAATATCCGCTCTACACGCACGATGAGCTGGACGAAATCGCGCCGCACTTCCAGGGTTTCAAATACAACCGCGAAGTGGAATGGCAGGCGTATCACAAGGCGCGGGCGGGGCTGCCGTCGCCGACTCTGGAATTTTTTGACGCGGGCCACACGCTGGGATCGGCGGGAATTCTGTTGCGCGGCAAAAAGGAGACGATGTTTTACACTGGCGATGTTTGTTTTCACGACCAGACGATTTTAAAGGGCGCACGGTTCGAGGATGTGAAGGCGGACGTGCTGATCATGGAGACGACGCGCGGCAACCGTGAAGTGGCCCCGGGCTTCACTCGCGAAAAGGAAATCGAGCGGCTGGTGGCGGCGATTCACGCGGCGGAAAAGAAAAAGGGCGCGATCATGATCCCGTCGTTCGCCCTGGGTCGCACGCAGGAAATGCTGGCGCTGCTGGCACTGCTGATGCGCGAGGGGAAATTGAAGAAGCAACCCATCTATATTGGCGGGCTGGGACGCGTGTTCACGGAGATTTATGACATCGAAGCCAGCCGGACGCACCGGCAGCACACGAATCTGCATTTGAATGATGCCCTGCAACTGGTCGTCCTGGAAAAAGGCGCGGCGGACACCATGAAGTTGAGTGGCGGAAAAATTTTTGTCATCACGGCCGGCATGATGAGCGAAAACACGGCGGCGCACACGCTGGCGACGCGGATGATTGGTGACGAGAAGCAGAGTATTTTCTTCGTGGGCTACGCGGATCCGGATTCGCCGGCGGGACATTTGAAGGCGGCGAAGCAAGGCGAGACGTTTGTGTTCAGCCCGAGCGCGGGACAGGTGACGAAGCGCTGTGACGTGCAGGATTTTGATTTGACGGCGCATGCCAACCGTGAGGATTTGCTGGAGTTTGTCGGCCAGGTTTCGCCGCGCGCAATTTTGCTGGGCCACGGTGATGATGCCGCCCGCCGATGGTTTGAGGAGAAAATCCTCGAGCGTTGGCCAAAGATCAAAATGTTCCAGCCGCAGCCGGCCAAGCCGGTTTCGGTTTAGCTACAAAAGCCCAGAAGTCACAAAACCATTTTCCCAAAATAAAACCGCCGGAAAAAAAATTCTTCCGGCGGTTTTTAATCCATTCATTTCCCGCCGCTGACGACATTGGCAAGGTTGAAGATGGGCAGGAACATGCAGATCACCATGCCGCCGATGATGACGCCGAGAAACACGATCAGCAGCGGTTCGATGAGCGACATGAGGCCGGAGAGCGTGGTTTCGATTTCCTCGTCGAGAAATTTGGCGACGCGCTCGAGCATGTTGTCAATATTGCCGGTCTGTTCGCCAGCGCTCAACATGCGGATGACCATGGTGGGGAATACTGGGTGTTTGCCAAGTGCGGCAGAAATGCCTTCGCCGCGTTCAATATCAAGCGAAGCAGATTTGATGGCTTTTTCCATCACCACGTTGCCGACGGTTTGCGAAACGATGTTCAAAACTTCCAGAATGGGAACACCGCTGCGGATGAGCGAGGACAGGGTGCGGGTGAACCGTGCGAGGCAGATCTTGTGGGCGATGACGCCGAAGATAGGCAGCTTGATTCGTTGCGCATCCCAAAACTCACGTCCCTTGGTTGTCTTGATGAAGTAAAGCCAGGCCCAAACACCTACCCCTGCGAGCAAAATGAGGTATATAAAGTAATGCTGCACGATTTCACTCAAGCCGATCAGAAATTGTGTCGGGGCCGGCAGCTTGGCACCAAAGCCGGAATAGACGTCCTGAAACGTGGGGATCACTTTCACCAGCAGAAAAATCGTGATGCAAATGGCCACCACGGTCACTGTGGTGGGATACATCAACGCCATTTTGACCTTTTTCCGTAACCGATCCATGTTTTCCAGATAAGTGGCGAGCCGCGCCAGAATTTCCGCCAGCAAGCCGCCTTTTTCACCCGCACCCACCATAGCGACGTAAAGCCGGTTGAAGGCCTTGGGATGACGCGTCAACGCCTCGGACAAACTTTCGCCCGCCTCAACCCGCGAGCAGATGTCACGGATGGTATCGCGCATAACCTTGTTGGGCGTCTGATCGGCGAGCGCCTGAAGCGCTTGCACGATGGTGATACCCGCGTCAATCATCGTCGCCAGCTGGCGGGTGAAGACGACGAGGTCCGCCAGCGCCACTTTGCCGCCTTTGGTCTGACCGCGTTTGGCCATCTTTTCCTTGATCTCGACTACCAGCAGATTGCGGTTGAGCAACTGGGCGATAGCAGCCTGCTCCGTGGCGGCTTCGACAGAATTACGAATTTCACGACCAGTAGCAGTTTCCCGGGCGGTATAGGCAAATATTGGCATATCCTTAACCCGTGAATAATTCAATATTAGAGAATTGCAAGTGAAATTCTCATTACATCTGTCTGAAATCAGCAACTTTTGTTCCCAGCCAATGATTACCCTTGCTCCCTTTCCTCAGTTGTTTTAACCGATGGCTTCACAGTTAAGCAATGTGGAGGCAATCCCTTTACTCTCTTCCCGTCATGCTGGCAAATCGTGTTGGGGGGTGTTTTCCTCTGCCGAGACCTGGAATTGTGAGGTCTATGAGGCCATTTTGCCCGCCTCGGCATCAAATGATTTTATGCAAACAGTTTGAGTCTTCAAAGTTGCCCAAAAAAAAGATTGCAAAATTCAGGGTGTTTCCCTAGTTTTGACCTCAATGGCACCTTGTGGTGCTAGGGATGAACCGGTTTCATCCCGCTTATCACAGGTAAACAAGCAAACAACAAACAAACAACACTGGAGGAACAGATGAAGTTTAATCAATGGACATTGGGTCTCGCCGCCGTCGGAGCCGTTAGCTTGGCTTCCGCCGTCCGCGCTGACGAAGCAAAACTGAGCGTTCTTAACACCGCGCTCTCCAACACCACCATCAGCGGTTACGTTGATGTCGCCGCCCAATACAACATGGGCAATGCTAAAAGTGGCGACAATTTCAGCCTAAACAGCGCGACCATAACCTTGGACAAGCCGTTGGATGAATCCCCATGGGCGGCCGGTTACCATGTTGACCTCAATGGCGGCTCGGCTGCGATCACTCCGTTGAATTCTGGCGGCTCTGTCTCGGGGACAGTCACTGGAAGAGCTTACGGTGATAACCTTGGGGTGCGCAATAACTTAGGCTATGACAGCAATTTATCCATACCCTATAGTGCAAATGTTACGGGAGCCAGCAGCTTTGGTATCCGTCAGGCCTATGTGGCTCTCCGCACGCCGGTGGGCAATGGCATTGACTGGAAAATGGGTTTGTTTGACGGTATTACCGGCTATGAAGGCAACACGGCTTACCTAAATCCAAACTTTACCCGTTCCTACGGGTACGCCTTGAATCCGGCATCAGAAGTCGGCCTGCTTGGAGCCTACAATTTCACCAAAGAAATTGCGTTGCAAATGGGCATTGCTAATCGTGTAAGTGGCACGGCTGTGGGTCTTAGCTCCAAAGATTATATTGCCGCGCTCGCTTTGACGGCTCCGGAAAGCTTTGGATTCCTGAAAGGCTCCGTGCTCAATTTGCAAACCATTCAGACGTTTGATAACGGCGGCATAAACAACTACAGTGTCAACGGCACCTTTGCCACGCCGGTGGCCGGCTTGAAGTTCGGTTTGGCGTATGACAAAGTTCAAAGCCTCCAAGCTGCAGGCGCTGACGGTAACATTTATGGCGTCTATGCCACTTATCAAGCCACCCAGAAGCTCGGCTTTAACCTCCGCGGTGAGTATCTGGATGGCCAGAACCTAAGCAGCTACTTGGGTGGAAATGGTGGCAATTACAAAGGTGAAGAAGTCACCGCCACGATTCAGTATGACCTGTGGGCCAATGTTGTGAGCCGTTTGGAATTCCGCTGGGATCACTTGGAATCCAATCGTGCTTTCTACGACAACAGCTACCAGAACGCTTACCTCCTCGCGCTTAACATCGTTTACAAGTTCTAATCTGAATTAGAACCTTGGCCCCTGCCGGTTTTCCGGCAGGGGCTTTTTGTTAATTCTTTGGTAGTTGCGGACATAAATCTGCTCGTGTTTAGGCATCGTAGTTTATCTTTTAACTGAGTGCCGGCTCGCACCCGCTACCACAATCAGCTTGAACAACAAAACTTGGCATTAGCTGCACTTCGTTTCATAATTCGCCGCCGATGAAATTTATCCGCGATATCCTCGCCGAAAAGAAAGCCGCCGGAAAACCCGCCGTCTCTTTTGAGTTTTTCCCGCCCAAGACCGCCGAGGGCGACCGTGCGCTGCTGGAAAAGCATATTCCTGCCCTGCTCGCCGCCCGCCCGGATTTCTGCTCCGTCACCTACGGCGCCGGCGGCAGCACCCGCGAGAAGACGCTGATGATCGCAGACCGCATCCAGCGCCAGCACCGGCTGCCCGCGCTCGCGCATCTCACTTGTGTCAACCACACCCGCGATGAAGTTCGCGCCTTGCTTGAAAAAATCCGCGCACTAGACTGTAAAAACATCCTCGCCCTCCGTGGCGATCCGCCCGGCGGCGGCGCCTTCCAACCCACTCCCGGCGGCTTTGAGTTTTCTGCCCAACTTGTGCAATTCATCCGTGAAAACGGAAATTTTTCCATGGGCGTCGCCGGTTTTCCCGAAGGCCACATTGCCAATCCGAATGGCAAGCTGGCGGACTGGCAGCATTTGCGGGAGAAAGTCGCCGCCGGGGCGGATTTCGTCATCACGCAGTTATTCTTCGACAACGCCGATTATTTTGAATTTTGTGATTATGTGACGTCCAAGCTGGGCGTTCGGGTGCCGATTATTCCAGGGGTCGTTGCCATTTTGAGCGCCACGCAAATTACGAAGTTCACGCAGATGTGCGGCGCAAAAATCCCGCCGCCGTTGCGGAAGAAGCTGGATGAAATTGGCAGCCATGACGAAGCGGCTGTCGAATTCGGCATCGAATACGCCACGCGGCAGTGCGAGGAATTGGTGCGCCGTGGTGCACCCGGCTTGCATTTTTACACGCTAAACAAGGCACATTCCACCGTGCAGGTGCTGAAGAATCTCGGCCTCGCCTGAACCTGGTTAAGAATCCGGTTTTAACAAATGGAACACGGTGCCAGCACCGCGTCGGTCATGCCATGGATAATTTTTTTGTCTGCTGGAACGATCGTCGCCAGCACGCCACCAAGTTGGGGCCGCGCCCCGTCTCCTTCGCCGCTGACAAAATAATAAGGACACAACCGCACCCGTCCTTTCATCGGCACGACTTCACTCTTCGCAAAATCAAACCAGCTGGCTTCAACTGTTTTTGGCTTTTCAAATCGCTGCAAGACACTCGGAGATTTTTCAAAATTGCGCACGGCGGCATCCACCGCCACGCTCCAGTCGGCCTGCGACAAGTCACTGCCTAAAAAAACGCCGCGGGCGCCCCACGCAGCTTCTGAAAAGCCGGAAACTTTCAATATCAGGTCACGCTCCTTCTGCGACAGCGCCTTGAGTTGTGTCCAGTCCGTAAGTTCCAAGCCCGGAATCGCCGCATGTGGCGGCAGCGGCGCGGGGTCCATAAGCCAGGTGTAAGGAATCACCTTTTTCAGCCGCCCCAGAAAACCTTCGCCCAGTTCCTGCCGCCAAAAACTATGTAGATTCCGGTTCCAGAGCAGTGCAAAGAGCATTTTCTCCTCAAACAACGGTTTCGGCGGCGGGGTGAGGCGGATTTTCTTCTCCGCCGCCAATTCCAGGATTTGTTTTGCATTCGCCACGTTCGGCAAATCGAACAATTCAAAGAAGCGATATACGGCGCTGCCTTCGGCGAAATCTGTGAATTGTGCATCATGAACTGTAAAGCGCGCGCCAGGCTGTGCCGCGAGCCACTCCATTTCCGGACGATAGGTTTTTGCCTCATCGGAGACGACGATGTGAACTTGTTTCGCATCGCCAAAGATGGATTCAAACCCGCACAACATGCCATCTGCGCCACCAAGAACTTGGCCGCCTGACTTGGAGTAAGTCTGATTCAGCCAGCTGGTCAACCCGATGCCGCCGGGAACAGAGTCCAGTTCCGTGATGCTAAAGCCTTCTTCCCGGAGCAAAATGTCGGGACGAATAACACGCGGCACATCGTTCTTGAAAGCAGCAGCACGTTGAAGCTCGATCAACTCACGAGGTTTCCCCAAGTCAAGCCAGCGGGCGACCCATTCCGGCTGCCGGCCCTCGATACTTTTGCGATAAAGCAGATTAGCCGCGCGATAAAATTGCAGCAGCACGCGCCCCAGTGACTCGATTTCCTTTGCCAGGTTTTCGCCAAGCGGAAAAGGCATCGGCGAAATCTTCCATTCCATTCCCGCAAAGAGACCATCGGGCGGTAGCGAATCACGTATGAACTTGGCTTGGTCGGCAGGTTTCACATTTTTGCTCAATCTTCAAAATCCAAACCGATGTCCACCGCACGGGCGGAATGGGTTATCGCACCGACAGAAATAAAATCCACGCCGGTTCGGGCTATGCCACGGATGGTTTTTAAATTCACGCCTCCACTCGCTTCGGTCTGGGCGCGGCCTTTGACTATTTTTACCGCCTGTCGCAATTGCGCTGGCGACATGTTATCCAGCAAAATGATGTCGGCTCCGGCAGCGACGGCTTGTGCCACCTGTTCCAGCGTGTCAGCCTCAACTTCAATTTTCAGTTTTGGAAATTTTCCCCGGGCGCGGACGACGGCAGCAGCGATGGCGTTTGGCTTTGCATTTTGCAGGGTTGCGAGGTGGTTGTCTTTGATGAGGATCATATCAAACAAACCGACCCGGTGGTTTTTTCCACCACCGCACCGGACGGCGTATTTTTCAAAATGGCGCCAGCCGGGGGTGGTTTTGCGCGTGTCGAGAATTTTTGTCGAAGTTCCTTGAACGGCATCAACAAACTGCGCAGTGGCGGTAGCGACGCCGGAAAGGCGCTGGACGAAATTCAGCGCGACGCGCTCGGCGCTCAAGAGGGCGCGGGATAAGCCGGAAATTTTCAGGAGTGCGGCGCCAGCATCAACGCGTTGGCCGTCGCGGGCAATTTTCTTGATCTGGATTCCCGGCGAAAGTTCACGAAAGGCGAATTCAGCAAACGAGATTCCCGCGACCGTGAGCGACTCGCGCGCATTCATGAGCGCGATGGATTCGGCATTGGCGGGAACGGTGGCGAAAGTGGTCACGTCGCCGCTGCCGAGATCTTCGGCCAGCGCGGCGCGAACGGCGTGGCGGATTTCGTGAATGGTGACTTCCACCCGAATAAGATGGCGGCGGATGCGAAAAGGAAAAGCAAAAATACGCTTACTTGGGCGGCAAGGCGAGAAAATCAGCGGCCAGCTGGTCAAGCTCGCTGGCGGCGGCGGATTCGGGGGTCACAATCAAAAGCAGCAACGCCGTGTCCGGTCCCGGCACAAAGCGGAACCATCCATGTTCAAACTTCCAGGTGAACCAGCGGGGCGAAAATTCCGCCGAAAGCAGCGCGGCGTGAAGTGGTGAAAACTGGCGCAATAATTTTTCGATTTTTTCCGGCGCATGTTTTCCCCCGTCACTGCGGCAAACGCATTTGCCGTTGGCGCGCAGCACGCCGACCGCCAGCACGCCATCGGTGGTGGCGGTCTGGTCAAGCCAGTTTTCCAAGCTATTTTTCATGTCGGCACCTCGGCTTTGGCAAAACGGGCAAACATCATCCGGTCGGTATGAACTTGAAGCACGGCGCGGCCGGTCGGCAGCGCGATTTCAAGCCGGTCAAAATGGCCCAACTGCCACTCGGGCACAATCTGCGCGGCTTGTTGCGCAATGGCCTGCAGCATGGCCATGCGGGCCGCCGGATTGGCGCATTGCCAGTCATAAATTTTTTCGCCACGACCGGTGCCAATCAATAATTCCACAGCCCGCGCGACAGGAGCGGTGAGCCCGGCTTCCAATCCGCCGCCGACAGCAAATCCGCCGGTGAATTTCTGCCCTTCAGCCAATTCGCGGAGCCGCCGGGCGTCCGCCAGAATCAGGTCCCACGGGCGATGAATGGTGCGCTCGGGCGGCTGTTCATAATCGTGAAGTTCAAAGGTTCCGCCGGAAATGGTCAGCAGTCTCTGAAAAGCGCGTTCACCGAAAATATCGCCGCAGACGGCGTGGATGATCTGGCCGTCCTCAATGTAAATCCGGCCGAGCGAATGTTCGCGGTAAAGATCGAGGATGGAGGAGTTGCGGCCCACGCATTCTATCTTGACCAAATCCAGCAAGCCGACCCGGCGCAGCACCCCTTGAAAACCTTCGCTCGGCTCCCAGTGCAGCAATCCGCACAACTGCCTGAATACGGATTGAATGCCCTCGGCGGATACTGGTTTTTCAATAAATAAACCGGCCCCGGCGGCAATGCTGGCGGCACGTTTTTCGTCGGTGGGTTCGGCGGTCATGACTGCCATTTTTAATTTCGGATAACAGCCGTGCAGCAGGCTTATGAACTGGTCGCCGTCGGTGAAATCCACATCAAGCACCACGAGGTCAATATCCCCGGACTTGATCATTTGCAGCGCCTGACTGGCGGAATTGGCAACTTGCAACTGCCAGTCTTCGGCGCTTAACAAACGGAATGATTCGCCCACCGCTTCAAGGTAATCACGGTTGTCGTCCACAAACAAAACCTGGTGATGGTTTGAATTGTTGCTCATCGGATTTTAATTCAATGCGGCCAGCGCCTTTTCCGCCGCCAGTTGTACGGCTTGATTGGCATCCCGCGCGGCGGCGGCGAGAATGGCGGTCGCGTGCTTTTCCTGCAACCGGCCCAAGGCTTCGGCGGCGGCCACCCGCAATTCCGGGTCGCGGTCGAACAACAAATCCGCCAGAAACGGCAACGCCAAGTGCGGCGGCGGCGGGGATATTTCTGCGGGCGACGATTTTAGTTCGTCCACCAGACTGCTGGCGTCAATTTTGAATTGTTCGAGCAACACGGTGGCGCTGTGGCGCACCCAGTAATCAGAATGCGTCAAAGCCGCCTTGATCGCCGGCAAGGTGGCGCGCGCCTGCTCGGTCTGTTCCCAATCGGGCTGAATTTTTTTCAAAGTGGTCTGCGCCAGATTTCGCGCGGTCCGCTCCACATCCAGCAAGGCTATGACCAGCGAAGGAATGGCTTGGGGATCGCCAATCTGGCCGATCGCGGCAATGCCGGCTTCGCGAACATCGAGGTCCGGATCCTTGACCAGTTCACACAAGCCGGGAACGGCCGAAGCTTCGCCGATGAAACCCAGCGCCTTGGCCGCCGCCCGCCGGACTTCCCAGGATGGGTCTTTCAATGATAAAAGCAGCCGGGGCACCGCCCGCCTGCCGTTGCAGCGCGTCACGGCGTCAACCGCCGCGCTGCGAACGCTGGCATTGACATCGTTGAGCAATTTTTCCACTTCGGGGTAAGTCGCCGGATCAGCGAGCCGTTCCAGAGTTTCCAATGCGGCGATGCGGATGGCGGGCGTATCCATATGCAAGGCTTCAATCATCGTTCGCAACAGGCGCGGGTCGTTGATTTCGCCAAGGGTTTTGACGGCGGCAAGCTGTTTGTTTGGCGAACCATAGCGCATCAGTTCCAACAGCGGTTCCACCGCTTCCGGCCCCATGGTCACCAGCTGATGCAAGTTGCCGATGGCGAGGATCTGCTGAATTTTCAAGGTGTCCGTATTGGGCCGCCAACCCAGCCGGTGCAGGCTGCGCGCGGCGATGGCGCGGGCTATGGGATCCTGATCCCGCAACAGCGGCACCAGCTTGTCCATCGCCGCCGGGTCGGCAAGTTTGCCGAGCGATTCCGCCGCCGCAATCCGCACCAGCGGCACGGTGTCGCGCAACAGCTCAATCAGCGGTGCGACAGCACGCCGGTCGGCGAATCGCACCACCGCCCGGGCGGCAGCGCAGCGCACATCCGCCACCTTGTCTTTCAGGGCGAGCAACAGCGAGCCAATGGAGTTGGCGTCGCCTTCAAGAGCGAGTTTTTCCACGACGGCCAGCCGGGTTTGCGGATTGCTGGCGCGCAGTTGCCGGTTAATCCACCAGGACATGATTGGATAAATTAGCTTTCAAAGGTTTACCATTATTTGAATCAAAAAATGGCGGTGGCCATTTTACAACACCGCCGTCTGCACTTCCAGCGGTGTGCCGTAGCGTCCGATTTGCTCGGCGGTGGCGGCGATGACATCTTTGACGGTGATCATGGACATGCACTTGCGGTTAAATTCACATGGATTGCGAAGCCAGCATGGGGCACACCGAACCTGGCCATAAAGATTTTTGTTGGCGACATAGCCGGTCTGGGACGGCTTTTCTCGTCCGCCGTAAACAATGACGGAACGACAATCCACCGCCCGGGCGAGGTGCATCAGAAAACCTGCCAGCCCAACAAAGACGAGCGATTGCGCAAGAATGGCGGCGGTTTGGCGCGATGTCGTTTTCCCCCGCATATCTATCGCCCCTTCTAATGTCGGATCGCTGAGGGCGCCAACTTGAACCACGCTAACATGGTCGCGAAGCCGCGTGCAAACCTCTTGGAAACGATCCGGATACCATTCCCGATTTTGCATCGGGTTTGGCACGGACAGATTGGAAGACTGCATGACCACCTGATCTTTCCCCAAGCGGCCGGCGGCAAATTCCTTCGGCGTTAGAAATAGATAGGGTCGCAATTCAACCATTCCAGTGATATTCGCCCGCTGGCACATCTCAATCAGAATGTGGTCCATTGGAGCCTCATCCGCATCGCGTGACGGATCGTAGACAGCCTGATTAAACCGCATCAGCGGTAAACCTTTGCGCAGCCAGCGGTCAATAAAAGGTTGGCGATGATAAATGATTTTATCCACGTCCGGATTGCGTAGAAATAATTCGCGATGCGACGTAGCCATGGCAACACCACGCGATCCGCGCTTACGCAATTCACGGAAAACAGCCGTGCACATCAAGTCGCTGCTCTTTTGGCCATTACCTTGAAAAAAAAATCGGGGGAAACCCAGCCGGGCGCGGTTGAACGCACCAACAAAGGGGATAGCGGAAGGTCTTGAAGTTTCCACTGAAACAGGCATGAAGCTGATTTTCGGCACTTTATAGGCGAAGCGCAAGTTTGAATACGAACGTGGGCAGCCCCTAACCGTTAGCGCCGTTCGATTCGCAATAAGCACCAGGATTCCGCCCCCCAGGAAACCAGCGTGGTAATCGGCACCGACGCGATGATTTTTGCCTGATGATTGGCCGCCCAGTCTTCAAGTGATTGGTCGCTGACTTCCGGCCAGATGGTTCGCTTGACCACCAACCATTCCATATCTACCGGAATTTGTATGCCTGGATACGTGCCGGTGCGCAAACAGACTACTCGTCGTACTCCAAAGGGCCGCCAGAGAGAATAATCCGTATCGTTGGATGACGCCACAAACCCGATGATGCGCGCTTTGGCTGGCAAAACGTCTCGCAATGGCGCCAGCACGTCATTGCGGTTGGCGTATGTCGAATAAACGCTGGCCAACCGCTGAAGCTTGGCGATGGATGGATGTTCCCGCACGAGCCTTTCCGTAACACGCACCGCCGGCCACAGCGGCCGGTTCGGAGTCAGCACCAAGACCGGCAACACACTGAGTGCGCCGAGCGCCAGCAGAAGCCGCCAGCTCCGATAATGCAACAGACGGGAATGAACCGGCAGCAGCAGCAACGGTGCGATGACCAGCGGGTAATAGGGTAACAACAACCGTGGACCGGCTTCGGAACCCATTTTCAGCAAGTAAAACGCAAAGGCCACCCACGCAGCACCGCCAACCGAGAGAAACATTTTCCACGACCAGCACCTCAAAAAATTCCCGCTGAATTTCCAAAACGCAGCAGCCAAGGCAAGGAGCAACGGTAGACTGACGCCCAATCCCAATGCGGCGCCTTCTTCGCTGGGCAGTTCATTGAACCGGCTTTGGAAATATCGCGGAAAATGTTTTTCAAGCAAGCGCACGCAAGCGGCGGGCAGATGCCGGTTCATGCTGTCATTGATCTGATGCGAGGCTGGCAGCACAGGCGGCATCAACGATTGCTGGGCCAGCAATAGTCCGTTACCCAGCAACCCGGCGATGGGGTGGTGCAGTTGCATTTTGCCCTCGTTTTTTGGATCGCCGCTCCAGTTGCCAGTGTTGAGCTGATTGAACAGCATGGTAGGTGCGGCAGAAACCAGCACGGCCACCAGCGCGACCGCCAGCGTTTCCCGCCAGCGTTCGCGCAATCGCGACAGGGCTGGCCAGACAGCGGCCAAGCATGGCAAGAGCAGCGGGAGATTGGACATTTTATTGGCGGTCATCAAGGCGGCCGCCAGACCGCAAAGCCAGACATCGGTCGCCCGGCCGGACTGCCGTGCACGCAAGCCATAATGAACTGCCGCCAGACAAAACACGGTGCCCGTCAAATCGTTTCCGATGCTGCCAGCCTGGGTGACATAGCCGTAAGCCAGCGGCAAGAGCCACATCCACGTCCACGCCACCCGCCGGGCCACCCCCAGTTGGCGGGACACCGAAAACAACAAGCCCGGCAGCAGCAAAAACCCGCAGGCGTCGATCAAGAACAGTCCCCGATCCGAATGCAGCAGGGCCAGTTGTGGCAGCGCCATCCACTCCCACGCCGTCGTCGAATAATTCATCCGCTGGTTGAAGGTGGGAATCCAATGCCAACCGCCGGCATCCAGCCAGTTCAAAATCCGTGGCAATCGATAGGTCAAACCATCGTAATTGGTGGGCGCATAACAAGCCCCGCCAATCAATACCAGTGCCGCTACGAGCAAGAAAATGAACGGCAGTGGACGGCGGAAACGGCGGCGGAGAGCCGGCCAGCGCAAAACAAATTTTCCATTCCCCAAAATTTTCCGACGCCAAAACAGCAATCCCGCCAGACCTGCCGCCAGTGCCACCGCGTAACCGCCGGCATTCAATGCGTGCAGAGCCGAGAGCAGCCAGCCGACACATCCGGAATACGCCCACACGCAAACCCAGAGTAGAACAGCAACGGGCATAGTCTAACGGAAGAGATTGTATTTAATGATGCACCACAGCGCGCGGAAACCGTCACGCCAGCCGATTTTTTTGCCCTCGGCATAAGTGCGGCCATAGTAGGAAATGGCCACTTCGTAAATGCGGACTTTCAATTTTGCCACCTTCGCCGTGATTTCCGGCTCAAAGCCGAAACGGTTTTCCTCGATCCGGATTTTCTGGATGATTTCCCGGCGAAAGGTTTTGTAGCACGTTTCCATGTCCGTCAGGTTCAAATCCGTGGCCATGTTCGAGCACAGTGTGAGCACCGAGTTGCCAATCGAGTGCCAGAAATACAGAACCCGATGCATGCCGGAACCGATGAAGCGTGAGCCGAAAACCACATCCGCCTTGCCCGCCAGAATCGGCCCGAGCAGACGGTGATATTCCGCCGGATCATATTCCAAATCCGCGTCCTGAATGATCACAATGGGCGAGGTGGCGCGGGCGATGCCCGTGCGCAGCGCCGCCCCTTTGCCCTGGTTCACCTCGTGGCGGACGAGCTGGATGCGCGGCTCATTTTTCGCCAGCGGCTGCAGCTGATCCCAAGTGCCATCCGTCGAGCAGTCGTCCACGATGACGAGCTGCTGCACTGGGCGCTGCGCCAGCACCACGCGGACGACTTCGGCGACGGTGGCGGCTTCGTTATAAACCGGCATCACCGCCGTCAAACACGGCTCAAGTTCTGCGTTGGATTTGGTTTCAATCATTGTCAATTCACGCCGGCAAATTGGTTGGGCGGAAGCTGGCAGAGAATTTCTCATTGTTCAATCCGCAAATGCAGGCCGGCCGACGGTCTTGGATTTAAGGTTTGCGCCCGCCGTCAAAATCGTAAATCGTAATTCACAAATCTAAAATTGCCATGCCCTCATTCGACATTGTTTCACAGGTCAACTCCATGGAAGTTGAGAACGCCGTCAACCAGGCCAAAAAGGAACTCGCCAACCGCTTTGATTTCAAGGGCAGCAAGGCCGAGATCGTTTTGGAAAAGACGGAGATCAAGCTGTCCGCCGAGGACGACTATAAAGTCCGCACGCTGAACGAAATGGTCATCGGCAAACTCGCCAAGCGCGGCATCAGCCTCAAGAGCGTGGAGCAATGCGATCCCGACATCTCGCCGCTGGGCCACACCCGGCAAAGCCTCAAGCTCAAGAACGGCATCGCCAGTGACGTGGCCAAGCAAATCACCGGCTTCATCCGCGACGGCAAGTTCAAGGTGACGACGCAGATTCAGGGCGACGAAGTGCGCGTGAACAGCAAGAGCCGCGACGAACTGCAAACCGTCATCGCCGCCGTGCGCGGCCATGATTTCCCCGTGGCCGTGCAGTTTGTGAATTTTCGGGAGTGAACCGGCTCACCCGGCAAGCTGAATCAAATCTCCACCATCTGCTGGTATTCCGGCACGTCATTTGAGCCATCGGCTTCATTTTGCGCAATGCGCGCCTACGGCGCTAAAACCGGTTCGCGGGGACGCTCGCCCCACCTTGATTATTTCCCCGCATCGAGCCGGAGGAGGCAATGGCCGAAATCCACCACCGGTTCGCCCGGCGTCGGGAGATGATGCTTCTGAATCTGATAAAGACGCCCGCGCCCCTGCACCACCAACCCCGCCTTGCGCAATACGACGAGATGTTTCACGGCACTCTCGTAACTGCAACCGCCGGCAACCGCCAGTTCCGCAATGCTGCGCGCCTCGCCCGCAGTCAATTCCCTGAGCATCTTCCAGCGAGTCACATGGCCGATGGCGTTGGTCAGCCGTTCCAAATCCGGCAACGGTTGGGTTGTGTTGTCTTTCGAGGTTCCGGAGGTTGAATTCATGTGAAACAGCTTATTTTCCGCCTAAATCGGGTGCAAGCACGGATTATTTATTCCTTCGGAAAGATGCCTTTTTCTTCTGACTGGATGCCTTATTACTCTAGCCGGATGTCCTTTTACTTTATCAAGATGCCCCATTCCTTCGGCCGGATGCCTGATTCTATTATGCAGATGCCTAATTCCACTAGACGGATGTCCGATTCCGTCAGTCGGATGCCCAATTCCATCATGCGGATGGAATATTCCTCAAAGCGGCCGATTGTTTTGATGCCGTTTCAAATCTCCACCACCTGCTGATATTCCGGCACGATGACTAGTGCGTTCGGCTTCATGGCGCGCAGGGTCTCGGCGTGGGCGAGGCATTGTTCTTCTTCGCCGTGGATGCAGAAGATTCTTTTGATGTTGCCGGATAGTTTCTGGACGTAGGCCTTCAATTCATTTTTGTCCGCGTGGCCGGAATAGGTGTCGAGGAAAGCCACCTTGGCTTTGACCGCGTAAGGTTCACCGAAAATATTCACGGGGGTTTTGCCGGCGATGATCTGATTGCCGAGGGTGCCTTCCGCGCAGTAGCCGATGAAGAGCAGGAGGTTTTTTTTCTCGCCGATATTGTTCTTGAGGTGGTGCCGGATGCGCCCGGCTTCCGCCATGCCGGACGCGCTGATGATGATCATCGGTTCATTGCGGTCATTGAGTTTCTTGGATTCCTCGGCATCGGTGATGTAGGTGAGGTTGCCCATTTCAAATGGCCGGTCGCCGCCGCAGAGCGTGGCATCAAGGTCGGGCCGTAAAATATCCCGATGCCGGGTGTAGACATCACTGGCACGGGTGCTCAGCGGGCTGTCCACAAAAATCGGCACGCGCGGCAGCTTGCCGGCACAGGTCAATTCGTGCAGCACATAGACAATCTGCTGGGTGCGCCCGACGGAAAAGGCGGGGATGATGACCTTGCCGCGCTGGGCAAGGGTTTCACCGACGAGCTTGGCGACAACGGCATCGGCATCAATACGCTTGGCATGTTCGCGGTTGCCGTAGGTGGATTCAATCTGGAGATAATCCACATTTTCAACCACGCCGGGGTCGCGAAGAAGTTCGTCATGGCCGCGTCCCACGTCGCCGCTAAAGAGCCAGCGGAATTTCCGGCCTTGTTCCTGCACATCCAGAATCACCTGCGCGGAGCCGAGGATGTGCCCGGCGTCACGGAAGGTGACGTTCACGCCCGCGCAGGGCGAAAAGGTTTCTTCGTAGCCATGGGAAACGAGTTGCTTCACGGCTTTCTCGGCATCGGGCACGCGGTAGAGCGGTTCGACGGGCGGCAGATGTTTTTTGGCGCGCCATTTGGAGACGAAGATCGCGTCCTGCTCCTGAATGTGTGCGGAGTCAATGAGCATGATGCTGCACAGATCGCGCGTGGCGTCGGTGCAATGAACCGGGCCGTCGTAGCCCTGCTTGGCGAGGTTCGGCAGATTGCCGGCGTGATCAATGTGCGCGTGGCTCAAGACAACGGCGTCAATCTTGCGCGGATCGAACGGAAAGGTGGTGTTGCGCTGGGTGGTTTCGGCACGGTGACCTTGAAATAAGCCGCATTCGAGCAAAAGGCTCTTGCCGTTCACCTCAATTAGATACATCGAGCCGGTGGTGGTGCGGGCGGCACCGAGGAAATGGATTTTCATGGCCTGACATTAGCGACAGATGCCCGCCGATGAAACACTGTTTTTTACGTTCATTGGCAACCGCCGGCCAATGAGGGGCTCACGCCTGTCGGTAGATAATGCGCGCCTTGTTCAAATCGTAGGGCGACATCTCGACGTTCACTTTATCACCGACGGAAATCCGGATGAAGTGCTTGCGCATTTTACCGGAGATGTGAGCGAGGACTTCGTGACCATTGGCCAAAGCGACGCGAAACATGGTGCCGGGCAGCACCTGCGTCACGGTTCCGGACAGTTCGATATGCTCTTCTCTGGGCACGGCGAAAAGTAAAGTTTGAGCCCGTATCCTGCCAGCGCGACGTGAATATATCAACTGTTTCACGGTCTAAAATACGCATGGACATTCCGTCGGTATTGGCTAGATTCAATGCGATTATGAAAGCTGACACGACTACAACCATCCTGAATTTAGTGCTCGCCGTGCTGGTAGTTTTCGGCGTCGCTTTTGCACTGCTGGCCATGAACCGCACCCGCGATTTTCGCCAGTTGAACGCAAACGCCGCGATCGCCAATAGCAATCTCCTGCGAGCGCAAGGACTGGCCAACGACACCGCCGCCTTCAACGCCACCGCCAAAAGCCCGGAATTGACCCGCATATTGCAGTCCATCCAGCCCAAACCTGCCATCACCAAGTAATCATGAACAACGATTCGAATTCTGAAATCGCCGCGTTGCGCACCCAGGTTTTCACCCTGCTGGTGGCGCTCATCATTGTCAGCGGCACCGTCACGGTTTATCTCTATCGCCAGGCCAGCATTCTACGAAAGGATATTGATACGATCAAACCGCAGGCCCAACAGGTTATCACGGCGTTTGAACAGAACAAAACGTTGATGGTAAACTTTATCAACCAGCTCGCCCTCTATGGTCAGGCGCACCCGGATTTCCGTCCGGTGCTGATGAAATACGGCATTAACGTGCAGTCGCCCGGAGCCGCCACGCCCGCCGCCCCCAAGAAGTAAAATCTCAAGCCGCTTTCCCGCCGCAGTTCGGACAATAGTTCGCCTGCGGCGGATTTTTTTGCCCGCAGCCGGAGCAGGCAGACATGGCCGCTTTGTTCCGCCGGTGAATCACCAGATTGCGGCTGTAGGGAATCCAGGTGAACGCATAGGCAAAGATAAAAACCGAATCTTTTTGGTGGATGGAATAACAAAGCAGCGTCAGCGCGCCGACGAGGCTGAACCACCAGAACGCCTGCGGCACCACGACCTGTTTCTTTTTTTCCGTGGCATACCATTGGATCAGAAAACGGGTGGAAAAAACCGCGTTGCCGAACCAGCCGACGACTTTCCACACGCTCCACTCAATGCCGAGCAGCTTGCCGTCGTGCCAGATAAAATTCAGGATGGAATCCATCTGCCCATTAAACCGTCGCCGCGCCGCGCTGACAAATCATTTTCCCGCCTCGGTTTTCAATTGAACCGTCTGCGTGGGAAACGCGAATTCGATTTTCTCCGCGTCAAAGCGCTCTTTGATTTTCAGGTTCAGCTCCTGCATCTCCGCGAAATGCTGCCGCACATCCGTGCCGTTCCAGACGTGAACCACAAAAATATTCAGCGCCGAGTCCGCAAATTTATTGAAGCTGATGATGAGATCCGTCGTTTTTGGATTCGCGCGGAAGATTTCCTCCAGCAGCATCGTCGCGCGTCTCACCTTTGCCACCGGCGTATCGTAAGTCAGGCCCAGGTTCATTTCAGTTTTGATGGTCGGGCGGCGCGTGATATTCGTGATGACGGCGTTGCCCATCAATTTATTCGGGATGGTGACGTGATGGCCGTCGAGATTTCGCACCCGCGTGCTGCGCAAACCGATGGCTTCCACCATGCCGTCCACATTTTCGACCCTGATGCGGTCGCCGATGTGAAACGGCTTGTCCAGGAAAATTGCCACCGCGCCAAAAACATTGGCCACCGTGTCCTGCGCCGCCAGGCCAAGTGCCAGACCGCCAACCGAAAGGCCGGCCAGCAAGCTTTTAATTTCCCACCTCAGATTTTCCGCCGTGAGCAACACCGCTGCCACGACGATGGCGGTCTTTGCCACCTTGCTGATGAACGGAAGCAACTGTTCTGCAAAAACCCGATCTTGCGGCGACACAATTTTTTCATGCCAGATGCCCAGCAGCAAATCCACGACTTTCAGCGCCACATATGTCACCGACCCGGCCACCACCACCATAAAACCCCGGGAAAGATAAAGCTGCGCCTCCGTCGGCCACTCAAACACCCCGAGGCCGATGTTCAGCAAAATCACAAAGCCCACCACTTTCACCGGTCCGCGCAACAATTCCAGAATCAAGTCGTCATATTTCGTCTCCGTTTTGGCCGCCAACCGTTTCAGCCAGCCGTTGATCACCCAATCCAGAAACTTTGCCGCATAAAACGCCAGCGCGATATAAATCAGTGAGGCAAAATATTTCCATAACGGCTGGCCGAGGACCGGCGTTTCTCGCAAAAAATCCACGCGATCCAAGCCAAACGTCAGCGCGTGACCGGACAGCCAATGTGGCAATTGCGGCACGTTGGTCATCGTGATGGCAGTCGGCGGGTTGGTGACGGTTTGCGCGCTGGCCCACATGGACCAGAAAGCAACAAAAACCAGAACCAGCAGCCCCGCGCGGTAGTAAAATTCAAATCGGAATTTCATGCGCGGATATTATTTGCTTCCGGCGAGCGAACGGCAAGTGTTCAGCAAGAAGATTTTTGAGCAAGCTGACGGATTACTCGTTTAATCCCCAATGATCCCACTCCCGTGAACCGGCATATTCGCCGGGGGGCACGAATAAGGCCGGCAGAGCCTTTAAATGAACGGGCGAATGGGTCAGCTTCAGAAAGTCCATGCCCATCCGCCGGGCGGATTGATCCAGCCACATAGCCAGTTGATCGCCGGCAACCGATTCCATCGGCGCGTTCAAAACCAGCGCCAATGCGCCTTCCGCGCGTGACCGGAACGTCGGCAAAGCCTCCAGCCATTCAACCACCGCCGCTGGCAAAGCCACACTATTAATGGAAAATAAAATGACATCCGCCAGTCTCGCCTCCCGCAGCACCGCTCGCGCACATTCCGAATCTCCCAGCTCGGCGAAATTCCAGCACTTGAAACCAAACTCCAAATCTTCCCCAAGTTGCGATTGCATCCGGCGACACACCACAGCCGCCCGTTCGTAAGTGGAAAAATCCTCGCTTAAGATCAAAATTTGACACGCCTCGCGAACCTCAAGCGCCCGATAACCCAGCAGCGCCAACGGAGTTTGCACCGTCAAACTTTTCGGAACCCCAACGATTCCATCGTCCAACAATACTTTCGCGCTCATAACTGACAATCCTTACTGATTGAAAATGATTGAAAATTTCCTCGTTAAAACCAATAACCAATGGGTAAAACGCTACGAAAGAAATTTTCTTTCTTATTCCGACCGTTCATCCGTTGGAGGCGCTTGTCAAATTAAAGTTATTCACCACCTGATTGCCACCCTCGTTTCCAGTTCCAATCTCACCCGCCCGCCACAATTTTTACGATCTCCAGCCGGTCGCCTGCATTGAGTTGCCGCCGGGAAAACTCCGAAGGCGCCACCGCTTCGCCGTTATGCTCCACCACCACGCTGCGCGGCAACAGATTTTGCGCGACCAGGAATTCTTCAATCGAGCACGGCAGCTTCGCTGCGATGTTTTTACCGTTGGCGATGACTTCGCTCATGGCACAAATTTTTCCTCGCCGATTTTCAGCGTAATAAAGTTTAGCAATCCATCTATTTCCAACACCGCTTCGTTGCGGTGGATTTCGCGGCAGCGCACCGACAGCACTCGGTCCAGCAGGCTGATGCTTTTCGTCTCGCCTGCCGCAAACGACATGCCGTTGATGATGGCGTGCCGGCTCTGGCCGTCAAGCAGCAGGCCGCCTAGTTTCAATGCCTCCGGGAGCGGCGGCGGAATATTCGTGGACGCGATGGTCCGAGGTTTCACCGGCGCGAGCCGGGCGGCTGCGGCTGATACCAGCCTCGTGGTCGATCCATTCTTCACCCAGTTTAGAATGTAACCCATGCCATTTTCCTTTTCGAGGGCGACCAGCTCTTTGATTTCGCCGTGCGTATATGGGTTGTTGAGGATTTTCTGCTGCTGCTCCGGCTGCGACCGCGATTCCAGCAGCTTGTAGGCTGACAATTCGCAGATTGCCTCGATCGTGTCGCCGTCAATGGCGTGTTCCGTCGGATGGATTTCATTGATCCACAAATGCGTGTATTCGTGCGCCGCCGTTGCCGCCAGTTCGGCGCGCAGACGTCCGCTCAGCAGCACCACCTCGTGGGTGCAATTACCTTTGCGCGACTTTCGGGTGTAGGAAAAACCGAACTTGTGCAGGCCGTCCTCGCGCCCTTTTTCCGACCAGTAATCCACGTCGAACAGGTTCACTGTCACGTCAGGAAAATTCAGCGCGATGCCGCGGCCAAACAATTCCACCAAGTCTCGCCGCGTGGACGTGAAAACCTCCCGCGCCTCGCCCACATCCAGCACGGCGTTCGGTCGGTCGAACTTGCAGATGAACCGGCCGTCGCCGGTTTTCGCCGGGTTGTCGCCATCGCGCATGGGCAGGCCGCAGAGCGAGCAATGGTTTTCCAGCCGGTAACAATCGCCGCAGACCGCGCCCCACTTGGACAGCCAGATGCGCCCGTGCAACGGTCCCTTGCCGCAGACGATGCAGGTATAATTTGTCGTCTCAACGGCGGATGAAACCATGGCCGACGCAAATAATAATAAAATGAGGGCGAGGCGGCGCATGAATCAGGGCTTTACGAAATCGTTTGAAACACTTTTGAAAACAATGTCGTCGCTATTGCCGAATGTTTTATTTTTACCTGCCGATCGGATAACAAAATTGGTCCGATGGTGAAAGTCGATTTCATAAGGTGTCAGCCAGGGGTCAACCATTTCGTTGGGATGCTCAACCACCTGAGGATAGACTAGAAAAATAATTTTCTTCGGATTCTCTCCTGATAAAGCCCTTATGACATTGGAGCTGTTGCCTGTTGGTAAAACGCCATATTCAGATTCATAGCTACTCAATGCCATTATCAGGTTGCTAATATCCAACTGCACCCTTGTTGGTCTTCCGATTTTTGCCATTGAGAAAAACGGCAAAGCCATGGCAATCAAAACTAAGGCAATCAAAAGAATCAGAAGCCCAGCGATGATTGATTTGGCCTTCATCGATAATTACATTGTCAGCGCCGCGTCCCAGTCCTTCCACACCGGCTCGTAGCCAAGTTTGCGGATGCGTTCCGCTACTTCAAACGGCGAGCGTTCGTCGGCAATTTGAAACTGGCCGGTGGCATTCGTCGGGTGGTTTTCCTGCGGCGCCCATTCGCTCGCGCCAGATGCCAGCTCCACAATTTTTCCGCGCTCGGTGTGATGGATGTTTTCCTTGCCCGCGCCGGTGTAACCGCCGGGTTCGGTCCGTGCGCCGGCGCTCATCATCGTTACCCCCAGCGGAATTAAACCGTCGCGCAGCTTCGGCGTTTCGCGCGTCGAGAGCACGATGCCCACATCGGGGAACATGATGCGGATGGCGCAGATGAGTTGCGCCAGTTCGCGGTCGCTGATGTGCGTAAGCGCCTGAAACTCGCCCGCACACGGCCGGATGCGCACGGTGGAAATTGTCAGTGCGGCCTTCCAGCAATTCCGCAATAGATAATCCGCGTGCGCCGCCGCGCTCAAGGCCTCCAGCCGCCAGTCGGCCAGACCGTAAAGCGGGCTGATGCCGAGCCGGCGAAATCCGGCGGCATAGGCGCGCTCCGGCGTTTCGAGCCGCCAGTCAAAATTCCGTTTCGGCCCCGCGGTGTGCATCTCGGCATAGACCTTACGGTCGTAAGTTTCCTGGTAAACCACCAGCCCGTCCGCCCCGGCCGCGACGAGTGGACGATATTCCTCGGTTTCCATCGGGCCGACTTCGAGCGAGAGGCTCGGCCATTCGGGATGCAACATCTCGATGCAATCGCGCATATAACCGCTGGAGACAAATTTGGGATGTTCGCCCGCCACGAGTAGCAAATTGCGAAAGCCCTGCGCTTTCAACGCGTCCGCCTCGCGCTTCACTTCGTCGAGCGAGAGCGTGACGCGCAAAATCGGGTTGTCGCGCGAAAAACCACAATAGGTGCAGTTGTTGATGCACTCGTTAGAAAGATAGAGCGGCGCGAACAACCGGATGGTTTTGCCAAACCGTTGCTGCGTCATCAAATGGGCGCGGCGCCCGAGCGTTTCCAGAATTTCCGAGCCGGCGGGCGAAATCAGCGCGGCGAAATCGGCGAGGGAAAACTTGGTTTTGCCCGCCGCCTCGTACACGGCGGCGGTGCCGGTGCTCAGCGATTTTTTGACGAGCGATTCCAGCGGCAGCGAATTAAATTCAGCGACAAAACTCACGCGAACAATCTAGCAGAAATACGTTTTAAGTCGAGCGACGGACGTCAGTACTCCCGCTTTTTCCAGACGTAGCGGAACATGATGACGCGCAGCGCCGCGGCAAGCGGGATGGCGAGGATGCCGCCCAGAATTCCGCCGAGCAAAGTCGTTCCCGCCATGACCGCGATGATGATGGCCAACGGATGCAGCCCGACGCGGTCGCCCATGATTTTGGGCGAGATCACGAGGCCTTCCAGCCCTTGCACCACGGCGAACACCGCCAGCACCAGCGCCGGATGCTGCCAGTCGCCGTATTGCACGAACGACAGCGTGAGCGCGGTGATGCAAATCACAATCGCGCCCAGAAACGGAATCATCGTGAGGAACACCGCCGCGAAGCCGAGCAGAAACGCGTAATTCACGCCGACGATGAGAAACCCGATCGTATAAAGCACCGCATCGCAAAGCGCGACCAGCACCTGCCCGCGAAAAAACGCGACGAGATATTGCTTCATGGAGTCGAGGACGAACACTGCTTCGTCCTTCGCGCGCGAATCGTGCAAGGGCAGATAATCTTTCCAATGCTTCTCGATGCCGCGCTGCTCCAGCAAAAAATAAAACGCATATACCGGAATCAGCGCCAGTCCCGCCAGCAGGCCGAAGCCGGAGGCGACTTTGGCGATCCGGTGCAGGAGCCATGCACCCATCTCCGGCAAGCTGCCCGTCAGCCAGTCAGTTGCCGCCGCGAGTACGGAATTCCCCTGACTGCCGGCGGGGTTCACGTCCGTGTCCGTGTCTAAATGCGGTTTCGGCAATATGTGGTTGAGAAATTCCGGCGGCTGCGCAAGCAGTCCGTTGGCACGCGTTTGCAGGCGTTTGGAGTATTCGGGGACCTTCGACGCTAGCTGCTCCGTTTCCACGACGACCTGCGGAATGACGCTCGCCAATACCGCCAGCACCAGTGCGAACGCCATGACAAAAACCAGGATGATCGCGCGCGCGCGCGGGATTTTTTTGCGCTCAAAAAAATCCACGGCCGGGGAGATCAGGCACGCCACGACCCCCGCGATTGCCAGCGGCCAAAGCACCGGACTTAACAAATTTAGAACGCGTCCGAGTCCCCAAACCGCCGCCACGATGAGGGCAATGACCGTGGCCATGGCCAATCCGGTCAGCGCAAACCAGATGACGCGTGATTGTTTCTCCGTCGGTGATTTTAGATTCATCCTTGCCCCAGCTTCTTTGATTTCTCCGTCGCCGCGCGGACGGCGCTCATCACGGTGGCGCGGAGTTTGCCCTTTTCCAGTTCATGCAGGCCTTCGATCGTCGTTCCGCCGGGACTTGTCACTTGATCCTTGAGCAATCCGGGGTGCTGGCCGGTTTGCAAAACCATTTGGGCGCCGCCGAGCACGGTCTGCGCGGCGAGCCGCGTCGCCACCTCGCGCGGCAAACCCGCCGCCACGCCGCCATCGCTCAAGGCTTCGATGAATTGATACACATACGCCGGGCCGCTGCCACTTAAACCCGTCACCGCATCGAGCAAACTTTCTTTCACCAGCAGCGCGATCCCAACAGCGGAGAGAAGTTTCTGCGCCAGTTCGCCATCGGCGGCGGTCGCATGCCTGCCAAGCGCAAAGCCGGACGCTCCCGCCCCGACGAGCGCGGGCGTGTTGGGCATCACGCGGATGACGTGCGCGCCTGCTGGCAGGGCGGCTTCCAGTTTGGCGAGCGTGACTCCGGCCGCAATCGAAACGAGCAAATGTTTTTTCGTAAACGCACCGGATATTTCCCCCAGCGCGGCGGCGACCTGGTCAGGCTTGGTCGCCAGGATTAAAATTTTCGCCGCTTGGGCGACTTCAAGATTGGACGCGGTGGTTTTGACGCCGACTTCGGTGGTGAATCGCTTGCGCGCGGCGTCAAACGGGTCGGCGGCGATGATCTCGCGCGGGGCGATGAGTTCGGCACGAACAAATCCCTGCGCCAGCGCGGCGGCCATCTTGCCCGCGCCCAGAAAACCGATTTTCGATGCTGTTGCCATGCTCGTTATGTAGCAGGCAAAGCGTTTGGGCGGAAGTCATTTTGTAGAGCGGAGGCTTTTCTCGGCTTGTTTTCACGGCCGCAAAAGTTATTCTTGTCACGCTTATAAGAATGTCCAGCAACCGAAAATATTGGGATACGTTTGAAGCGATGCGGGCCGCCGCCCAGACTGGCGACCCGCAGGCGCAATTTCAACTCGGTGTCAGCTACCAGAACGGCCAGAGCGTGCCACAGGATTATGTGGAGGCGGTGAAATGGTTCAAGCGCTCGGCCGAGCAAAACGACCCGCTGGCGCAATGCTACCTCGGCGTCTGCTACTGGATGGGTCAGGGCGTTCCGCAGGAATTTGGCGAGGCGGCGAAATGGCTCCGCGAGGCGGCGGAGCAGGGCGACCCGGCCGCGCAGTTCAACCTTGGCACCCTTTACGAAACCGGCCAGGGCGTCCCGCTAAATCTCGCCGAGGCGGTCAAATGGTATCGTGAATCGGCGAACCGTGGTTATCCGGCGGCCCAATTCAACCTGGGCGTGTTTTTTGAGACCGGCCAGGTTGTGAAACAGGATTTCAAAGAGGCAGCCCAATGGTATCTCGCTGCCGCCGAACAGGAGCTTGCCGATGCGCAGTGCAACCTCGGCCTTTGCTACCAGACCGGTCGTGGCGTGCCGAAGGATTCCGGGCAGGCGGTGAAGTGGTTCATCAAGGCCGCAAGGCAGGGCAACAAGACCGCCCAGCACAACCTCGGCCTGCACTACGCCGCCGAGGAAAATGCGCAGCATCACGAAATTTGACTAGCCGGTCAGGGCTGTGAGTTTGGTCCCGGCGGCGCCGGAATCAATCGTTTTTCCCGCCAGTTCCCAGCCTTCCGCAATCGACTTTGCCTTCCCGGCCACAAACAAAGCCGCGCCCGCGTTGAGTAATACCGCGTCGCGTTTCGGACCACGCTCATCACCGCGCAGGATGCGCCGGATGATTTCCGCGTTCGCAAATTTGTCGCCGCCGCGCAGATCGGCCAAGGTCGCCGGTTGGATCGGTAAATTTTCCAGCGACAAGGCGGAAGCGGTGAAGCCCCGCTCGTGATAAAATTCAGCCACTTGGTTTGCGCCCAGCGTCGAAAGCTCGTCCAGGTTTTTCCCCTCGGCCAAACCGCACACGACCATGCCGCGGCGAACGCCGAGCGCCTGCAACGCCCGGGCCATCGGCACGCAAAGTTCCGCGCGCGCCACGCCGACGAGCATGGCGGACGGGCAGGCAGGATTCAGCAGCGGGCCGAGGATGTTGAAAATCGTCCGCCGGCCTCGTTCGGCGCAAATTTTTCTGGCCGGCGCAATGTGCTTGAACGCCGGGTGAAAATGGGGGGCGAAGAAAAAGGCGAAGTTGTGTTCCTGCAATGCCCGGGCTGCGTCTGCCGGCGACTGGTCAACCTTGACGCCGAGGGCTTCCATCACGTCCGCGCTGCCCACGGATGACGTCACCGCGCGATTGCCGTGTTTGGCCACCGTCACGCCGGCGGCGGCGCAAAGGATGGCGACAGTGGTGGAGATGTTGAAGGTGCTCAAGCGGTCGCCGCCGGTGCCGACCACGTCAAGGATTTCGCGGGCGCGGGTTTCCGCGTCGAGCGGCGGCTGGATGGATTTTTCGCGCAGCGCGGCAGCAAATCCGGCGATTTCTTCCGGCGATTCGCCTTTCTGCGCCAGGGCGGAAAGAAAATCCGCCTTGATTGGCGGGGAGATTTTTTCGTCGGCCAACTGCGCGACAGCCTGTCGGATCTGTTCGGTTGACAGATTTTTTGCGTTGGCCAGCTGGCGGGTGAGGATTTCGAGCACGAGGCGATTTTACGGTGTGGCGCGAAAGTCACAAACTGAAATTGCGGCGGCGGCGTAAATTATTGTAACTTGCATGGCTCAAGCCCGGTCTGCAAAAGCATTAGAGCAATTATATTTTATGTCCGAAAAACCAAGCACCAGGTGGAAGTGGATTGTGACCGTCGTGGTCATCGCGGCGGTGGCGGGTGGATATTTTTATTACCGACGCAACCGAACCGAACCGCTGGCCTTCAATACGGCGGCCGCGGCGCGGGGCGAATTGACGGCGACGGTGACGGCCACCGGCATTTTGAACCCGGTGAAGAGCGTGCTGGTTGGCTGCCAGGTGTCCGGTACGATTAGCGCCTTGTATGTGGATTACAACTCGCAGGTGAAGGCGGGGGACTTGATTGCGGAAATTGATCAGCGGGTGTACTTGGCGCAGGTGGAGCAGGCTGAAGCAGACCTCGCCAACTCGACCGCGAATCTCGAACTACAGCGGGTGCAGGCCCGGCGCAGCGCGGAATTATTCGCCAGCAAGCTGGTTTCCGGCTCGGATTATGATATTTCCCTGGCCACGCTGCATCAGGCGGAAGCGATGGTGAAAATCAAACAGGCCTTGCTCGATAATGCCAAGGCCAGTCTCAGTTATACAAAGATATATTCGCCGGTGGATGGCGTGGTGATTTCACGTTCGGTGGATGTGGGCCAGACGGTGGCCGCCAGCTTCAGCACCCCGACGTTGTTTAATATCGCGAAAGATCTGACGAAGATGCAAATCGACGCGGCGGTTTCAGAGGCGGATGTGGGCGGCGTGAGCGAGGGTCAGGCCGTGGACTTTACGGTGGATGCTTATCCCACGCGCACCTTTCACGGTGTGGTGACGCAGGTGCGCAACTCACCGACGACCGTGAACAATGTGGTAACATACGACACCGTGATCGGGGTGACCAATTCAGATTACAAATTGAAGCCGGGCATGACGGCAAATGTGGCCATCATCATCGCCCGGCGGGAAAACGCCATCAAACTCCAGAATGTCGCCCTGCGTTTTCGCCCTCCGGAAGGCGCGGTCGTATTAACCAATCAACTCATAAGCCTGTCGCAAACCAATGCCCCTGTCCTCGTCAAAGGCAAGGGCAAGGGCAATATCCGCACGGTATATTTTCTGGCCGGCGATGCACGACCGCCGGCACTCCGGCCGGTTCAGGTTCGCGTGGGGATCACGGACGGCATCGCTACCGAAATTATCGAAGGATTGAAGGACGGTGACAAGGTCGTCTCCGGTGTGGTCAACAATGATTCAGCGGCCGCCGCCTCATCTAATCCGTTCGGCGGAGGCTTCCCGCGCCGTTGATTTAATCCGTCGTGCAAACTCGCCCTGTCATCCAGCTCACCGACATTCACAAGGTTTATCAAACCGGTGAAGTGGAGGTTCGCGCGGTGAACGGCGTGTCGTTGGACATTATGCCGGGCGAATTTGTCGCCATCATGGGATCAAGCGGTTCCGGCAAAAGCACGTTGATGAACATGATCGGCTGTCTCGATCGCCCGACCGGTGGCAGTTATTTTCTCGATGGCATTGATATTTCCACCCTTGACCGCAACCAGCGCGCGGTGATCCGCAACGCCAAAATCGGCTTTATTTTTCAGGGCTTCAACCTGCTTTCCCGCACGACGGCGCAGGAAAATGTCGAAATGCCGATGCTCTACAACCAGGCCCGCATCGCCAATACCGAGCAGCGCGCGCGGGCCATGAGATCGCTCGAACTTGTCGGCCTCGCAACCCGCAGCGATCACAAGCCCAACCAGCTTTCCGGCGGACAACAACAGCGCGTCGCCATCGCCCGCGCATTGGTGAACCAGCCTTCGCTGCTGCTCGCCGACGAGCCAACGGGGAATCTGGACAGCCAGACCAGCATCGAAATCATGGGCGTTTTCCAGAAACTGAACGAGGCGGGTATCACGGTTGTCATGGTCACCCACGAGCTGGATGTGGCGAGCTACTGCAAGCGCATGATTATTTTACGGGATGGCAGGATTCGCACGGACGAATTGGTTGCCCGGCGTCTGAATGCGGAAGTGGAATTGAATAAACTGCGCGCGGCACAGCAAGCCGTGAAGCTGGTATGATGAGATTACTGGCGCCATTCAAAATTGCCGCGCGCGCCCTGCGCCGGAACAAGATGCGCTCGCTGCTGACGATGCTGGGAATCATCATCGGCGTCGGCTCGGTCATCGCCGCCGTCAGCATCACGACCGGCGCCACGAAACAGGTGGAGGACAAAGTCGCCAGCCTCGGCCAAAACATCGTCACGGTTTTCTCCGGCAATTATAGCAGCGGCGGCATGCGCGGCGGCTGGGGCAGTGCGGCAACCTTGACGGTGGAAGATTCCCGCGCCATCAAAAACGAGGTGGACAATGTTGTCGCCGTCAGTCCGGAAGTTCGTGACCGTGCGCAGATTCTGGCGAATGGACAGAACTGGAACACCCAGGTGCTCGGTGAGTCGCCGGACTATCCGCAGATTCGCGATTGGGATATCGCCAACGGCGATATGTTCACCGAAGGCGATGTTCGGGCACTGTCCAAAGTCGCCATCATCGGCAAGACCGTCGTGGATCAGTTGTATCCGGCTGACGACCCCGTTGGTCAAACGCTGGTCGTGCGGAACATTCCGTTCAAGATTGTCGGCGTGCTGGAGGCCAAAGGCTTCAACCTCTTCGGCCAGGATCAGGATGATGTGGTCATCATTCCTTACACCAGCCACATGCGCCGGCTGTCCAAGCGGAACTTTGTCAATTCCATCATGGTGCAGGCGGCGGACAAGGAATCCATCGTTCAAGTGCAGACCGACATCACGACGCTGCTGCGCGACCGGCATAAAAGCGCGGAACAGGATTTCACCGTGCGCACCCAGCTGGAGGTGATGCAAATGGCCACGCAGACATCGCGTGTCATGTCGGTTCTGCTCGCCGCCATCGCCAGTGTGTCGTTGCTCGTCGGCGGCATCGGCATCATGAACATCATGCTTGTCAGCGTCACCGAGCGGACGCGCGAAATCGGCATCCGCATGGCGGTCGGCGCCCGTGGTCGCGATATTCTCATTCAATTTTTGATTGAAGCGGTCACGTTGAGCGTGGCGGGAGGATTGATGGGCATCGCGCTCGGCATGGTTGCCGCCAAGGTCGTCGCCGCCAGCACCGGCTGGCCGACGGTGACCCCGGTGATTTGGATTGGCATTGCATGTTTTTCCAGCGCGGGCATCGGCATCATCTCCGGATTTTATCCCGCGTGGAAAGCTTCGCGGCTCGACCCGATTGAAGCGTTGCGCTACGAATAAGCCGTGGCCACTGAAATTCTTTCAACACACACGCCGGCGCTTTTCCAGA
>CAIXUZ010000015.1 GCA_903922735.1 uncultured Verrucomicrobia subdivision 3 bacterium
CCAGAGCTCAACGGCGTGCTGTTTAAAGGTCCGATCAAACTTCTTCCGGGTCTTCTTCTCTTGGATCACAGGTGTATTCATAGTGGCTTTGGCTTTCACTGTCCCGCTTTACCTGTGTCCGTTTTTTCGCGCAGCCCCAGGATAGACAACAGAAAAAAGGCGGCGGCATAAAATGGTATAAAATAAATCAACACCGGAAAGACTGTAGAACGCCGGGCTAACACATAGATACTCCCCCAAACCGCAAGGCTCATCGTTGCAATGAGGATAAAACACCCCCCTACCCCGGCGAGGTAAGGGACAAATAAAAACCAACCGCTTGCCGAGAGCAGGATAAAAACCACCGCCGGTCGCCAACTAAATAGCGAACGTCCAAAGCGCAAGCTGATTAGCGCCCCGATGCCGATACAATTCACAACCAACAACGCCCCCCCTAAAAGCATCAATTCCTGCAGATTTAGAATTGAATAAATTGCCGCAATGAGACCCATCAGATAAAAGGACCACCCTTCTTTTCCAACTGAAACCAACCACCAATAAGCAAGCGGATATGCCAGGCAATAAACCGCTAACCATGGCGGACCGAAAAAAAAGTTGTTGGCCAGATACCAGCCGACCGCTTGCCAACGAAGCGTCCCATCCAATACAGGCTGGATATAATTATTCGGCCCTTGGTGTAGAGAAAAAAAAGTGAAAGCCAAACCGGCAATAACGAACCAGACATTAAACCAACGAATATCACGGACAGCGTAGACCGGGCTTTGACGACCCAACTGAATGAAACTTGCCATTAACAGCCCGATAAACAGGCAGCCCGTGCCAATCATGACCGGGCCCGATAAATTTCCCTGAAGACGGTAATGGGTCTGAAATAAATGGCTGCTCATCGTCAGCATCATCGCGACCTTGATGCCACCCAGCAGCAAAACTAAAACCACGGCTCGCGCGATGAGACCGAACCGTATTTCCGGCGCCAACATTTTCCCGCTCATGCTCCGCACCGTTTTTTGCAGCGCACATTTTATGTATTTCATAACGAACGATCGCGAATGATTGAGCCGCGTGATCCTTGTATAAACCTCAAAAAACTGATGGGAAATTGCTTTTCAAGCGGGCTCATTGACTGGACGCGGCGCGGGCGAGGGAGAATTGCTTTTTGCTTTTTTTATCACCGAGTCAACGTGCCAATCCCATCCATGGGCGTCAACCGGTATTATTATCTGAAATTCTGAAAGCTGACTCGCTGAAATGCTGAAATGTCGAGACCTGAGACCTGAAAAAAGCGTGGAGCAATGGAAAGAGGGCAGACGTCGGAGGTTGAAAGGCTTCTTGTATCTGAATTTCCGTCTAACCTTGTCTGTGAGTAATGGCTTGGGAAGATGGGACTGTCCTGCCGCCTGCAGGCGGCAGGACAGTGGCGCGGACGAACTGTCTCGCTCTTTGAGACGGTTTTCTCGCCCCGGGAAGCAATTGTCTCCTGAAGGGAGGCAACTGACTCCTGAAGGGAAGCAACTGACTCCCGAAGGGAAGCAACTGACTTTCTTCGGGAAGCAACTGACTTTCTTCGGGAGTCAACTGACTTTCTTTGGGAATCAACTGACTTCCTGTATAAAAAAAGCCAAAATGAGGGGCAAAAGGGTGGTTTTGTCCAAAAACAGGTCAAATATGGGATTTTACCATGATGGGCAGCTTTTCCACTGTCCACGGCAGGTCGTGCCATCACCGGCGACCGGGCGGGTGGGCGGTTTCCCGTCATGCAAAGATGGAACCGCGAACCACGAGAACCCATTTTAGCCACAGATGGACCCAGATGAATCATGGATGCAGAAACGGGGTTAAAAGCGGCGGAGGACCGCCGCAAGACGCTGGCGCGAGGATTGGATGCGAATGAATCGCGCGCAGGCGCGCAGAATGCGCTGGCCGTTTGCCACGCGGCGGAATAGCTTTTGGCCATGCGCGAAGACTCCTTGAATTTTCTTAAAACCCTCGTGAACACGCCCAGCCCCACCGGCCACGAAACCCGCGGCCAGCGCGTGTGGCTGGATTACGCCGGCCGGTTCGCCGACAAAACTTTTTCCGATGCCTACGGCAATTGCGTGGCGGTGCTGAACAAGGGCGGCGGCCCGCGCATCATGCTCGCCGCACACGCGGACGAAATCGCGATGGCGGTGAACTATATCGATGCGGACGGATTCATCTACGTGCGGCGCATGGGCGGCATTGACGCGGCCATCACGAAGGCGCAACGCATCGTCATCCACACCCGCACCGGCGCGGTGAAGGGGGTGGTCGGCAATGTCGCGCCGCATTTGACCAAGCAGGAGGGGGATCCCAAGCCGCCGAAGATCCATGACCTTTTCATCGATATCGGCGTGGGCAGCCGGAAAGAGGCGGAGAAGATCGTCCGGGTCGGCGACCCGATCACGCTGGCGGATGAATTCGACCTTTTGCGCGGCGACCTGGCGGTGGCGCGGGCGTTTGACAATCGCATCGGCACTTTTGCTGTGGCGGAAGCGCTGCGATTGCTGGCGGAATCCAAAGCGAATTTAAACTGCGAAGTTTGCGCGGTTTCGAACGTGCAGGAGGAAGTGGGGCTGCTGGGCGCGCGGCAGATCGCGTATTCGCTGAAGCCGGACCTGGCGCTGGTGGTGGACGTGACGCACGCCACGGATTATCCGACGGTGAGCAAGACGCAGCACGGCGACATCAAGGTCGGGCACGGCCCGGCGCTCACGCACGGCGGGTGCAATCATCCCGAGGTGGTGAAGCGGCTGGAGGAAGTGGCGAAGAAAAAGAAAATCCCGCTGCAACACGAGGCGATGTCCGCGACGAGCGGGACGGATACGGACGTGATTTTCTGGACGCGCGGGGGCATCGCGAGCGCGCTGATCAGCCTGCCGAACCGCTACATGCATTCGCCGGTGGAAGTGGTGAGCCTGAAAGATCTGGAGCTGATCCCGCAACTGATGGCGGCGTTTGTGCAATCACTGAAAAAAGACGAGTCGTTCAAAGTTAAGATTTGATATAATATGCTGTTTTGTTGGCTTATTTGAATTATTGATTGCATTTTGATTGACATTTTACTGTTCCTCTGTCAGCTTTGACTCTGAAAGAGAACACAAGCGAAAGGAATCTAAATGAAATCAAAATCCCTCAAGTCCCACGGCTCATTGGTCGTGCGCGGGCGCAATTTCTACGCCTTCTGGCGCGTCAACGGCAAGGCCATCTGCAAAGCACTTCGCGACGATAACGGCGCTCCTATCACAACAAGGCCGGAAGCCGAGAAAGCAAAGGCGCGGCTGATGGAGATAGTCAGCAAGCAAAACGAAGTCGAATCCCTGCGCTCAATTCAACACGCGATTAACGATAAGCAAACCGAGATTGACCGTTTGAAGGACGAGCAAAATCCCCCGCTGGCATTAGCGCAAGCGTGGTCGGCTTTCCTGCGGTCAACCGAGCGGCACGATTGCGGCAAATCAACACTGGTGACGTATGAGGGTATCTGGTCAAAATTCGAGACGTGGGCGCAGCAGGAACACCCGGAAGCCCTCATGCTCCGCGACATCAACGGCGACATCGCCAAAAGCTATTTGGAAAGCATGAATCACGGCAAGGTTGCCCCAAAGACTTTTAATTCCCACCTCAATTTTTTGAAGTATTTATTTCGCGTCTTGGCGACAGAAGGACGATTGACGGAGAATGTCTGGAAGAAATCCAAGCTAAAGGCGAACATCGGTCTGTCACGGCGAGAGTTGACCATCGAGGAATTGAAGAAAGTTTGCGATGCGGCGACGGGCGAAATGAAGTTGGCGTTTGCCATCGGCCTTTACACCGGCATGAGGCTTGGCGACGTGGCCACGCTAAAATGGGGCGAAGTGGATTTGAAGCGGCATCAAATCCGGCGGATTCCAAACAAGATTGCCCGCCGTATGCCGCAAACCATCACCATTCCGATTCACCCTGCCCTGTCCGCGATGCTGGCCGAAATCCCCATCAACGAGCGCGACGCCGTTTATGTCCTGCCGCAATGGGCGGATACCTATCGAAACAAGGCGCGCTCAAGGATTACCGAGCAAATTCAAAAGCATTTCGAGGATTGCGGCATAAAAACAACGGAAACCCGCGAAGTCGGCACACGGGCGCAAGTGGTGGTTGGCTTTCATTCGCTCCGGCACACGTTTGTTTCGCTTTGTCGCGAGAGCAACGCCCCGTTGGCTGTGGTCGAGAACATTGTCGGTCATCACTCCGCCAGCTTGACGCGGCATTATACGCACATCAGCGAACAGGCTTCGACAGACGCCGTGGCTTTGCTGCCATCATTGAACGGCGGCGGCGCGGCTCCGGAACGCAACCGTGATGTTATGCTCCGTGAAATTATCGCCAGCATGACGGCAAAAAATCTCCGTGAAAAAAAGGCTGCTGCATTGGCGATGCTGGCGGGTGAAAACAACTGACCATGAAAAAACCAATCCAGCCAATTCTGCAACCGCCGGTTTTGAGCCTTTACAAGGAACTTCACGACGTTAAGGAAATCGCTCGCCGAATTGACAATCGGCCTTTATGCGAGTTGTTGGCGCAAGTGAAGGACGCTTTTCAACAGATACTTGTCCGCGCTCACGCTGGCGATGATGAGGCACTTGCCCATTACTACAATGCCACACGCCAAGCCGTGATGTCTTTTGATAATTTGGTTAAACACGAACTGAAAAGAACGCGGAACATTGCAGAATTTTGTCCACACTTGCCAGTGTTGTTGAGTTCAAACCCGCAAGACATTAAGGCGGCAAAAGAGCGTGTGCGATTGTTGAATGTTGGCGCAAAGGCGATTTTACCAACACGCTCTGGCCAACGGACTGACCGACGCAACCATTGGACGCGGCTAGCAATTTTTGCCTTCGATGCCTGTTTGAAAAATAATCAACAAACGCCGCAGCTCGAAGCACATCTCAAAGGCGTAAAACAAAAACAGGTGAAAAGGAAGTCGTGGGGAACAGTTGTTGGAGAGACAGAATACGAGTTACCTAACGGTCAACGGATTGTCATTGCCGACTGGCAAAGGGATTGCGGCAAACTTGCCGAGCAAGTCACGAAAGATAATTTTACCCAGTGGCAGAGTGTAATTAAAATGTGTGTGTTGGAATTTTGGCATCGGTCAAAAAATGAGTACGACGAGGCGCTCAAAGTTATCGGCGATTCCGAATCGCCTGAATCCTCCCGCCGCCACTTGGCGATGAACCGAACCATGCAAGCCTTCAAAAGTCAATTTCTTCCCCAATAGACTAGCAGCAGGTGTCAGGTAGTCTTTTTCAGCAAGTATTCCCAGAGGCATAGTCAGGAATAAACGGCGCGAGTAGTGCCGGAAAAGACTATGCAAACGCACACAATTACAATTCTCGAAACCACGTTGCGGACAGACAACACCGTTAGCGCAACGCAGCGTAAAAAGATTCTTGATGCGGCTCGCGGTGAAACCGCACCTGCACTGGATGGCAACCGCCACCCACCGCGCATTTACAGCCGAGAGGAAGCAGCGAAACTTTTGGGCGACCGTTCAACGAGGTTTGTTGACCTGCTTTGTCGGCGTGGCTTGCTGAAAAAATTCACGCCAAAAGGAAATCAGCGGAGCATCGGCATAACTGCGGAATCGTTTAACCGCTTTATCGAGGGGAACGCCGAATGAAAACTGACACCATTGGCAACCGCTGGCTTTCCGCGTGGCTCGTCGCCCCCGGTGTTTGTTGGATTCAAACACGCTCACCGCAGTTCGCCCGCAAACTTTCGCAACGCAGCGATTCCCGCCTTGTGGCTAGTGGCGTTGCTGGCGGTTATCTCCGCACCTTTGAATTTAATCACGGGCTGTCATGGGCGGGGCGTTTGATTGCCCGTTACACCAAAAACGGGACGGCGACTAATGCGCGGAAATTCGCGCCCGTTGCTTCGCCACGCTGACAACTTGCAAAAAGCCGGATGACGACGCCCACCAACTTCTCCGCTCGCGTTTCCTTTGGCTTGGACATCACCAAACCCAGCCAGTTGGAAACTCGCACCACGGGCGACATATTACACGGCATTGCCGCTGGCGCGTGGCAGGACACCGTTCTGCGCGTCCGTTCGCTGCCACCAGATAGCGCGGAGCAAAAAGCCGCTAAACTCGCCCTGCCGTTTGCGACATGGGCGGGTGTGTTTGCCTACCGACGCAATGAAAGCCTTCGGGAACACTCCGGACAAATTGGCGTGGATTTGGATGGTCTGGGCGAAACCAAAGCCGTCGCCACCATTCAAACCGCCGTGGCTGACTGCTTTTGCCTAGCCGCTTTCCGATCCACTCGTGGTGAAGGTGTCCGGCTGCTATTTCCAATTCCGCCCTGCTCGCCAGAGCATCACAGCCTAGCCTTTGAGCAAGTTGCCGAACATGTCCGAAGCATTTACGGATGCGATGTGGACGAATCTGGCAAGGATGTTTCCCGCGCCAGCTTCGTCAGCTTTGACCGTGGCTTGTGGCTGAATCCGTCTGCCAATGTCCTACCAATAAAACTGCCTGTGACACACAGCGGTATTAAGGGAGCAACTCGCTGTGTGTCATCGCCCTATTCTGGACAACTCGCTTTTACCTGCTGGAGTTGGTATGGACGGAACTTTGCCAACACAGCACCCATGTCAGGGGATATGGTCAAAACCCACAGAAACATCTTGGACCTGGGAAAGGCAATAGCCCTTCATGCCGAACGAATTAAAGAAAAACTCACGCCTCGCCTGATTGAGTCGGCAGTCAATGCATGGTGGGACGAACACGAAAAGAAAGGTGTCTCGCTCAGCCGTTCGCTAGCTGAATACCGACAAGAGTTACGAGTAAGCATTGAAGGAGCGCAGCGCAAGCCGTGGTTCAAAAAGGCGGCTGAAAAGTGGATTCGCTGGACTCGCCACGAGGATTTTCCACACAGCGGGAAACCACACGAAAAGATTCTATTCGCCATCCGGCAACATTGCGCCGAAGCCAAGAGCAATGAGTTTTTCATCGGAGCGCGGGACGCTGGTCTAGTGGCTGGATTTAGCTATCCCACTGCCGCCCGTGCCATCCGTAAACTTTGCGATACCGGTTATCTTCGTAAAGGTGACGAACGAAAAAAACTGCGCGAAGCCCAAACCTACCATCTGATTGACCACTGAACATTCGATAATGACCACCAATCAACCCACGATCCGGCGTGGCCAGCGCCACCCATACCGGCGCGGCACTCGCCAACAGATTGACGAGCGCATCGGTTTCACAGCTCGCCTGCTCCGTGCGGGAAAAACAAAGACCCAAATCCATCATGCTATCAGGAAAAGATTCAGCATCGAATGGAGGCAATCAGACCGGTATCTGGCGCTCATCCAGCCCCGAAATAAATGACTCGCGAGCGGCGAGATTTACGGCGTCATCTTTTAAGCTGCCCCCTGCCGCTTGGCAGCACCCCTTAGCCGCCATTTACGGGCAGCTCCAGCTAGCAACTTCCCCGCTAGCTTCCTGCTATGTTCCCGCAACCAACAATTGAGCCGAAGTTTTAGCGGCAAAACACTGGTGATTTAGCGAGAAAATAGCAGTGAAATCACATGGCTCACGCGGGATGCCGATATTTTCAAATCTGTGTCATACACCAAATGCGGCTTGCAACCCCCTGCCGCTGGGTGCATAACGGGTGGGGTCTGAAAGATAAAATGCTGTAATCACAACAAAACATAATTTTGCGTAGCTTCGGCTGCTGTCCGCAACAAAACTGGTAATTTTGAACTCAAGGATAGCGCAGAAGACACGCCCCATCGGGCGTGTCTGAAAGCGTTCCTTGAAGGCATACCAGTGCCTGTTGCGGGGCGTGAGTAGGTCACGCCTTTTTATTTCCGCAGTTCGAGGTGAAACAAGGTAAACCACAGAGGAAAATCATATGTTCAAAAGAATCCAACAAGCAGGCGAAGGATATTGGAGGTTGTTTTTGACTATTTATTTTTTAGTAGCGGGGAGCATCCTCTTGTATTTCATAAAAAACATTTTTTTTGATTACCACGGGAATGAGTTTGAGTGTGTTGCAAAAATGTCTCTGGTTTATTTGCTGGGTTTCACGATTATATATTGGGTCTCAATTAGGGCATTTTTTTGGATTAAAGACGGATTCACCAACTCAGATAAACCGTGACCTTAAGTGATACGGTCAAACAGGAACCATTAAAATATCCACCGATTCCCATTCAAAAACCTGAGTCAACTGGCATTACCTCGCTCGGCATCCCCATCACCATCGGCATGGCAGAACAGCGATTGGGACGATGACGCATTACACCTGTTTTTCGTGTCATAGCGAAAAACCAGCCTTGCATCGACCTGCGGCTGGGTGCCTAATGGAAATGTTTTTGAAGCATACCAGTGTCTTTGCGGGGCATGAGCAGATTATGCCTGTTTTGTTTAGATGGAACCAATGTGCATGAAATGAAATAACTATGCCCCCCCCCAAAGCCATCAACAATTCGCTGGATGCTTGTTTTGCCATCCAGCAAGCCGGAGAATTATGGATGAAAACTTAATGCCAGAATCTCTGCGCCTGATTATGCAGCAGAATGCGCCTTGGCCTATCAGCTTTCACGCTTTCAATGGGGAACGCATCAAACCCACATTTGGGAAGAAAAACCTATTGGATGACATAATCAGGCGTGAGCGCTTTGTGTGTGATAGTAATTCATCTTGGAAAAGCGAAGCAGGTAAAAAAGATAATCAACATAGGGCATTTATCATTACACACACAGCCCTTGATGAACCGGAAGATGTAAGCGGCAATCTTTTTGGTAATAAAGTGGATTACAGCAATGAAAACATTTTTTTCTTTACCGCTGCGCCTTATCAAGGGGGATTGTGCCTAGCTATCGAGCTCTACAATTCGCAGTTTCTAAAACGATTTAATCCTCAAAGATTAAAGCAGGCTTCTCGCGAAAGAATGGGAAAGTGCGACCCTGATTTTCTGAAATCGGAATCAGAATTAATGGCTCAAGTTCGAGATGAAAAGAAAAATATTCTTTCATTCTTAAATTTACCAAACATCGATGTTTTGCCGCCCGTTGACGAATTAGAGAGAATAAAAAACGGCATTCTCCAACATGTCCGCTCAGTAGCTCCAAAATGTTTCAAGAATTATTATCGTTCTATGAACCTCGCTGGACAATGTTTTGCTGCCTTGCTTTTAGAACAGGACGCTGTGGGAAAGAAAACTCGCTTTGAATTTAACGACTTAAATAGGCGGAATATTTTTGGAGATACCTTATTAATTCGTGATGCACTTTGGTTCAAATCCCGAATCTTGAGCAATGATAAAGCCGTTGTTCGAATGGCTGAATACTTGGCAATGCCAGAAATTAAAGTAACGGGCATTATTTAGCCTCCATTTTTGAACCGCAGCAGCAACTTTTTCCTATTTTCCTCTTTTTGAGATTCAGGTGTATTGGTTGAATTTTGCCTCGAAGGAATCGGCTTTGATAGAATCAATCCCACCGGCTTGCCCCCGAACCACTGGTGACTGGTCTTTGATTGGCTTGTTGGCATCTTGGTTTTCAATTTTTTGTTTTTGTCGCGTTCCCATCGCTGGAGGCCGGAGAAGTCTGGCTCTGTTTTTGAGTATCTTGGCTGCTCCCAGGCCTTGAGAACTCCTTCGACGCGAGGCCGGAGCAGACTGTCCAGCCCTGTTTGAACTTGGGCGAATCCGGTTTCAGCAAGACGAATTTTAAAGGCTTCACCATTTGGATTTTTTGTTCGTTGTCATTTGTTTTTCTTTATTGCTCCTGTCCGCGTGATGTGGAATTTTCGACCAAAGAACCGCTTCAGCCGTCCCGCACACGCTCGCAGAAAATGCTCCTCCGTCTCGAACGATGCCGGAAATATGAACGCCCACTCATTGCATTGCTTTACCATGTCCTGCTCCGCTGCCGTCAACTGCGGCCAAAGTCCTTTCAGATATTCCGGCGCATGGAAGTTTGGCTTCTGATAATCCTGCCACTCCGCCAGCGTCAACTCCGCCACAGATTTGCCGAACCACTTTTTGATGTCCTGCCGCTTGGCTCGTTTGTATGCGTTGTCGGGTCGGGCGGCTATGATCCGCTTGAACTCTTTCAAATCGGCCTCAGTCGGTTCTTGGGGCTCTCCCCTGACGGGGAATAGCGGTTTAAGGTATTTTTCCAGTTCCGCCGACGGCTTTGATGGGCATTTCGTCGGCCCCGGTTTTTTCTTCAATGCCCGTTCTGCTGCCTTTTCGTTGATAGAATTTATTTCGTTAAGTCCGTACATATTTTAGTTGGTTGGCGTGTTTGATTTTTTGTCAGTGTCGTCGCTAGGTTTTTCTTTGGCTGGAATTTCCTTCGGGGCTGTGTTCCCTCTTACAATCGGTTTTGAGAGGATGAAGCCCACGGCACCTCCTCCGAACCAGGGCTGCGTTTTCTTTACTCCTGTTGTTTTCATATTTTCGTTTGGTCGTCCTGTTTGTTTTGGTTGGTTTTTGGCGGGGCGTTGAAACTGCCGTCACGGTTTAGATTGCTGCTGACATCCGGTTTGAGGATGCCCTTGTCTTTGAGTTGCTGGATCACCTTGGCCTTGAAATCCGCCCAGCTCTCGTCCGGCTCCTGCCCAATTAAAAACAAGGGTTTGCGCGACTCCTTGTGTGGCGTCAGTGGCAGTCGGTTTTCAGGATAGTCGCCACTTGATTTTCGTTCCGAAGCCCTGCGCCATAGCCTTTCAATACCTTCCGTCTCTCGGCGTTCGTTGAAACATGCGTCCGCTCCTAGTTCCCGGTGCGCCATCAGCCCCGCGCGAATTTTTTCCAGAATCTCCCCGCGATACTGGGGCGAATCAAAAACCACCACTCGGCGCGGACTGATACCCCGCATCCGCCACACCACCAGCCCATCCTCGTGAACCACATCCACCCCGGACTTGATACCCGCACACTCCGGGCTACCGCACTCGCAGGTAAAGATGTGAAATTCATCATTCGAAAATGTCGAAGCCAGCAGCGCTTCGGCGCTGATGTAATAACCTGAAAAATGTGTTTTTGGGTCTGGCACGATGCGCAGCGCCAATTCCACAGAACCGGGCCGGTAATAGGGTTCTAAGTTCCGCTCCCCCAAATCGAGGTCGGACAACAGCGGATTGACCGGCTCATTCGGGTCGGGGCGAACCATCCCGGCTGGCGTTTGCCGGATGACCACCTCCAGCCGGGAAACTCCGCCCGTCAGTTGGAGATATTCCCGAGCCGTGCAACCGTGCAGCAACTTGCGCCGCCACCAGTCGCGCTGCTTGTATTCATCCTCCCAGAAGTTGCTTCGGGTGTTAATCTGTTCTGTCGAATGGAGTTCCATATGAATTTTTTGAGTGCTGACTCTGCATCGTTCCGGGCTTGTCACCGTTGGATGGCCGTAAGGGCTGCTCCAGCTGCATTAGCAGTGCGGTTCAGCAGGTTGCGCCCAGCCTTCAAGCCGGTGGTTCCCGAGTTCGTCGGGAATGACCTCGCAGATTTGAACCGCTTACGCAGTTCGTGGCCTTTGAACCACTTCCGCTCTGGCTGGAACAGCCCTCCGTTGTGTAGGCCGGAGCTACGCCCTGTTCGGCTAGTCACGCACCAGATGACCTGTAAAAAGAAAAACCGCCCGATAAGCATCAGGGCGGTTTCAAATTACAGATGTTGTCGGAACTGTGAGTTCCGCACATCGAACCAGAACATCCGCTCTGGCTCAAGGCACCGTGGCTTTCGCTCGGTTGCCGGACTGGACTACGCCAGTCACTCCTGATGCTGTTTATATTAAATCACAATTTGAGCCGGTTGGCAATCGCTCGTTACGTCATATAACCAAACCCGATTAAAACTGGTGTCCCATCGAAGCGAACGAATTGGCAATAGCGGCTCCCCCCGTGGCAACCCGCACTCACGGGCTAGGTAAAAAAAGAGATTCCTTACCTTCTGCCGGACGCTTACCACGATACCCGCCGCCGTGCGCTGACTTCGATTACAGCCACTTTGATTCCGTTCGTGTGGCTTTCTGTTCGCCAGTCCCCTGCCCGTCTAAAATCGCCCATTTCCAGATTGATTGCATTTTGATTGCACCTTGGCAGGTCAACACAAGGACAGGCAAGAGAACAAAAGGGAAGTGGCAATGTGGCTGTTTCCATTGTCTTATCTGGCGATTGCCACGCTTTACCCGTCAACATTGGCGATAGTCCGAACCAGTCAAAAAAGGCATTTTTCAAAGTTAAGATTTGAACAAAGCGGAGGGCATTGGGCAGAAAGATCCCACAGCCAACATTTATTCGGCATCAGGCATTGGCGAGACGAGGCTCGGCGCTCCGGGGGGGGAGGGTTACCAACGAGCCGGAGCGATTCAACATTCAACGCCAGGCTACCCTGCTTGCCGGTTAAACGGCAATTTAAGCGGGGTGATTTCCTTCCTGTTTTTCATCGAGGACCAAAACCCCATGGGGCGGCAGTTCGTAACCGCTGACAATATTACTGCCGGTAAGAAAATCGTGCATCGGCCGGTAAAACTGAAGATGCACCGGGGTGCTATGGTGGTTGAGCAGGAAATAAATGCGGGAACCGTCCTTGACGCGCAGCGACACCTCGATGCTCTCCGGCACTTTCAACAGCGGCACCATGCCGATGGTCTGCCGGAGCCACAAAACCAGATCGTCATAAAAAAACTGGTGGCTCTGGGTGCCGATATAGATCGCTCGGCCGAGGCCAAAAGTGTTCATCGTCATGACGGGTTTTCCGGCATAAAAATCCTTGGCGTAGGTCGCGAGGATCTGACAGCCCTTGGGCTCGATCAAATCGCACCACAGCTTGGCCGGATGCGCCTGGCTGGTGGGAAACGCGGCCTTGAAGATGATCTGGTTAGACTCGCCGGGCGGCAGCATGTCAAATTCCTGCACTTCCAAGCCGAACAAATCGGTCAGGTGATGCGGAAAACCCGACACGGAGGCAACGCTGTTTTCATCCACCAGACCGGTGTTGAAGGTGCTGATGAGCGTGCCGCCATTCTCGACGAAATATTTCATCTGACTGGCCTCGTTGACGGTCAGCAGGTGGAGCGAGGGCGCGAAAATGATTTTGTATCGAGACAAATCCTCGCCGGGCCGGGCAAAGTCCACCAGAATGTTCCGGCTGTGCAGCGCGGTGTGGATGAGCTGGATGTGTTCGCGCAGGCTGAAATGTTTATTGGGCTGGTTGGGCTGCTGCAGCGTCCAGTCATTATCGTGCGAATACAAAATGCAAACCTCGGCGGGGACTTTCGTGTCCTTGAGCGCAGGGGCGAGCAGCTTGATTTCCTCGCCGATCTGGGAAATCTCCTTGAACACCCGGCGGCTGCCTTCGAGGTTGTGCGGCAGCACGGCGCCATGAAATTTTTCGGAGCCATACCGCGGCTGACGCCAGCGGAAAAACAGGACCGCGTTCGCCCCGCGCGACAGCAACTGGTAGGTGAACATGCGCAATACACCGGGACGGACGAGCGAATTGACCTCCTGCCAATTGACGTTCCCGGCTTTTTGTTCCATGACCCAGAATCCGCTGTCGCCGTCCGGCGTGCGAATGCCCTCTTTTTTGAGCGACCGCAGCATGTCAATTTCGCAGGCGATCTCCGAGGGTTTGGCCTTGATGGCGGCGGTGCTTTCGATGGAGACAAAGTCGAGCTGTTCGGCGAGATCGAAATGATCAAAGCGGTGGCGCAGGGCGCGCAAGTTGGTCGTAACGGGGCGGTCGGGCGTAAGCTCGCCCAAAATGTCGGCTTGCATCTTGACGAACTGAACAATGGTATCGCTGCAAAAACGGTTCCAGTCCAAAACCAGCGCGGGATTGTGCTGGGTGGGCGCGGCCATCGGCATGGGCACCTGATCGAACGCGGAAACCACCTGGCCCCAGTGGCTCAGACCCATTTTTTCGTTTAAATTTTTAACCGTTTCGTATTTGGCTTCCAGCCAGAGATGCCAGTCACGGCGGGTGTCTTCGTTGAACGAGGCTTCGGTGTAATTGCCGGCGAGGCTGTTATCAATCTGCCAGGCAATGAGCTGGGGGTGCTGGCCGAGAGAGCGGGCCATTTGCTCCACGACCCGCTTGGAATAATTCCAATAAACATCACTGTTCAAACAGACGGCGCGACGGGTGCCTGCATGCTTGGTGAGGCCATGTTCATCAATCGGCAGAATCTCCGGATGTTTTTTAGCCAGCCAGATGGGCGGCGCGGCGGTGGGGGTGCCCAAGACAACCTCAATCCCCTTTTCGCCCAAAATATCCATCACGCGCCGGAGCCAGCCAAAATCGAACTGACCGTCCTCGGGTTCACAAAGGCCCCAGGAAAATTCGCCGATGCGAACGAGGTTGAACCCGGCGGCGGCCATGAGTTCGGCATCGCGCTGCCATTGCGCCTCGGGGTTTTCAGCGGTGCCGCCGAAGGGGAAGACCCATTGTTCGGGATAATAATCTACGCCAAAATACATATATTCCTCGGGTTTAATTTGACCCTAAAAGCAAACCGCCGCGCTGGCAATGAAAATCGTCAGCGCGGCGGCAAAAAAAAACGAGGTTATTTTCCGAATAAACCGCCGAGGCTCTTGCCGATTTTCGACGCCTCGCCAGTGACGGCCTTGCCGGCATTTTTAGTGGCGTCAATGCCCCCCTTGCCAAGTTTGGTCAGGGATTCCTCCACCGCTTTCAAGGAGGCGGTCGTGACCTGGCCTAAAACTTCTTTGACGAGGGCGGCAGGGGTGATGCCATCCGGGCCGGCACCGAGATTGGATAAGTGAATCGTCGGCAGCGGCAAAGTCACACCGTTGAACTGCACTTTGGCACCGGTGATGAGGAAATCATCCACTTGAAGTTTCTTGGCGGGCTTCTTATCGCCAGTTTTGGCGGTGGCGTTCGTGGCAGGGGCAACGGATGCGCCAGCGATGGCATTGACGTTATCCTGAAGTTTTTTGAGATTGTTCGAACCAATCGGATTACCTTCAAAGGTGATTTCCGCGTCCCGCACCTCAACGGATTTAACAACAATTTTGTCGGACAAGACCGAGAAGGGCGCGACACTGACGGCCGCCTTCCCGACACTAATGGCATGGGGCGACTGGTAGCCTTCGGGGTTGCCAATAACCAGTCCCTTCACGCCGGCGGAACCCGTCAGCATCGAGACGCTGACGGAATTGACCACAAAAGTGGTTTGCGTGATTTTCGGACCGACCGTATTCATGCCAGCCTTGACGATGTCGCCAAGAAAAAAGCCGACGACAATAACCCCCACAACCATCAGTATTACCAAGACAATCGCAACGCGAATGATTATTTTTTTCATAGTTTTAAAAAGCTGCCACCGATACCGGGGCTTGAAAAGAGAAAAAATAGAAATCCCGACTTCACGTTCCCGTCAACTCCCGAACACAATCGGTGAGCTGATAAATCTGATAGGGCTTGGTCAGGAAGCGATCCGGCTTAACCGGCGCATCGGAAAAGACCTGTTCATCCACCGTGCCGCTGATGAGGACGATTTTTTGCCCGGGGTTCAGCCGGCGACATTCACGGATCAAATCCATGCCCGTCATCCGGCCCATGGCATAATCGGTAAGCACCAAATCGGGACGCTCCACCGCAAACTCCTGCAGCGCGAGTTCCGGATCACAAAAAGTCCGCACGGTGTAACCCACGGCCCCCAAAATCGCCTCCGCCAAATCAAGCAGCATCGGCTCATCATCCACAACGTATATCGAGGCTTTAGCGCCGCTATTTTTTTGATGAGAGTCCATGAGCCCAAGTTGTTTTCACAAGCAAAGTAGCACCCTGCAACCAGCGGCGGCAAGGTAAATTTCACCCTGCAAAAATTCGTTGCATTTGGCTTTTCCGCATCTAGACTTGGATATCGGCAAAAACCCCGCCGAAAACTCAAGGATCTGTTTCCATGAAAAAAAAACCAGCTCCCGCGCCGGAACCCCAAAAACCGACCGCCACTAAAACGCGTCAAGTCAGCAAAACTGATGCTGAGGCGAAGTTGCCCGCCATCAAAAGCAAGGCTACTGAAAAAGTTCTGCGCACACCGCGCAAACCGCTGCTGGATTCCGCCATCGAAGCCGCCAAAAAATTTCTCAACCCCAAACGCCGGACCGCCAAGCCCGCTCCGGCAGCCACCGGCAAAAAGACCATGGAGGTGCCGGCAATCCTGCTCGAAGGCGACCAACCCTCCGCCCCACCGGCCAGCGGTCCCGGCGAAAAGTTTTCCCTCGGCGCCCAGCCGCCCGCCCAAAGTTTCTCCGGCGGTGAACTGCCGGAAAGTTACGGCACCAAAAAATTATTTCTGGCCGCCCGCGATCCGCACTGGCTTTACGCGCACTGGGATCTGACCCGCGAACAACAGCTTAAACTCAACACTCAATCCACCGACGGACACCTCGTCCTCCGGATCTTTTCAGGTAAAATTGAAGGGCATCCCGCCAGCGAAATCCATGTCCATCCCGAATCCCGCCACTGGTTCGCCTACGTTGAACGCGCCGGGCATTCTTACGCCACCGAACTAGGCTACTATTCCGCCCTCGGCAAATGGACGCGCGTCGCCTCATCGAGCAGCACCGTCACGCCGCCGGAAGCGGCCTCGGCGGAAAGCAGCGCGGAATTTGCCACCATCCCGTTTGAATTTCCGTTTGCCAAACTGATGCAGATCATCGAGGACGCCGTCCGCGACAATCTGCCGCTCGCGCTGGCCATCGAGGAACTGCGGCGGCACGGCCATCCCGATTTGCCGCGCTTTTCAGCGTCGGGCGTTGCCGCCAGCGCCCCCGCGCCAGCCACCACCCCCGGGCCGACCCGCACCTGGACGCCCGAACAGGAACGCGCCCTCGCCAAAATCATCAACATTGATGAAACCCGCCGTGTCTGGATGGGGTCGCTCGAAATCACCGAACTCATCCGCCGCCGCCTCGCGCTCGCGGGCGACACGACTTCGCCGGTTAAGGCTTTTGGCATATCGAGTCCAGGAATTTCCGCCAGCCCCACCAGTCCATTCGGCGGGGCGGGCGCGCAACAAGCAAAAGGCTTTTGGTTCAACGTCAACGCGGAATTGATCATCTACGGCGCCACCGAACCGGGCGCCAAAGTCACGCTCGCCGGCCATGAAATCAAACTACGCGACGACGGCACGTTCAGCTACCGTTTTGCGCTGCCCGACGGCCAGTATGATCTGCCGGCGGTGGCCGTTTCCGCCAGCGGCGACGACGCCCGGGCGGCGGATTTGAAATTCAGCCGCGCCACGCAATACCTCGGCGATGTCGGCGCGACGCCGCAGGATCCGTCGCTGCAGCCGCCGTTGCCGGAAAACCTCTGACCCCATGGATTCGCCTGAACGCGGAGCCTTGATGCTCGTCCGGTTAATCGCCACCGCCCTCATCGGCTGGACGGCGGTGGAACTGGCGCTGGAATGGCTCATCTGCGAACACAATCATGTGCCGATGAAAGCAATCCCCCTGGCCACCAAATCCCTGCCGCTGGCGGCGGGCATGGTCCTGCTGATCAAAGCCAAAGCCGTGGCGCAATGGATCGCGGACAAACTCGACGAATAAGTTTCCGCGATGAAAGGCTACCTTTCCATCATCCTCCACGCGCATCTGCCGTTTGTGCGGCATCCGGAGCATGAAAAATTCCTGGAGGAAAGCTGGCTGTTCGAGGCCATCACCGAAACCTACCTGCCGCTCCTGCAAGTTCTCGACGGCTGGCGGCGCGACCAACTCCACGCGCGGCTGACGCTCTCGCTTTCGCCCACGCTGTGCGCGATGCTGCTCGACCCGCTGCTGCGGGGACGCTACGCCCGGCATCTTGACGGGCTGGTCCAGCTCGCGGAAAAGGAAATTCACCGGACGCATTGGGATCGAAATTTCCGCAATCTCGCCGGGATGTATCACGACCGTTTTCTCCGATCGCGGGAAATCTGGCGGGCAGCGGACGGCAACCTGGTGGCCGCCTTCAAACAATTTCAGGATGAAGGCCGGCTGGAAATCATCACCACCGCCGCCACGCACGGGTTTCTGCCACTGATGGCCACCCATCCGCCGAGTGTCCGCGCCCAGATCCTCACAGCCCGCGACCACTACCGCAGTTGTTTCGGGCGCGATCCGATCGGCATCTGGCTGCCGGAATGCGCCTACGCCGAAGGCATTGAAACATTTTTGCAGGAGGCGAACATCCGATGGTTCGTCCTCGATTCGCACGGCCTGCTCCATGCCAATCCGCGCCCGCGCTACGGCACGTTCGCACCAATTTTCACGCCCAACGGCGTCGCCGCCTTTGGCCGCGACTATGATTCCTCGCGCCAGGTGTGGAGCAAACACGAAGGGTATCCCGGCGATCCGCGCTACCGGGATTTTTACCGCGACATCGGATTTGATCTGGATTTCGATTATGTCCGCCCGCACCTGCCCTCGCCGGACAACCGCGGGTTCACCGGCATGAAGTATTACCGCATCACCGGCGGCACCGGACCGAAGGAGATTTATCAACGCGATCACGCGCTGCACGCGGCCAGCACCCACGCGCAGCATTTCATTGATGAACGCCTCGCGCAAGTCCGCCAACTGGACGGCCTGCTCGACCGGCCGCCCATCATCGTCGCGCCTTACGACGCGGAGCTGTTCGGACACTGGTGGTATGAAGGGCCGGAGTTTCTGGATTTCCTCACGCGCAAACTCTGCCACGACCAGAAAATTCTCTCGCTCATCACGCCGGGCGAATATCTGCAGCTTCATCCCACGAATCAAATCGCCACGCCCAGTGCGTCCAGCTGGGGCGAGGAAGGTTTCTGGCGGGTCTGGCTCAATGAAACCAATGAATGGATCTATCCGCATCTGCAAGTCACCCAGGAATGGATGACCGCGCTGGCGCAGATGAATCCGCAGGCGACTGGTCTGAAAGCCCGCGCCCTCCGCCAGGCCGCGCGCGAACTGCTGCTGGCGCAGGCCAGCGACTGGCCGTTCATCCTCCGCGCCGGCACCAGCCCCGGCTACGCCAGCCGCCGCGTGAAAGATCATCTCCTGCACTTCATCGAGCTGCACAAACAGCTCACCGACACCCGCATCAACGAAAAATGGCTCACCGAACTCGAAGCCCGCAATAATTTATTCCCGGACGTGGATTGGAATTATTGGAAGTAAAACCGGCGGCGATTTGACACCTTCGGGCCGGCATTCGCGGCATTGAAATTTCACGGCCGAGCTGACAGACTGCGGGCGCAATGCGCATACTCGCCCTGGATCACGGAACCAAACGCATCGGCGTCGCGGCAAGCGATGAGACTAAAACCATCGCGCAACCGCTGGAATACATTCCCGCCGAACCCTTCGCGGATTTTCTGGCGCGACTGAAAAAAATCCTCGCCGAAAAGGAAGTGGACTGCATCCTGATCGGCATGCCGCGCAACATGGACGGCAGTTACGGCCCCGCCGCGCAAAAAGTGGAGGCGTTCGTCGCCGTCATCAAATCCGCCATCACCGTGCCCATCAAGCTGTGGGACGAGCGACTGACTTCCACCATGGCCAACCGCGCGCTGATCCAAGGCAACGTGCGCCGGGAGAAGCGGAAGGAAAAGGTGGATGCCATGGCCGCTGCGATCCTGCTGCAAAGCTACCTGGACATGGGGCAGGGATTTCAAGCCACAGATGCACACAAATGAAACACCGATTTGGGAAAAATGTGGCTGCAGTAAAATTCAAACTCGTCATCGCCTATGACGGCACGGCTTACCAAGGCTGGCAGGTGCAGAAGACCGGCACCGGCGTGCAGGAAAAAATCGAGGCCGTGCTGGCGCGGTATTTTCCGAGCAAGCCACGCCTGCACAGCTCCAGCCGCACGGATACCGGCGTCCACGCGCTGGGCATGGTGGCGCATTTCGAGATTCCCAAGGCGGAGTTCAAGATGCCGGTCGCACGACTGGCGATCGCGCTGAACGCCTTTCTGCCGGACGACATCCGCGTGATGGACGCCACCCGCGCGCGGAAAGATTTCCACGCGCGATTCAGGGCGACGGGCAAACAGTATCGCTACTTCGTCTGGAACCATCACGCGATGAATCCCCTGCTCCTGGGCCGGGCGTGGCACGTGGCGCGCAAACTGGATTTCACCGCGATGCGGAAGGCGGCGAAACATTTTGTCGGCAAGCACAATTTCAAATCCTTTGCGGCCACGCACCATTACGAAATGGAAAGCACGGTGCGGACGCTGACCCGCTGCGCCCTCAAGAAATCGGGAATGAACATCACCGTCACCATCGAGGGCGATGGATTCCTGTACAAGATGTGCCGGGGCATTGCCGGCACGCTGGTGCAGGTGGGCTTCGGAAAATTTTCGCCGGACGACATCAAGGTGATGCTCGCCAAAACCGACCGCCGCGCCGCCGGCATGAGCGCGCCCGCGCACGGGCTAGTGCTGTGGAAGGTATTTTATGCCAGAAACCAGAAGTCAGAATCCAGAATTCAGAAGCTGACTTTGCGGCGCGGCAAAGCTCTGGAGTCCGGCTCCTAAATTCCGAATTCTCCCGGCATGAACATCGTCCTGCTGCAACCGGAAATCCCGCCGAACACGGGCAACGTGGCGCGGATCTGCGCCGCCACGCGCACGACGCTGCACCTCATCGAGCCGTTCGGCTTCAAGCTGGACGACGCGCAACTCAAGCGCGCGGGCATGGATTACTGGCAGCAGGTGGCGTGGCATCGCTGGCAGAGCTGGGCGGCGTTCAGCGAGAAACTTCCGGCGACGGCAAGGCTCTGGTTCGTGGAATGCGACGGCCCAAAGCTTTATAGCGAGGCAAAATTTTCAGCGGATGATTACCTCGTGTTCGGCCGCGAGACGGCGGGATTGCCGAAACCATTGCTGGAACAGAACCGTGAGACCTGGCTGCGCATTCCGATGTTCAACGCAGAATCGCGTTCGCTGAACCTGTCGAATTGCGCGGCGCTGGTGCTGTTCGAAGCGCTGCGACAGCAGGGATTTGCAGGGGAGATATTTTAAAACTGTGGCCGCATTGGGCGGGGGCGCATGGAGGCTGGACGAGGGACGCGGAAAATCGGCGATAAATCACTCGCCCGCCAGATGCCGTGCGTTGGCGAGGAGGCACTGAAATTCGCGGCAGTGTTTGGACTGCTCGTGGTTCAGCACCGCTTGGCCGCACAGATCACCGGAGTCCAACTCTGGATTCATTCCGCCGCGCCCCGAGGAACCGGATTTCCTGAACTTAATTAAAACCGCCATTGGGGTTGACTTTTTTGGTCCCAACATGGCCGTCAAAATACCCATAATTCCGCACGTTTCCATGCACCGGCTTGGGGGCTAATATTGATCCGGGCCAAGGGTTGGTATTGGGCGGGGTTTGAGCCGTATAAGCAAACAAATCCAAATCGTTCAGATACGCCACGGAGGACAATGACAACTGCGCAGCAACTTCAAGGAGCTTATGGCCTGGTTTCATCTGTGAATCGGTTGTTGTAGTCGGAGGATTTGCCTTTGAATAGGGATAACCAAAAGGATCATTATGTGTCTTTCCGGGACCTTGCGCGGACCAATCAAATTTAAGCGATTTACCATTATCATCGGTTCCGCCGCTGCGCAGATAGACGACTTTTGGACTTAAAGTAGCGGCGGTGGTGTCCGGATACAATGCGGCCACGCCCGGACAGAGCATGACTTTGGCGACCTTGCCCGGTGATGCCAAGGTGCTTGGATCCGGTAAGCCCAAATACGGCGTGAGGTAAAAAACCAGCGCCGTGGTGGAGTTTGAATAGTAGGTGGCAGATTGCCCCCCCATCAGTCCCGCATTAGTTCCTAGATAACCATAATCCGGACCGGGCGGCAGCCAGTCGTTGTGCTCGCCCACGAACATCGTCAGGGCAATTTGATTCTGCTTGAAATTACTCCGGCAAGCGACCTGCTGGGCCTTCTTCTTGGCACTGGCCAGCGCCGGCAACAGCATCGCTGCCAAGATGGCAATGATGGCAATGACCACCAGCAGTTCAATGAGGGTGAAAGCCTGCCAGCGGGTTCGGGTGGAATTTTTCCGGTTCATAATCTTTAAAAGGTTTTGCTTAGCGGTTCTAAACATTGTTTTTTCCCACGATTTGCCCAGCCGGTTTTAAAAACAACGATTAGTTGGAAACCGTAATAGAAACTATTTGTTTCAGAAAAGTAATTCAACCGGAAAATGGAGGATAGATTACACACCGCTTTTCAATCAAAACCACAAACACCGGTACACCTGACCCGGCCCCAAGCAGGACAAATAGGAAGATACAAGGAGATCGATCACCAAGGAGGTGGAATCCAGCTTCCCAATAAGGTAAATAAGCCTTGCGCTGAAATAAGCGCGCGTTTTCCCATCGAGAAAACGGTGGAAGTGAAAGCTAAATGGTGCGCTGTCCAATGGTGCGCGTTGCCTTACCACACCAAGCATCACGCCAGCGTTTGACTAAATGTTCACCACCGATTCGCCCCGCGCTGCACCGGAGTCCAACTCTGGATTCATTCCGCCGCGACCAAAGGAACCGAATCGCCCGAACTTAATTATACCCGCCTTGAGGGTTGACTTTTTTGGTCCCCACATGGCCGTCAAAATACCCATAATTCCGAGCGTTGCCATGGACTGGCTTCATGG
>CAIXUZ010000016.1 GCA_903922735.1 uncultured Verrucomicrobia subdivision 3 bacterium
GCCGCTCCGACTTGAAAATATTGCTACCTTCAAATCAGCGCTCGACTTGCATGTCTTATCCACGCCGCCAGCGTTCGTTCTGAGCCAGAATCAAACTCTCCGTATAAAAATACGTTAGATGATTCCTGTCTGATCGTAAAACCAGACAGCTTTTTACTAATTTTTGGTTAAAACCCTTAAAACCAGCGATCTAACTCGCTGATAATAAAGGGGCTCTTTACTAATCGCACAATTCAATTTTCAAAGAGCAGTCGGCGTTTTACCGCCAAAATTCTGCTTCCCCGACTTTCTTTGTCTCCATTCAGGGGACAAAAATTCTGACCGCCGAATTATCTTACGTTCAACTCGGCTTGTCAGTATCGAGCTTGGGTTGTTTATCCTAACGGATTTCGACCCAATGTCAATCGGTTTTTAACAACCGCCCTTCGTATCGGTTATACCGCGAAGGGACATAGAGATTATCAAACCATTCGGAACGTGCAAGAGTTTTTTTAAAATATTTTGCGATGGCCAGAGCACCATTAAAACCCTTTGTTTACGGCCTATTGGAGACCTCGCACCGTTAATTCATCTTCTCCCAGACCAAAAAAATGTCCCAGCTCATGCAAAAAAGTCGTGCGGACCTCCTCGGAAAACATCTCCTCGTTGCCCTCCGCAAAATCCCAGAGGTTCTCTAAAAACAAAATGATTTGCGGTGGCAATATCATTGTCCCTTCGTCGGCAAATTCCGCACCCACAAACAAGCCCAGCGTATCCACATCAATCCCATCAGCTTGTAATTCCATATTCGGAGTTTTTTCAAAGGTAACGGGCAGCTTTTGAGCTTGTTCCCGTAACGGCTGGGGCAACTCTGACAAGGTTCCCTCGATTTCCGCCAGCGCCAAGGCATGAAGTTTTTTCCAATCCACTTTCATATCAAGTTTACTCGCCGTTATTCCAACCCCGCACAACCCTGTAGCAACACGGTTTACGACTTCGTGAAATTTGTTTTTTTATAGATCACTTTACGCCTAATTTAATCAGGGTTCCCTCGCGGGCCGCGACCACTTTCATTTTCCGCTTCGCCCGGGTAACCAGATGCCGGGCGTATTCAACCATCGCCTCAATTTTTTTATCGTCATGATCCGGATCGTGATGAAAAAGAACCAGTTTTTTCACACCCGCCCTGAGCGCGAGCGACACGGAATCATCCACACAACCGTGGCCCCAGCCCTTATGCCGCTGGTATTCCGCGCGGTCATATTGTGAATCCAGAATCAGTACGTCGGCATCGCGAATAAAATCCAGCAGCTCGCGGTCCTCGCCCCCTTGACGCGGTTCCGTGTCGGGAAAGAAAACGATAATACCGTCCGGGGCAAACAGGCGGTAACCCACCGTTATGCCGGGGTGATTCGCCCGCTGGGCGCTGACGAGGAGACTGCCGATGGCAAAATTGAAATCGGACAATTCTTCAATGTCAATATTGCTGGGTAGTTTGGAAAACGGCACCGGAAAATAAGTGCTTTCCATCTGCCCCGTGAGCGCGGCGACGATGCTTTTGCGTGCGCCGGCACAGCCAAGAATACGCAACCGGCAGCGGGCTTCGTAAATCGGCGCAAAAAACGGCAGCCCCTGGATATGGTCCCAGTGCGTATGCGAAAGGAGCAGGGATAGATTGAGCGAACCGCGCTTAAATTCTTTAAGCAATGATTGGCCGAGCTGGCGCAATCCGGTGCCGGCATCAAGGATGACAATGTCTTTGCCGCAGCGGACTTCCACACAGGTGGTATTGCCGCCGTAGCGCACCGTCCCCGATCCGGGCGTGGGAATTGAGCCGCGAACACCCCAAAAGTTTATTTGCGTGGGCGCTTTGATGGGTAAAGTCTAGCGCAGCCGGCGGGAAAAATAAAATTGAAAAATGAGGAGAATCACATGGCGCCCCGAGCCGCCGCCGAACCGGCTACGCAAGCAAGTCCGACCCTTTGTGGATCCGAATAATAGATTCATTTCATCACCATCAGTGCTGTATGCTGGAATTTAAAATAGCAGGTTGTTATCAATTTAGTTATAAGAACACTATGAACACCCGCATCCGATTATGGTTAACGACCCTTTTGTCTTTACTGCTTTCAATTTCAGCCGCGAAACCCGATGAATTGCAGCGGCCGGATATATGGGGAATAGCCAAGACAACCTTTCTGGTGAGCGATTTCAACATGGCCCGCAACTATTACGGCCGATTCCTGGGATTTTCCGAGGCGTTCTCCTATGACAGCGAGCGGGGAAAAATTCTCTCCTTCAAGGTCAATGACCGGCAATTTTTAGAATTCATCGAAGACCCGCAGGCCAAGGCAAAGGAGCGGCTGGTCTCATTTTCGTTCGAGACGGAAAATGTGGAGCAGATGCGGCAGTATCTGAAACAACACGGACAGAAAGTTCCGGACAAGACCGCCATGGACGGCGCCAGCAACGAGGTGTTTCAGATTACTGACCCGGTCGGGAATCCGATTGAGTTCATTCGCTTCGGCGCCGGTGGATTGCACAAGAAATCACAAGGGAAGTTTCTGTCGGAGCAACGAATCTCAAAGCGCATCCATCATGTCGGTTTATACTCGGACAAAATCATCGATGACGACCCTTTTTATGCCGGCATCTTGAAATTTGTCGAAATCGTGCGCTTTCCAGATGACCGGAAAGCCCCGCCCACGCTTCTTTATCTGGGCATGGGGACTTGTGTCGAGAACATAGAATTCTCGTCGCCGGGAACCAAAAATTTTGCCCATGCCTGTTTTCTCGTCGAGGACATGCAGCAGACGGTTTACACGCTAAAGGAACGGAAGGGGAATGAGATGCTTGCCAAGCCCATGATCGGCCGAGGCAGGCGCTGGCTGCTGAACATCAAGAATCCGGATAACACCCGAATTGAATTTACGGAGGCCCACACCGTGCGTTAAAACTCAAGCACACAACCCTGACAACCATCATGCAAAACAAAAAAATCACGCGCCGGGACTTGATCAAGGGAACCATTGGAGCCGGGATACTTCTGGCCGGGAGCCAGATGGCGCAGGCCATTGGATTGATTGAAAAATCCACCGGCAAAACGGGATACGACGCCAAGGGTTTGCCCACGGCGGTTTTGGGCAAGACCGGCGTCCGGATTCCTCGGATTGCCGTCGGGTTGGGAAGCCGCTTCTGCAACATGGAAAAAGACGAAGAGGCCATCAAAATATTGAATTATGCCCTGGACAACGGATTGTATTATTGGGACACGGCCTGCGACTATGAGAACAAGAAATTGGGGTTCACCAGCGAGGGCCGGATTGGCGAGGTGCTCAAAACACGCCGGAAAGAAGTTTTCATCTGCACCAAAGTGGACAGCCGCGATCCCGACGAAGCCAAGCGCCAGATTGAAAGAAGCCTGAAGCGACTGCAAACCGACCATCTCGACATCCTGAAAATCCACGATGTGAAATCAGCCGAGGATGTGGCCAAGGTAAGCGAAAAGGGCAACCTGATAGACATCGCGCACCAGATGAAGGAGCAAGGCGTGGCGCGCTACATCGGCTTCAGCGGCCACGCCAATGCGGACGCCTTGAAATCCATGGCGGAGCGGGGCGATTTTGACACGATGCTCATGGCCATGAATCACTATAACCAATCCAAAAATCCGCAGCCGCGGCAGGCCTTGGTTCTCCCGGCGGCCAAAGCCAAGGGACTGGGAGTAATGATCATGAAAACGGTCCGCCCGCGCGAGACCATCAAAACCCTCGACCCGAAAGAACTGGTCCGATACGCATTGTCATTAAGCGGTCCCGACGGGATTGTGCTGGGCATGGATAGCGTGGCAGTGATGGACGCCAACCTGGAGATTTTACGAAATTTTAAGCCGCTGGACGAGCAGCGCATGAAAGAGCTGGCGCTGAACCTGACCCCGTTTTATCAGCACGAAAATCTTCCGTGGATGAAGTACGGCTATTGCGACGGCAAGTGGGCCTGAATCCAGTCCGCTTTAATCGAGTCGCAACCATGCAACTCCGCAGCCGACACCAAGGTTTTATAATGAAGCACGGCCAAGGCACTGGAAATCACCGCACAAAACGGACGACACCGATTTTATTCGCATCACTGTTCGTTCTAACCCTTTCCTTACTCTCCTCAAGCGCCGAGACAAACGACCCAAGGTTATTTCAGGGCGAATTCAAGCTGCGGAAAGATTTGGCAGGAGCGCATCCCCGACTCTTTTTCACGGAGGGGGACATGGCGAAAGCCGCCGCCGAATATGCGAAGGATCCCAAGCCGTTTGCCAGCGTAGTTCCCACGGTCAACAGCAAGGAAATGACCCAGATATTCCCCCCGATGACCCAGGGAGAAACGGGCGTCGGCACTTCCGAATCCATGGCCAAGGTGATACTCGCCCATGCCCTGACCAAGAACCCGAAGTATCTCGAGCGAATGAGGGAATGGATCCCGATGCTGACGAATTACGAACCTCTGGTTTTCGCGAAAACGGACAGCAAAGGGAACGTAAGAATGTCAGGAAATAATGTGGAGTTGTGCACGGGCGGCGTCCTGCTGAATCTTGCCGTGGCTTACGATGCCATCAAAGGTCGGAGCGAGCCGAAGTTCGAGGAGGCGTTGCGCCATGCCCTGACCGTTCAGGCCCGGATGGCATACCGGAACATGACCGCCTTCAAGCAATATGCCTTCGACCAAAACCACTACACCATTCCCATGGCCGGCCTGTCCATCGCCGCGATGGCGCTCCTCGATGAGGAGCCGGAAGCCAAAAGCTGGGCGGTCTTCGCAAGCAATTTTGTCCGCCGGGGATTGAGCGTGCTATCGCCGGACGCCTGGTTTTTCGAAGGGCCGAGCTATTGGAACTTCACCATGCATTACCTCGTTACGGCGGCGGCGGCCTTGAAACAGACCACCGGAGAGGATCTCTTTGCGCAACCCCCGCTGAACGCCGTTCCCACTTACCTTGCCCACATGGTTCTCCCAAATCCGGAGTTCGTCTTTGATTTTTGCGACTGGGGGCCTCGCGTCCAAAAGGACGGCGTCAGCGCGCAAAAAGGATGGGATGCGCCGTGGCATACCTTGAAGACCCATCTCGAAATGCTAACGCCTAGTGAAATCCAATGGTTTCACCCCACACCCCTCATGGAAAACTTCCTTAACCGGGTGGGGCCAACGGTGCCCAATTCCAACAAGGGCAACCTGCTTTACATGCGTCAACTTATCCGTTTTCCGACCACTTCCCAGCCGATGAAAAATGGTCCGACCAATCCACCCTACCATTACTTCCCGGACATGGATGTGCTCCACTGGCGCAGCAGTTGGGAACAACCGGATGCCACCGCCCTGGCTTTCAAAGCAGGACCGCCCGCCGGACATCGGGTAACAACACTGCTTCCACTCTATCCCAACTGGAAACCCGGCTTGGGCCACGCCCATCCCGACGCCGGAACCTTTACCCTCTTCGCCAAAGGCGTTTTTCTGGCCAATGGCGACAATGGATATGGCCGCAAGGACAGCTTTAACTGCAACACCATTCTTGTGGATGGCCAAGGACAAGGGACCGGAGGCACTTTCTTTGGCTGCTTTGCGCAGCGTCCTTATTCGGATTTCGACAAGATTCACATGGAAAATGTCTGGCTTGATTCTTCCGTGGCCGCCGGGACGGCGGTCTTTGACTCGACCTATGATCCCACGCTGCAAATCAAGACCATGCGCCGCGATCTGATCCTCATTGAGGGGCGCTATCTGGTAGTCCGGGATCGGGTCGCATCCGGTCTGCCCCATCAGTATCGCTGGCTCCTGCACGGCGACCAAAAAGCCATCAATCCAGAACCCAATCGTTTCCTGATGGAGAACGGCCAGGCCCGACTCGCGGTGCAAAACCTTCGCCCCGTTGGCTCGTTCAAAATCGAGCCGACCATACTCGATACCGAGCTTTACGATGCAGCGCGAACCCGCCCCCGTCAGCATGGTTTCCACATCGCCCTGGAATCACCGGCGGGGAAGAAGGAATTTCAGTTCCTAACCGCGATGCTCATCCAATCCGCCACGGAACCAGCCGGCGCCTTTAGCGCCAAACTGGAATCCGACGGACGCATTACGCTCTCCGATGGAACCACGCATTGCACCGTCTGGCTGGAAGGACATTCCGGACTCAAGGGATCATTTGCCTATCTAATCGGCGACCAGAATGGAACCAAGCAATCGCAGGGACTCTCCGGCCAATCGATCGACACCGAGGCATTTACCCTTCATCTCAAGCCCCTTGGGCAAGTCGTCATGCAGCCGAAGAATTGATTCAAAGTTCAGCACCAAAACCAGACGTGAACCGTCAGCCGCTTCGCTAGGACGTCATTGTTTTCCTTATATCCGATTTGAATGGTTTGGCTAGAGCATCAAAATTATCGCCGGCCAGGGTAGCGCCGGTTGAGCCGGAGGGTTCACAATGTTAGGAAAATTGTCAATCCGGGCAGGCCACAACCAACCGGGACGAGCGGATGGGCGCAAGCGGTAAGTCATTGCATTAAAATCCCCAGTACGGAATTGCACCGGGACGAGTAGAAAGATTCCCGGTCCCATTTAGCACGAAAGAGTGAGGGTACATCTCCGCGCCTTCAGCTTGATTTGACTGCACTTTAAAGAAGGAAATGCGGGTAATATAACCTTTTACCCACTGATTCTTTATTGATTTCCAAAAAAAGAACTGGTGGGTTGGCGGGGACTCGAACCCCGGACCAATGCCTTAAAAGGGCACTGCTCTACCAACTGAGCTACCAACCCAACAGGGCGTAGGAAAGTATATTTTCCGCGGCGAAACGCAAGGTTTTATTGGGTCGTTCGCACCATGATTTTAATCATTATGCAAAACGGCTGGGAAAATTTCAATCAAGGCCGGCAATAACTCCAATCAATTCCACTGGCAGAAGCTCTGGCTGCCGTTTAACCTGCGCCCATGCGGTTGCACGACCGATACCTGTTCCGCGAATTGCTCACGCCGCTGGCTTATTGCCTGGGCGGGTTTCTGGTTTTCTGGATCTCCTTTTTTTTCTTCACCGAGCTGGAACACCTGCGCGAAGCCAATCTCCACCTGCTGGACACCCTCGCATACGCCGCGGCCAAACTGCCGGAATTTCTAGTGCTGGTGCTGCCCATCGCGCTCTTACTCGCGCTGCTTTACGCCCTCACGCACCATGCAAAACATCACGAGCTCACAGCCCTACGCGCCGCCGGTGTCAGCTTGTGGCGACTGTGTGCGCCTTATTTTGTCGTTGGTTTGATCGCGGGGGTCATCCATTTCACGCTGAACGAAGTTGCGGTTCCGCGCTGTGCCAAATGGTCGGTGGAAATCCTCAACCGCAACGGTAAAAAGCCGGATGACGATGCCAAAACCAAGTTCACCAAAACCGGCTTCCGCAACGTTCCCGCCCGGCGCATCTGGCAGATTGGAGAATACGACACGGCGAACGCCACGATGCTCGATCCCAATGTGACCTGGACCCTGCCTGATGGTTCCTGGCACTCCCTGCAGGCCGCCCGCGCCGGCTACACCAACGGCGTCTGGATTTTTTCCAATGTCAGGATGTTTGCGCAGTCGGGGGCGCGCGGCAGCCTGATACCGTTATTATCCACCAATTCCGTCGCCATGCCGGAATTCAATGAGACTCCGCAACGGATTTTACGCGCCATCAAATTCACCGACATGCAAGCCCTCCGCAGCTCGCGGAATGCGAACATCCCGCTGGCAGACATCCGCGACTACCTGCGCGACAATCCTGACTTGTCGCGCGACGAGGCGGCGGTGCTGCTCACAAAATTCCACGGCCGGCTGGCCGCGCCCTGGACCTGCCTCGTCGTGGTGCTCATCGCCATCCCGTTTGGCGCGGCATCCGGACGCCGGAATTTATTTTTCGGGGTGGCGGGCAGTATTTTCATCTGCTTCACTTTTTTTGTCGTGCAACAAATCGGCCTCGCCTTAGGCATCAATGGGCAATTGCCAGGCTGGCTGGCGGCGTGGCTGCCCAACATCATATTTGCCGCGGCCGGCATCGTGATGACCGCAAGGGTGAGATGAATTTCGAGTTGTTCATTCTTGTTAAAACTCGTGAACACTTTCTTGGCGCAGAAATTATAAAGTGAGAACAATATTTCGGTGAGCAACGAATTACATAGAGCAAACCTCCCGCCAGAGCGGTTGAGTCTGCTGTATCAGGTCAGCAACGTCATCCACTCCACACTGGATTCGCAAGAGGCGCTCCAACTCATCGTGGGCGAGGCCGTCCACATGATGCGCGCCTCATCCGGTTCACTGGTGCTCATCAATCCGACGACGAACTTTCTGGAAATTCACGCGGCGCACAATCTTTCTTCAGCGGCGCGAAAATTAAAACTGCGCGTCGGCGAGGGCATCACCGGCTGGGTCGCGCAGCACGGCAAGCCCGCCCGCGTGGGCGACGTGACACAGGACAAGCGCTACGTGAGCCTCCGGCGCGACGTCCGCTCCGAACTCGCCGTACCGCTCGAAGTGCAAGGCGAAGTGCGCGGCGTCATCAATGTGGATTCCGACCGCGAGGACGCCTTTTCGGCGGAAGACCAGGCGCTGTTGCAGGAACTGGCGATTCAAGCGGCGAAGGTCATTCACAACACCTGGCTCTACGAACAATTGCGCCTGAAGGCGATGCTGTTTGAATCGCTCGCCAGTGTGAGCCGCACGATCAATTCCACCTTGAATCTGGATGAGGCCTTGCGCGTCATCACCAAGGAAGCCTGTGAACTGATGCGGGCGCGGATGTGTTCGTTGATGCTGCTGGACGAGGCGGGGGAATGGCTGGATTTGCGCGCCAGCCATGGCGCCGGCGACGCCTATATCCACAAGCCCCGCCTGAGCGCCGGCGAAAGTCTGGTCGGCGTGGTCGTGCGGCGGAAAAAACCGCTGCAGGTCGCCAACGTGCAGACCGACACGCGTTATCAAAACGTGGAACTCGCCCGGCGCGAAGGGCTGGTTTCCCTCTTAAGCGTGCCGCTGATTTTCGCCGGCCAATCCATCGGCGCGCTGAGTGTTTACACGGCGCGGCCCTACAGTTTTTCCAACGAGGAAATCAAAATCCTTTCCGCCCTGGCCGAATTGTCCGCCATCGCGATTGAAAAAGCCCGGCTCTATGAACGCGTGGTGGATGTGGAGGAGCAACTGCGGCAAAATGAAAAACTTTCCGTGCTCGGCCTGCTCGCGGCGGAGGTGGCGCATGAAATCCGGAATCCGCTCACGGTGATGAAGCTGCTATATCATTCGCTGAACCTTAAATTCGAGGCCCAGGATCCGCGCGCCAAAGACGCGCAAATCATTGAATCCAAAATCGAGCATTTGAATAAAATCGTGGAGCAGATCCTGGATTTTGCCAGAACGACGGAACCCAAGCTGGCCCCGGTCAATCTGAATGATTTGATCAACGAATTGAGCCTGCTGGTCCGGCACAAGCTCGCCAATCAAGGCGTCAAGCTGGTGTGCCATTTGCAACCGGATCTGCCGCCGATGGACGGCGATGCACCGCAACTGGAACAGGCATTCCTAAATTTGATTTTGAATGCGTCCGAAGCCATGCCCAACGGCGGTTCACTCACCATCCAAACCACCTCCCGTCGTTCCGCACACGTGACAGTATCCTTCAAAGACACCGGCGGCGGCATGAGCGCCGAGCAGCAGCAACGCGCGTTCAAAACGGTGCTGGCCACGACCAAAGCCAAAGGCACCGGGCTCGGGCTCGCCATCGTGGGCCGCGTCATTGAGACCCATCGCGGACAAATCAAGATCATCTCCCGGCTGGGCCAAGGGACGACCCTGCGCATCAACTTGCCACTCAAATAAGCCGGGGCCGCCGGCTGCTTTCGTTTACGGGGCCACCCGGCAGGAATTTTTCTTGCTGCGCTTACGGCAAAATCATTCAATCGCAGCCTGACAAATTTTATGAACCTGACAAAATTACAGTGGTGGGAGCGGTTTCAAAAATATTACACCGAATTTCCCGAGCTCGGCCTGGCGATGGATTTGAGCCGCATGAATGTGGACGACGCGTTTTTTGCGACCATGGAGCCGAAAATCCAAAAAGCCTTCGCCGACATGGACGCGCTGGAGGCGGGAGCGATGGCGAATCCGGATGAAAAACGCATGGTGGGGCATTACTGGCTGCGCAACGCCGTGCTGGCCCCGACGCCGGAAATCCGCCATGAAATTGGAGAAACACTAAAGAAAATCAAGGATTTCACCGCCAAGATTCATACGGGAAAAATCGCCGGTGCCGGTGGCGCTTTTAAAAACTTTCTGCTGATCGGGATCGGCGGTTCGGCGTTAGGGCCTCAGTTTGTGGCCAATGCGTTGGGCAATCCCACCATGGATAAACTCAAACCGTTCTTTTTTGATAACACCGACCCGGACGGCATGGAACGCGTCTTAGCAACCATCGGTCCGGATCAGCTGAACAGGACGCTTTGTATCGTCATTTCTAAGTCTGGCGGCACCAAGGAAACACGGAATGGGATGCTAGTGGCGCAGGCAGCTTACGAAAATGCCGGCTTAAACTTTGGTCAGCACGCGGTTGCCGTGACCATGTTTGGCAGCGAGCTGGACAAATATATCGTCGCCAACAAGTGGATTGAGCGGTTTCCCATGTGGGATTGGATCGGCGGTCGCACCAGTGAACTATCCGCCGTGGGCCTCCTGCCGGCTGCGTTGCAGGGTATAAATATTGACGACTTTCTTGAAGGCGGACGAGCTGCGGATATTAATACGCGCACTAAAACCGTTAAAGGGAATGTCGCAGCCCAGTTAGCATTGGCCTGGTTTGCATCCGGTAACGGTAGAGGAACAAAAAACATGGTCGTATTGCCGTATAAAGACCGTTTAGAGCTATTTTCTAAATACCTCCAACAGCTCGTCATGGAATCTTTGGGCAAGGAGTTGGACTTGAACAACCAACTCGTGAATCAAGGTCTTTGCGTGCTAGGCAATAAAGGTTCTACAGATCAACATTCTTATATTCAACAACTTCGCGACGGTTTAAATGATTTTTTTGCAACATTTATCGAAGTACTCAAGGATCAATCTGGTAATCCTGTTTTCACTGAACCAGATGCGACTTCGGGAGACTTCCTTGAAGGGTTTTTACTAGGAACAAGGACTGCTTTGGCTGAAAATGGCAGAGAATCAATTACCATTACCGTTACCGAAGTCAATCCTAAGACGGTTGGAATGTTAATTGCCGTTTTTGAACGCGCGGTTGGGTTTTATGCCAGCCTTGTCAATATCAATGCCTATCACCAACCCGGCGTGGAGGCAGGTAAAAAGGCAGCCGGAACTGTCCTCGAGATTCAGCGACAAATCATTTCCCTGCTTAAAGCGAAATCAAATCAAAGTTTCACCATTTCTGTAATCGCGCAAACAATTGGTCGTGAAAGTGACATTGAAACCATATTTAAAATTTGCGAACACCTTGCCGCCAATCCATGCCACAAGGTACAGAAAACGATTTCACTCAACCCATTTGCAGCGTGCTATCGAATAAGCTGATCTAGCGCTCCAAATGTTTGTCTATGCAAAACAATATGACGTAATTGTCATTGGTGCCGGCCATGCCGGGGTGGAGGCATCTTTAGCTGCCGCCAGGATGGGTTGTCAGACATTACTATTGACGATCAATGCCGATGCCATTGGTCAAATGTCCTGCAATCCAGCCATCGGAGGATTGGCAAAGGGACATTTGGTTCGCGAAATTGATGCCCTAGGGGGTGAAATGGGCATCGCCACGGACATGACGGCCCTCCAGTTCAGGATGCTGAACACCAAAAGAGGGCCATCGGTTTGGGCGCCGCGCGCACAATGCGATAAAAAAGCTTATCAATTCCGACTTAAATGGGTTTGCGAATCGGAGCCGAATCTGGATGTGAAACAAGGGCAGGTGGCAAGCATACTTCATAAAGATGGGGTTGCATTTGGCGTCCAGACGACTTTAGATGTTAAGTATCTCGGAAAAACAATCGTCATTACCACGGGAACATTTCTTCGGGGGTTGATGCATATTGGGTCAAACCAGCAATCTGGCGGTAGGTCGGGCGATGCGGCGGCAATGGGCCTTTCGAACTCATTGAAAGAGCTCGGTCTTGAACTAGGTCGATTAAAAACGGGAACCCCACCAAGACTACTGCGCAAGTCCATCGATTTTTCAAAAACAGAGACACAGCTGGGGGATGAACCGGTATCCTATTTCTCTTTTTGGAAAGATGATTTGTTCCACATGGAACAATCGCATGTCCCAGCTCCAGCCTTAGGTCTTTCCGGTGGCAAGTATCCGCCAGGATCAATTTTTGACCGGATTAACGGCCAGTTACCTTGCCACATCACCTACACAACTAAGCAAACCGCTGAAATCATCCGACAAAATCTTCACAAATCTCCGATGTATTCAGGTCAAATTGAAGGAGTTGGACCGCGTTATTGCCCTTCAATCGAAGATAAAATTGTAAAATTTGCAGATAAAGAGCGCCATCAGATTTTTCTGGAGCCGGAAGGCATTGGAACCGATGAATTTTATGTCAATGGTTTCTCGACAAGCCTGCCATTTGAAGTCCAGGTAGAATTGGTCCGGACAATCATTGGCTGTGAAAATGCGGAAATTCTTCGGCCGGCTTATGCGGTTGAATATGACTTTGTTTTTCCAACCCAGCTTTTTCCAACATTAGAAACAAAGGCTTGTGCCAATCTGTTTTTAGGCGGGCAAATCAATGGAACTTCGGGTTACGAAGAAGCGGCAGCTCAAGGCCTCATGGCGGGAATAAATGCGGCTCGAAAATCAAAAGGTCTCGACCTCATTATCCTCGGACGAAACCAGGCTTACATTGGAGTTCTAATTGATGATTTGGTCACGAAGGGCACTGCCGAACCCTATCGAATGTTCACTTCCCGGGCTGAATATCGCCTGCTTTTGCGCCAGGACAACGCCGATTTGAGACTGTGTCAGATCGGCAAGGATGTCGGCTTGCTGCCAAAACGAAAATACGACATTTTTTCCGCCAAAAAAACGGCGGTTGAAAATGAACTAAGTAGATTATACAAAACATATTATAACAGTGATTTACTGGCTAAAGTTCTTTCCAGACCGGAGATGAATTATCACTCCTTACCGAATCGGGCAGAAGGATTGTCTGATGAAGTGATTCAACAAATCGAGATTGCGGTCAAATATGCCGGTTATGTTGAAAGGCAGGAAATCGAAGTCGCCCGAAATAAAAATCTCGAAGACAAAAAAATCCCTTTAACCTTCGACTATTCAACCGTCCCCAGCCTGCGCCTGGAGGCACGGCAAAAGTTCGCAAAAATACGCCCGTCAACAATCGGTCAAGCCGCGCGTATTTCAGGCGTATCGCCGGCCGATATCAGCATTTTGCTCGTCTGGCTGAAGCGAGCGGGGGATACAAAATTGAAAAGTATAGCCGCCATAGACAATTGCGGAGATTGCGGCTCACAAGCGGAACCGGACGAACTACCTTCTTAATCCCGAACTCCGAAATAGAAACACAATCCAACTGGGAATACCCGGGCCTCACCCCACACCCCAAAGCGGTGCTAAAGCACGCATAGTCAAAACACTGATGCGCGCTGATGCGAAGTTTGGTGCGGTCCGGACAACACGAAGCGTCGGGATGACAGCGTTTGATCACCGCTTTTTCCGCCCACTTCGGAAATCGGTTTTTAACCGCCAAGACGCCAAGGGGGAGATCGGAGGTCAGAGGTCAGACCAGACCACGGGATTACGGACGACACAGAGAACAGAGACTTGAGAGCACAACCGCAAGCCATGTCGCGTTTTGTCGCGTTTTGGCGTTTTTGTCGCCTCTTTTTCGGCGTGCGCGGGGATTTTGTGGCAAAACGGAAACTTTAACAGGCTGAGGGATAATTGTTGTAAGTGGTTGATAGAGCCTCTAAAACTTTACCGTTTCTTTTCACGCCTGATAAAACCCGCATGGATAAAGGGTTTCGTGACGAGAACGGTGGCCACTGTCAGCGAAATTGTCAGTTTTGAGCCGATAAAATAAATAATCAGCTTGAACCTGCTAAAATCGCTGAAACCCGCCCACTCACCCTTAATTGGGTGGTGACCTTCTGTTGTAAGATTCGGATTCGACCTATGAAAACGAAGCTCACACTGTTCCGCCGCAACGGAATCTATTATTCACAAGACTCAACCACAGGCAAGCAAAAGAGCCTGGGCACGCGCGATCAGACCACCGCCCGCAAGCTGGTCGAAGCCACCAACGAGGCGCACCGCACCCCCATCCTCAATCTGCAACTGGCCCGCGCCTATCTTTCCGCCAGTGATCCCGCGTTCCTTTTGCGCACCTGGCAAACCGTCATGGACCAGATGAAAACGCGCGGTCGCGAAAGCAGCCGCGCGCGCTACGCCAGCGTTTTCGGGACCGCCGCCTTTGACCCGATCCGCAACAAGCCCTTGCTGGAAACCGCCACCGCCGATTTTCTTCAACTCATGATAGACGCCAAACCTTCCCATGTGTTTTACCTCAAATGCCTGCACGGTTTCGCCTTGAGCCTGGGCTGGATTTCCATCCCGATTGTGGCGCCAAATCTCTGGCCGAAACATCACCCGAAGGCCCGGCGCGGTGTCACGCTGGAGGAACACGAACGCCTTTTGACGTTTGCCAAAGGTGCCGAATGGAATCTTTACCTCCAATTGCTCTGGGAAACCGGCGCCGCGCAGACCGACGCCGCCATTCTCAAAGCCGAGGACATTGACTGGCAAACCCGGACAATCACCTATTTCCGCAAGAAGACCGGCACGCGGGCGCAAATTACCATCAGCAAGAAACTGGAAACCGTCTTGAGCCATTTGCCGACCATTGGCGCTTTGTTTCCCAGAATCTCGCAGGAAGAAGCCCATGTTCGCTCCAAAAGATTCGCCTACCAAAGCCTGTTGGCTGGCATCAGTGATCTGACGCTCCATTGCTATCGTTACGCGTGGGCCGAGCGTGCCAATTCTGCTGGAATGCCCGAACGCTTCGCGCAGGCGGCGCTGGGACACAGCAGCACCGCCATTCATCACGCCTACGCCAAGAAAGCCATCGTCATCGCGCCGTCGCTGGAAGAATATGAGAACAAAATGAAATCATCGCCGCCGTCGTCGCCATCCGTGCCGGCTTGAGCTTCCGCCCAAACAAGAAAGCGGTTGAGCCAATCAGCTCAACCGCTTTTCCGTTCCACCAACCACCAGACCCGAACTAATTGTTTGAATTGGCCGGCAAAGCCGTTGCGCCTGCCGGATCTCGGTAGCGCGCATTTCTCCGTGCCCAATCGTTTTGAATAACCGCGGTCACGCGCGCCAGCCAGTTCCGATCCTTGCACAACTCCAGGACTTCCGCCGCGTAGAAATATTTGACCGCATTGGCCGCCACATTGCCCAGCGGCTTGAGCTGTTTTGCTGCCACCAGCACCGGAATGTTATGAGGCTGACAGCCAATCAACCACGCGGCCTGTTCAGAGTTCAGGCGCGCGGGAATGGTTTTCAGGTTTAAAAACTCCGATGGATTCATACATTGCCTTTCGTTTCAGAGTTGCTCGCGACCCCTGCCCCGGCATCCACCTGTCCGCGAAGTTGCCCATGCCGATGCGCGAGAAACCACAGCCCGACGGCCGCAGCCACACCGCCCATGATCAGAAGTTCATTCCCGACAATGACCGTCGGCAAAACAATGAGCGCCAGACCGCCAACGGTGATGGCGGCGCTGGTGGTGATGCTGCCGATGATGGCCTTGAGCGGCGGATAAAACATCGACGCAATGCCGAACAAGAAAACAAGCACGCCGACCCACACGATGCCCTTGAGACTTGCCAGCTTCGCGCTTAATTCGCGCGCCGTGTCTTTCTGCGCCGCTCCCAATTCCGTAGTTGCTCGCGTCGTTTCATGTTCCGTCAAAGCCATCGGCGTGCTGATTAACAGGACTTGCGAATTCGTCACGGGCGCTCCGCCCTCGGTGACAATTCGCGTCTCCACCAGCCGCGACCCGGCCGGCACAGTGTAAGACTTCGTCCGAACGGTTTCCTGAACCTGCTTGGACACAGCAGCCGGGTTGTCGGATTGCACAACGGTTTGCTCAATGCGTCCAACCGACTGGCTGGTCGTGGCCTTGCCGCCCTTGAGCGGCGCAATGGTGCAGCCGGCTAACGCCAGCACAGGAATTATCAGCAGTAGTTTTTTCATAAATTCAATGGCCGGAGTTGCCCGCAATGGTGGCCGTCCGCAAGGACCCTTCTTGAAATCGGCGAAGTTCAAACGCACACTCGCGCAACGCCTCCGAATTCCGGTCGAGGCAGACCGCCAGTTTCATGGTGGTTTCACCCTGCTTCTCGATGATTTCCGCCAGCGCAGCGTGATGCTCGTTGCGCAATTCCTTGTGATCGGCGATGACGGCTTGAAGCTGTTTCACGAGCCAGTAAATCACCACGCCACAGCCAATGAGCAGCAGGCAGAAAGCGGCGAGGAACAACCAGCGATCATTCATGCCGGCGGCATGATCCACCGCGCTAATAAAATCATTGGGACTCATATTTGTGTTCATGTTGTTTCAAGGTTGCCGACCGCTAGGCTCGAACAAGTTTGACGGATCCACTTTTCGATTTAATCAGCACCCCGAATTTCGCCAGCAAAGCCTGGACGACGGTGGGAATGATCGGTCGCGTGTCGGCCTTGTTGTAGCCCGTCTGCGTGCCGCCGACATTTTGATAACTCAATCCTTCGCCCGGAGGTGCAGCAGTGCGGTCAGCGATAATCAATTCCCGCGCCAGCTCGCACGTCGCCTGGACAATGGCTTTTGGCACGACCGTGTTGGCGACCAGGTCGCCCGCGTCCGGATCGGGGCAGTTTTCGCGCGGCCATTGCAGCGATTGAGTTGCCACCGACCGCACGCCAAGAAATTGATACTCCGCGTCAATCAGTCGGGTCGCCATCACGAGCGAGGGGATTTTTTTATCCAGAGGTGCGTCCGTCCACGCCGACGCGTAGAGGTGCCCGTCGTGATAAATGTCGCCGTCATCCACGCTGGCGTAGCTGTTCGCGTTCGATAGCCCGGCACCAGTTTCCTTGACGACAACAATTCCATCACGCATCACGACCTCGACGGCATTCGAGAACGGTCCCGCAGGATCGGTGTAATTATTGAACCGCAACTTCACTTGGTAATGAATCGGATCCGGGCTCGTCGCGCAGAGATGTCCAATCGTGAAAGCCCGGGCGGCAAAGCCAACCGTGCCCCATTTCGAAAAATCTGCGTCCACGAATACGCGACGGATCCAAATCTCGGTGTCTCCAATCGTCTGACCGGTGGCATCCCAGGTGAACACACCTCGAATGTCCCAGCGATCCGCCCAGGTAGCGCCAAAGACGCCGGTGGCAGTTGTAATGATTGGTGCGTTGATCATGCCAGGACAAGTTCGAGCCGCGCCAAAATGATCCCCTTGATGGTTTCGTCAGTCCATTGGCCGAGCGCGTCATACTCCGCACCCGCAACAACAATCAGAACCTGATTGTTCACGACGATCCGTAGACGACGGTCGAAAGCATCGTCAATCGTCCGCCATGTCAGTGAACTCACTTCCGCCGTGCGCGCCGGAGCCACCACCACCGTTTTTTTGACCACATTGATTGCATTCATAATTTTCCTTTCTTGTTTAAAAATTCCCGTAAGCCAGTCCGTTTCCGTTGTTGAAAAGCATTCCCACATCCTCCGCCGACAGCGCCCGCTGCCAGACACCAACCTCATCCATTGACCCAATCACCGTTTGGCCGAGACAAGTGTTGTTGTCGAATAACATCATGGGATTCGCGGACGGAATCAGCGGAAATTCGCCGGTCACGGCATCGGCGAGCACGCCGTCAATGTAAAGCGATGCCTCCTGCCCATTCAAAACGCCGACCACATGATGCCATTCGCCATCACTGATGGTCCCGCCCACCGGCCCAAAGCTGCCGCTGGAAACGTCCTGGATAAAATTTGGATTGGTTTCCGCATCACCGGTATAAACCTGGAAACTAAATCCTCCACTATGCCCATAAAACAAGTAGCCAATGCAGCCGGAGGTCGCCTGTGAAAGACAGGTAAAAAAGTTTTCCTGCGCCGTCTTGATCCAGAAGGAAATGGAAAAATTTCCGATCAAAGCTACCGGTGCCGTCAGACTGGAAGTGTAGTCCACCGAAACAATCGCCGTCCCCAGCTTGCCCGTGAAATATTCTAGCGTCTGACCGTTTAGGGTGAGATCGTTTTGATTGCCGGACGCATCGTTGTAAAGACCGGTGTCCTCATCCATCGGCCAATACGCCAGCAGCCCCGGCAGCAGTGCCACCGGCACCGGCGGTGCAATTCCATCGTCAGGCCGGACGCTGTTGCTTCGTTGCGTGATCTCCTTGCCGTTCGCATCCACGCCGACGATGAAATAAAATTCGCTGCCACCGTCAGGCGCAAACTCTCGGCCGTCGCCAGAAATCCAATAATCCCCTGGCATGAAAAACGTCACGCCGCCGTCGAGACTCAAATAGGCATTCCACCGATAGGGATTGGGGCAGTCCCAGTCCCATTGCAGCAAGTCGGGATAAGCAGCTCGCAGCACCGGCGCAGGCAGCAGTCCGTTTGCACGGCTGCGGCGACGATCCTGTGCCCAGAGCGCAATCCAGGTGCGGCGATTAATTTTTGTTAGCAGCGGCACGCGATTTCTTCGGTTTGGGAATTTCCACAGGTTCAACTACCGGAACTTGGGGAACCACCAACGGCACGGCCGGCGGTGGTTCGATGGTGATGGGATCAGACGCCCGCCGCCCGCAATGCGGACACACAAACGGTTGTCTGCGCCGTTGACGCCGGATGGTGGATAAAAGGTGGCTCATATTTTTGGTTGGCTGGCGCGCAGGAATGTCCCGCGCGCCAGCGCAGTGGCCGTAACGCAGTTACACGTTGTGGTCGATGGCCACCATGCGGATGTTTTTCGCCTCGAAGACGCGGGTCCAGTTGGCGACCGTTTCCAGTTCCGCGTTGGTCGGACTCGGGCCGGCCAGGCTGGCGCTGGTGAACTTCACGCCGCGAGGGTGAAGGAGGTAGCGGCGGCGGTTGATGAAGTTCGTGTCGCTGGCCAACGCCTCCCGCGACCACTCCACCGCCTTCGTGCCGTAACCGCCCTCGACGGGCTCGTTCAGCGTGGCGTTGCCACGACCGAAGCAGCCGGGGCCGAACAGGAACGACGTATAGACGTAACCGCTCGTGGTGCCCGCCCGCACCGGCAGGCTGTCATCAATGATGACCCGGCGACCCTGAAACACCTTGACCGTCAGCTTGCCCTCGCTGTCGGGCAGGTAATCAATCAAGTCCAGCTTGCGCAACGCGGCCTCCACGGCCGAATGCACCGCCAGCGCCGTCAGGTTTTCCGAGCAATCGCCCAGCTTCACCGTGGCATCCACGAACGTGTCGCCGTTCAGCCGGGTCGCCGCCGCATAACTGCCCGTCGCCTCGGCGGCGATGGAGAGCTTGTGCGTCGCCGCCAGCGTGCCGCCCGTGCCGAACAAACCTTTCAGCACCGACATGACATACGCCTGGTCCGTGCGCGCCCAATAAGCGCCGACCAGATCGAGCAACGCATTCAGCGGGTCGGCACCTGCCAGCGCACCGGCCAGATCGTTCGCACCCCACGCCTGCGCGTCGTTGTTGAGGATGGCAACATCCTTGCTCGCCGTGATTTTGTTCACCGCCAGCGTGGCGTTGTCCGACAGGATTTGCCGCGTGGGCGAAATGTCCTGCCAGAACGGCATGTCAATCGTCTTGCCGCCGCCGGCTGCCAAAGCGTCGAAATGCGGATTCAATTCGACGATGCCGCTCTGGATCAGGGCGGACTTTTCCGCCGTGCGCTCCAGCGCGTAGTTTTCAAACACACTCGGAATGATAATGTCCGAGATCAGGGTCTTTGCCATAGTTCAGTCTTTCTCTTGGTGGGGCGTGTCGCGCAGCGACCGCCACAGATTTAGTTGGCAGAAGCTTTCAGCCGGGCCGCCAAGCCCGGATTGGTCTTCAGCAGTTTCACTTGTTCGGTGAGGTTCCAACTTTCCTTGCGGAACGGATTCACCACACCGCTACCGGCCCCACGGGAGCCTGAGCCGGTGGCACCGCCACCAGCATTTGCTTCGAACAGGTGCGGCGCGTCGGACACCAACGAATCCACCCATTCAGCCAAAGTGAGGGGCGAGAACCCATCCTTGCCCGTGCGGGCCGTCTCGCCGTCAAAAGCTTGGGGAACACCGTTCACCAGCTTGAAAGTCATGCGGGCGCGGGCCTTCAGATCCGGCAGCGCCGTCGTCCGCAACCCGCGCTTCGTGGCTTCAGAAACCACCGCATCATCAATCAGCAGCGCGGAAAGCCGACCGTTCACGGTGTCGAGTTCCGCCAGCTTCGGCGCATATTTTTGTTCGGTGGCGGTCACAGCCGCTTTTGTTCGCGCCTCTAAAACCTTTTCAAACTCACCCGCCTTGAGTTGCGCGGCTTCCTCTAGCTTGCGCTTTTCATCGGCGAGCTGACGCACGGCGTCCGGGTCAATGCCTTCAAACCGTTTCAGCAGCGCATCGCGCTCCTTCATCACGGTGACGTTCGTCAGGCGCAATTCCTCATTGCGCTCGGAATCCAGCAGCCAAGCACCATCGCGCTCGACATAGAACGGTTTCAATTCCGCCGGAACTTCACCGGCGCTCGCGTATTTATTTTTCAGTGCCATAAATTAATTTCCTTTTGTAGCAGCCGACGTGAGTCGGCTCATTCTTCTCACTGGTTGTTGTTTGTTCGATGTTGGTTGTTGGATGTTCCCAATTTCGTTTTGTCAACGGGGGTAGTGCCAGCATTAGGAAAGACCCCGGTCTGATTTTCACGACCGATTTGAAAATTGGACTGTCCGGCGCGGACGAGATTCTTTTCTTCATCATCAGTGCGTCCAGTGGGCAGGACTTCACCTTTACGAAATAAATTAAACATGGTGGCCTGACTGATGGCACCTGCCTGCCACGCACCAACAATGGCAGTAAGTTCCAGACTGGTCAGACCTTTGGCAGTGAAATCCGTGTTGATCTGAAGCAGCACGAGAGATTCACTGATATTTTCCGGATATTGTTCAGTGCTATTCCACCAATAGACCCAGCGTAAAACCTGGCTGATGGAATCCGACAACGATATTGCCAGCGTCATTAACACACTATTTTCACCAGCTTGACGTAACTCAATGGCTTCCGCCGTTTCACCAACACGTTTCGTATCTTCCAACATCCGGGACCCCAAAACAGCCATGAGCCGTTCGTCTCTGGCCTGCGCATTTTCAAAAGTGGACAGACCATGTCCTTTGAACTCCAGAAAGCCAGCGACGGCACCAACCGTGTCAGAAACCCATGCCTCGCTGCTACCAATGCGCAATTCAGCATTTTTATCAAAACCGGATACCCATGCGGTGGGCAGTGCGGTGAAATGCAAACCATGTTTGTAATCAGCATCGAGACGATAGTGATCCAGGTTGACGTAAATGATGTCGGCCAACGGCATCTTGTCCACATCCGGCAAAGCATTGCGCGAACCATGAAACACAAAAGGAATTAATGGCAGTGGCTTCCCCAAGCGAAGCGGCATTCGAGTTTCCACGAGTTTCCAATCGCTCATGGGTTGACCAAACTTTTGCCCAAAGAAACCAGACCAAAGTGAACGAGCATTGCCACCACGATTTCCAGATGGTGGACTCTGCCAGATTTCAACGACGTAGCGCGTTGCGCCATCGGGCAACACATCCAACTTCAACACCCGAATGTTTTCTGTGATTTTCACAGCGAACGGGTCGGCATCATCCGGCTGTTCAACCAACTCCCGGAGCGCAATCATCGTGACGACGTTGCGGCCGTTGATGCGTTGCGTCTGCCAATTCAAAATATCTTCGGCAGCATAGCGCACAACATAGGCTCGGGATTCACCATCATCCTGCCAATCAATGAGCGTGCCGCTGCGACCCACGGCGAGAACTTCACCAACCACAGCCTTGCAGTAGGTGAACAGAGAAGTCCCCATCAAATCCACATCATCAGTGAACACACGCAAAGCACCGCCAACCCCGGCATGGCGATCAGGAAGTTTGACTTCGGGATCACGACGAAAAAGCAGGCCCAAAAAACCGTCCAATGTGCGGCTGGTGGCATTGAAGAAACAGGCGCGAGATTTGTAACCCTGATATTCGATTTCAGATTGGGAATCCAGACGCGGCAGATATTTAATGCCGCCAACTTTCACGGCATCTTCACCGGCAATGACATCACGCGCGCGCAACCAGGCAGGCAGGTTGCTGTCATAATCAGGATGAGTAGAGTTCGCTGGCACGAGCGAACCTTAGCATTGGTTTTTGGGAGAGAATCATCCGCCACTTCATGCCCACCGCATCTAGCCACCAGTGAAACCACTAGCCCCGAATCCGCCCGCAAAATAAATTATTTATTTGCGCTTGACGGTTTTTAAATATTTCACACGGCGACATTTTTCACCACACAACAACGTGCAAACACAAAATTAGTTCGCATTGCTCAACAGATAATTTAGTTCGCACTGCGCAAGCTCGACGCTCAAATGGTGAACACGAACGCGCTCAGGCACACGGTTTCCATTTACGAACGTTGTGCGGAGTTTTTTATTGGTTCGCTTCGCTCAATAACTCAGACCGCACATCAGGCGCGTGCGCGGACTCCTGACGCTCACCATCGCCGCTAAAGCGGCTCGGACGGGCCGCTTCACAGGTTTACGAAAGCATTCTCACGCGGCCCTTTCGCTGCCCGCGCGCACGCGTAGGGCGTCGCTGGTTGTCGGATGGTTTCAGGTCTGCTCCACCATTTCAGGTTGGCGGATGATTTACGCGCGGGCCAGGAGTGGGAAAATATTAGTGGGACGCTTTCTCGTCGCTACGCTTCCTCGGTGTAGTAATAGCTCGCAGCTCGCCCCGGCTAGTGCCGGGAGTTGGTGAGGCACAGTGGCCAGTCCGGCACGGACCTCGCCGCTACGCGGCTCGCGAGGGCGAACCGTCACATGGCTTCCGGTTCGCCTTTTGATTCCCTCTCCGGCCCACGCAGTGGGAGGGAGAGGATCAAGGTGAGGTAGGGCCGATGCTTTGTGCGCAGCACCAAAACATTCCCCAGGCGTCGCCAAGGCGACACTTGCGCTCCTGCGTCGCGCCAAGTATCGCCACGGCGCCCGCCACAGCCGGGAGCGGACTCGTCAGTTTGCTTCGGCTGCAATCGCTACCGCATCCGCTGCAAAGATTACGCGGACGCTCCCGCTCATTCCGCCTGCGCAAATCTGACGAGACCGCTCTACAAACTCCGGCTGTCCCCAAAGCCAGACCTCGCCGCTGCGCGGCTCGCGATCGACTAACGCTGACAGCGTTAGCCTCTCCTCGAACGCCGGCCGGGTCTTCGTCCCGGTCGGCTCAGGTGCCAGTCCGGAAGGCCTCGTCGCTTCGCTCCTCGCGAGGCGTGAACGGCTCACAAGTTCGCCGTTCACGCTGATCTCGCTCAGAGCGGCGACAATCCCAGGGGAAGCACTGCAATGCTTCACATATCGGCCAGGTGGGTGCAGGCCTCGCCTGCCTCCAAGACCGGCCAGCTTTTGGTCGTTTCGCTAATCTTCCACTGCGCAAGCTCCGTTTCAGAGCGCTCCACTCCCAAAACTGGCCGGACTTGTCGCCCCGTTGAAGTTGGTCCGGTAGCCCATCAGAACTGCTCCACGGCCTGCCGTCTTCGGGTTTCCCTGTTCCCAAAACCCGAACGGCATTCCGCTCCGCTGTTCCGCTGGGCAGCCGGAAACCTTGGCACCGCGCTGGCGCGACAGTGCCGGGGAAACGAAGTGACCCGGCGAATAATTGAAGCGGCTCCGCTCACGGGGTTGGCATGGAGGAACGCCGGCGGCTACGGTGCTCGTGCCTGCGCGCCTGGGCCGCCGGCTTGCTGCCGGGACATTCACCCAACACACTTTGTGGGTGACCCTCCGGTCATTTATTCCGGCCGCACAGGGAACCCCGAGACCCTGTGCTGGA
>CAIXUZ010000017.1 GCA_903922735.1 uncultured Verrucomicrobia subdivision 3 bacterium
CTCGCAGCTCGCCTCCGGCTCGTTTTAACTCGAAACGAAAATCCTTTGACTGAAAAAACAGAACTGATATGAATCCCTTACTTCAGAGTGGCCGGTTTTGAATCGCTCACCTCTGGCCGGTTTTCAACCGCTCGGTGACAAAACTTTTCAAACGCCTCACCTTCTTTTTTAGGTTTTACCCCAAAAATCTGTTCAAATAATACCGATATTGGTGATGCCATGCTTCAGCCTTTAATGATTGTTTCCAGATATAACGAGTAGCGGCTGGGCTGCCTAGCTGCTAGTGGTGCTCTTTTTTTTGCCATAAACAACTAGGGTAAAATTACTACCAATCCAAGCGGTGGCCGTGGGTCAGCAGCCACGCGCGGGCCTTGGCGGCGGCGGGGGCGTGGACTAGCACGATGTTCCAGAATTCCGACGAATGGTTCTGCTCGAGTAGGTGGGCCAGCTCGTGCACGACAAGGTAATCAATCACCATGGGGGGAGCCTGAACGATACGCCAGTTGAACACCAGCGTGCCGCCGGGAGTGCATGAACCCCAGCGATACTTCAGGTCGCGGATGGAGATGCGGCGAAAATCCACGCCCATGGACTTGGCAATCGAGGCCACGCGGGGAGCGAGATGGATTTTGGCCACAGCCAGATACCAATCACGGAAACGTGTCCGGGCGCGGCGCCGGTCACAGCGTGCCAACTTTATCTGCTGTCCGATAAAAGTCACCGGGCCGGATTCGGTTTCAACCAACCTCAAGGGATAGGCCTGTCCGAGGTAGAGGAAAGTTTCGCCGGCCACAAATTCCTTGGTCACTGGCTTGGCGAGATATTTTCGCGGGTCGCGAAGCTTCTGCCAAATCCAGTAACGCTTACTTTCCACGACGGCGGCGACCGTCTCAGTGCGCGCCCGGCATGGTGCCCGGACGACCACACGGCGATTGCGCTCGACCGTGATGCCGATGGTCTTCCGGTCCGAATACACAATCTGGTAGTCGAGAATCATGGTCTGATCACCAGCTTATGGTTGCGACGCGACCACTCCATGAGGCGGGAGATGATGGCGGCTTTTTTGTCCCACATGGGACCGAACTCCACATAGTCCGGCCCGACGAGAATTTTTTGCAGCTCACCTTTCAGGCGAGCCTGTTTGGCGGCGGCATCCCAGAATCCCGCCTGCCGGGCTTCCGTCTGCACCGACAGAAAAATCAACTGCGTGAGATTCACCAGCTTCGCAATCTGATCTTCGGAAAGTTCGACATCGGCAAACAACTCAGCTTTTATTGCCCGGAACATTGGCATCTCGCGTTTCCGATCGAGGCCGTGGGTTTCTTCCTGTTCCTTGGCCATGAGTTTCTGGCGGAGTTTTTCCATCTCCTGCCAGATGGCGTCCCAATTGCCAGCGAACTCGGTCAGGATGCGCTCCAATTCCTTCGCGAAGGAGGCGAACAATTCCGGGTCTTCGTCGAAATTGACGGTGAGATGGTGGCGGATGGCGTGCTCCACGGCGGCGGCTTTGGTTTTGGAACGGTTACGCTGCGCTGCCTGCTTTTGGAAGTCAGGGTCGAGCACTGAAATAGGTGCAACTTTTTGCGTGATACCTTCGGACACCAGAAACTCGTCCGTGATGGCCCGCAGTTTTTTCGGCACGCCCTTCATGCTCAACCGCTCGTCCTTCAAGAACTGGCTGGCCAATTCGTTGATGGCTCCCAGCCGCTGATACGTCTTGAAATAATCCAGTGCTTCCGCCCGTGGCAGCGCCTTATTGAAGGCGTGGGTGAGTTTCCGGTAAGACGTGAGATACTCGAAACGCAAATCCTCATCGTAAAACAAATCGTAAAACGCCTCGGTTTCGGTCGTCTCGCTGAGACCATTGCGTGCCAGAATTTCCAGCGTCTCATCCAGCGCCAGTTTCAAATCACCAATCAATTCTGAAACGGGAGTGAGACATTCGATCACTTCCTGTTGTTCCCGCTGGGTGTAAGCATCCAAAGCCTTGCGCAGATTGTTTCCGACGCCGACGTAATCCACGACGAAACCGCAATCCTTGCCATCGTCCAGGACGCGGTTCACACGGGCGATGGCCTGAAGCAATCCGTGGTCTTTGATGACGCGATCTAGATAAAGCACCTGTTCCACCGGGGCATCGAATCCCGTCACCAACATTTCGTTCACGACCACAATACCGATGCGGCCGTCTAATTTCTGATCGCCGGCCGCTTCCTCGGCATCAAAAGCCATTTTGAATCGCTTCACCACCAGTTCGGTGTCCACGCCTTTCATGGAATCCTTGATCTCGGCTTCATCGTTGTTGCTCCAGGTAATCACAAGTGCCACTTCGACCGCGCTGAGTTCGTCCGCATTGACCTGCAATGGATTGTCTCCGGCCAATGATTTTACCTCTTCGACAATCGCGTCCCGCAGCGCCTTGGCATAGCGGACGCCGGCGATGCGCGAGTTGGCCACCACTTGGGCCTTGTAGCCACCGGGGAAAACCTGCCGCGCATAATGCCGAACCATGTCGCGGGCCTTGGCCTTGATGGTGGCGTCCGCGTCCAGGTAGGCGTCGCGCGTGCCATAGCCGAGAATCTGGAGCCGTTCGGAAATCCGATACTCCGAAAACACATCCTGAAACTTGGCATCCATCGCCTTCGGGTCAGACACGGAGGCGGAATGGGTGCGGCCTTCATATACGATGGCGAGAGTAACGCCGTCTTCCTGCGCCTGCCGCATCGTGTAGAAATCAATATAAGCTCCGAACGTCCGCTCAGTTTTATCAATGGGCGTGCCGGTGTAAGCCACGTTCGTTGCGAATGGCATCGCGCGTTCAAGGTTTGCCTTGAGCAAACCGTATTGAGTGCGGTGCGCTTCATCAATCATCACGAGAATTTTTGAACTCGTGTTCAACCTTGGAAAGATTCCCTTAAAATCTCGTTCCTGAAATTTCTGCACCATGGCCATCACACAATTTGATGACGGGTCGCGCAACAACTCCTTGAGATGATCGATATTTTCCGCCGCGATCACGGTTTGGCCAATGCTGAGGCTGGTTTCCGCGAGTTGATCTTGCAACTGCGTCCGGTCGGTGACGAACACGACTTTCCAGTCCAGCAAGGCGATGCGCCGCCGAAGTTCCCGCACCAGAAAAACCATGGTCAATGATTTGCCGGACCCCTGCGTGTGCCAGACGATGCCGCCGCGCTGAGCCGGCGTTTCACCGTTGGTCATGCGCTCCAGCGTTTTGTGGACGGCGCGGAACTGCTGATAGCGGGCCACGACCTTATACGTCCGGCCCTGGGCGTTCGTCGTGAACAACGTGAACGATTGCAGCAGCGACAGCAGATTTTTGTGCGAACACATGCCAGCGGTGAGCCGGGCCTGATCGCTGGGCGAGCCCGCAGGCACGGACTGGCACTCTTGATTTCCTTGCCCGCCTTCATTAACCGGAGGACCGACGGTTAGAAAGCCGAAGGATATTGGACGATCATCGTAACTTGATGAACGAGATTGCTTGTGGACACGCTTGTTCCTTTCAACCCGATCGCCCGTCAGATCCGCTGATTTGGGCTTACTGGTTTGCCTGGCGACATCATCCAACGTGAACGGCCACGGATCGCTCCACCGGTAAAAATGACGTTCGGTAAAGGTGGTGATGGTGCCAAACTTGGCCTGTTCCCGACACGTCGCGACGACGAATTGATTGTAATAAAACAGCGCCGGATTGCCTTCACCGGTCGCACCGCGTTGCTCGCTGTAACGATTGATTTGGTCAATCGCCTCGGCGGTGGGTTCCTCAACTTTGGGACTCTTGCATTCAAACAATACGACCGGCAGACCATTCAGGAAAAGCACGACATCCGGGATTATATGCTGATCTCGGCCGGGAATTCGCACCTTGAACTGGCTCACGGCCAACCAGTCGTTTTTGGACGGATTGGCGAAGTCCACGAGATGCACCGTCGGACTTAACTCACCGGTTTTGCGATTTTCTTTAACACCCGTGCCTTCGGTCAGCCAGCGGAGCACCTGCTTGTTATTTTCAATCAATGACGAACTCTGGAAATCGCACAGACGACGAACCACTTCCTCCACCTGATCCGCTTCCATCCACTGATTAATGTCCAAAATAGCTTTGGTAAGCCGCTTTTCGATCACGACTTGGGAGAAATTATTGCGCCCCGTATCGGCAGGAGTCTGCTGGTGCATGTCCAGGCGCATGACCGTCCAGCCGAGGTTGTCCAAATGTTCCAACAGCGGTTCTTCGACGTGATTCTTTTCATCCAATCGAATTGCCTCTGCCGGCGCGCGGCGTTTGGGAGTGGAATCACCGGCAGTAAATTTCTCCGCTTTCTTGCGGCCCCAGGTGGGATGCCGGAGCAGCTTGGCCGTTTCGGCTTTGGCCAGTTTTAGTTGATCGTTGTCGCAAATGAAATTTGCGGCCTCTTCCCAAAGAAACGGCAGGGCGCGCAAGTTAGGTAATTCTTCCCGGACGGCAGCGGCAACTTCTTCGCGTGGGCCGATGGCGAAGCTGCCATCGGGCCGGTGAAACGCATACAACATGCTTTGACCCATGCGCGCCGACCAAGCCGAGCCATCCACCCGCAGCGGAACATCAAAGATAAAGCTGCCCTCCACGTTTACCGGCACAAACTTTGTGATCGTGCCATCTTCCCCAGCGTCTTGAACTAGAACGGTTTTGTCGTTAAGGCGAAACAAGCAGATAGCAAACCCCGGGGCCTCATTACGAACACGATAAAGCGCAAACTCGAATTGCAGGCGCAAGGCCACAAGCCGGAGGAAATTGACAAGCTCGTCACTGAACGCCTCAAGGGTTTGAAGGCCGACTGGGACAAACAATTTGCGGCCGTGACTGGCGAGCGTGATTCGCTCACGACCCGCCTGACGGCCATCCAGATTGACCAGGGCATCATCACCGCCGCCACCAAGCGCGGGCTGCGGCCCACCGCTATCCCGGACATCACGTCGCGGGCGCGGCTGGTGTTCAAGCTGGTGAATGGTGTGCCGCAGGCTTTCGAGGCCGACGGCAAGACGGTGCGCTATGGACGCGATGGCATCACGCCGATGACTCTGGAGGAGTGGGTGGATTCGCAAGTTTCCGACGCTCCTCATCTTTTTGAATCCAATGCTGGTGGCGGGGCTGCCGGCAATCCTGCCGGGGGTGGGACGGGTTCGCAACGGTCCGTGAAAAACCCGTTCCGCAAGGACACGTGGAATCTCACGGAACAAATGAAACTGCAGAAGAGTGATCCGGGCTTGGCGGCTCGGCTCAAAGCGGCGGCGTGATGGTGGGATGACCCTACCTCACCCCAGCCCTCTCCCTCCCACTGCGTGGGCCGGAGAGGGAGAAGAAAAAACCGGCGACGGTCACAGACCGCCGCTACAAAGCGAAAGACAACATTATGGCAAAGACGGCAGTGGCGGACATTATTGTCCCCACAGAATTCGAAAAATACGCGATTGAACGGACGGCCCAACTGTCCGCCTTCGTGCAGAGCGGCATCGTGGAACACGCACCGGAGTTTGACCTGCTGGCGGCAGGCGGCGGGCGCGAAGTGAAGATGCCGTTTTGGAAGGACCTCACGGCGACGCGTCAGTTGCTCGCCGACAATGCATCGCTGGCGGTGAACAAAATCACCAGCGACCAGGACATCGCGCGCATCCAGAACGATGCGCAGGTGTGGAGCGTGAATCATCTGGCGAAGGTGATTTCCGGCGACGACCCGATGCAGGCCATCGTGGATCTCGTCGGCGATTACTGGGCGCGCACGGACCAAAGCCTGGTCATCAGTTCGCTGAAGGGCATTTTCGCCTCGGCGAGCATGGCGGGTAACAAGCTCGCCATTGCGAGCGAAACCATTGCCGGTCAGTCCGCGTCGACCCGGCTCACTGGTTCCACGTTTGTGGACGCCACGGTGAAGCTCGGTGATCGTGGTGATCGCTTGACGGCGATTGCCATACACTCGGCGACGGAAGCGCTGTTGCGGAAGCTGGACTTGATTGACTTTGTTCCCGACAGCGAGGGCAAGTCGCAGATCAAGACTTTCCAGGGTCGCCGCGTCATCGTGGACGACACGCTGCCGACTCGCGCGGGCACGACGGATGGGTTGGTTTACACCAGCTTCCTGTTCGGCCCCGGTGCGTTCGCCAAGGGTGCGTCGCCGCTCGACTCCACGCCGCTGCAAGGTGGCATTGGCACGGAAGGCGTCGAAATCTTCCGCGCCGGTCTGGAAAGCGACACCGCGCTAATCAATCGGCGCCGCTACATCCTTCATCCTCGCGGCGTGAAGTTCAACAGCGCCGCCGTGGCGGGCGACACGCCGACGAATGCGGAATTGGAAAACGGCGCGAATTGGACGCGCGTTTTTGAAAACAAAAACGTCCGCATGGTCGCCATCGAACACAACTAACTGCGTTAGGGCCATAGCGCTGGCGCGGTGCGAGCCGCACAGGCCACACCGCGCCAGCCAATCTGAATATGAATATCAACCAACCCATGATTAACGTCCGGCGCAAACGGTCGCCGCTGATTGATCTGGACCCGCCCAAACCTTTAGCGGTCGGTGATGTATGTCCACATTGCGGGCGCGTTTTTCTGACCGAGCCATCGGAGAAGATCGCTGAAGCGTCGAAACCGGAATCTGAAAATGCGCCGGTTGTTGTGGATGCTCAACCCGCTGTGATGAGTGAGCCGCTGGTCCTTGCGGACGGCCACCAAGTTGAACCAGTGGTAGTTTCCAAACCGAAAAAATCGCGTGCTAACGCTCCCAAAAATTAATCGCCGCACCTGGATTGCGCTTTGGGCACAGGATCGTCGCCGCAGCCGTGTGCGTGCCGCACAGGCCACCTTGCTGCCTGCGCCGGTGCTGCGGGCCGCGCATCCAGACTTGCTGCAATGGGACTGGGATTGCGCGAATCCCTACCAATGGAACGTCTATTTGAGCCTCGACGGCGGTGTGACGTTCTTCATGCCTGGGGATTATTGGGTGGATGGCGAAGCCCGGGAGTTTGCGCCTGATGGTGGTAGCGAATTTCACTTCATCGTTGGCGTGGACGCGAATGGTAAGGAGATCACCGAGCGAAGCAACAGCGTCCGGCCTGACGATGGAATTGCACCGCCGGCGGCGTCGGCGTTGCTGCCCGGACTGCTGGCGTATTGGCCGATGGATGAGGACACCGGTCTTTACAATGATGTTTCCGGCAATGAAAACGATCTCACGTTGAACGGTCAGACGCTGGAATTTTCCACCGGCAAGCGGGGGACGGCGGTCGTTTCGGTGGACTACACGTCCAATCTGACGGCCCCGGTCACGTTGAGCGGGAATTTTTCCATTTCCTTCTGGATCAAAACCGCGCAGGAAAACTTTTTCACCTGTCTCTCTCAAGCAACCTCCGGCTGCATTGGCTACGCGTTCTATGGGTATAATGGAGGGTGCATGTTCCAGGTTTACACCGGCGATGAACAAACCAACCCGAATTTTATCCCGGACGTTTCCAGCGGCAGCTTCGGACCGGTAGGCGCGGCTATCAATGATGGCGAATGGCATCATGTGGTTGGGGTTTTGAATGGGCAGGAGGCATCGCTTTACATCGACGGCCTGCTCGCCGATGCCGTGACCGGCGAATTCCCGCTGATTCCGTCCGCCAATCCCATGATGCTTTTTGACAACAACACTTGTCTTGGCCAAACGGTGATCGGGTCAATGGATGAGGTGGGTGTCTGGCAGCGAGTGCTGTCGGCGGAGGATGTGAGTCAGCTTTTCAACAACGGAAACGGATTGGCTTACGGGAATTTTTAACCAAGAAAGGAACAAATATGAATGCAATCAATGTGATCAAGAAAACGGTGGTGGTGACGCCGGCACGCACGGCGGAAGTGGCTTCGCTGACATGGCGGACGATTGACGACGCTTTCGACCGTCGTCTCCGTATCGTCGTGAACAATCAGGTCCTGATCGTCGTCGAGGGCGCGGAATATGACGCGCTCGGCCAATGGACCGACGAAACCATCAAGGGGATCATCTTGGCGCGGCTCGAACTCGTCCTGGCATGATCAACGCACCAGTCATCACAAGCTTGAGCGGCGTCTATGGGGCGACGTGGGCGGACCGTTGGGACATCAACGGCGCTTTTACCTGGGATGCCGCCGGCCAGACGATTGGCGACACCGAGATTTGGATCCGTCGCGTATTCGTGGATGCCGATTTTTCGAAGTGGGGCACGGTTGGTTTTGCCGCCCGGGCTTTCACGATTGGACATCTCTGCGCGACGAGCCCGGATCCGATTCACTACCAGATCAAACTGCGGTTCAATAATTACACCGATCCGGCGGGGCCGTTCTCGAATGTCGTCGAGGTTGGGATGCGTGATGGGATTGTTGTCATCAAAGAGACTGGTGCCGGGCTATCGAACGCGAATAGCTACGCCACTGTGGATGATGGCGACGTTTACCACGACGGGCACCTCTACGCGTCGGCATGGACGAGCGCGACAACGGAAAAGAAAATCGCCGCGCTGGCGATGGCGACGCGATTGATTGATGCCGAATATCAGTTTAACGGCGTGCGTGCCGTGGCGACGCAATCACTCCAATGGCCGCGGCGGCAGTGCCGCATCCCAGATGAGGAAGCCGAATTGGCTGAGAATCTGGTGCCGAAGGCCGTCATCCATGCGACGTGCGAGTTGGCCCGGGAACTCATCATCGCTGATCGCACCGCTGCACCTCCGGGCGAAGGGTTGAGTTATCAAAATGTTGGCGGCACGCAGACGGGTTACAACAAGGCCGACACGCGGCCAATCATTCCGGCTGTCGTCCAGGCGTTGCTGGCGAAATTCGGGGTGCTGATTAAATCGAAAAGCGGTTCTACCAAACTCGTGCGGGCCTAGCGGTCGGCCGCCTTGAAACAACATGAACACGAATATGAGTCCAAATGATTTTATTAACGCGGTGGACCATGCCGCCGGCATGAATGACCGCTGGTTGTTCCTCGCTGCTTTCTGCCTGCTGCTCATTGGCTGCGGCGTGGTGATTTATTGGCTGGTGCGGCAATTGCAGTCTGTGATTGCCGATCACAAGGAGTTGCGCAACGAACATCACGCCGCATTGGCGGCCATCATCGAGAAGCAGGGGGAAACCACCATGAAGCTGGCGGTCTGCCTCGACCGGAACTCTGAGGCGCTGCGCGAATGCGCGTTTGAATTGCGGCGATTTCAAGAACGGAAGTAACCACGAAATACACGAACCACACGAAAGGAATTTATGAAAAAACTACTGCTGATAATCCCTGTGCTGGCGTTGGCCGGCTGCACGATTGCTCCGCTCAAGGGCGGTCGTGCCACTACCCTGAGCAAACCCGCTCAAGGCATTGAGCAAACCGTCGTGCAATCCGACAACCCTGCCGCTGTTTCCAAGCAGGATCAGGAGACTGTTCGCACCAAGAGTTACACCGTGCCGGCCGGGTCGCGATTGGTGGAGACGCGAGTCACCGCCGACGCGGGCGGAGCGCCCGTAACAAATGCGAGTTCGTTGCTAATCAGCGCGCCGATGCCGGTGACCGAACATGAGGAGACGCGAGCCAAGACCGAGCTTGGCGCGGCTCAGAAGGACACGGCGCGCGAATTAAGCGCGAAGCTGGCGAGTCTCAAGGGCATCGTGTGGGTCGGCGTGATTGTTTTCTTGTTCGGCATTGCGTCGATGTTTTATCCACCGCTCAAGGTCATCATCGGCAGCATCACCACCAGCGCGGCCATCACCGTTGGCGGGCTGGCGCTCATCGTTTTGCCGACCGTGATCGTCGGGAATGAACTTCTGATCATGGGCGGCGTCGCTGCGGCCGTCGGCCTCTGGTTTCTCGCACATCGGCATGGGCAGCTTCGCGGGCAGGTGGATGCCGGGGCAGGGAACGCAAACAATTCTGAAAAGAAAGGTGAGGTATGAATCAGGAAAAGAAGGATTTTCTCTCCGTCCGAAATTTGCCCGCGCGCGTGGGCATCAATGAAACCGCCTGGCTGCTGGGCTTTGGCGAGACTGATATTCCGGTGCTGGTCGCGGCGGGTTTGCTCAAGCCCCTGGGCCGGCCCACGGCCACCGGCTCGAAATACTTTGCCACCGTGGATCTGCAGAACTTCAGGAATGATTCCCGCTGGCTGGCTAAAGCTTCCGACGCGGTTGTGCATCATTGGCGGGCTAAAAATGCCAGTCGTCGGCCGGTTGCAAACCGGCATTCGAATATGGTGATCGCTGGGGCGGCTGGGGATGTGGCGAGGAATTAAGCGGACGAAAGTTTCGATGCCAAGTAACTTATGTGTATTCTCATTGATGGCAGGTTCCTCGGTAAATCCCATTTCAATCAATAACGTCTGCAACCAAATCTCTAGTAATCCTTGCGGCATCTCAAAAACCTGATTATAAAACCCACATGAGTGAAATGAAGTTCGAGTGTTCCCATTGCAAACAGCATTTGGCATGTGACGAACAAGCCTCTGGGAAGCAGATTCAATGCCCCGCCTGTAATCACCTGATTCGAATTCCAGCGGTGCCCGGGAATACGATGCAGTTTCAACCTGAATCAGGCATGACGTGGGTAACTCATATCCCCAAAGTTAAACCTTGATGTATGCCGCCGGGTGTCCTGTGGAGGTTTAAAAAAATTCTTACACTAGCGGAACGACGCAGTTTGGTCTGCCGGCATAATTAGACATTGCGGAGAGCCTGAAGGCCGCCTCGGTGTCGGGGAACTGAATCCTTTCGAGTCTTCATGTTTTTCAGGGCGTTACACTTTTCTGTTTATTTGCTGGCGGGTGGGGATGCTTTTGCCTTGGCTTTGGTGGCGGCTTCTTGTTCCAAAGCTTCGGCTTTGGCTGCTTCGCCCTGGTCGCGGTAGGACCTCGCCAGCTGACTCATAGCATGGAGAGTGGCGGGGTGCTCCGGGCTGAGCACCTTGCGGCGGAGCGACAGCACCTCCTCGCGCAGCTTGAGCGCCTCATCCCGGCGGCCGGCTTCGAAATAGGAACTCGCCAGGCTGCCCATCGCCCAAAGCGTGCCGGGGTGTTCCGGGCCGAGCACCTTGCGGCGAAGCGACAACACCTCCTCACGCAGTTTAAGCGCCTCGACCCGGCGGTCGGCGTCGTAGTAGGAATCCGCCAGGTAGCCCATCGCCCAAAGCGTGCCGTAGTGCTCCGGGCCAAACACCTTGATGCTGAGCGGCAGCACCTTCTCGCGCAGCTTGAGCGCCTCATCCCGGCGGCCAGCATCTTCGAAGTAGGAAAACGCCAGAAAGTTCATCGCCCAAAGCGTGTCGGGGTGCTCCGGGCCAAGCACCTTGATGCTGAGCGGCAGCACCTCCTCGCGCAGCTTGAGCGCCTCATCCCGACGGCCGGCGTCGCGGTAGGATCTCGCTAGGTCGCTCATCGCTGTGAGCATTTCGGGGTGCACCCAGCCGGAGGTGGATTTATAATAATCCCGCACTTTTTCCTCCAACGAGATGGCCTGTTGGTAGAGTCCGAGGGTAAAGTATGTTTTGCCGAGGATGAGCTGCAGCTTTGCCCGCTGGGCGGGTTGGGCGGCGAGGGCGGTATCCAGTTTCTTCGCCGCCGCGTCGAGCATCTCGGCCACGGTAATGGTGCGCCCGTTGAGGCTTGTGTCCGGAAATTGGAAGATTTCGCCGAGGAATTTCGAGGTCTCTTCCGCGTCCTTGCGCGCCTGCTCCTTCGCGTCGCGCTCGGCGGCGACTTGCAGCAGCGTCTCAGCGGTTTTCCTCTCCGCGCGCGTGGCGCGCACCGCCTGCCAGGTGCTCGCCACGATGCCCAGCACCAGCACGAGCGTCACCAAGGTCGCGGCGGCAAATCCATACTTGTGTCGCCGGACGCTCTTCCCGAACCGGTAGGCGGCGGTCGGCGGCCGGGCGAGGACGGGCTCGTTGTTGAGATGCCGGGTCAAGTCGGCGGCAAGTCCGTTGGTGGTGTCGTAGCGGCGCTGGCGATCCTTCTCCAGGCACTTCATCACAATCCAGTCCAGATCGCCCCGGAGCTGGTGCAGCAGCTTCGCCGTGTCAGCGGAGCGGCGTTTGGCGGTGGTCGTGATTTGATCGGCGCCGAGGGTGGCCAGTCGCGTGCTGGGCCGCGGCGGCTCTTGTTCGCGGATCGTCTTCCGCATTGCGTCAATGCCTGAGGCCATCAGTTCCTTCGCATCGAACGGCGTGCTGCCGGACAGCAGTTCGTAAAGTAGCACGCCCAGGCTGTAGATGTCGCTGCGCGTATCAATGTCCAGTCCGCTCATCTCCGCCTGCTCCGGACTCATATAAGCCGGCGTGCCGATGAACTGATGCAACTGCGTGTAAACCGTGTTGTCCGTCAGCCGTCCTTCTGTCGCCTTGGCGATGCCGAAATCAATCACCTTCGGCACCGGCACGCCGTCATGCAGCGTCACCAAAATGTTCGACGGCTTGATATCGCGATGGATGATGCCCTTCTGGTGCGCGTGCTGGATCGCCTGGCAGACCTTGATGAACAGATCGAGTCGTTCCTTGGTGGTGAGATTGGCTTGGTCACAGTAGTCGGTAATGCGGATGCCGCGCACCAGCTCCATCACAAAGTAGGGCCGGCCGGTCTCGGTCGTGCCCCCGTCCAGCACCTTGGCGATGTTTGGATGATCCATCAGCGCCAGCGCCTGCCGTTCCGCCTCAAACCGGGCGACGACCTGCTTGGTGTCCATGCCCAGCTTGATGATTTTCAGCGCCACGCGGCGGCGCACGGGCTGGGTCTGTTCCGCGACATACACCACGCCGCACCCGCCCTCGCCAAGTTGCTCCAGTAGTTTGTAACGACCGAGCGTCTGACCCACCGCTTCGTCAGGTTTGTCGTCTAGTTCCAGTTTTATCGTCCCGGACGGCCCGCAACTGGGCTTTGGCGCTTCGGGTTTCAGGGAAGAATCCTTGCGGTCATTCGCGGCAAGCATTGCGTCGAGCCGCTGGCGCAGGGCCAAATCACCTTGACACGCGCCGACTAGAAATGCCGTGCGTTCGGCCTCGCCAAGCCGCAGGGCGGCCTGAAATAGGGCTTCCTCGCGTTGGGGAGCTGGTTTCATATTTGGGTCTTGTTCAGACATCTACCAAATCAAGCGAAGCCTGTCGGCAAAAATATTATACAGGCAAAATACCCATCCTGATTTGAAATACACCTGAAATGAGGCCGCCGCATGTCAGGTTTAGTTCACTTCGGCTGCACCTCGGTGGGTGTCGGCTAAAACCGCCGCCTTCTGCTCATATTCCTCCAGCGACGGTAGTTTCATCAAAGCCCGTTTCGCGTAGGCGCGATGCACGGCCTTGCTGTTGTGTCCCAGCGCCTCCTGCGCGAAGCGTTCGGGGTAGCCGACGGTTTTGGCCCTCTCAGCCCATGCGTAGCGGTAGCTGTGCAAGGTCACGCCGTGAATGCCAAGCTGGCGGCAGCGCGATCTAAACTCCGTGGCCCGGTCGCCGGCGCGCACGCGGGATAGATACGGGAACAGCACGCCTTCGCTCGGCAGGTCTTTGAACAAGTTCAACGCTTCCGTGCCCAGGTGGATGATCACCGGCACGCCGGTTTTCTTGCGGGTGTAGCTCACCGCGCCGTTCTCCCAGTCCACATCTTCACCTTTCAGGTTCGCAATATCGCCCTGGCTCGCGCCTAGGTGCCAGCAGAGTTGGTAGAGCCGCTTCCGCTCCGGGTTCACCTCAGCAGCGACGATCTTCTGGTGTTCCTCCAGGGTGACGGAGCGTTTCTCTTTGTATTTCACGGCGGGCCATTGGCGCTTGGGAATCAGCGGCCACGGCAGCCAATTCATGTCCACGCAGAAGTTATGGAGGCGGCGGAGAAACACGTTCGTGGAAACGGTGCCGATTTTCATGACGTGGAGCAGGGCCTCGCCTTTGGTCTCGATGATGATTTGCGGGAGCAACGAGGCCATCGCCGGGTCTTTGACGACGCGCTGCCAGCGGTCTTTATTGGCGTCGAGCTTGGTGCTGGTGAGGGATTCGATGGCGTTCTGCCACGTGCGGGTGGTGACGCCGTTGTCGGTGCCGGCGAGATACGCCTTGGCGATCTGCAGATTGAGCGCGGGCTGGCGGAGTGCCTGGTTCTTGGCGAGGACGATCTGTTCGGCGACGTCGCGGTCCTTGGTCTTCAAGCTGAAGCGCCGGCCGGTCTCGGAATCGACGCAGTAGAACTGGCGGCCGCGTTCGCCGCGGTAGATCAAACGGTAACGAGTTTTCATAGGCATGAGGTGCAGCCTACAAAGAAGCGAACCGAGTAGTTACGGTGTAACGGGGGAGTTGGCTTGGGTAGGCTTGATTAGGCCACCGTCCCAACTTTAGTGCCCGTTTTGGTGCCCGTTAAGGGTCTCTGCCGATGTAAACCCTTGCCGCACACACGGTTCGGATTGGAGGCGAGGGTCGGAATCGGGCTGGGACTCTGCAACTGCTCCGACCTAACACGCTCTGTTTCAACAGTGATTCTACCCTTATTCCATGAGGGTGCAAGCAACTTTTGCAACTGTTCGTCTAGCACCTTTCATTGCTCAGTTATTGCTCGCTTTTTGCTCCGCTGGTGAAGGTTTAGGTGAAGAATTAGGTGTAACTTTTTCGCCCAAAAAATGCGTGGGTTGACGCTGAGTAATACGCGACAAGGGCAGGGGAGATTGACGGCGCACACGCTTGTTATACCAGAACTTGGATAACTCTTTTGTGGCCTTGTGCAGCCAGTCCGGGTCGGTGGCGAGGCGGATCACTTCAACGCCGGCAAACCATTTTGGCGCGTTGGGAGCGGGATCGCCAAGCGGAGTCAGCTTGCTCGTGCTCATCAAAATCTGGATGTCGTGTTCGGCGAAGCCGAGCAGCTTGGCGGTAGTCGGCACATCCAATCGCGCCGGCAAATTCCGCGATGCCCAGGCTGCCACTGCCGTTTGCATTACGTCGCTGATCATAAAACCCCTTTCAAACTTTGGTTGCCGTGTCATCCACGGCGGTTTTGGTTGCATCCACCTGCCCGCGAAGTTGCCCATGCCGGTGCGCGAGAAACCACAGGCCGACGGCCGCAGCGACGCCGCCCATGATAAGAAGTTCATTCCCGACGATGATCGTCGGCAAAACAATGAGCGCCAGACCGCCAACGGTGATGGCGGCGCTGGTGGTGATGCTGCCGATGATGGCCTTGAGCGGCGGATAAAACATCGACCCAATGCCGAACAGGAAAACAATCACGCCGACCCATACGATGCCCTTGAGGCTAGCCAGCTTCGCGCTTAATTCGCGCGCCGTGTCCTTCTGAGCCGCGCCAAGCTCGGACTTGGCTCGCGTCTCTTCATGTTCCGTCACGGCCATCGGCGCGCTGATTATCATGGTTTGCGCATTTGTGATGGGCGCTCCACTCGCGTCGGCAGACACTCGCGTCTCCACCAGCCGCGAACCGGACGGCACGGTGTAAGTCTTGGTGCGAACCGTTTCCTGATCCTGCTTTGACACAGCAGCCGGGTTGTCGGATTGCACAACGGTTTGCTCGATGCCTTGAGTAGGTTTGCTCAGAGTGGTGGCACGACCGCCTTTGAGCGGAGCGATCGTGCAGCCGGCCAACGCCAGCACGGGGATTATCAGTAGTAGTTTTTTCATAAAATCAATGCCCGGTTGCCAGTGACGCTGTCACCGGCTCGCACTTTCTTTGAATCGACGAAGTTCAAACGCACAATCTTTGAGGGCCTCGCTATTGCGGTCGAGGCACACCGCAAGCTTCATGGTTGTTTCACTTTGCTTCTCGATAATTTCGGCCAGCGCGGCGTGATGCTCGTTGCGCAGTTCCTTGTGATCGGCAATCACCGATTGCAACTGCCGCACCAGCCAATAAATCACCACGCCACAGCCAATGAGCAGCAGGCAAAATGCGGCGAGGAACAACCAGCGGTCATTCATGCCGGCGGCATGGTCCACCGCGTTAATAAAATCATTGGGACTCATATTTGTGTTCATGCGCGGATCAGTTTTACCGCGCCGCTCTTCGTCTTGATCGGCTCCCCGAATTTCGCCAGCAGCGCCTGGACGACAGCGGGAATGATCGGTCGCGTGTCGGCTTTGTTGTAACCCGTCTGCGTGCCACCAACATTTTGGTAACTCAAACCTTCGCCCGGAGGCGCAGCGGTGCGGTCGGTGATGATGAGTTCCCGGGCCAGCTCGCACGTCGCATGGACGATGGCCTTCGGCACCAGATTCTCAGGCAATTCGTCTTCCTCATCTGGGATGCGGCACTGCCGCCGCGGCCATTGCAGAGATTGCGTCGCCACGACGCGAAAGCCGCTGAAGTGGTATTCCACATCAATCAATCGCGTCGCCATCACCAAGGCCGCCGTTTTTTTGTCCGTTGTCGCGCTCGTCCACGCCGTTGCATAGAGATGTCCGGCGTGATACGCATCGCCATCGGCCACACTCGCGTAACTGTTGGCATTGGCCAGACCGGCACCAGTTTCTTTGACGACGCCAAAGACATCCCCATCGTTCAACTCGACGTCAAAAATTGCCGAAAACGGTCCCGCCGGATCTGAATAATTATTGAACCGCAGTTTGACCTGGTAATGAATCGAATCCGGACTCGCCGCGCAGAGATGCCCAATCGTGAAAGCCCGGGCAGCAAAACCAACCGTGCCCCATTTCGAAAAATCGGCGTCCACGAATACGCGACGGATCCAAATCTCCATGTCGCCCAACGTCTGGCCGGTCGCATCCCAGGTGAACGTTCCGTTGATGTCCCAGCGGTCCGCCCACGTCGCCCCATAGACGCCGCTCAAGCTCGTGATTACTGGTGCGTTGATGCTCATGCTTCGACGAGTTCAAGCCGCGTCAGAATGATTTGCTTGATGGTGTCGTCAGTCCACTGGCCCAGCGCGTCATATTCCGCGCCCTCGACGACGATCAGGACCTGATTGTTCACGACGATCCGCAGCCGACGGTCGAAAACGTCATCAATCGTCCGCCATGTCAGCGAAGACACTTCCGCCGTGCGCGCCGGCGTCACCACCACCGTTTTCTTGACTACATTGATTGCATTCATAATTTTCCTTTCTTGGTTAAAAGTTTTGGTAAGCCAGTCCGTTCCCGTTGTTGAAAAGCTGCCCCACTTCATCGCCCGACAGCGCTCGCTGCCAGACCCCCACCTCATCCATCGACCCGATCACCGTTTGCCCGAGACACGTGTTGTTGTCGAAAAGCATCAAGGGATTGGTCGAAGGAATCAGCGGGAATTCCCCGGTTACGCAATCGGCGAGCACGCCGTCGATATAAAGCGATGCCTCCTGCCCATTCAAAACGCCGACCACATGATGCCATTCACCATCGCTGATGGTCCCGCCGACCGGCCCGAAGCCGCCGCTGGAAACGTCCTGGATAAAATTCGGATTGGTTTCGGCGTCGCCGGTGTAAACCTGAAAACTAAATCCTCCGCTATAGCCATAGAACAAGAAACCGATGCAGCCGGCGGACGCCTGCGAAAGGCAGGTGAAAAAGTTTTCCTGCGCCGTCTTGATCCAGAAGGAAATGGAAAAATTCCCGCTCAACGCGACCGGGGCCGTCAGATTGGACGTGTAGTCCACCGAAACAATCGCCGTCCCCAGCTTGCCCATGGAATATTCCAGCGTCTGTCCGTTTAGCGTGAGATCGTTTTCATTACCGGACGCATCATTGTAAAGACCGGTGTCCTCATCCATCGGCCAATACGCCAACAGTCCGGGCAGCAGCGCCGACGGCACCGGCGGCGCAATCGCATCATCCGGCCGCACGCTATTACTGCGTTCGGTAATTTCATTCCCATCCGCGTCCACGCCGACGATGAAATGAAATTCGCTACCGCCGTCGGGCGCAAACTCCCGGACGTCGCCAGAAGTCCAATAATCTCCGGGCATGAAAAACGTCACGCCGCCGTCGAGACTCACATAAACGTTCCACTGGTAAGGATTCGCGCAATCCCAGTCCCATTGCAGCAGGTCGGGATATGCGGCACGCAGAACCGGCGCGGGCAGCAAGGTGGCCTGTGCGGCACGCACGCGGCTGCGGCGGCGATCCTGCGCCCAGAGCGCAATCCAGGTGCGGCGATTAATTTTTGGGAGCGTTAGCACGCGATTTTTTCGGTTTGGAAACTACCACCGGTTCAACTTGGTGGCCGTCCGCAAGGACCAACGGCTCACTCGGCGCGATTGGCGGAACATCCAAAACAACCGGCGCATTTTCAGATTCCGTTTTCAGCGGTTCAGCGTTTGTCTCGGCTGCCACAACCCGACCGCAATGCGGACACAAGTCACCGACCGCCAAAGGTTTGGGTGGGTCCGCAAGGACCACTGGCGACCGCTTGCGTTTGACGATCGTCAAAAGTTCGTTGGTATTCATATTTCAGAATTGCTGGCGCGGTGTGGCCTGTGCGGCTCGCACCGCGCCAGCGCTATGGCCGGCACGCTAGTGCCTTAGTTGTGGTCGATGGCGACCATGCGAACGTTTTTGTTTTCAAACACGCGCGACCAGTTCGCGCCCGCTTCGAGTTCCGCATTGGTGGGGGTATCGCCCGCGACCGACGCCGAAGTGAACTTCACGCCGCGGGGATGGAGGATGTAACGCCGCCTGTTGATGAGCACCGTATCGCTGTCCAGCGGCACGCGGGCGATCTCCACGCCCTCGGTGCCGAACCCGCCTTGCAGCGGCGCGGATTCCAGCGACGCCGCGCCTTTGCCGAACGCACCCGGACCAAACAGATAGCTCGTGTAAACCACGCCATCCGTCGTGCCGGCGCGAGTGGGCAACGTGTCATCCACAATCACGCGGCGGCCCTGGAACGTCTTGATCTGCGCCTTGCCCTCGCTATCGGGAACAAAGTCGATCAAGTCCAGCTTGCGCAAAGCCGCTTCGGTTGCGGAATGAATGGCAATCGCCGTCAAGCGGTCGCCCCGATCACCCAGCTTCACGGTGGCATCCACGAACGTGGAACCGTTGAGCCGGGTCGTCGCCGACTGGCCGGCGATGGTTTCGCTGGCAATAGCCAGCTTGTTGCCCGCCATGGTTGCCGAGGCGAAGATGCCTTTCAGCGAACTGATGACGAGTCCCTGATCCACGCGCGCCCAGTAGTCGGCCACGAGATCCACAATCGCCTGTAACGGATCGTCGCCCGAAACCACCTTCGCCAGATGGTTCACGCTCCACACCTGCGCATCGTTCTGGATGCGGGCGGTGTCCTTGTCGCTGCCGATTTTGTTCACCGCCAGCGTCGCGTTGTCGCTCAAGAGCTGGCGCGTCGCCGTGAGGTCCTTCCAGAACGGCATCATGACCTCGCGCCCGCCGCCGGCTGCCAGAAGGTCGAATTCCGGCGAGTGCTCGAGGATGCCGCTTTGCACGAACGCACTCAGTTGCGCGGTGCGTTCAATCGCGTATTTTTCAAACTCTGTGGGGATGATAATGTCCGCCACTGCTGTCTTTGCCATAATGTTACCTTTCGTTTTTTGATCCTTCTCGTCCTCGTCCTCGAACGGCGCTTAAGCCGCCGCCTTCAAACGGGCCGCCAAACCCGGATCGGATTTTTGCAGTTTCATTTGTTCCGTGAGATTCCACGTGTCCTTGCGGAACGGGTTTTTCACGGACCGTTGCGAACCCGCGGCACCCCCGGCACCGTTGCTGGCAGCCCCGCCACCAGCGTTGGATTCAAATAGATGCGGAGCTTCGGACACCTGCGCGTCCACCCACTCCTCCAAAGTCATTGGCGAAATGCCATCGCGGCCATAGCGCACCGTCTTGCCATCGGCCTCGAAAGCCTGCGGAACGCCGTTGACCAGCTTGAACACCGTGCGCGCCCGCGCCGTGATGTCCGGGATAGCGGTCGGCCGCAGGCCGCGCTTCGTCGCCACCGTAATGACGCCCTGATCAATCTGGATGGTGGTAAGCCGCGTGTTGGCGACCTCCAACTCGGTCGATTTCGCCAGCAATTGCTTGTCCAGATCAGCTTTGATGACTTTCAGGCGCTCCGTCACGAGCTTGTCAATTTCCTCGGGCTTGTGGCCTTGCGCCTGCAATTCGAGTTTGCGCTTCTCCTCGGCCAGCCGCCGGAATTCATCGGGATCAATCCCGTCAAAGCGGGCGGTGTGATCTTCAATTTGTTTTTTGAGCGCGATATTGTTGTCGCGCAGTTCATCGGCCTTGGCCTTGTCCGTCACGCCTTCGGCGTCCAGGAAGAACGCGCCATCGCGCTCGACGTAAAGGGCTGCGTGTTCAGCGGGAATTTCCTCCCGCGTTAGGATTTTGTATTTCAGTGCCATAATTTTTTACTGGTTGTTGGTTGCTGCTGGTGCCCGTCCGGAAGGACCCGGAGACTTTGTTGCTGCTGGGGTAGTAGGGCCATTAGGAAGAACCCCGGCCTGATTTTCACGACCGATTTGGCCAATGAGATTCTTCTCTTCATTGTCTGTTCTGCCTGTGGGCAGAACTTCACCTTTACGGAACAAATCAAACATGGTGGCCTGACTGATGGCGCCAGATTGCCACGCACCAACAATGGCGGTGAGCTCCAGACTGGTCAGACCTTTCGCCGTGAAATCAGTGTTAATCTGAATCAACACGAGAGATTCACTGATGTCTTCAGGATATTGTTCAGTGCTATTCCACCAATAAACCCAGCGTAAGACCTGGCTGATGGAATCAGACAACGAAATTGCCAGCGTCATTAACACGCTGTTCTCGCCAGCCTGACGCAACTCAATGGCTTCCGCCGTTTCACCAACACGTTTGGTATCTTCCAACATGCGTGAACCCAGAACCGCCATGAGCCGTTCATCTCTGGTTTGGGCGTTTTCAAAAGTAGAAAGACCATGCCCTTTGAACTCCAGAAAACCAGCCACGGCACCCACCTGATCAGTGACCCATGCGGTGCTGCTGCCAATACGGAGTTCGGCAGTTTTATCAAAGCCAGAAACCCACGCGGTGGGCAGCGCGGTAAAATGCAAACCATGCTTGTAATCTGCATCCAGCCGATAGTGATCCAGATTGACGTAAATAATGTCGGCCAACGGCATCTTGTCCACATCCGGCAGTGCGTTGCGTGGCCCATGAAAGACGAAGGGAATAAACGGCAGTGACTTCCCCAAACGAAGTGGCACACGACTTTCCACCAGTGTCCATTCAGTCCTTGATTGACCAACCTTTTGCCCGGACCAGAAATTACCCTTCCAAAAGGATTGGCTTTTCGCACGTTGGCCATCCGCACGGGTCCAGATTTCAACGACATAACGTGTGCTGCCATCGGGCAACACGTCCAATTTCAACACCCGAATGGTTTCCGTCTGCTTGGCGACAAACGGATCATCCACATCAGGACGTTCGACCAACTCCCGGAGAGCAACCATCGTGACGACGTTGCGGCCATTGATGCGTTGCGTCTGCCAATTCAAAATATCTTCAGCGGCATAGCGAACCACATAGGCGCGATCTTCCTCACGCTTGCCCATGGGCCCGCCGGTGCTACCGGCCCAGTCAATCAACGTGCCGCATCGCCCCACGGCGAGCACTTCACCAACGACACCTTTGCAAAAAGTAAAAAGAGAAGTGCCCATCAAATCCACGTCGTCGGTGAACACACGCAAAGCACCGCCCACACCAGCATGGCGATCAGGCAGTTTTACTTCGGGGTCACGACGAAAGAGTAGGCCCAAAAAACCATCCAACGTGCGCGATGTGGCGTTGAAGAAACAGGCGCGAGACTTGTAACCGAGATATTCGATTTCAGATTGGGAATCCAAACGTGGCAGATATTTGATGTCCCCAGTTTTAACGGCATCCTCGCCGGCAATGACATCACGGGCTCGCAGCCAGCCTGGCAGGCTTGCATCGTAATCAGGATGTGTGGAATTCGCCGGCACGTGCCGACCATAGCACGGAATTTTGTGACAAATTTATGGCGGTAAAAATCGACTCGGCTGGAGATGGCAGGAGTCGGCAGGAGTCGGCAGGAGTCGTCAAAAAAAGTGCAAAAATTAATTTGACGGGTTTGGATTTTCGCACGTAGGCAAAAACTTATTTCTGTCGTTAATCATTACTACGATTGACAGTTGAGGCCCGCCTTGTTAAACCGCCTTATGACAACCGAAAGCTTTAAGATGTTTTGTGATCTCGTGAATTCGCAAAGCTTCACTAAAGCGGCCCAAATGAACGGCGTCACCCAGTCCGCCGTTAGCCAGAAACTCTTTGGCTTGGAAAAAACTTTCAAATCGCCGCTCATAAAGCGCCGCAAACAGAAATTTCAGCTCACTCGCGAAGGCCAGGTAATATACGACTACGGCAAGCAAATCATCCGGATCAATGAATTGCTGCACAGCAAAATGCGGGGATTGAAAGAGCTTATTTCCGGCACCATCCAAGTCGCAACGATTTACTCCATTGGCCTTCATGAATTGCCGCCCTACGTCAAAAAGTTTATGAAAATTTACCCGACGGTGAACGTCCACGTCGAGTATCGCGGATCTCGGCAAGTGTATGAAGACGTGATGAGTAATGTTGTGGATCTGGGGCTCATCGCCTATCCCGTCAAAAGTTCCAAGCTGGAAACAATCCCGTTCGGCAAAGATCCGCTGGTAATCATCTGCCATCCCCATCATCCCTTCGCCAAAAAAATAGGCATCAAGCTTAAGGAATTGTCAGGCCAGGAGTTTGTCGGTTTTGAATCGGAAATTCCCACGCGCAAGGCCATCGACAAGATTCTAAATCAATACCAAGTGAGTGTGAAATACGTCATGGAATTCGACAATATCGAAACCTTGAAGCGCGCGGTGGAAATTGGCGCCGGCATTTCCATAGTTCCCCAATGCACGGTTAGCCAGCAAATTGCTCAAAATACCTTGGTTGCCGTGGAGATCAAAGACGAACAGTTTTTTCGTCCTATCGCTGCGATTTACAAGAAAAGTCGGGTTTTAACGCCGGCTATGAATGAATTCCTCGCCACTTTAAAGAGCGGAGCTTAATTAGATCGCGTTGCTCAATAGATAATTCAGTTCACGCTGCGCAAGCTCGCTGCTCATAAGGTCTACACGAGCCCGCTTGAAATTCACGGTTTCCATTTACGAACGTTGTGCGGAGTTTTTTATTGGTTCGCTTCGCTCAATAACTAAGGCCGCACATCAGGCGCGTGCGCGGACTCCTGACGCTCACCATCGCCGCTAACGCGGCTCGGACGGGCCGCTTCACAGGTTTACGAAAGCATTCTCACGCGGCCCTTTCGCTGCCCGCGCGCACGCGTAGGGCGTCGTGGGTTGCCGAATGGTTTCAGGTCTTCTCCACCATTTCAGGTTGGCGGATGATTTACGCGCGGGCCAGGAGTGGGAAAATATTAGTGTGACGCTTTCTCGTCGCTACGCTTCCTCGGTGTAGTTATAGCTCGCAAGCTCGCCCCGGCTAGTGCCGGGAGTTGGTGGGGCACAGTGGCCAGTCCGGCAGGATGGCAAGTGGCGCTGCCACCCTCGCCGCTACGCGGCTCGATTTTAGCTGTAGCGGCGGTCTGGCGACCGCCGAATCGTTTCCCTCTCCGGCCCGCGCAGCGGGAGGGAGAGGGTCAGGGTGAGGTAGGGCCGATGCTTTGTGCGCAGCACCAAAACATTCCCCCAGGCTTCACCGAGCGGACACTTGCGCTGCGTGCCTTGCGCCAAGTATCCGCACGGTTCTGCCCACAGCCGGGAGCGGACTCGTCAGTTTGCTACGGCTCCAATCGCTCAGCTTCCGCTACACAGATTTCGCTCCAGCACCGCTCATTCCGCCTGCGCAAATCTGGCGAGACCGCTCTTAAAACTCCGGCTGTCCCAAAATAATGGCAGGTGCGGCACACACCCTCGCCGCTGGCGCGGCTCGCGATCGGCTAACGCTGACAGCGCTCGCCTCACGAAGATCCCGAACGCCGGCCGGGCCTGCGTCCCGGTCGGCTCAGGTGCCAGTCCGGAAGGACCTCGTCGCTGCGCGCTTCGCGAGGCGTGAACGGCTCACAAGTTCGCCGTTCACGCTATCTCGCTCAGAGCCCCGGAGGGGCGGCATGAGAATAGCCCCGGGTAAGCCGTCCCACGAGCGCCACCCGGGGTAACGACATCCAAAATATTTTCTCCCTCGCCCCATCCGATGGGGAGAGGGCCGGGGTGAGGGGTAAATTCAACCCACGACGGCCGCGATGCTCCGCATATCGGCCAGGTGGGTGCAGGCCCCGCCTGCCTCCAAGACCGGCCAGCTTTTGGTCGTTTCGCTAATCTTCCACTGCGTTGCTCGCCAGTGCGGCTCGCACTCCGTTCCAGAGCGCTACACTCCCAAAACAGCCCGGACTTGTCGCCCCGTTGAGATTGGTCCGGTAGCCCATCAGAACTGCTCCACGGCCTGCCGTCTTCGGGTTTCCCTGTTCCCAAAACCCGAACGGCATTCCGCTTCGCTATTCCGCTAGGCAGCCGGAAATCTTGGCACCGCGCTATCGCGACAGTGCCCGGTGGCCGTGACGCAGTCACTGACCCGGCGCAGTTGTTGAAGCGGCTCCGCTCACGGGGTTGGCATGGGGGAACGCCGGCGGCTACGGTGCTCGTGCCTGCGCGCCTGGGCCGCCGGCTTGCTGCCGGGACATTCACCCAACACACTTTGTGGGTGACCCTCCGGTCATTTATTCCGGCCGCACAGGGAACCCCGAGACCCTGTGCTGGA
>CAIXUZ010000018.1 GCA_903922735.1 uncultured Verrucomicrobia subdivision 3 bacterium
CATTATCGAATGTTGCAAGCTCACGTTGAGTTGATTCATCGCGTCTTTGTGCAGCATCTGCCGCACTTAACGCAATGCGTCCCTCAAAATGGCTGGTTTTCATTCGCTCTTTACTGGCTGGTTTTGACCGCTCGCTGACATCATCGCAAGCAACCAAAAATCTAATTCCTAGTTTTCTTGAGCGCGATGAATACGGCCTAATAAGCCGCACAAACCCTCTCCGTTCCAGCAATTACTGATAGGAAATTGTTTTTCTGCGGGTTCATATCATGGATGCGGCGCGGGTGACCGGGCGACGGAGTTCCGGTCAAGCTGCCAACAGTTACCGATATGCGTCGGCAGAGCGAGCGCAAATAAAACTTCCATCGCTAGCGGAATACGAAGCAAAAGCGGAAAGCGTGATTGTTGATGATGGCAACGAAATTATCCGACCACTGACCGCGCGAATAGATTCCTGTTCAATGGCGATTCCTGAACGTTACAGTTTGACGGCACTGTTACGGCAACACATGACCGGGAAAGGAACAAGTTGGAGATTCGCCTACTTTGCCAAAGGAATATTTCCCACCTGCTGGACACTTTGGCATATTTCCGTTTGCATCAAGCTTTATATATGTCTTGACGTTGGCTTCAGTGATATCATCTCCCTTTTTTTTCTTTTCCTCTAAAGACCACTGATATGCCGCCGCGTCAATTTGACGGAGATTATTTATACAATCGGTTTTATAACGAATGTAATTCTGATTTTCGACTGCTTGCGCGTTATTATCAACTACGGTCGCCGGTATAATCGATGGCGAATACAGAGTGCTGTTATCCAGCACAAGCTTGAAATATGATTTTTCCTCTTCTAGAGCGTTAAGCTTTCCAGACAGCCACACTTTTGCACCAACCTTCACTAGACCAGTATTGGAAGCATTTGTATTATTATACAATACTGTAACATAGATAACTTGATTCAATTTATTAACAGTAATAAATGATATTTGTGCCGGCGAATCATCTGAGGATGTAATTTCGCCATAGTATTTATATTTTTTCCCTTTAAATGATTCAGAAAAACGAGGTTGATCAACCAATGATTCTTTTGGCGTAACAAGTTTTTTTACAAAGATAGAAGTAAGCTCAATTGATTTAACAATTGCATCTGCAGCCACAGCAACGGGAACTCCTGCCACACCGTTTTTGGCTGCATCAGCCGTGTTAAACTTTGAAAACTTATTACCAGATTTCTTAAGGCATTCAGCAATAACGGATTCCGGGTCTAGAGTCGGGGTGTCGGTTAGTTCTGCTACGAGTCGTTGTGATTCCTTTTCGTCAGCGATTCGTTTTATTTCAATTTGCCGACGGCTCCATATTTCTGATTTTTGATTTATTTCCGCGAGTAAGGCTGCCGCATTTGTGTTGCCCGGGTCTGATTCAATGGCAGTTGCAACTGCTTTTCGAGCCACATCATATTGGTTTGAATCTAAAGCCACTCGCGATTCATTTATTGCCTTGTTATATCTTTCGCTAACCATTTTTATCATGATGCTTTTGCTCGTAAATTCTTGAGTGTAAATGGATGCATTTGTGGTCAGATAACCAGTGTTTTCTAATTGAACATCAATCGGTACAGTTGGAACACGTTCAAGGGTAATTGGAGTTTTTCCAACTGTTTTACCCCTACGAATTACTGTTGCGCCCGACGGAATGCTTGATAACTGGACAGTGCCATAATGGAATAAATAGCGGCATCTCACTGTTTCTTTAGGCCCGACCTTTATATTTGTTATAAAGTCATTAATGCCGTCGGTAGCCAAAACGCTGTAAGGTCCAGGCTTAATTTCATAAAGTGTTACCGGTGACTTTCCGGATTGCTCGCCATTAACAAGAATTGTCATGCCGTTTGGATCGCTGGATATATCAATAGCCCCATATGGAAAATCTATTATGTTGGTCTCTGTATTGCCTCGGACTACTATTATCTGATTATTAGTGCTCCACCCTTTGCTTGTTGCAGTCATGTTATATACCCCGCACGGGATATAATTTATAATCGCAGGCAATTCCCCCTGCCAACGCTGCCCATTTCCCAACAAGACATAACTTGCATTTGTTGGAATTGCAGACAAATAGACACTGCCCAGATTTAGGATTAAGTTTGTCTCCACTTGCATTTTTCCTTGGATTCTAATCTGATGCCGCTCTTTGTATTCACCTCTTTTAATGTCAACGTCATAAAATCCATACGGAAGCTTTTCTAATGAAATAAAGGAATCACCAGACTTAATTATTTCAGTTCCGCGGCGCACAATAATACTGGCAGGTGTAGGACGAACGGATATCTGCATTGAACCCTTAATCAATTCAAGTGGCAAATCGCCAAGATCTTTATTCCCAATAAAAACCCAAACTATATTGGTTTTTGGCTCCGCGTTTTGAAGTTCAATAACCAACACATGTCGACCAGGATTAAGCGTGCAACCGCTGGTGAATAGCTGGCCATCCAACTTGACAACAGGCGCAACACCAGCAGAAAGGCTTTTGCCGTCTAAGGTGATATTGAAAGAGAGCGTGGTGCTATTTCTAATCACCTTAAATATCAAAATGCTACCGCATAACAACGCTATGCACGCAATTATTAAATATCGTTTATTTGCTAGCATTGGTGTTTTGCAGTTTTGGTGATTGGCTGATTGTTGTCATATCATCACGCGTGGATATAAATAGCAAAATAGAAACACATTAAAACTATTTCGTCGGCTGTAAGTTCTTTTTTACTATTATATCTGCCTGATCCCTTAACTCTTTAGCGCGCCCATGATCAGGCTTTTGTTTTAATGCTTGTTCCGCATAGATAAGAGTATTTATCCAATTTGTCCCTTTATATGCTGATTCTGCTTGCTCCATCCATATTTCTGCCCGCATTCTATTTATGGCCGCAGGAAACGCCTTAATAGCACTATTCCATTCTTTAAGGCTTTCTGCGCCCTGCTCATTTAGCCCAAAAGCTTCTGCCTTAGAGACAGCTTCTTTAACTTGCGACCACTCATCAAACCCGTACTTATCCATGTGCGCCATGAGATCTGACAAATTGCCCGTCTTTATGTAATTGTCATTTACTTCCCGGGCTAACACATCTGCCATGACTTTCTGGTATGCCATCTCAGCGGCATAAGCCGATAATATGCCATCTGCTTTCTTCCTTAATTCACTGGCGCGGAGATGATCGGGATAATCATGTAAAATGGTGCGTGCCAACCTTGACACCGCCGCCCAATTTCCTCTTCTTGCGTCAGTTTCTAACTTCTCTAAACGCAAAGCCAAAATCACACTCGGAATTTTACTCAAGGCATTTTTCCACTCATCATTAGATTCTTCCCATTTGTCATTATTTGCCAGCGAATGCGCTTTTTCGGCCATTACATTAATCGGCTGCCAATCGTCGGCAGCTGGTATATTTAATTCTTTCGCAATGTCTGATTGCAGCCACTGGTTGTATTTAATAATGTTTGAGGCTAAATCCTTGCGCTGCACCGCCGGCGCATAATCCGACACCATTCTCAATGCCGAATCGGCATTTTCAACCGCACCACTTGGGTTGTTCATTTTTATCTCATTCTCGGCTTGTTGGACAAGGATATCAGCGTGCATCAACTGGTATGCCCGGGGTACGCTAGATGACGCATTGCCCCATGCGCTAGCAACCGAAGTCCAAACTGTTAGGACATCAAGCTCTTTGGCTTCCGCGATATTTTTCCTGACGGTTTTCCACGGTTGATTCGGAATCGGGTGTTGATCAATCAAGGCCGTAAATGAACCTAACATGCTTGATGGATTTAGCCGCTCACTTACACTCTCCTGATAATATACCTTGCTCCAGTTTGAACTATACCGAGCCTGCACCAAAGAAGCATTTTCCATCGCGGTTGCGACTGAGGGCGAATTGGAATACGTGTTCATTGCCAATTTCCAATGCGCTATCGCATCGGTGTATTTCCCCCCCTGATAAGCAGCTTCGCCGGCATCAGTAGATTTTTTTGCGGTTACCAGTAATTTGGGAACCCATTTCTTTATAATAGCGTCGTTTTCCACATTATTCCTAACCTCTGCAAGGTCACCCCGCATTTGCGTTGCCTGACGATACTTGGCCCCGCTGGCATACCATACAGACTCTGAACTTATGAGAATGGCAACCGCGATAATGGCAGCCATTGCATAACGAATCTGGATAAAACGATGCGCCGACAACTCCTTACCCTTGCTAGCTTTTTCTTGCGCCGAATCCTTTTCAACTTGCACCCACTTTTGAATGCCATGGTCGCCCAGGGTTTGGATGTCCGTCACCATTGCGCCCAACTCCTTGAACATCGCGTCGGCATCGACCCCTGGCGACATCCCATAGGCAATGTCGGCGGCAATATTTATCCCGCCCCACCATGATACGCCTTTAATGTCAATCGTCGCCGGCCAGTTGCTTTTAGACCTGATAGACATGATAAGGTATTCCCGCCTGAAAAACCAATAAAGGCACCAAATCCAGTAACACACCAAAGGCACACCAACAACCATCAGCACAGTAAAATATGCCGAAGGAATCGGCGGCAATTCCTTGCCCTTTTGAGCCAGCGCGAATCCAGGAACAGCTAAAACTAATAGTGCTCCGCAGGCGGCGAGCATGAGGCGTATAATACTGTCACGCGATACCGAAAATGAACAAAACACCAAGAGGATCGCAACAGATAATTGTGCAAACACACACAGTCTTAATAAATAGGGATTACCGCCTTCCCCCACTGCCCCTAGTGCTAACATCAGTCCAAACATCAGCAGTGTTATAACCACTGCTGGAATTTGTCCTACGATAAGACCGCATAACAGCCGCAAAAAACTAAACCGAGTGCCTTTATTAAGGGATAAATTGGCGACATCCGATATGGTCACCTCTTTGTAAAGCTTGCTATTTCCCGCAATTCCAAATACTGACGAGCCTTCAGCAAAATAGACCAATCGCTTATTGGTTACTGTCAGATAGCCATCAGTCTTTAGACCAATCAATGCAAATACGGGTGATATGTTAGTGCAATGATAGGTCCGGACCACGATTTCGCCTTCGGCAGGCGACAGATGATTGTCAATAAGTTTAAAGCTCATAGAGTTTAATATATGGTGAACATTATTATGGTTTGTGACGGTCAAAGCGAAACAGGAATGGCTTGTTGCCCGGAACACCTAGGATGGCTTCGCCAGTGGATAGATTTGCAATATCCCAATCTTCGACGACATTGCCATCGCGCATGGTTTCAACGATTCCTCGCGTTTGAACCGAGGCCATATAAGACTCGCGCTTTCGATTTTTGCCGAATAATCCCTTGATGAATTCCCTGGTGTTAGCATCGTTAACGCGGAATGCCACCGTGGTCATGAATCCGGACAGGATGCTGCGAGCAAGCGATTCGCCATATCCATGAAAGATCTGGTCGATGTTTTGAGCGCCGATGATAAACTTTGCCCCCAGACTGCGTCCGAAATTAACACCGCTATCCACATGCTGGAGATTGGGCAGCAGACGGAACTCGTCGATCACAAACCAGACGTTGCCCACACTTTTCTCCCGGCATAATGACTCCTTGATGGCCAAATCTAGAAGCAGGCGATAAATCGGCGTCAGCAAGTTTCCGATACCCAAGTCGTATTCGATAAAAATACAACGCCCGCCTTTGCTGCGAATGGCATCTCGCACAGAAATTGTTCCCGGCTTCCGGAAATTCCCGATCAAAACCTCACGCACCATTTGTTGGAGTTCGGAAAGCACGCCTTGGGTTTGAGGGGAGCGATCATCCGCAATATAACTGACCATCGCCTTCATATCGGGATACGATTGAAGCATGGTTCGCAAGTCGCCGGCCGAGGATTGATCCAGAAAAGAACGCAAGCGGGCATTATCCATGGCCGCCAGATCACCGGATCGGGCAAAATGGGTGAGAATGCCACAAAACAAGTCTTTGGCGGCATTGGGAAAGAAGGGCTGGCTGGTTTTTTCGGTTCGCTCATGAAATAGCGTTTTAGCTATTTCAACAATGTTTGCCTCGACCGAGTCACCCGTTCCAATCTCCCTGAAAATATTCCAATAGTCCTCTCCGGAAAGACCGGTTGCCTTCGCGTCATTGCTAATCACAATATCGCCGGGTTTGTAAAACTCGCGGTGGTAGTCGCCTTTGGTGTCAAAAACGACCATGACATCGCGGTCGGTCATGGAACCCTTGATTTGGGTTAGAAGTTGAAAAATGGCGTTCGTCTTTCCCGTGCCAATGCCACCAAGAAACAAAAGATGCGAACTGAACAATTCATCGGATAACGGAACCGTGCATCCACCGCCCAAAGAATCGCGCCCCAGAAACCGGCACCGTTCGCTTTTATTTGAAAAAGCAGGTGGCTTCACTTCCAACCGATTCCCTTCAAATACCTGAACGTTATTCATGTGGAATCTGTTACTGCAGCTCCTTACTGTCCCATGCCAAAGCCATTGTAAACGTCGTTATCCTCACCCTGATTTCCAGCCTCTTTTCCGGGCGCAGCACTTTGACTGACGTCGTTATGGTGTGCTTGTGCAGCCTGCTCTTTTGCGTGGTTTAACTGGCCTTCGAATTTTTTAGGGTCATTTTTTATATCTTTGGCAGTTTTCGCATCGTAGTCGGCCTTCGATTCACTTTGATTGGCATCCTGTTTGGATGCTACACTGTTACCTTGTCCCTTTTCCATTTCACCGACTGCTGCATCAATTTCCTTTTGCGCCTTATGCGCCGCAGCTTCTCGAAAAATCTCATCCATGGCTTTTTGCTCCGGCGTATTTGGCTTTAGATCATCCATAAATTACTCATTTATTGAATTTTATAATGCAATCTGAAATAAAGAGTCATCGCGTTGGAGATGTGGCCAAGTAAAAAATGTTTCGCACGGGCGCACAATGGAAAGAACCCCAAGATGAAAACCTTTCTTTCATTTATTAATGGCTTAAATATTGACAGATTGCACAGATTTGTAAATACGGCTGAACAGCCTACACGGGAAAATGGGGCGAAAGCTGAAATTTGGTATCCGGAAATCAGACAAAATTCAGCCTAAAATATGAAACTTGTGACCTGAAATCGGTGGCAAGACCAGCTACGTATTGGCCGGCGGGTTATGTAGGCAGCATTTGCCGGTGTGGTGGCGGGGGCAGATGGGGGGAAGGACGGCGGTTTCTGACAGGGTGAGCGCGACCATCTCCTGCATGATCCGCAAGACCAGCTCGGTGCGGCTGGTGACGTTGAGTTTCTTGAAAAGCCGGTTCATGTGCATGTGAACGGTGTGCGGCGAAAGCTTGAATCGCTTGGCAATTTCCGTCTCGTGTTGATTATCGAAGACGGCTTGGACGATTTGCAATTCGCGCTTGGTAATGTCCAGGGTGCGGGCAATCTCATGCCAGGCACGGTCGCTGAGGAGCGCTGCTCCCCGGAGCTTGTGGCGTGAGTTTGGACGGGTTTTGGCCATAAAACTTATTTAGGGATTAATTTGAGGTGGCGTCAAGATTTGGCGGAGGGTGGCGAAAACAAAAACTGAAATGCTGAAATTGTAAAAGCTGAAAACAGAAGTTTTCTGGGCTCAATTTAATGATTTCAAAATAGTGTCCAGGGTTTGTTTTTCAATTTCAGGGTAGCGTATGTCTGGTGGTTTGGGCCGCATCGGAACGCAATCCCAAGAAAAGGGGGTAAAACGCACCGCACGCACCGCACGCACAGTGACTACTGTCTCTTTAGAATTTAGGGCCGTCGCGATAACAGTGATGGTTTTAGGATGGTCAAACCAATTTCCATTTTGATGAATTTGGCGTCTATAGGAAATATTCGCCATATTGTTGGCCTGAATTTGCAAATCGGACGATTTGTTTTCATTTCCTTGAGGAAACAAAAGCTGAATTGCCTGCGTTACTTCAGGCAAAGAGCGTTTAACGGTGGCCTGAGCGGCAGCAGGAGTTCCATTTTGGTCTGTGGTCTGACATCCCGCGAAACAGATCAGAAAAACCAATGGAAGGCAGCCGGTAAATACTTTATGCCTTGTCATTTTTAACATATGCGGTGTCGCGGTCGCAGGCGATCATGGTGTTTTTTATCACGCTTTACGCGTGCCTTTGCAGGCGGGATAGGTGGAGCAGCCCCAGAACTGGCTGCCGGCGTTGGCCCCTCGTTTTGACGTGCGCAGAATCATGGGCTGGCCGCAACTCGGGCAGGCGGGGGGTGTTTCCAAACCTGAAACTTGAGATTTGTGACCTGAATCCACCTCACCCCGGCCCTCTCCCCGGAGCGGAGAGGGAGAAGATGGCGCGGCAGCGGTGGCAGCGCCACGGGCCAAGGTGCCACCCTGGTCACTTTGAACGGATTGCACGAGGGCAAGCAATTGCGGGCCGTCAATCAGGCGGATGGGTTTGCCGGCGGCAAATTCCTGCGCGTCGCGGGTGAATTTGCCGGACGTGACAACGATGACTTCGTCGGCTTTTTCGGCGGTCATCAGCCCGAACATTTCACGGATGACCGGCGCGCCCACGGAATAGACTTTCCATTGTTTGCATTGCACGAGCGCGGTGCGGCCGGCGCGGTGCAGCTTCAGATCCACGCCCCCGTCCGCGCCCCGGCCCACCGAAAACTCGAGCTGATAACCCTGGCGCCGGAACGCCTCGACGACGAGGTATTCAAATTCTTTCCACGGCAGCGCGCGGATGGATTCAAGGCTGGTCTGCTGGTCCACCATGCGGCGTAGTCTGCCGCGAAAAAAACAGGAGCCGATGGCGAGCAGGACAAAGATGACCAAGGCCAACGGCGCGTATGGCACAATCCCATTGGACCACATTAGTCGGGCGTTGTCGGTGCCTGCCCACATGGGAGGTCCCCAGCGCAGAGCGGCATAGGCGAGAACCCCCAGCGCGATGCTGACCCACCACGGGGCTTTGAGCAGGATTTCGGCGGTGGATTCTTTCTGGCGAAACATGATGGTAGGTCAATATAAGGTCAGGGTTTGTTTGCCTTCGTCGTCTACAATGGCGATGGTGGCGGTTTTGTCGGTGATTTCCAGGCAGCAAATGGAAATTGTTTTGCCGCCGACTTTCACGGAGTTGCTCTCGCCCTTGGCAAAGGTCTTATTGCAGATGGTGGCCAGGCGATGGCCCGGGGCACCATTGATGCCATTGAGCTTGATGCTTTTCACCCAAGCCGGGGTTGGCATTTCGGATTTAAGTGGAAGGTGGGGCTTGAACTCCGCCGCGCGGCGGCGAGCCTCGGCCATCTCATCGGCATTCATCTTCAAAATGGCGGCATCGCGGGTGGAAGCTCCGGAATAAATGACGAATCCAAATGCTGGATTGCGGTCGGCCAGCTCACCCCACTTATAGGCTTCAATTAAATCCATTTTTACCACCTTCCCATCCAGATACATCCGGGCAAGATCCGACTGCCCTTGTTTGTCGCCCTGATTGGCGGCGAGCGTCGCCCATTTGACGGCTTCATCCGCAATCGCCGTCTTCTCTGCGGGCTTCAGGCCGACGGACATCTGACAACGCAAAAATAAAATATTTCCAAGTTTTCCCTGCGCATGGGCATAACCCTGTCCGGCGGCTTTCCGATATAAAACTTCCGCCTGTTTGTAATCCACTCTGGCCGCCAGCTTGTCTTGGGCGACTGGATCGCCGGCGTCGGCAGCGAGTTTTAACTCCTCAATCGAGGGCGCGGGCGTTTGGGCAATGGCGCAAGTGGCCGCAAATAGGAGGGCGAGAATCAGGCGGTTCATTTTTCCCAGCGTTTGAGGTTCAGGATGGCAAGTAGAGAGTGCGACCAATGAATTATGTTGGCAAGTGGAACCTTCGCCATCTCCAACGCGGATTGACGCGTCAAATATGTAGCACTATAAATGGTGTGGCATGGAATTAAGCTCAACGCAGAGATTCATTTTTGAAAACTGGAATGGAATCCAATTTTTAATAACCATTGTTTCAATGGTAGTTGCTTTTAACCTTACCGTTTTAATACCCGTAATTTGCTGGCTTCTTTGGAAAGCCGACGACCATAATCGAGTCTTGCTGAATCGAGTTGAACATATTTTGCACCACCTGCAAGACGAAGCCGAAAAACACCAACAACAATCAAATCCAGAATCCGTGAACGCGACCAACTCGTTTGCGAAGCCAAAGTTGAAATAGGAATCAAACCAAGTTTACTGAACGCTCGATTTGCTGGCGGTTGGCGCGGGGTTCGTCCATTTCCATTTTCGGAAACACAGGTTCGGGTTACTGATAATTGCCAGGCGACGCACAAATTTTCAATCGCGATAGGGGATTTTTGTTTCGATGTTTATGTTACTAAAAATCTCCACGAATTCTTTTATTGGAACAAAAAACTGCCCGCCTTTGGTCGTGTAACCATTTTTTAATCCATCCGGTCCATCCGGGGTAAAATTATTTCTCCATGGATTCCATACCTGAACCAAATCGGTTTTCTTGTCATAGCCCAGAACAGCAAATGCATGGCCGTGGGGCACCCCTGGCGGCAGTTTCTTTCCACCAGTTCCGGTTTTCATCAGCAATTGTTCGCTTACAGCCTTGTCTAGTTTTTTACGCAGGGTCTTGAGACTACTATTAGGTGTAAATTCTTTAAGATCGATTTTTTGAACGTCGTGACCAGTAAAGATTTCAACGGTTTGTCCGCTGGCAAAGCCTTCGTAAACGTTGGCTTTTTTTAGAGATTGAGCTTGTATTCTCCGGTATGCCTTTTCCAATACGGTTAACCACAAACCGTTGGTGCCCGCACTGGACCACATGGCAATATCTGAATCCGTGAGGTGTGCAATCTTAACGATTTGGCCGTTCCCAAATGTTACTGTGAATGAGCGATCCTTGTTTTGCTTAAACATGGTTTTGATGTCAGCTGGATTGCGATAAAGCACTGCCCCCACGGTTGAGACAAACATGCAGTCGCCAAGCGTCCCTTGATGGGCAGCGGTGAATAAAGGCAACGATTGGGGAAAAAGTTCCTGCGAGGTAACCCGCAACTTGTTTATGGCGTCGCGGTAGCGCGGTTGATATGCCGGGGGGTAATCATACTTTTCCGATTTAGATCCGTCATCGGCTGAATCAGCATCCTCTTTGGATTTGGCAGCCTCTTTCAACGGGCTGGAAATAAAATAATCTTTGGTCAGCGGCGGCAGTTTGTATTTATGGTGACGGATGACTTTATCAATGGCGACCATCGCAGCCGCCGACTCGTTCTTGATTTTAGAATTGGAAAGGGCGGCAATGATTTCATCCTCCGAGAGTTGGCCATCACCGTTAATGTCCCATTGGCTGAAATTTATCTTAACCACTTCCGCAAATGATTTTAAGAAATCCGAATTGCCCGGCGAATTCTCAGCCTTTAACAAGCTGAATGGCATGAAACTCGAAATGATTATCAAAGACTGGAAGATTCTATTCATGGTATTGCTTTTCATGATGGCTCATATACTGGACGCGGCGCGGGGGAATGGGCGGCGGGTTTGCCGGGGCATTTGCGCGGGGGTCGTGGGCGGCCACCGGCCCGCTTTATTTTCCGGGCACCACTTTGATCTGGGCGGGCGAGGTCAGGATGATCTCCGGCTTGTTGCGATATTCGATGATGGTGCCGCTGATTTCCACATTCTGATTCGCGAATTTCTTCAGATCGCCAAATTTGCCGGTGTTTTCCGCAAATACCACCGCCGTAAAATATGAGTTGGGGTAGGCCTGGTCGAGATCCAGGATCGTGATGGCTGGCCGCTGGCTCACCGCCACCACCTTGCCGGTCACGACCATGGTTTCATCATAATATTTCGCGGCCTGCGCGGTCCCGATTTTTGCCGGCAGGTTCACGCTGCCGGCGATGAACTTGTTTTCGGGCAGCAACGGCACCGGGCCGGCGCATTTCAAATGGGCCAGGATCTCATCGGCCAGGCGATACCCCGCGAGCGCGCCCTGTTTCTCCGCCACAATTTTGGCATTTTTCAGATAATCGGCCGGCAGCGGCGGAGCGGTTTCCCGGCTCGTGCCGCCCGGGAGGTTTCCCCGCAAATATCCCAGGTCAATGGCCAGTTGCCGGCTCTCGAGACTCCAGGCCTGGGGCGTGGTATGGGTCGCCAGTTCGGTCAGGGCCGGGCGGGGGAATTTCGACTGGCATTCAATCGCCGTGTTCCATTGCAGGCGGGGATTCAGGGTCGAACCGAGCAGGCCGTCCCAGAGGCCATGCAGGCCGACGCCCAGGTTATCAGGCTTCACATAAAAATCGTTCCCGCCGCGGTCGCCGTTGGGATAGGCGGCATTGAACCAGGATTCGCAATGCAGGGGCTGGTGGACGTCGGCCACCAAATGGATGAGGTAGGACAGCATCGCCGCCCGGTCGGCCGGCCGGGCGCTGGTGTCGCGCAGAGTTTTTTCACATTCCGCGAGACCGAACAGCACGTTGTTGGCGGGCTGGGCATCGGGTTCAAAAGCGAAATGGGGCGCCCGCAGGGGATAATCAACATAGTGCCACTCGGGGTGGTCGTAGAGGTTGTCGGACTTCCTGATTTCATCGGGCCAGTTGGCACTGCGCATAAAGACGTAGGCGGCGAGATCGTAGCTGGCATTGGGGTGATAGGCGTTGGTCCATTTGGCGAAATCCGGGTGGGCTTTTAAAACCGCGAAAGTTTGGGCTTTGGCTTCCGGTGTAAGCTGCCGGTAAGCTTCGGCGGCGATGAGCTGGTGGCCGGCCCCGCCCCAGGCCCGGGCGGAATGCGGGAGCAGCAGGCTGACGCCGGTCAAAAAAAGAATAAAAGATTTCCACATAGCGAGGGCAGATTTGAACAATAAACGGCGCCCCACGCCAGAAGATCTTGCGGCCGGGAAAATCATCAGCCCAACCGGGGCGGCGCCGCCACGAGCGGCAGTCGAATTTTGCTAATCTTGAACCGAACGGAAAATACTTTTCCTGCGGGCGCATTTACTGGACGCTGCGCGGGTGTTGCGATGGATTTTCAAACTGTCCGGCCCGGTCCCGGGAGCGGGGCGGGGACCTGAAGGATGGCGGCCGGCCTTTTACTGCCTGCTCCCCATCCTGGCATGGCTGTCCTGGTGGCTGGCTTTTTATCCGGGCCTGATGAACGCGGATTCGCTCACGGCATGGGGGGAGGCGATGCGCGGCGTGTTCAATGAGACCCAGACCGGGTTCCTGCCGATTGTCTACGCCTGGCTCATGAAACTCTGGGACAGTCCGGGCCTGATCGGGCTGATCCAGATTGGTTCCGCCGCGCTGGCGCTGTGGTATTTTCTGAGGGTGCTCTCCGGCCTGGGCGCGCCGGCGTGGATGCTGGGCGGCCTCGCCCTCTATTTCGCCTTTTTCCCGATGATTGGCGCCAGCCTGATCACCCTGATCAAAGATGTGCCGGCCGGCATCCTCTTCCTGTTTCTGTTCAGCTTCACCCTCCGGATCATCGAATCGAACGGCCAATGGTTGCAGTCCCGGATCCACGGCCTGGTGCTGGCCTGCACCCTGGCCCTGCTGTGTCTGGTGCGGCTGGAAGGGTGGGTGCCGGCCGCCGCCTTCATGGCCGGCCTGGGCTGGTATTATCGGGGGTTTTGGCGGCGGATTGGCGGGGTGCTTTTGTTAAGCGCCGCCCTGGTTTTTCTGGTGCGCGGGCCGCTGTATGCGTTCTATGGGGTCAAGCGGACGGCCTATGAGCAAACGGTCCGGATGCAATGCGCCCAGCTGGCGGTCATTTATAATAACCATGGGCGGCTGGCCCCCCGGCAAACGGAATTCATGTATCAGCTTGCGCCCGCGGAGGTGTGGACCCAATGGTATTCACCTTATGTGCAAAACGGCGTGGTCTTCAGCCCGCGCTTTAATCTGGAGCGGGCCTACGAACAGCGCCGGGAACTTACCCGGGTCTGGCGCGAGGCGGTGCAGGCCAACTGGGGGCTGCTGTTGCAGAGCCGCGTCAAAATGGGCGCCATCGTCTGGCGCATCCTGGAGCCGGTGAAGGGCTATACCTACGCCGTACATGTCGTAGCCGTTCCGGCGGGCATTGATGATAATACTGCGGGGTTGCACCTGACGCATCCGCTGCCAGCCTGGGAGCAGACGCTCAGAAAGGTGCTGCAACTGACCTCGCCGCGCGCCTGCAATTGGTTCTTCTATCGTCCCGCCTTCCAGCTGTATGTCATCGGCTTGTCCGTGGCGCTGCTGGTGGTCAGGTTCCAGCGCTGGCCGGCCCTGCTGCTGGCCGTTCCCCTGGTGGCCCAGGCGCTGTTGATCGGCCTCCTCGCCATCGGTCAGGAATCCCGGTTTCTATTTGCGGACTTCCTGATCATGCCGTGCCTGCTGGCCTATGCGGTCGTCCTCATCCTGAACCGCCATCGGCCTGGGGCAGGCAGTCCGCATTCCGAAATCAACGTCTGACTGGCACGCTGCAAGGAAGCTGGGAAATGGCGGCGGCGGCTTATCGCTAGGGGAGCAGTTGGGGAATTGTAGGAGCCGACGTGAGGAGGCTCTGATTTAACACCGGCAAAATGATTTGAAATGAGACTCGTCACCTCGTCTCCTACAATTTTGACGATGCCCACGGGAATTGTTCCCGGCGCTGATGCGAATTCAAACCGAAGCCCTCTTACAGGGCTTTCATTTGGTTTCGCAAATTATTTGGCCGGTGCGCCCTTCGGCGCTTGCGTGCCGGCAATCATTGCCCCGAGCAGTTCGGAGTTCTTCGGGATCATCGTGATGCTGGCTTCGCCGGCGATGATGTTCTGCGTTTCCAGCACGGCGAACAGGGCGTGCGCGATGTCCGGGTCCTGCGAGATCTTTTTCAGCGCCAGCCCCACGATCTGCGGGCGCATGGCGGCGGCCTTGGCAAACTCGATGGCCGCCTGCTGTTCCGCCGTGCTGGCGATGATGTTCACCTGGTTGGTGCCGTCCTGCTTGATGGCGGAGGTGACCTGCCGCAGCCGGTTCACGACTTTTTCCTCGATCTGCTTGATCATGCCCACGTCGCGGAAATGCACCTTGCGGATATAGACCGAGCCGAGGCTGTAACCCCATTCGCGCGAGAGCGGCGAGACTTCCTTGCGCACCGTCAGGCTCATGGGATGCCGGTCCTGCAACATGTCGGCGAGCTTCATGTTGCTCAGGCAGCGGACGGTGGAGTTGCCCACATTGGCGGCCAGCGAGCCGCGCGGGTCGGCGTTCTTGAACAGGTAGGACACGGGGTCGCTCACCACCATCTCATACCAGATGCCGATGCCCATGGGCGCGCCTTCCTCGGAGTTGACGGGCGTGCTGCGCAGGTATTCCTGGTCCAGCCGCAAATCAAGCGTGTGGCATTTGCCGAGGAAGTTCACCAGCGGCGCCTTGAGGCCGAGCTTGAGGATGAGCAGGTGCAACCCCGGCTCGTCAATCACGGTCACGACTTTGCCGAAGAGCATATACACCTTGCACGTCCGTTCCTCCACGATGGTGTAAAAGCCGAACAGCCGCACGAAGCCGAGAAAGACCGGCACGAAAATGAACATGCCGATGAAGGTGATGACGGCCGCGACGAAAATCTGGGCGATTGGATTATTCATGGCTGGCCTCCAGAATCACGGTCTTGGCTTCGCTGTAGAGTTTCAGGCGGACATTGCGCACATAGGCGTCCAGCGCGCCGGCGCCGTTCTGCTTCAAATCACTCAACTGGTCGGCCAGCGCCACGATGGGCTGGACTTCGGCCTGCGCCTTGAGCGTCTCAATTTCCACGGCGCGCTTGGACTGCACGATCTTCTGGTCGGCGCTCGCCTGCGAGAGGCTGATGCTGGAGGAAACTTCGTTGTAAGCGGTGTTGATCGCCGCCAGCGCGGACTCGACCTCCGGCGGCGGGTCAATGCCCGTGATGAGCGAGGCATCCAGCGCGATGCCGTAGCGCGCGGCGGACCCGGCGCATTCCTTGTCCATGTGGTCGTTGATATCGGACAGGTTTTTGCGGAGGTCGTTGATGGAAATGCCGGTCACGGCGGTGGCGGCGAGGTTGTGCAGGGCGTTCGGGTCGCCGGTCTTGGGCGCGCCGGCGGGCGCCTCGAAATTGGCGATGCGCTCGCGCAGCACGGAAACGAAATAGCCCATGACATGCGTGATGGGATGTTTCACGCCGAAGAGATAGGCGTAGAGATTGCGCTCGGAGATGTGCCAGCGGATCTGGCCTTTCAACCCGGTGTTGAGCTGGTCTTTCGTGACCGCTTCGAGCATGCTGCCCTGATAATTCGCGCCCGGATTTTCCGGGTCGTGCGCCATGTTGATGGTCTGGGTGGCGATGGAAACAACATAAACCTTCTCCCACGGCCACTTGAAATAGGGTCCGCCCGGCGGGATGACGCGCACCTGCGGATAGTTGTACCGTTCTTTTTCCTCGGCATCGAGCGGGGCGGCGACGGGATCCTGCGCGGTGGTGGCATCCCCCACCCGCTCGGCCCGGCCAAAGCTGGTCTTAACGGCGCGCTCGTTCTGGTTCACGGTGTAAAAGCCGGCGACCAGATAACGGACCAGGAACCAGACGACAAATCCGACCACGCAACCGAAGAATAGGGTGCCCATAAATGAATTAGTTTCGTTGCTAATACGCCCGCCGGAAAAAATTAACAAGATAAAAAGCCGACGGCAAAGAGACGGCTGACTACAGGCCACGGACAACGAGGGCGGGCCATCAATCAGCAAGTTGAAATCGGGAAAAGGGAAAGCGGAAACTTGAATCCCCAACGCCGGGTCGCCGGGATCCGGACATGAAAAGAGCCCGGACACTACTCCGGGCTCTATCAACACACTTTGTTTTTCGGTCGGGACACAACTCCCAACGAGGAAAGCTTACCAGATCCGGGATTTTCGTCTTGTCACCAGTTGTGGGGACATGGGGTCAAACGGCCGGGCACCCCGGGGATAAGCGGAAATGCGCCGCGCAACGGTTTTCGCCGGGCGAACACGGTTGCGCGGCGCGGGGCGGTCTGGTTCAATGCCGCATCGATATCACAATCATCGGCGGTGGCCCGGCGGGTTTGCGCGCCGCCGAAGTGGCGGCGGCCGGCGGCGCCGCGGTGACGCTGTTTGAGGCCAGGCCGACGGTGGGCCGGAAATTTCTCGTCGCCGGCCGCGGCGGATTGAATCTCACCCACAGCGAACCGCACGAAGCGTTTGCCCGCCGCTACACCGGCCCGGAACAGCCGGACGGTTTGTGGGCGTCGCTCCTCGCCGAATTCGATGCCGACGCGCTGCGCCAATGGGCGGCGGACCTCGGCGTGGAAACCTTCGCCGCGGCCAGCGGCCGCGTTTATCCGCGCGAACTCAAGGCCGCGCCGCTGCTGCGCCGCTGGGTGCAGCGGCTGCGGACCGCCGGGGTGACGTTCGCGGTGCGCCATCGCTGGGCGGGGCTGCGGCCGGGGGCGCAGTGGCAGGTAGATTTCCAAGTCGAGGGCGGAACCCGCACCGTCGCGGCCGACGCGGTGATCCTCGCGCTGGGCGGCGGTTCGTGGCCGCAGACCGGGTCGGATGGCGCGTGGATTTCGGGGCTGGAAAAACTGGGCGTGGCGATCGCGCCGCTGCGGCCGGCCAATGGCGGCTGGGAGCTGCCCTGGCCGGCCGCCATGCTCGCGCAAGCGGAAGGCCGGCCGCTGAAAAACATCACGGCCCGCGCCGGCGCAACGACGGCGGCGGGCGAACTGCTCGTGACCCGCTACGGACTGGAGGGCGGCGTGATTTATCAGCTGGGCCCGGCCTTGAGGGCGATGCCGGAGCCGGAGCTGGTCATTGATTTCAAACCGGCCCACACGGTGGAGCAGCTCGTGAAAAAACTCGGCAACTGCCCGCGCAATTTTCTGGCCGAGGCGCGCACCCGCTGGCGCCTGGGCGACGCGGCGTTTGCCATCCTGGCAAATCTGCCGGGCCACGGGCCGTTCACCTCCGCCGCGTCGCTCGCCGCGACGGTGAAAGCCTGCGGGCTGAAACTCACCGGGCCGCGCCCGCTGGCCGAGGCGATTTCCTCGGCGGGCGGCGTGCGCTGGGGCGAGCTGGATTCAGCGCTCATGCTGCGCCGGCTGCCGGGCGTATTTGTCGCCGGGGAAATGATTGACTGGGAGGCGCCCACCGGCGGCTATCTGATTCAGGGCTGCTTCGCGACGGGCACCCGGGCGGCCCGCCGGGCGCTGGCATGGCGGCAAAATAGCTCGCCAAATGATTCCATCCCCGCGTAATCCGCCCCGCTTTTGAAGAAAAGGTAGGAGGATTCGACCTTGCGTCAGGTCCTGACGAGCTGGCGGCGGCGCGGCGGGTTTTACCTGGGGTTTTTAAATCGAGCCTCCTCACGTCGTCTCGGGCAAATTATTGATTCCCCCACCAGTTTGATTTCATCGCCCGTCAATCTGTAAAGCTCACAGGCCCGCGCGGAAATTGCCGACGGCCTCGCTCGTGCGCAGGGCGCAACCATAAATCCGCAGGGCGCGGAGGGCGGGGGCGAGCCGCGCCGTCGCGGCCCCGTTGGGCGTGCGCAGCGTGGGACTGTAGCGGCCCCAGCCAAACTGGCGCTCGTCGCCGCCATCGCAAAGCACGCCATCCACGACAAAGGTGATGATCTTCGGCCCACCATCCACGGTGATGACGACGTGCTGCCGCCGGCCGGCTTTGAGCCCGCCGGCATCGCCGGCCCACGCGGCCGACTGCCGGCCGTCGTTCAGGACGAGCTGGAGCGCGCCGCTGGCCGTCGTGGTCACAAGGATGCCCTGCCCCGCCGCATTGCGGCTGTCCAGGATCAGTTGTCCGCCGGTGAGTGAGTCGAGCTGCAGCCAGAGGTCGAGGCTGAAGCCCGCGCGCAAATCCAGGCCCCGCATGTCCTCGGACTGGTTGTCGCGCCGGTTGAACTCCGGCAGCCGGGGCATGGGCGCGGCGCCGGCGGCCAGCTGCCGGGCGTCCGCCTGGAACAGCAGCTGGCGGGTGGCCACGGCCGCGTTGGTGAACTGGCCGAACAAGCCCCCGACCAGCGCCGGGGGAATTTCATGCACCCGGCCGACGGTCTTCTGGGTTTCCGTGACATAAAATTTTCCCTCCGCTTCCACCAGGTCCGGGTAGCTCATGCGGATATAGGGGTCGTCCTCGTAAAGCAGGATCTCCGGCTGCGACCACTCGATCATCCGGCCCTGCGGCGTCGCGATTTCCCGGCCCGCCATCAGCCACGCCGGGTTGCGGTCGTCGTAGGGGCTGCGTCCGCCCTGGCCGTTCGCGCCCAGCTCGCCGATGAACCGGCCGCCGTGGTTGTGGAACCAGTAGAGGAATTTTCCATTCGCGCAATTCCAGGCGAAGTTCGCCGCGCGCGGATGCTTCACGCGCGGCCCGCCGGGCGCATGGCTCGCATAGGCGGGCGCGGTCCACGTGTGGCCGCCGTCGCGGCTGTAGGCGCAGGCCGGCCAGCCATCAATCGTGCGGTAGACGCAGTAGAGCGAGCCGTCGCTCAGCTTGACGATGCTCTGTTCCTCCGCCACCCGCCCGCCGCCCGCCGGCGTGCGCAAACCCCGGTCGCCATCGGGCAGCGTCTCAAACGTGAGCTTCTCCGGGTCGCGCTCGGTCAGGATGTTCTGGCTTTTGAAGAAGGCACCCTCCGACTGCGCATAAAAGCCGGCGCCCATCGCGCCCACCTTGTGCAACACCATGATTGCGGTGCCGTCGAGAATCAGCGGCCGGCCGACATTCCAGAAGAACCGCCGCTGGCCGCCATAGACATTGGTGCGGTCGCATTCGAACTCGCGGACCGGCACCTCGTAGCGCTGCGCCGACCAGGTGCGGCCGTGGTCGTCGCTGAACTTGAAGACGTAATGCCCCTGCGAATCCACGCGCTGATACACGCCCTTGTCCTCGCGCTTCACTTCGCGAACATTGTCGGTGTTGTGGTTGTAGAAGGCGTAAATGCGGCCGTAAGGCACCTTGAGCAGGACGGCGTAGCTGGCCTCCGGCCCGTCGGCCGGCTCGAGCGGCACGATTTCGCCCCACGTGCGGCCCTGATCGGGGCTGCGCATGGCGACGACGTGCTGGCCGCGGGCGCCCTCCACGCCTTTGCCGGTGGTCATCACGCACAGCCACGCGCCGTCATCGGTCTTCACGATGTAGGGCTGGTCGGCGTAGCCCTCGCTGGGGATGATTCTCCCGTTGGCCAGGAGGCGCGGATCGGGCGCCGCGCCGGCGCCCGCCGCCAGGGCGAGGAAAACCAGCAGCCGCAAATAGTTTTTCATGGTTCAGTCCCGGCACCGGGTCCGGTCGGTTCATTTAACCCGTTCGCTGCCCCGGATGCAACCGGGCAGGCAGAACGGCCGTCGTCCGCGTGCGGAATTTTCAACCTCCCCGCTCCGCGCTCCCGGCTCCCCGCCCCCAGCCTTTCCCCGCCGGCCCTCAAGGCTTCGCGGCGGCGGGCGTTTCCTCGACCGGCTTGTGCATTTTCAGCCATTCTTGCCCCGCCTTCGTGGTGAAAAAATCCACCCAGACATAATAGAGCCGGTCGCCCGCCTGCACTTTGGCGCCGTGCATCGATCCCAGCGGGATGTGCAGAATGGCCAGCGCGGGCAGCAGCGTTGATTCCGCATCCGCCGAGACGGTGCAGTGGTTGCCCTGCAGGCCGATGAAATATTGCTCCAGCATCGGGTGCTGGTGGCGCTTCACCTCGTCGGCCCCGGTGGTCTCCACGGTGCCCACCGCCATGCGCGGCACGTAATCCTGCGGCAGCAGCGTCCGGCTGGTGGTCTTCGGGCTTTTGATGGCTTCGCGGTACGGCGGGCAGTCGCTGAACCGCCGGAAATACGGACGCTGCTGGTGCTCCGGAAATTTCGCATACTCCAGCCGGTCCGCCGCGCTCAGCTGCTTGCGGAACCGGAGGCTGCGCAGGACGCTCCCGGCCGGCACTTCCACCTGCCAGGTCTGGCCCAGCGGCGCGCGCGCGACGCACTCCTCCTCCGCGGAAAACCTCTGCCCGCCGGACGAAAAGGTGCCGCGGCCCGCCAGCGTCAGCCACACCCGCTCCTCTTGCTCGCTGGCCGCTTCCTGATATCGGGCCGGCCCCGCCAGCGTGATCCACTCCGTGACGACGCCGGGAATTTCATTGGTCATCACCTCGACGGTGGCCATGGAACCGGCCGGCGCGGCGGAAACCGGAAGCGTTTGCAATGGAATGGCGGCGGTGGTCATAAGGGGTAAGGCCAGCGAAAGCAGGAGGATTTGAAACCGGAGGGCGGATGTGTTCATGGCGCTCTAATTTTAAAAGATTTGGACCCGGCTCAGGTCTCAAGTTTCAGCTTTTGTTGGTATGGTTTCGGCCGCAGGTCGGACGGCAGATACAGCGGATGAACGGGGGTGCTGCCATCTTTGGCCAGCTTCAGGCAGGACAGTCCCCGATGCCCGGCCAGCAGCCTGGCCACCTCGGGTCCGCGCTGTTTCAGTTCTTTCGGCGGTGCGCCATAAGCCAGAACCACGGTCCGGGCCCGCCGCGCCATGGCCTGGATGGCTTGGTCATTCTCCGGACCAACCGGATCGGGGACGGCCAGCAACCGGTTTTTGTCCGTGGCGCGGTAGGCGTGGACATTGCCGATCAGCTGGCCGCCATAGCCCCAGGCGCGGGAAAAATTACCGGTCCGGCGCAAGGTGGGATCGCTGTGGTCCAAACACGCGACGCTGGGGTTCATGAGGATCCACAGCACCAGCGGCCGGGTGTCATCCCAGATCTCCGCCAGCTCATAGCGATAGCGGTCGCATTGCGAGAAGCGGGCCGTGACCTTGGAATCGCCGGGCCAGGCGGGGCGGGATTTTCCCCCCGGATCATGTTGCGTGCGGGTCGGGCTCATGTATGAATCAAATAATCCGCGTGTGAGTTGGGGCTGGCCATGGCCGGTCGCGGCGGCCTGGCTTTTGTAGGCGTCGAGGTGACGAGACTCATATTTTATTTTAATTAGAGACTCCTTGCGTCGTCTCCTACAAATTATTGGCCGCCCTCCACCAATTTGATTTCATCCCCGGTCAATCCGTAAAGTTCATAGACCAAGGCATCAATGTGCTGGTCGGTGGCGGGACGGTAGCAAACGCAGAGCGAATGCGGAAAGCGGAAAGTGCGGTCCGCCCCCCCCGCTCACTCGCCCGTTTGATTCTGGGCGGCGGCCCAGAGCTCGAGATGCTTCTGCTGCCAGTCCCGGATGGCCCGCTCGGGGCCAATGTCGCCTCCCTCCTTGGCGGATTCATTCCATTTGTGCAGGGAAATCTCGCCCAGCTCATCCACAAAACAATCCCAGATGGGCGTGCCCGCCAGCGTTTCCGGAGCCTCGGGGATGGATTTTCGGGGACAGGCTTCGTAGGCCTTCAGCGCTTTGATAAAGAAATCCATGATCGCATCCCGGCCATCCTTCCGCGCGGCCGGGGCCGGCAAAATGGTCAGCGGACCGCCCCGCTCGATGTTGATGCGCGCCACCTGCGCCAGAAACTGGCTGCGGGACAAGCCCAGCTCCCGGGCGCGCTCGTCGATTTCCGTCAACAGACTCTTGGAAAGGGAGACGGAAATGGCGGTTTGTGAATCGGAACGGTTCTTTTTCAAGCTAAAATTAATCCTCGCTGGCACCAATTAAGACTAAAAAACACCAAAGGTCAATTTAAAATTTGACAGGAATATTACGGAATGTTAAATGTTGGTGACAAATGCACCTTCCGTCACTCATTACAGGCATTTTGTGTCATCGGACTTGGAATCCGATGTGACCCGCTGACGATGAGAACCCACCAAAACACCCACAAAAGGAGCCACAGCCACCGAGAATAATACTCCGTATGCAAGGAATAATTTACACCCTATTCAGATCCATCGTCAATCAAATCCGGCGTGCGATGGCGCCGGCCCCGCGGTGCCGGCTGGTGCTCCGGGCGGAACCCTTCAAATTCATTTTTACTCGCATGAAAATTGATCGCAACTTGAGTTCGTCCCGCGTGCCGGGCGAGGCGGACTTGATGAACAAACGGCAGGTGGCGGAGATGCTGGGCAAGACCCCGCGCACGGTGGACAACTGGCGCAAGCGGCTGGGCCTGCCCTTCTACAAAGTGGGCCGGGCGGTTTACTTCAAGCGCAGCGAGGTGCTGGGCTTCATGGCGCGGTTCATGGCCAATGGCAGCGGTTGGATTTCCGCCGGCCCAAGCTGAGCCGGCGGACTGAGGAACCAGGCGCCCCTCTCTGGCAACAGGGAGGGGCTTTTTTGCGCCCGCCGCCCGCCGCCCGCCGCCCCCCGCCGCCAGCCGGTTCGCCGCGGATTGAAAACGCAAGCCGCGCCCGGATTCGACCTTAAGGCGCCATTCTATTTGCTGAATAATAAATCAACCCCGCTATCAGACTGCCAAAAGCCAGCGCCACAAAAACCACCCAGAAAGTTAATTTGAGCCGCCGCCGCGACTTCCAATCGTTCGACTTCGGATACAGCGACCGGGCTAGATGATTCAATGGCATTTTTCGGCGGGGTTGGGAGTGGAGTGGAGAAATTGCGATGCGAAATTTACGAGCCGCTGCCCCGACACCCGGGCATGGAGAACCTTTCTTTGAAAACCCCTTTCGGGATAATGGTAGCGATGGTCACTGATTTCGGAAATGATCGCTTTCGTGCTCGTGCAATTCCCCGCCTGCCGGATGAGTTCAAGGTCCGTATCGAAGTAAGACCGGGTGAAACGCCAGCGCCAGCGCCAGCGCCCCACCGGCAAATACCAGGGCGGCAGGCAGGCCAGCAGCACCGTTTTTTCGAAATCTTCCTCGGGAATTCCGAGTTTGTGACAACAAGTCTCCCGAAAATTCTTTTGAATTTCGGTGGTCATAATGCCTGGCCAGAGTAGGCAGCCCGGGAGTCACTGACAACCTAAAACATATTCGGAAATTCCCCATTACCGGGCGCTGGCAAAGCGCAAGGGGGTGAAAGCCGGGCGCGAATCGGTGACCCGCAGCGGCTGGACTGGCCGGGCGACGGGCGGCGGCTCACCGGCCCGGCCTCCGGCGCGGCCAAAGCACAATCAGTGTTGTCATACCGGCGATTTGCTGCTAGAATTACAGCATGTTCTCCAATGAACGCCCATCGCCCTATGGTCGCCGGCCGTATTCAGGCCAGGGTTACCAGCCGCAGCCACGGCCCTTTGTCCAGGAAGACACCCTCAAGACCGTCGAACTTCAGGTCGAGCGCAAGATTTTCACGCTCACGCTCAAGGAAAACCCCCGGGGCCGGTTTCTGCGCATCACGGAGGAAGCGGGAACCAAGCGCAACACCATCATCATTCCCATCACGGGCCTGGACGATTTCAAGCGCGTGGTCAATGAAATGGCCAAGGCGGCGGAAGCCCTGCCCGCACCGAAGCCGGCTGACGACGCCGAAGACCCCAACGATTCCATCGGCAACCGGTAACCTTCCCCCCGGCTGCACCGGTCCGGCCCTTGCGCTGCATCCCGCGCAATCCCTGCTCCTTTGGTACCGGCGCGTCGGCCGACCGCCGATGGCCGAAACCTTCTCGACACATCCCCCCGCCCGGCCTAAAGTCGAAATCATGAAGCCAAAACCGCCTCGCCGCCAGCTGACCAATGACCGCTACGTCATCCGGCTGGGCACCACGAATTTCACGGAGCGCTATTACCGCGACCGGGCCGGCTGGGTGAAAATCAGCGCGCGGGGCCGCAAGTTCCGCCTCACCGCCGAGCAGGTCTTGAATCACCTCCTGCCCGCCTTCGCCGGGATCAAACCCAACCTGATCATTCAAGTGGAATATACGGCGGCGGCGGCCAAAGATTGACCCGGGCCTGTCCGTTTGCCGTCATTGCCAGACCATGAAACTCACCAGCCTCATCGTTGCGCTGCTGGTTTCGCCGGTCGCCGTTCAAGCCGACATCCCGCCGGACCGGGCGAGCGACGGGGCGGACCTTGCCGCGTTCCGAACCCGGCTGCTGGCGGCGACCACGCGCCACTTGAACCGGCTGCTCGATACCAACGGAGCGGTGGCCTGGCTCAAAGGCAAGGCAAGCGACGGGGAGGAAGCGCTCGCGTTTTATCGCGGGTTTGAGCTCACGGGCGACCCGCGCTTCCGCCGGGCCGCGCTCACCCTGGCGGACCGGGTTTTAAAGGATATGCGCGCCATGAAACATGGCGTGCTGCTGATCAAGGAGAAAAGCCGGCCGGGGGGCGAGACGATTGCGGGCGGCGGTCCGCCGGCGCTGGGCTTTTATGTGGCGGCGGTCGCCTATGTTTTGCATCAGGAAGGCGGACGAAATGACGACCTGAAATATCTGGGGACGGTGATTGACCAATATCCCTGGAATGCGGGCGGCTGGTGGGCGGCGGACATGGACGTGCAGACCGGCGAGTCGAAAATGCCCTTGAGCAAGCCTTCCCCGATCAACAAGACCGCCGCCATGGCGATGGCGGCGGGCATGCTCGGTGAAGCCCTCCGCAGCCTCGACCCGGAGCTCGCCGCGCGCCTGAAGCAGAAGACCGACCAGTCCCTCTACGCTCAGATCATCCCCGCGCAGCTGGCGGATGGCTTCTGGCATTACGGGCTTACCGGCAATGACCCCAAGAACAAAGACATCCTGGGTTATTTCATGCTCACCACCCAGGAGCTCATGGAATTGCAGTATTTTAATCCCGCGTATCGCGAACCCAGACTGGACGCCGCCCTGCATAAGGCGCAGCAGTTCGCCCTCCGCTCGATTGCGCCGATGACGGCCCCGAACACCAATTCGGCGGGCGCGGCGCATGGCACGCCTTCGACCCCGCGCCACTATTCACCGGCCACCGATCCGAAGCGCGGCTTTCAGCTGGGGCTGATCCTGATCGGCGCCGGCCACTTCCATGAAGGCATTAAAATCATGGAGGCGTCGCTGCCCTATTTTCCTTTCGGGGATGCCGGCATGGAGGGGGTGCATGCCGCCGCGCCGTCAGCGGCCATCCTGGTCAGATTGCCCCCCTGACCTCGATCCTGCCACTGCTGATTCCGCCGCTGGCCCTGCTGGGAGTTTATGAAGCGGCCCGGGGCATCGCCGCCTGCAGAAGCGGTGCCCCACCGGGGCGGGTCATCCGGGATTTCTTCGCGGCGGCCATCCTGTTCATGGTCGTCATCCTGCTTTACCGGCTGGACGCAGCCGTCCAGGCCATCGCCCCGGTTCGGAATTGAGACCGGAACGAAGCCGCGGCGCGCCCCCGCCTGGTAAATTATTTATAGTCACCTTAATCCCGGTTAATATCTTCGGTTTAAAAAAAATTTGGTAACTATCCTGCTGTTCTTTGGGTCTAAGAATTAGTGGTTGCGGCCGGCTATGCCGTGAATAAGCCAGTCATCATCTAACCTGCCGGTCGCGTTATTCACGCCACTAAATGAAAGACAAACATATGAAACCGACCCAAAACCTCCGTAGATCGGGCTTTACGCTCGTTGAAATCATGATCGTTGTGGCCATCATCGGCTTGCTGGCTGCGATTGCGATTCCGAACTTCGTGAAAGCCCGTGCCACCTCCCAGGCCAATGCCTGCATCAACAACATGCGTCAGTTGGACGCGGCCGCCAAC
>CAIXUZ010000019.1 GCA_903922735.1 uncultured Verrucomicrobia subdivision 3 bacterium
ATGTTGGTATTCACCGAAACAACCAAGTTGGTGCCGCCATTCATCGTCCAACTGCTGTTGACGGTGAAACTGGCGTTGCTGTTCATATAGATACTGGCCGCAATCGCATTCGCCGCATTGGACGTGACCAGCGTGCCGCCGCTTAAGTTCATGAAGGAGTTGGTAAACCCGCCCATGATGACGTTGGTGACCAGCAATTGCTGGACGGTGATGGCCCCGCCGTTAATCAGGGCGAGCGTGGCGGGGCTGGCACCAACACCCACATTCAACGCCGCCGCCGGCGAGTTGATCGCCCCGCCGTTCGTGACCGTCAGCGTGCCGGCGTTGAGGGTGGTGTTGCCGCTGTAGCTGTTCGTGCCGGCAAGCGTCAATGCAGCCGTTCCATTTTTGGTGAGGGATCCCGAACCGCCAATGTTCGCATAGACGATGTAATTGGTCAGGTTGTTGTTAAACGTCACTAAAGCAGGCGAAACCACGGCCCCGAGCGTGGCGTTGGAGATAATCGGGTTTTTATACAGCGTGTCATCAAAGATTACGATATCGCCGTCGGCATAGGAAATGGCCGAGCTGCCGTTCGTCCAGTTGAAACCGGCTTCCCAGCTCCCGGAAATGTTTCCCGTCCAAGTATCGGCGTAGGCACCGGTGCCGACCACATGCAAGACCAGACTGGTCGAATTTTGAACCAGCGTGGCGTTTGGATAAGCGGCCGCCAGCGCAAAACTGCCTGCGCCAACGCTGGAGGCAAAAGTCATCAACGTGTAATCACCCGCTGCCGCCAGGCCATTCGGAAACGACAGCGCGACATAGTTCACACCGCTGTTGGTCAAGACGCCGCCCACATTCACCAAGTCGCAGATGCTCGCCGTGGTCCCGATGCGATGAACCAACGTGCTGCCGGTCAAGCTCAGGTTGTTTTTAAAATACTGCGTGCTGATGGCCGCATTGGCCAGGCCCGGATTCAGAATCCCACCCGCATTGACAATCACATCGCCGCCGTTGGTGCCGGTGCCACCATAGCTACCCCCTCCACCCACCGTCAACGTGCCGGTTAGGGTGGCAGAGTCAGCCTTAACCACCAACGTCCCCCCAATGATCGTCGTTGGACCGGTGTAAGTATTGGTTCCCAGAAGCGTCAGGGTGCCGAGGCCCTGCTTGGTCAAACCGCCGCCAATGCTGCCCGGATCTTGAACCATCGGCAACACGTTCGTCACCGTAAAAACTCCCGAATCAATAATCGCCCCGCCGTTCTGCACGAAGTTGGTCGCAATGAGCGTGTTGACGTCGGTCGCAATCAGGTTGCCTTTGGCACTCGCCGACAGTTTTCCGCCGTTGAAGTTCAACTGCGATCCCGTACCGCTCAAAACCACCGAAGACACATTCTGCAGAATGCCGCCGGCAAACAGCGTCAGGGAATTGTTTGTGGCCGCTGCGTTGTTGCCGATGGTCAGGCTGGTATTACCCAGGTTCCACAACGAATTGGTCGTGCCGAAAGTACCGCCAATGGTGACATAGTTGTTGTTTGCACCGGCAGTGTAGCCGATCGTGCTGGCGGAATTGCCAAACACCTGGCCGCCGTTGGTGATGATCAGGGAGTTGCCGACTGAGTTGGTGTCCGAACCGACATTAATCTTTCCGGTGCCGGTAAGATTAATCAAACCGGCTGACCCCACCCAGAGGACGTTGTTTGTGCCAGGACTGGCCGTCGTTCCGCCGCCCCCCCCCAGCCCGATGCCGGTGCTGGTAAGCAGCAGAGTGGACCGGTTGCCGATGGCATCTGCTCCGGCAATCGTCCATATGTTGCTCACACCATTGCGACCCGGGATCGCGTTAGGTCCGGCCGCCATGCCACCATTGGTAATAACGAAGGCGGAGTTGATGCCCCATGAATACAACGAGGCATTGGTGATAATGCCGCCAGCATCCACCCAGATAAAGTTGTTGATGGTTGCGATGGTTGAACTGCTCCCGATATATATACGGTCGCCACCTACATTTAACATCGCTTTCTGGCCTGCCCCGTTCGTGCCCGCCACAATAATCGCGTTAGAATTGCAACCGGCGGAATTGCCAATGGTCAAATTAATGCTGCCCGAGCCATTTTTCAGGGTGGCCTGTCCGCCGTTGGTGATAATCAGGCGGTTGCCGGAGGAAGTGCCGCCACTGCCAATAAAGAATGATGATATGTTGGTCGCGGTGCCCGAGGGGTTGTAGTTGGCAAAGGTGGCATTGGAATTAACCGTCACCACCACATTGTTGGCGGAGTTGCCAATGACCAAAGCGCCCTGCGCAAGATTGGTATTCACGGAGGCCACGGTGTTAGTGCCGCCGCTCATGATCCAACTGCTGTTGATGCTGTAGGTGGCGTTGCTGGCCACTAGGATATTAGCCGCAATCGCAGTCGCCGCATTGGACGTGACCAGCGTGCCGCCGCTCAAATTGAGGAAGGAATTAGTCACACCGTTAAGGACGACGTTGGTCACCAGCAATTGCTGGATAGTGAGCAACCCGCCATTCGTCAGTGTGAGCGTGGCCTGATTAGTGGGGCCGATAATAAATTTACCCGCCGTCAATTTGCCGCCGTTGGTGATCATGAGCGAGGCGTTGTCCAGCACGTCGTTGTCGGCCAGCGTGCCATAGGTGGCGTTGCCGAACAAATTCGCGCCGGAAAGCCAGTTCGTGGATTGCGCCGAGGCACCGGCCGCGGACAGCAGGATGATCGACGCCAGAGCCGCCGCCAGCGATGTCGCCAGGAAACGGAACACAGCGCGCAGGGAGGTGAGATGGGATTTCATAATTTTTTAACGCGGGATTTTTTTTAGAGATTTAATTAATTAAGGATTGAAAATTGGTTGAAACGCTCATGAAAACAGCTAAAGCAAATTGCCAAGGCACATCGCCAGCGAAAGTTTCAGCGGCAAACGGTAGAACATTTTTCTAAATTCAGGGTATAGGGACAATTAAATAAACGTTTCTCTAAGGGATGTACTTAATGATTGTCGCTATAATCTGGCGCGGTTCCGGGGTTGCGTCAACTAAAAGAATATATTTTTTATTACTAAATGAACGGTTCAGCCACAGCCTCAAACATCGAGCCAAATCCCGCCCGACACCCACCAACCACCGGAAAAGGGGGAGTTTTTAATTTTAAGTTTTTAGTTTTTAGTTCGGATGGGGCGCGCGAAGAGCGCGAAGGGGTTTGATCCGTCCGAACCGGGTTCGGCCCGCCCGAAAAGCGGGGTCGCGGCGGCCGCCTTGCCACCGCAGTCCATTACGCCAACACGGCGGTCACAGACCGCCGCTACAACAAACTGCCAGCATCAGTGGAAGAGGGCGGCAAAGATGCTTTTGCCGCCAAAAATCCAGAGGGCCGCCGCCAGGGCGATGTAGGGACCATAAGGCATCCGGGAGGACCATTCGCGTTTGCGCGCCAGAATCAGCGCGATGCCCACCGCCGAGCCGATGATCGAGCTGGCCATCAAGGAAAAGATTGCGCCCGGCCAGCCGAGAAATGCGCCGATGGCGGCCATGAATTTCACGTCGCCCAGCCCCATCGCCTCGCGCGGCAGCACCACCGCCGAACAGAGCACCTCGATGTGCGGCACGGTTTCGGGGTCGATGGTTTCATCGCCCAGCTTCAAGGCCGACGGCGACAAACGAAACGCCACATCGCGGTAGCTGCGATCCACCAGTTCCACCGTGCGCGCCTCGAGGACGATGGCGTCGGTTTTGCGATAAAAGATTTCCTCGTAGGGAATGGTTTGCGCCGGCAGGCACAGGGCGGTTTCGGTGAAAACAATTTTTGCCTCGCCCGGAAGTTTTATTTTTTGCCGGCCGAACAGGAGTTTTCCCAGGCGCAGAATGGCGTAAACCACGCCCGCGCCGACGGCGATGCCCAAGGCGCTGCGCACCATCCCCTGCCCGACGGATTTCGCCCCCTGCAATTGCGGCAGCAGAAAGGACAGGCCGAAACCGGCCACCGCCCCGCCAAGGGTGATTTCATCCGGGATGATGAAATGGGCAAAGTCGATGAAGGTGGCGGTGATCAAGCCGGCGAGAAAAATGGCATAAACCAACGCCAGCCACGGAGCCGGATGCCCAAACACCAGCCAGCACGAGAGAAAGGCCAGGGCCGTCAGCAGTTCCACGGCGAAATAGCGCGGCGAGATGGGGGCGCCGCAATTTTTGCAGCGACCGCGGAGCGAAAGCCACGTCAGCAGCGGCACATTGAGATAAAACGGGATGGCGTATTTGCAATGCGGACAATGCGACGGCGGCGAGACAATGCTCAAGTCCAGCGGCATCCGGTAAATGCAGACATTCAAAAAGCTGCCGACGATGGCGCCAAACACAAAAAACACCAGCGACCAGAAATGAAAAGGAGCCGCCGCCCAGTTGTGCGGGTCGAAGATGGTGTCAAAAGGTAGAGTCATGAATTAGTTGATTGGCTCTCCCTCACCCCGGCCCTCTCCCCAAGGAGAGGGGGAAACGCTCCCAGTTTTCCGGCATAACAACCGCTGTCTCCGGTTTGGGAACCCCCGAATTTCAGAAGCCCATTCAACGGCTGTTCCCGCTCCGCACGGGAGAGGGTCAGGGTGAGATTTCTCCCCACCAAGGTTCGCGCTTTGACCCCCTGAACCATCCTCCGTTCGGAGCGCCGAGCACTGTCTCGGCCAGTTTTCAATCTCTTTTCGCAACACGCCGAGACGATGCTCGGCGCTCCGGGTCAGGGTGAGGGGAAAGCGGCGTAAATTCATGCGGCAATCATTTTCCGTAAACGCTTCCTTCCACCGCGCGGCGCATGACCGCCACGGGTGCGGGCTGGCCGGTCCAGATCGCGAACGCCTTCGCCCCCTGATGCACCAGCATGCCGATGCCATTGGCGGTTTTACAGCCAGCGGCTCTGGCTGCCGCCAGCAGCCTGGTCTCGGCCGGCTGGTAAATCATGTCGTACACCGCGCCGGCCTGTTTTAGCGAAAATTGTTTGTCATCCAGCGGCAAAGCATCTTCCGGTTTCAACCCGAGCGAGGTGGCGTTCAGCAGCAAATCCACCTTCGCTTGCGGGTAGCCGACGGAAATTTTGACGGACGGAAACTGTTTTTTGATTTCGCCGGCGATTTCCTCCGCCTTGCTCGCCGTGCGGTTGACCAGAAAAAGTTCCGCGACATTCTCCGTCGCGAGCTTCAAGGCCGCCGTGCGCCCCGCCCCGCCAACCCCAAGCAGCAAGACTTTCGCCCCGCGCAAGGTCACCGCCAGATCTTCACGCAACGAATTCGCCAGTCCTTCAGCGTCGGTGTTGAAGCCGACGGCGCGGATTTTCCCCGCCGCAGCCGGCGTGAATTTGATGGTATTCACCGCGCCCCAGGTTTGAGCCGAGACGTCCAGTTCATCCACCATGTCCACGGCGAGCAGCTTGTGCGGCACGGTGAGATTGAGGCCGACGAAATTCATCGCCCGCGCGCCGGCGATGGCGGCGCGGAGATTTTGGGGGTCCACTTCAAAGGCGAGGTAGCGCCAGTTCAAACCGAGCGCGGCGTAGGCCGCATTGTGCATCGCCGGCGACGCCGAATGGCCGATGGGCGAACCCAGCACCCCGCACAGTCGCGTGGCGGCGTTGATGGGGTTCAATTTGGATTGCGGCACGCGCCATTTATATTCATCCGGCGCGCGAGTTCAAAGCGCAAAACAAAAAAGGCGACGCTCCAAAGAGCGTCGCCGGTGAAAGATACGGGCTGGAATTAGTAGCGTTCGCGGCGTCCGCCGCCGCCGCCGTAACCGCCGCCACCGCCGCTGCCGCCGCCGAATTCACGGCGCGGACCGCGGTCGCCGCCGCCGCCGCCTTCGCGGCGCGGAGGACGATCTTCCTTCGGGCGGGCGATGTTGACGGTGAGCTGGCGTTCGCCCAGCGTGGCGCCGTTCATCGCGGCGATCGCCTTTTGGGCTTCTTCCGGCGTGGAGTAGGTGACGAAGGCAAAACCGCGTGAACGACCGGTCATCCGGTCCATCATCAGGTTGGCTTCGACGACCTGGCCGTGGGCGGCAAAGGCCTCGTGCAGGTCGTTTTCAGTGGTTTTGAAGGAAAGGTTTCCCACAAACAGTTTCGTGCTCATTCAATGATTTGCTGTCTCATAACCGCTTTCTTCAGACTGTTCCCGGTCGCCGGGTTTCAAATCATCACTGAACCACGTTCACTTGAAGATTCACCATGCCATGAAAGATATGAGTTATCTAACAGACGGAATCAAATTATTTACTGCCGGTGGAATTGCAAGCACAAATTCGGCAGCCGGCGGGCAAGGGAAATTCTCCCTCTTTGATTGCCCAACCGCGCCGCTCGCATAAACTGGGGCGGTGAAATCGAAAGGCATTGTTTATCTGGTGGGGGCCGGACCCGGCGACGCCGGCCTGCTGACCCTGCGCGGCGCTGAATTGCTCCGGCGCGCGGATGTGATCGTCTATGACGCCCTGGCCAATCCCGAATTGCTCCGCCTCGCACCGCCCGCCGCCGAACTGGTCGCGCGCGGCAAAAACATGGCGCGGCCGCAGCCGGAAATCACCGCCATTCTCGTCGCCCATGCCCGGGCGGGCAAAACGGTCGTGCGGCTCAAAGGCGGCGACCCGTTCGTCTTCGGCCGCGGCGGCGAGGAAGCCGAGGCGCTCGCGGCGGAGAATATTCCGTTTGAAATCATTCCCGGGGTCTCGGCCATCACCGCCGTGCCGAATTATGCCGGCATTCCCCTCACCCACCGCGCCCATTGCTCCAGCTTCACCGTCTTCACCGGCCACAGCGATTCAGCGGACGACGCGACGGCACTGCGCTACGAGCAGATCGCCAAAATCCCCGGCACCAAAGTCGTGCTGATGGGCACGGAAAATCTCGCCGATTGGACGAAATCGCTCATTGCGCACGGCATGAGCAAAGAGACACCCGTGGCCGTCATCCAATGGGGCACGACCGGACGGCAACGTTCCGTGGCCGGCACGCTGTCAACCATCGCCAAGCTGGCGGCGACGGAAAAGATCACGCCCCCCGCACTCACCATTATCGGCGACGTGGTGACGCTGCGCAAAAAACTGAATTGGTTCGAGCAAAAGCCGATGTTCGGCCAGCGCATCGTCGTAACGCGGCGGAAGGAACAGGCGGGCAGCTTTGCCGCGCGCCTGGCGGAACTTGGCGCGGATGTGCTGGAAGTGCCGACGATTAAAATCACGGAGCCCCTCGAAAGAATGGCCATCGTGGATGCGCTGCTGGAATTAAATTCCTACGACTGGCTCATCTTCACCAGCGCCAACGGCGTCACCGCCTTCTTTGACCTGTTCTTCAAACGGTTTCAAGATTTGCGCGACCTCGGCGGCGCAAGGATCGCGGCGGTCGGCCCGGCCACGGCAGCGAAACTACGCGAACTGCACTTGCAGGTGGATCTGATGCCGGAAGAATATGTCGGCAGCAAAATCACCGCCGCCTTCAAAAAATATCAGGACATCGACAACGTGAAGATGTGCCTCTTCCGCGCCGAGGTGGCGAACCGCGATTTGCCGGACGCCTTGCAGGAAGAAGGCGCGATCGTAGATGACATCGCCATCTACAAAACCGTGGCGGAAACCGACGACCGCACCGGCGCGGCAGCGAGGCTGCTCGCCGAAGGCGCCGATTGGGTGACGTTCACCAGCAGCTCGACCGTGGAGCATTTCCACGCGCGGTTTGATCTGCCGAAATTGCTGAAACAATTCCCGCAACTGAAAATCGCCTCCATCGGTCCGGAAACCAGCAAAACGATTGTCTCCCTGGGCTTAAAACCCACGGTTGAAGCCAAAACCCACACCACCGACGGATTGATCGCAATGCTGTTGAAAACCGCCAAAGCGTGAGACCCGGAGGCGGGAGATATCCAGCCGACCCTGGATTATATATTTTCCACTCCCGGAACGCGCGCTACTTCAGCACCAATTTTTTCTCCGCAATCAACACCGGCGCGTCGTAGAGGGGAATGTCTTTGAAAATGATAAAGTCACCCGTTTTCACGATGCGGTCCGCCGGAATTTCGTAAATCCGACCGGAAATCAAATCCACCCAGACCGGTTCTTTGATGGCGAGATTTTTCACCACGACTTGGGCTGGCCGGGTCACAAACGAATCGTCCGGCGTTCCCGAGTTGCACCAGAGCACCACCAGGTTCTGCCCTGAATTCTGGTTCCGGTAGGCGAAACTCGCCGTGCTCTTGTCATACACCACGCCGACAACCGGCTCTTTCACGCGCTCCAGCGTGTCGTCGAACACCGCCACGCAATTCTGCACCGCGTAGTAGGCAAGTTTGATTTTTTCGACCTGCTTGTCCGCCGTCGCCCACAACAGGCCCTTGCGATTGATTTCGCGTCCCAGATGATTGAAATCGCAGATCGTGAAGACGGCCGATTCCACATCGTGGCCGAGATCGCCCAGCATCCGCCGCAAATCCCACTTGGCCTGGCTGTATTCCGTCCACGGGTAATTGGAGAGCGCGAATTTCGTCGCCACTTCCGACGGACAGCCATTCTCGCCCTGCCGCATTTTGGCCCGGGTCGAATATTTTCCCAGAGTCGCCTTCAACTCCTCGACATTCTGGTAGGAGATGTCCGGATTGAAATCATAGCCGTGATAGATGAACCAGTTGAAAAGATCCACCTTCCCCTGATCCGCCAGCAGCTTCAGACAATCATTCAGAAGCTTCGGACTGGAACTGGAGAGGGAGAGCCCGCCAATCCGCGCGTCAGGAATCACGCGCCGGATAATCTCCGCCGTGCGGATATTAAACGGCGCAATGTCACCCGGCTGGTGCTTTTTATTGATGTCCGGCTCGTTCCACATCGCCCAGTCGCGGACTCGGCCTTTGAAATGCTTGACCATCGCTTCAACCCAGCGGTCCCACGCCGCGAGCGCTTCCCCGGAAGTCGGGAAGCCACCCGCCAGATCCGCGCCACCGCCGCCAACGTAATTGGTATTACCGTAGTCGGTCTCCAGAATGATGTTCAAGCCCCGACCGCGCGCGTCGTCAATAATCGTATCGAGCCAGGTAAAATCATATTTGCCTTTCACCTTTTCCGTCTTGGCCCAACCGCCTTGCAACCGGATGGTCTTGATGCCCAGCGGAACGATGTATTCTTTATATTGCTGGTAATCCGCAAAATCGCGGTCGAGCGTCTCGCAGCCCAACGTCCAGTTGGAACCGGAGATCTCATTCGCACGTCGCGGCTTGATGGTGCCGATCTGTTTCAGCCCCGGGTTCAAGGCGGTTTTTGCCCGGTCCGGCGACGTATCGATCTTCGGCCCCGCCACGGCGGCGACCGATACGATCCAGCACGTTGCAGCCACCATCGTCCATTGCAATCCATTGCGTGTTTTCATGGTTCACTTTTCTTTAAATGTCAGATCTACGACCGTAAAATTCGAATAGCTATTGCGGTTCACACTCCCGATGAAAACGAGCAACCGCCGGCAACCGCCACAGTATACCCGTGACCAACCCAGCTCGCATAGCAGTTCCTGGCAACATTAGAGCGGTTTAACTATTTCTGTGGCCAATTTCAAGTTACCGAGCGTTCTCCCTCACCCCGCCCTCTCCCGCTGGGAGCCACGTTCCCCGCCCTCCGGCCTGACGAAAGCGACAAACGGCTTGAAAAGCCAACGGTTTTCAAGATGCAGGCCAGCGGCTGTTTCCCGCTCCCCGCAGGGATCAATGGTGAGGGAGAAATTGCCGCCAGTTCGACGCGGCTACAATATTTTTGAAACGGCTCAATACAAATAAAAAACGGCGCGGAATAAATCCGCGCCGTTAATGTTTCAAAGTTTGACTAGGTCAAAACAATTTTGTCGCCGTCTTTCAACGTGACGATGGCTTTCTTCCAGTCATTCGTCTTGCCGGCCTGGGCGGTGCGCTGGCGGCGGGCTTTGCCGCGGACGTTCAGCGTGTTGACGCGGATGACCTTGACCTTGAAGAGTTCCTGCACGGCCTGCCGGATCTGCGGCTTGGTCGCGAGGCGGTCGGCGACGATGGTGTATTGGTTATACTTCTCGGCCTGACGCGTGCCTTTTTCCGTGAGGCGGACGGTCTTGATGATTTCAAAAGCGTTCATGATTATTCCTGGGTTAAACGGGCTTCGACTTTTTCAAAGGCGCTCTTGGTGAAGACAAGCTTGTCGGGACGCAACACATCGTAGGTGTTGAGCGAGTCGCTGGTGGTGAGCGTCACGCCGACGATATTGCGGGCGGCGAGCGTGAGATTCTTGTTTTCTTCGCCGGAAATCAGGAGCGTGGTGCCCTTGCATTCCAAAGCGTCGATGACCTTGACGAAATCCCTGGTCTTGTTCGTCGCCAGCTTCAAGTCGTCCACCACAATCACGTCGCCGAGTTTGAGGCGTTCGCTCAAAGCTTTGCGGAGGGCGAGCTGCTTGGTCTTTTTGGAGATGGTCTTGCTGAAATCGCGGGGCTTCGGTCCGAAGACCACGCCACCACCGACCCACAGCGGCGATTGGAAGGAGCCGGCGCGCGCGCGGCCCGTGCCTTTTTGCTTCCACGGTTTCTTGTTCGTGCCGGTGACTTCACCCGCGGTTTTGGTGCAGGCGGTGCCGCTGCGCTGCGCCGCGCGATACGCGGTGACGGCGTCGTGGACGGCCTGGGTGCCTTTGCCGTTTTCAACCACAGCGAACTTCACTTCAAGTTCGCCGGCAGCTTTCCCGGCAGTATTTTTAATGGAAATTTTCATGGCTTAATTATTTCTTGGCGGCTGCAGCTTTGGCATCGGCCTTTTTCTTGCCGGCGGTAGCCACCGGCGCTTTCCAGCCCTTCGGGCGTTTCTTGGATTCACGGATGACGACGTAATCGCCTTCCGCACCGGGAATCGCGCCTTTGATCAGGAGCAGATTGTCCGCTTCGATCACCTGAATCACTTCCAGATTCTGGGTGGTGCGGCTGACCTGGCCCATGTGACCGGGCATCTTGAAACCGCGCAACACCGTGCCGGGGAACAAGCGCTGACCGATCGCGCCGCCGCGACGGTGCCAGCCTTTGTGACCGTGCGTCGAGGGACCGCCGCCGAAGTTATGGCGTTTCATCACGCCCTCGAAGCCGCGACCCTTGGTGGTGCCGATGGCATCAATGAAATCACCGGGGGCAAACAGCGCCGGGCCGACCACTTCACCCGCCTTGACTTCCTTGGAGAAGTTGCGGAATTCCTTGATGCGCTTAACGGCGACGCCGTTGTGCTTCTTGATGTGGCCGAGCAGCGGCTTGGAAACGCGCTGTTCTTTTTGGTCGTCGAAGCCGAGTTGGACGGAATTATATCCATCCTTGCCCGCCTGCGTCTTCACCTGAAGCACGCGGTTGGGACCGGCGAGAACGACCGTGACGGGAATCAGCACGCCTTGCGCATTATAGACGCGGGTGCTGCCGAGTTTTTTTCCTAAAAGTCCGAGTGGCATGGTGTTCTCCTTAGATCTTGATGGTGATGTCCACGCCGGCGGGCAAATTGAGCTTTTTCAATTCGTCCACGGTCTTCGCGGTCGGATCGAGAATGTCGATCAGGCGCTTGTGGGTGCGTTGTTCAAAAGTTTCCTGCGACTTCTTGTCCGAGTGCGGGGAGCGCTGGACGGTGAAGCGTTCGATGCGGGTCGGGAGCGGGATGGGGCCGGCGACGCGGGCGCCCGTGCGCTTGACCGTGTCGGCAATATCACGAGCCGACTGGTCAATGACGCGATAGTCATAGGCCTTCAGGCGGATTCTAATTCGTTGAGCCATATAAAGAACAATTGTCTGGTTTTGGTTAACTAAATTCCGCCTCCCGATTATCGAAAAGCGGACGCGAATAATAACAGCAGGGTTTTCCGGTGCAATATCTTTTTAAAAATATTTTGGTTATCGCCCGCTAAAATGAAAGAGCCGGAACTTGCGTTCCGGCTCGTGATTGAAAACTTATTTCTAGGTGCGCGCGGCGGGCTTTTTCGCAGCGGCATCCAGGATGGTCGTGAGGACGCTGTTCGGCACCTGCGCAAAGGTCAACGGCTCCATCGAGTAGGAAGCGCGGCCCTTGGAGAGCGAGCGAATCGCCGTGGCGTAACCGAACATTTCCGCGAGCGGCACCTGCGCGTTGAGCACGGTCTGGCCGTTCTTGGCCTCGATGCTGACGATGGTGCCGCGACGACGGTTGATGTCGCCGAGCAGATCGCCCTGATATTCGTCGGGCGTGGTGCATTCGACTTTCATCAACGGTTCCAGTAGGATCGGCGCGGCCTTCTTGAAGGCGTCTTTCAAGGCGAAAATGCCAGCCATGCGGAAGGCGAGTTCGTTCGAGTCAACTTCGTGGAACGAGCCGTCCACGACTTCCACCTTGATGTCAATGACCTGATAGCCGGCATAGACGCCGCCCTTGATGGCTTCTTCGATGCCGTCAATGACCTTCGGGATAAATTCCTTCGGGATCGCACCGCCGACGATTTCGTCAACGACTTCGACGCCCTTGCCTTTTTCATTCGGATAAACCTTGATGCAAGCGTGGCCGTATTGGCCCTTGCCGCCGGATTGACGGATGAACTTGCCTTCGCCCTCGGCGTTCTTGGTAATCGTTTCGCGATACGCGATCTGCGGTGCACCGGTATTGGCCTCGACCTTGAACTCGCGCTTGAGGCGATCCACGATGATTTCCAAATGGAGTTCGCCCATGCCGGCGATGATGAGCTGGCTGGTTTCCTCGTTGGTGAAGCAGCGGAACGTCGGATCTTCTTCCGCGAGACGCTGCAAGCCTTCGGACAGCTTGTCGCGGTCCTGCTTGGTCTTCGGTTCGACCGCCATCGAGATGACGGGTTCGGGGAACGTCGGCGGTTCCAGCGTCACGTCGAAATCTTCATCGCAAAGCGTGTCACCCGTCGTGATGTTACGGAGACCGACGAGCGCGGCGATGTCGCCGGCATAGACTTCGTTGATGTCCTTGCGCTCGCTGCCCTGAATAACCATGAGGCGGGAAACGCGTTCGCGTTTGCGCGTGCGGGGATTGTAGATGGTGTCACCCTTTTTGAGGTGGCCGGAATAGACGCGGAAGAACACCAGCTTGCCCGCGTAAGGATCGGTCCAGAGCTTGAACGCGAGCGAGCAGAATTTCTCGTGGTCATTCGTCGGCACCTTGACAACGACATCGGTGCCGAGTTCGTGGCCTTCCGCACCCGGAATATCAATCGGGCTGGGGAGATAATCCACAACCGCGTCCACCAAAACCTGCACGCCTTTTTTCTTGAACGCCGAGCCGCACAGCACGGGCACGAGTTCAATCTTGCAAGTGAGGCGGCGAATGGCGGCCTTGAGCACCGGGGCCGTGATCGGCTTTTCTTCCAAAACGAGTTCGGCGATGGAGTCGTCCTTGTTGGAGACGGCATCAATCAATTCCGCGAGCGCGGCCTTGGCGCGTTCCTGATCGGCGGGAGCAATTTCGCGGATCTCATAATTGAGACCTTCGTTCGCCTCGCCCGGACCCCAGTAAATGGTCTTCTGATTGACGACGTCAATCACGCCTTCAAAACCGCCTTCCACCGGACGACCTTCCGCCTCGACGGGGCCTTGGCCCAGCGGCAGGAAGATCGGGAACGCATACGCCTTGAGCTTGGTGCGCATGTCGTTGAGGGCGTTTTCAAAATTCGCGCCCATGCGGTCCATCTTGTTGACGAACGCGATGCGCGGAACATTATATTTCGTCGCCTGACGCCAGACGGTTTCCGATTGCGGCTGCACGCCGGCAACGCCGCAGAACACGGCGACCGCGCCGTCCAGCACGCGCATGGAACGTTCCACTTCGGCGGTGAAATCCACGTGGCCGGGCGTATCAATGATGTTGATGCGGTGCGGGATGTTGTTGTAGGCCTTGTAAACCTGGTCTTCGCCCGCCTTGGCGGTTTTCTGGGTCCAGAAGCAGGTCACGGCGGCAGACGTGATCGTGATGCCGCGTTCCTTTTCCTGCTCCATCCAGTCCGTCACGGTATTGCCGTCATCCACGTCGCCGATCTTGTGGATCAGGCCCGTGTAAAAGAGGATACGCTCGGTGGTCGTCGTTTTGCCGGCGTCAATGTGCGCGGCAATGCCGATGTTGCGGGTGCGTTCGAGGGTGTATTCGCGGGTGGGCGAATTGACTGGTTTTGCGTCTGCTGACATAAATCAAATGTTCTTGCTGCGTTTTTTTGGAAATTTCAAACGAAACTCCGCCATCATTGGTTGAAATGGAGCGTGGATAATACGCGAGAAACAAGCCGAGGCAATAAGTTTTTGCGCGATTAAAACCCTGCCGGCGACCCGCCGGAACCAAAGGGATTAACCACGAAATACACCAAACCCACGAAAGTTTGGGAGCATCGGCGGGACGAGTTCCACGAGTCCCCAATTTTCCATTTCGTGTAGTTCGTGTGTTTCGTGGTTAAAACAAACAAAACAACCCGCCGGAACGAAACCGCCAAACGCCGGAACCGATGGCCAAAGACCGGATGGATTAAACCAGATTTATGGCTGCTTTTTATATTCAACTGCCTTCAACACTTTCCGGGTGTTCAAATCCAGCCAGACACTGCCTTTTGTCTGATATGCCGGACTCGTGAAATCCAGACGTAATTTCCCGTCAGCCCCTTCGACATGGTCAATGGCTGTTGTCCCTAAATTGGTAGACCATTTATGCGGATAAAAAAAACAATCTCGAAAATGAGGTGAGAGATCGATTCCCGACATGATGCTGGCTCCCCATCGTTCGTGGATCGAATCTGGCGCAGAATTTAGTTCGTTAAACTGTTGGATCAATCCAGACACGCCTTTGCCGGGGACTGTATTTGGGATAAGGTTTTCACGCCAAGACAGAGTTCCCGCAAAGAGATCTTTGCCGAAACCTACGATTTCTTTTTCGGCCTCAACATAAAACCCTTCCGATCCGTGTTTTTTATCTCCACTGGCAAATCCAAGCCAACTCCGGCTGTTCTGCGGGTCAACAAAGGCTACGACAAGATAGTTTCCCCAATAGTTGGTGGTTGTCCTAATCCGGCATATCGAACTTTTGGCCGGAAGTTTCACCGATTCTCCGGTGGTTCGATAAACAGTGACTTCTATGTCCGCCCAATTCGCCTGCATCGTTGCCGTGGCATTGGCAACTTCACCGGCTTTGACTGATTGAGAGAAAATGAAAAAAACGCCGCTCAAAACCAGCGCGAAGCCGAGGATGAGTTTGGCTTTCATGTTAGCGTAATGGCTTCAGCGCGCAAAGCGCTATGGTTGGCGAATCGAGTTCAATTTTGTTTCAGGTTTTCCGAAAACCTCAACTTCCACATAATGGTTCATCTTGTTCACAGTGTTTCCATTGCTATACAGCCGGACATAACGGCCTTTGACTCCTTTGGCGTCTATCAGTTTGCCCATGTAACTTTCATAATAATTACGGTCAATCCCCTTTCCAAAACCGATGGCATTTTCAAGATCATTATTGAAAACAACCTTAACATCCTTCTTAAATTCGGGATCGTCAGAAATCGCCACCACCATATTCAGATAGACCCGGCTTTGGTAATAGTAATGCCAGATGATAACAGCGTGAATTTCTGATGAGTATTGCAAATCTATTTGCGCCCACTGCTTGCCCGCCGCCAACTCCATCCAGCCTCCATCATCACCATCTTTAACGCCGTCGGTGATCATAGCTAGATTGCCCACCGTTGTCTGACAGCTTGCGGTCACGGGCTTGTGAAGCGCCAGATTGGTTGTACCCACTGGAACATAAAACTCCCGTCTTCCACTTTTTATTGGTGATTCCATGTTGGTGTTTTGAAAAACAGGTCCGCTTACGAGAGGTGCCATGGGCAGCTTTGTTTCCAACAAAACTTTTTCATCTTCGGCAAAAAGACGGGTTCCACAAAAAAACATCAGCACACAAAGTGAGAGTAAAGTTTTCATGTCTTAATGGAGGTTTTACGCCTTCCCACCCGCCTTGCCAAGCGTCCTTTCATAATATGTTTGGTTCACATGCCACCTCACCCCGGCCCTCTCCCCCAACTCCCGTTGGCGGAGAGGGAGAATCGTGCGCCGTCTTTTTGAAAAACCCGCGCCGGGATTGGCCGGAGGTTCATCCGCCAAACCAGAATCGTCCGCTGGTAATTTCCTCTTGGCAGTCGGCAACCCGGGCGCACGGCCTGTCAGCGCCGGAGGCGCGGCCGATAGTAGCCCACGGTGAAACCGTGGGTTTGGTCGTCAACCTCATCCAAGCCCCGGATGGGGCGACAGAAAACCAGCCGACGGACATCTTCTTTCGCCCCAGCCGGGGCTTGATTCGTTTGGTTCGTTTAACCCACGGCTCGCGCCGTGGGCTACTATCTGCCGTCGCTCCGCGACTCCGCACCCTTCGCGTCCTTCGCGCGACAAAACCTCATCCGCTCTTTAACCCCGTTCGTCTATGGTCAGGCATTCCTGTTTTCCGCCAGCCCCGCCAGGGGCGAAATCTTTGTAGCCACCGCATCCCAACCATTCCCCAGCTCCGTCAGGAACGAAATATTCCGACCCCAGCCCAATCCGAATATGCCGCCCCTGACGGGGCTTGGTTTATTTCAATATCCGTTTTCTACAAATATGTCGCGCCGGACGGCGCTTGCCCAAAAAATCTCCAAATCTGCCTCCTTTTGACCACTTTCCCCGAAAAAGCGGGGTTTTAACGGTAAAGACACGTTTTTCTGCCGTCTGGCCATGTCAGAACGGTTTTTTACAACATTGTAAAATGATTTTACAACATTGTTCCGCGCGGGAACAACATTGTAATTCACCGGAACAACATTGTTCCTGCGATTTACAACATTGTAATTTGACGGAACAACATTGTTGCGGACGGGAACAACATTGTTCCCACGAATTACATCGATGTTCCCGCGTTTTACATCGATGTTCCCGCGTTTTATGTCGATGTTCCCGCGTTTTATGTCGATGTTCCCGCGTTTTATGTCGATGTTCCCGCGTTTTATGTCGATGTTCCCGCGTTTTATGTCGATGTTCCCGCGTTTTATGTCGATG
>CAIXUZ010000020.1 GCA_903922735.1 uncultured Verrucomicrobia subdivision 3 bacterium
GCGCGAACGCATCATCCAGCCGCGGTGACTCCTTGATGACCGCTGGCTTGCCGGTCCTGAGCCAATGGTCAATCGCCGTCAGCAGATCCTGGTCGCGCTCCAACCGCTTGAACCCTGCCTCCGCAATGGCCACCTGTTCATCGGTGAGCCGAGTAGCCCGCAGCGCCGCGCTGCCGTTGGCCGCGTGGAATTCCCCCTCCAGCTCGGTATAACGCAACTGCGCCTCCTGCGGGTCCACGTAGTTCTCGCGGATGCGTTCCCCATTCCGTTTGATGCCGCTGACCCGCCAGCTCGTGGTATCCGTACGCGGGTTGGTGAACTTAAGAATCTTGAACCTTTGCCTCGGAGCCTTCATATTGCTTGGCATAGTATCCGATTGAACACAATCTGTCAACCGTAAGGCAACTGCTTTTTTCAAATCACGAAATGCTTAGCAAATCACTATATTAGCGGAGTCCCGTTGGGATTGGCCGATCTGGCTGGGCTGAGTGATGCCATCCCCGTTGGGATTGGCTGCTTTCCAGTCCGCAGAATGCCCAAACACCAGGCCCTCTCCTCCCTCGGGGGAGGAGAGGGAGAAGCCGCCGCGTCTCGCGCGGGGCCTACCTTAATTCAACAGCAGTGCTCCCCGACCCTCTCCCCTTCGGAAGGGGAGAGGGAGAAGATTCGGCAGCTTTTGGTGGTATCGTGCCGGTCGGAAAATCCCCAGCATACGCGTGGATTTCACGCATAACGCGTGAAAAGTTCACCCACGCGTGTGGGTGGACATGCGAATTTCCTAAGCAAATCGCAGAAATGAGGCTGGCACCGTCATTGCTTATAGAGAAATCGAATGGGTTGACAGCGTGGACGGCCTCGGTCCAGTTCGCGGTCTGTTTGCCTAAGAAACAAACTAAGAAACCATTGTAAATATATGAAAAACCTACGCAAGAAGATCGGGGCTTTCACTCTTATCGAGTTGTTAGTCGTTATCGCCATCATCGCCATCCTGGCCGCCCTTTTGCTCCCGGCACTCGCCCGCGCGAAATCCAAGGCACAACGTATCAGTTGCACGAACAGCCTGAAGCAAGTCGGCTTGGCGTTCCGCACCTGGGCTATTGACAACGACGGCAACATGCCGATGGCAGTTACTGGCGCTGCCGGTGGCGCTTCAAATCATCGCGGCGTGTATGCTAACACTGCGAGCCAATTGACCAGCTTTGGTCCATTCGGCTACTTCATGTGCATGTCGAACGAATTGACGACCCCGAAAGTCCTGTTCTGCCCGTCGGAAGCCGAGAGCAGCACACGGCAGGTCGCATCCACCTTCGCCGGAACTGTTACCGCCGGCACGGCCAGCACAGTCCCGTTCACCAACAACCTGAACATCAGCTACTTCGTGGGCGCTGATGCCACCGAATCCAACCCCCAGATGTTCCTGACCGGCGATCATAACCTCGGCAACGGCAACCCGCCGACCACTATGTTTAACCCGGCTCCCGGGAGCGCCGCCGGTTCCTGCCAGGTTCTGACCACCAACAACGTGAACGTTGGTTACACCGACAGCATGCACTCGAAGCAGGGCAATGTCGGCTTGTCCGACGGCAGCGTGCAGGGCTTCACCCGCTCCCGCCTGCAGGACGCCCTCAAGAACACGGGCGACGCCTGGAACACGGCTGTTGGCAGCTTGGCCGCGGGCAACAACCGCCTCCAGCTCCCCTAAGCTGAGTATCCTGACTTAAGTCCTTTAGAACAAAAAGGGCATCCGCAAGGATGCCCTTTTTCTTTGTACACGCTCAAGCCCCCGCCGCCGCTGTTCGCTCGATGATGGTCTTCAGGGGGGTGTTTGGGCGAAAGCCAACGGTTGCTTCGAGCTTGTCCACCAGGGGCTTTCGTCGGCGCATGTCGTCGAAGCCGGGCTCGTAGGCCTGGCTGTAGGGGACCAATTCGACGCTGGAGGTTGATCCCAGGATTTCGATCACCTTCGCGGCCAGGCCGCGGATGGAGATTTCTTCCGTGCTGCCGATGTTGAACACCTGGCCGCGGGCAGCCGGACAATTGGCCAGGCGCACGAGGGCCTCAACGGTGTCGCCCACGTAACAGAAGCAGCGCGTCTGCCGTCCGTCGCCATAGACCTTCAGGGGTTGGCCACTGCGGGCCGCCGCAATAAACCGTGGCAAGACCATGCCGTAGCGCCCGGTCTGCCGGGGGCCGACGGTGTTGAAGAAGCGCGCGATGACCACCGGCAAGGCCCGTTCCTTCGCGTAAGCCAGCGCCAGGAACTCGTCCATGAGCTTCGAGCAGGCGTAGCTCCAGCGCGCCTGGTGCGGCGGGCCGATCAAGAGGTCGTCCTCCTCATCGAACGCCTCCTTCCGGCTCTTCCCATAGACTTCAGAGGTCGAGGCCAGCAGCACCGGCACGCCACGAGGCGCCGCGGCTTCCAGCACCACCTCCGTCTCGTGCAGATTCGTTTGCAGCACATGGATCGGCGAGCGCACCACCAGGTCAACCCCGACCGCCGCCGCCAGGTGATACACCGTTTCGGCCTCCGCCACGAGGTGTGCCACCCCGGGACAGCCTGAAACCTTGGACTGAATCACCCGCAGCCGGGGATGCCCGCTCACCGCGCGCAGGTTCTCCAGGCTGCCGGTGGAAAGATCGTCCACCACCACCACGGATTTGCCGTCGGCCAGGAGCCGCTCGACCAGGTGGGAGCCGATGAAGCCGGCACCGCCGGTGACTAGGACGTGATGCGTGATGCGGGATTCGTGATGCGGGATTCGCGATGCGGGATTCGTGGTCACGGGAGCGGGGGGTTTTGGAGCAGGGCTTTCAATTGTTCTTCATTTATGGGTTGCTCTGGATCAGCACCGTAAGCGGGACTTTCTTCTCGGAAGGTAACGCTGCGCTGGTCGGGGATCATTGTGAGCAGGAGTCGAATGATTTGGGTCAGGAGGCGTATCCGGTGTTCTGCAACAGCCTCTCCCAGCACATGGCGTCCATTGTAATACCAGCCACGGCTTTCCCGAGCGGAGCCGAGAGCATACTCATAGAAGTGAGCGCGATCCCGGCCACCGCCACGGGAATACCCCTCAGAAATATTGGCGGCGATGGAGCCTAAAGCCCGGTAGAGCTGATCCGACACTTCCAGTGTGCGTTTGTCCCTCAGGAGCTTGGTGACATCGTGCCAGCCCAACTCGGACATGAAAAGAGCCAACCGGTATGCTTCCACTCTCCAGAGCACATCGCCGGTAATATCAGCCGGTACCGACTTAATCCATTCATCGTAGTTCATAATCCCACCAAATCACGCATCACGCATCACGTTTCACATCCCCCTGCACCGCTGCAACGCCTTCGCCACCACCTCTGCCATCCTCTGCCTGTAAGCCGGGTCGGCGATCCGCCTGGCTTCCAGCGGGTTTGAGAGGTATCCGCCCTCGATCAGGATTGCCGGGCGCTTCTGGCCGCGGAGCACGCCGAGGTAGCGGGCGCGGCGGACGCCACGATCGTGCCGGCCGTTGACCTGCAACAGGGAGCGATGCACCCAGGAGGCCACCAGGAGGTTCTCCGCGTCAAAGGCATTGTTCGGAAAGACCAGCGCCGGGTCGTCCTGGTAGCCACGGGTGATGCCGGAAGGCATGCCGGCCGGGGTCAGGCAGTAGGTTTCGAGGCCGGATTCACGGCTATTGGGGGCGGCAGAGTTGAAGTGGAGGCTGAGGAACAGGGCGGCTTTGTGTTCCTCAGCAAAGGCGATGCGGTTTGAAAGCGACAGGTGGACATCGTTGCTGCGGGTGAGGAAGACCTGCCAGCCGTTGGTGGCAAGCATTGCCCCGAGCCGGCGGGCCCAATCGAGCGTGAACTCGCGCTCGTAGCGGCTTCCCAGCACGCTCCGGGTTCCCGCATCGTCGCCGCCGTGCCCCGGATCAATGACAATAACCGGGTTGGTGCGGAAAGAGGCCATAGGCGCGCCGGTGAGCAGCGGCTGCAGGGTCTTCTTCAAATCCAGCGCGTGAACAAACGGCTGCCCTTCGCTCATCTGGGGGGCGAACCCCAGCCAGACTTGCACGCCGTCCCAATGCGCGAGCTGCATGCCGATGCGGACAACGAACACCCCGTTGCTGGTGGTCAGGGCGTAGGCGGGCGAGGGGATCAGGCCCACCTGGCAGGGCGCGGAGAACCCGTTTGCCTTGCACCAGCGCTGGAGCGGCACCCAGGCTTCGGCGACTTCGTTGGTTGGCGCCGGCGGGGGGGCAGGCGCGGGCGCAGGGATGGGGGCTGACGGTGGCGGAGAGGGGGTCGGTGCGGGCGCGGGAGGAGCAGCCGGCACCGGGGCGGTGCCTACTGCCGTTTCGCTCTGCCAGTCCGGCACGCGCTCCCCTCGCCGTCGCGCGTCGGTGGCGCAACCCGCCAGCAGGAGAGCGAGCAGGAACAAGGCAGCGGCGGGCACCGACGCCAACCTTTTGCGGGGATCTAACACCATGCCATTTTGCGGAAGCGCGGGCGTGACTCAAGCTGATTCGATAACGCCCGCGCGCGCGTCTTGGATTCTTCCAAAACCACCACCACTGGGCAATGGGAGCCTTGTCCGCTCCCGGAGCGCAGTCAACCCCCAAGCGGACAAGAATGTCCGCGCTCCGAAAAATCGAAGGTGCGCACACCGCCGGCGCACGATCTCCGACAAGACCATCGCAAGCTCCATCGGTGCGGCATGGTGGCGCGGGATAGCGGAAATGTCACTCCTAACGGAGTTGGGCTTGGCGGACTACTGTCCTGCCGGATCGGGCCTCGGTTTTCGGATTTCCTTCGGGCTTCGGATTTCGGCTTTCGGATTTCCCTTCCGGGGTTACGCTTGCCCATTGGGCGGAGCGCGGCCATAGTCTCCCCGAATCACGATTCGAACATTTGTTGTCCTTGAGATTACTTGTCGCCATTACCGGAGCCAGCGGCTCGCTGTACGCCCAGCGCCTGCTCGATAACCTCGACGCCGGGCAGCACGAGATTCGCGTGGTGCTCAGCCGTTATGCGCCGGTGGTGATCGCCGAGGAAATGCCGGGGGGGCTGCGACTGCCGCCCGGCGCCATCGAGCACAACCTCAAGAGCATGAACGCTCCCTTTGCCAGCGGCTCGAACGCGCCGGACGCGATGGTGATCATTCCGTGCAGCATGGGCACGCTGGGCCGGATCGCCCACGGCTACAGCGAGGATGTCCTGCTCCGAGCCGCCGACGTGGTGCTGAAGGAGAGGAAGAAGCTCATCCTCGTGCCCCGCGAGACGCCGCTGAACCTGATCCACGTGAAGAACTTCGAGCTTCTGATCCAGGCGGGGGCGACGATTCTTCCGGCCAATCCTTCCTTTTATACCCGCCCGCAGACGGTGGAGGCAGTGGTGGACACGGTGGTGGCGCGGGTGCTGGATCACCTGGGGGTGGAGCATGAGCTGGCGGGACGGTGGAAGGAAGAGAGGGAAGTATGAAGTTTAAGAAGAAGGGGAAAGGAACAACTAAGAAGGAACAGGAAACATCCAACATCCAATATCGGGTGGGGGAATTGACGGGGGAGGAGGCGGTGGGTGGGTGGGAGTTGCGGGATGAGGAAACTAGGAGGCGGAGGTTCGACCTTGAGGAACGGTTGTTGGAGTTTGCCTCAGTGGTGATTGATCTTTCGGAGAAGCTGCCGAACTCGCGAGCCGGGAACCACGTTGCCGGTCAGTTGCTGCGGTCCGGCACGTCTCTCTACCCGAACCATGGGGAGGCTGAGGAGGCGGAGTCACGTGATGATTTTATCCACAAGCTCAAGATATGCCTTAAGGAACTGCGCGAGACACGTCGCTGGGCACGCCTTATCAACCGCAAAGCCTGGGCAAAGAACGATGCGACGCTGGCTGTTGTTCTTGCCGAGGTTGATGAGTTAGTGCGTATTTTCTTCTCGAGCATTCAAACCGCCAGGCCGAATGCTCTAGCCGAAAAACATCGGTCCTCTAACTGTCGTCCCTCCACCACAAGCTAACCCCCCAATTGCCGATTCGATGTTGGATGTTGGATGTTCGATGTTGATCTTCAGATGTTCACTCTCATAACCAAGTGGGCTTCCTTCGTGAAGTTCTCCCATACCATCTTCGCCCTGCCTTTCGCCCTGGCTGCCATGGCGGTTGCGGCTCGCGACCGGCGCGGGTGGCCGGGGTGGCGGACGTTCGGGCTGATCCTGGCCGCGATGGTCTGCGCGCGCACTTGCGCCATGGCCTTCAACCGGATCGTGGACCGCAAGTTCGATGCACTGAACCCCCGCACCGCCGGACGGCACCTGCCGGCGGGGCAGATCAGCCTGTTCAGCGCGGTGACGCTCTGCGCGCTGGCGGGGGCGGGGCTGGTTGCGGCGAGCTTTCTGCTCAATCCGATCTGCTTTTGCCTGTCGCCGGTCGCGCTGGGTGTGATTTGCTTTTACTCGCTGACCAAGCGGTTTACCGATTACACCCATTTCTACCTGGGGCTGGCCCTGGCCCTGGCGCCGATCGGGGCGTGGCTGGCGGTGAAGGGAATCCAGGTCTCAATCATGGAGATTCTGCAGATGATTGTGCTGGCTGGGGTCGTGGTGCTCTGGCTGGTCGGGTTTGACATCATCTACGCGCTGCAGGACTACGAGTTCGATCGCCAGCATGGCCTGCACTCCCTGGTGGTGGCGTGGGGGCCCGGGAACGCCCTGCAAGCCGCCTTCCTGGCGCATCTCCTGATGTGCGGGCTCCTGCTGCTCTTCGGATTGCTGTGCCGGTTCCGCGTCGCCTACCTCGTCGGCTGGATGATTATCGTCGGCTGCCTGGTCCTGGAGCATTGGATCGCCCGCCGCCGCAGCCTGGACTGGATCAACGTCGCCTTCTTTCGGCTGAACGCGGTTGTCAGCGTCGTCTTCCTGGCGGTCACCCTGGCCGAGATCATCTTCCAGGGCGGGTTCTGGGTGAGGTAACACAGCGCGGAACGATTGAACACCAGCCACCCCATTTGTGCAGGCATTACACTCGACCTGTTCATTGGCGGGGCCTAAGCGGAAGGCATGAAGTGATGTCCGAGCAGAATATGCTGCAAATACACCCCTAATGTTAAACTACAGCGCAATTCAGGATGACCGGGTCCGGAATCGCGCGCCGGGCATGAGCGCCGTCGCCGATTACACCGCGCCGCCGCTCATGGTGCCGCTCCTGCGCAGCCGGGACGCGGCAACGTTGGCGGCTGAACTGTGCTCGAAGCCATCCGGGTGGAGCTGGCCCAACGCTTTGGAGCGCGTCAACGACGTCCCGAAGTCTCCGCGCGGCACTAGGCGGGGCGATTAGGAACTTCTCGACCCGCAGCCAGGGCCAGCGCTTCCACTGAACATGAAACAACTTGTCGTCCTACTCGGGACAAACGCCTCCGGGAAGAGCGACCTCGGCATTCGCCTGGCGCAACACCTCGGCGGCGAAGTTGTCTCCGCCGACTCACGGCAGGTTTATCGCGGCTTGGACCTAGGCACCGGCAAGATCACTCCGGCCCAGGCCGGGACGGTGAAGCACCACCTCATAGACGTCGCCGATGTGTCCGAGTATTTCTCGCTGGCGCAGTATCAGCGGGCCGCCTACGGCGCCATTGACTCCATTGGGGGAGCCGGGAAGCTGCCCCTCCTCGTTGGCGGAACCGGCTTGTACATCAGCGCCATCGTCGAGGGCTATGAGCTGGTGGATGTCCGCCCGAATGAGGCGCTGCGGGCGGAGCTCGAGCCCCTTCCGCTCGCCCAGTTGGTCGGGCGGCTTGAAAAGCTCGACCCGGAGGCCGCCGGCCGCATTGATCAAGGCAACCGGCGCCGGCTCATACGTGCCATCGAAATTGCCTCCGCCGGCTGCGCGAACGCTTCCGCCCGCATCAGCTCCCCGCGATACACCTGCCTTCAACTCGGATTGACCTGGCCGCGCGAAATCCTCGAGAAACGAATCGAAAAGCGCCTCCGGGAGCGCCTGGTCCACGGAATGGTCGAGGAGGTCGCCGGGCTCCGCTCCCGGGGGGTGTCCGACCTTCAGCTCGACAAGCTGGGCCTGGAGTACCGTTATATAACGCGGTATCTGCGCGGAGAGCTGGGCACGCTCGACAACCTGTGCCTTCAGCTCGGAGTGGCCATCCGGCAGTTCGCCAAAGGGCAGCTCACCTGGTTCAAGAGAGACAGCCGCATTATCTGGCTGGACCCCTTCAAAGACTACTTTCAGGAAGCCTGCGAGCGCATCCGGGAATGGGAGGAAACACTCCCGCCGACGCCATGACCGATGCGGGCTATCCGCCCGCGAATACGGGGCGGAAGTTTGCCTCGCTCAGAATACGGGCAGCCTCCTGGCGCTTATCCCCCTGAATCTCGATCTGGCCGTTCTTTACGGTGCCGCCCGTTCCGCAGGCTTTCTGCATCGCCTTGGCAAGCTGCTCCTTCTCAGGCAGGCCGATGCCGACGAAGCCCTTGATCACCGTCACCGTCTTCCCACCGCGCCCGGCCTTCTGCCGGATGATGTCCACGCGGCCGCGGTTCTTGCGCGCCGGCCCGGGTTCCGGCCGCTGCCCGGAATCCGCGGGCGGGCTTTCCGCGCCCGGCGGGAGCCCCTCAATGGATAGAGCCTCAAAAGGATTGTGGCCGAAGCTCTGTCCGCCGTCCGTGGGAATGCGTTCAGGGTTGCCCATGCGTTGTTTGGAAAGCCTGCCGGACCTCTTAGCCTGTCTTGCGATCAAGAGGCATCACGACGGTTCTCCCTCTCCTAATCCCGGAAGTTCGTGAACTGGAGCGCCACCGGGAACTCTTTTGCCCGCGCCGCGGCGATCACCGATTGCAGATCGTCCCGGCTCTTGCCGGTGACGCGGACCTGCTGGTCCTGGATCTGCGTGGTAACCTTGAACTTGGATTCACGGATGAAGCCGGTGACCTGCTTGGCGATCTCGGTCTCCAGGCCCTGCTTGATCTTGATCACCTGCCGCGAATGCCCCAGCGGCGATACGTCCGGCTCGCACTGTTCGACGTTCTTGAGGCTGATATTGCGTTTGGAGATCTTGCCGATGACAATCTCGTTCAGCGCCTTCAGCTTGAAGGCGTTATCGGCGGAGAGCTTGATCTCATTCTTTTCGAGCACGATGGTCGCGTTGGCGCCTTTGAAATCGAACCGGTTGGCCAATTCCTTGTTGGCAATATTCACGGCATTCTCGATTTCCATCGAGCTGACCTGGCTGACAATATCGAATGATGGCATGGCAGCATTCTAATCGGCGGCGCGAAAAGGGGAAGGCTTTTTGATCCGCAGGCCAACCCATCGTCGAACCGGCAGGCCTGGCTCGCGAAGCTCGCCCAGTTGCGCCAGCGGCTCTCCACTGGCAAGATAGGCCTCACCGTCGAACAGATTCTCGACGAAGACCGCGGCAACTGAGGGCATGAGCTACTGGGACACCTCCACCCTTGGCAAGCTCTCGGGTGGAGGCTGAATTCAACGCCATAATGGCCACGTGCTATCGCCATACCCCTCCGCTGCCCATCCGCACGCTGGATGCCCTGCACTTGGCATCGGCTCGGGCTGACAACCAGATCGAGCTGGTCGCTACCGACAAACGCATGCGTGACGCTGCAAAGCTTCTCGGCCTCTCCCTTTTCCCTGTATAATTCAGCGCAACGCACTGACGGAAGAAACTGCTCCCTTTTTGGTCCCCGCTGCGCTACATTGTGTCCAGCGGGGACTGATTTGTTTTCATGACAACCAAACTATTTTCTGAACTGGGGCTTTCGAGCGAAGTGCTGAAGGCCATTGACAAGCTCGGTTTCGAGCAGGCGGCGCCCATTCAAGCGGCAGCAATCCCGGTGTTGCTGCAAGGCAAGGACGCCGTGGGCCAATCGCAGACCGGCTCCGGGAAGACCGTGGCCTTCGCCGCGCCGGCAATCGAGAAGGTCGTCGTGGAGGAACGCACCACGCAGGTGCTGATCCTATGCCCGACGCGGGAGCTGGCCGTGCAGGTCTCGGAGGAGGTCCACAAGCTGGCGCTCTTCAAGCGCGGACTCCACGCGCTGCCGATCTACGGCGGCCAATCCTACGACCGCCAGCTCTTCGGCCTGCGCCAGGGCGCGCACATCGTCATCGGCACACCGGGCCGGATCATGGACCACATGCGCCGCGGCACGCTCCGGCTCAACACGGTCAAGATGGTCGTGCTCGACGAGGTGGACGTCATGCTGAACATGGGTTTCCGCGACGACATCGAGCTGATCCTCCAGGGAACGCCCAAAGAGCGGCAGACGGTCTTCTTCTCGGCAACGGTCCCGCGCCCGATCCAGCAGTTGATCGAGAAATACTCGCACGACCCGCAGAGCATTCGCATCGAGCAGAAGGCGATGACGGTGCCGACGGTCGAGCAGGTCTTCTACGAGGTGGACCGCCGTTTCAAGGTGGATCTACTGACGCGCCTCATTGACATTCACGATCTCAAGCTCGGCATCGTCTTCTGCAACACCCGCCGCATGGTGGACGAACTGGTGGAGCATCTCAACGCACAGGGCTACTCGGCGGACCGGCTGCATGGGGAAATGACCCAGGCTATGCGGGACCGCGTGATGAACAAGTTCCGCAAGGCTGGCCTGGAGTTTCTGGTCGCCACCGACGTGGCGGCGCGCGGCATTGACGTGGAGAACATCGAGGTCGTGTTCAACTACGACCTGCCCTATGACGGGGAGGATTACGTGCACCGCATCGGGCGGACCGGCCGCCAGGGCCGCAGCGGACGGGCGATCTCATTCGCCTCGGGGCGCGAGGTTTTCCAGATTCGCGCCATCGAGCGCTATGTGGGCACGCGGATTCACCGCGCCAAAGCCCCCACCGTGGATGAAGTGGAAGAGGCCCGCGCCAATGCCGTGCTTGACAAAGTTCGCGCCACGCTCAAGAGCGGGGAGTTCAAGCGGCAGGACCAGCTTGTCGAGCGCCTGCTCGAAGAGGGCTTCAGCTCGACCGACATTGCCTCCGCGCTGCTGCATCACTTGCAGGGCGGGGAAGGCGCTCCCGCGGCCAAAGCCCCGCGTGAGGAAGCGGAGCGGCCGCGCCACGAAAGGCCCGCATATCCGCCCCGGGAAGGGCGTCACGGCTCCTATGAAGAGCGGCCTCGGCGCAACCGCGATGAGGCCCCCCAGCGGCGGGAGCGTCCGCCGGAGCCCCCGCGGCGCGTCATTGCCCCCCGTCCGGCGGTGAAGGAGATTGCCAGCCCGGCCAAACCCACGCGGCCGGAAGTTGCACCTCCGAGGTCGGAAGTTGCACCTCCGAAACCGGAGGTTGTGCCCCCAAGGCCGGAAGTTGCGCCTCCGAAACCGGAAGTTGTGCCCCCAAGGCCGGAAGTTGTGCCTCCGAAGCCGAAAGTTGTGCCCCCAAGGCCGGAAGTTTCCCAACCTTCCGAGCCGGGTCCGGCCCACCCGCCCAAAGTTATCCGTCGGCTGCCGGAAGGGCAGACCTGCCTGCATATCAACGTGGGCTCTGAGAACGGCCTTTCAGAAGGCGACATCGTGGGGACCATCCTGGGCGAGACGGGTTTGCCCCGGACGATCATTGGCGCCGTGGACATCCGGGAGCGTCATCTGTTTGTTCATGTGGCTTCCGAATACGCCAACAGCATCATCTCGAAGCTGAATCGCACTCAGATTAAAGGCCGCCGCACCAAGGTGAAAATTGCGTAGTGAAAACACCAGGTCCAGTCAGGCCGGTGGAACGGCTGTTTCCGTTTGTATTGCGCTCGCGCAACCTGCTGGTGGGACGCGAAACGCTGCGGCGCAGCAAGGGCCGGTTGCACTTCGTGTTAATCACACACGACCTGTCCGAGAAGAGCCGGGACGCGGTGCTTGCCGACTTCACCCACTACCCGGTCGTGCAACACTACATGTCAGAGGATCTGGAGCGATTCTTCGGGCTCAGGGGAACAAAGGTGATCGGCTTCGAGAAGTCCGGCCTGGCCCAGTCCATTTACGCCGAACTGAAGCAGCATCGGCTCAATAAACCGGAGCAGCCGGCGGCGGGCCCGGCTCTCCCGGACGCTCCGGAGCAACCGCGAGCCGCCAAACCGTAGCGGCAGCCATTTATTCCATGCGCCCACCAGAATTTGATGGTAAATTATGACAACGAAAACTTCTTTCAACAGTGGAAAAGGCGGGCGAGGCGGCAGGAAAGGCCCGCATCCCGGCAAAGGTCCCAAAGGCAAAAAGGCGGGGGGCCGGGGCCGGGGCGGAAGCCGGATCGCAACTGAGCCTCTCATCGAACAGCCGGTTGCCGACTCGACCGACACGGTGCCGTGCCGGATCTGCGGCTACCCGGTTGACCCCCAGCGCATGCACCCGCACATGGTGCGATTCCATGGCGTGCCAATCCGCGCGCGGGTTGCGTGGGCGGAAGCGGCCCCTCCGAACACGGGCAAAGTCGGCTAGCTGCCGCGTGGGAGGGTGCCAGCGTGCCAGCGTGCTCTCACGTTTCACGCCCCCAAACGTACCTATCAGAGCCGGCCTAACCGCAGGTCCGTTTCGAGCTGGCGGAGGTCTTTGGGTAATTCCGCAACCCAGCTTAACCGGGTGCCCGGTCGGTCTGGATGCTCTAGGGTGAGAACTTCCGCGTGCAAGGCCTGGCGCGGGAATTCCGTCGAGCCCGGGGTCCGCTCACGCACTCCTGGGTTGTAGGTACGATCCCCGATCAGGGGAAGCCCGGCATTTGCCGCTTGGACGCGGATTTGATGTTTCCTTCCCGTCTCCAACCGGAGCCGCAGTTTGGTGACGAAGCGGGTGCCGCCCACAATGGGGTACTCGGCAATGACTTCGTAGTGGGTGATGGCTTCGCGGACCTCGGAGCCGGCAACACGTGCCTGGGCTTCAGAAATGACATGCTGGCGGAGTTCGTCCCGGCTTAATTGCAGCCATTGCCGCCAGCAGCCCTTGGGCGCGCTGGACCTCCCCTCCACAAACGCGACATACTCCCGCTTCATGGTGTGCTCTTTAAGCTGCTCGATGAGGTGGTGGCGCGCCGCGGGGTTTGTGGCCATGCAGAAGACACCGCTGGTGTATTGGTCCAGACGATGAACCGGCAAGGGTTGCAGCCGCTGATAGGCCGGGGGCAGCGATTTTGCGGCCACATTGCGGTCCTGGGCCTTGAGTTGGCCGGTCAGGAAGTCGGCAAGGATGCTCAGGGCGGAGAGGTCGCCGTCGGCGGCCGGCACCGAGATGAGGCCGGGCCCCTTGTTGACGATCGCGAGGGCGGGATCCAGATAAAGCAACGAAACGCGGGGATGAATCTGCCACCCGGAACCACAATCCAGGGTGGTGGCGTGGCGAGCGCGCAACTCGATCGTATTGCCAGGGTCGGGGACGGGCTGGTGGGGCTTTCGCATGACCACGCCCCCGATGCTCACGCGGCCCGCCAGAATCCATTGCTTGGCGCGGCTCTTCGGGGTATCGGGATGCTTCCGGAGCAGCCAATCCAGCAAGGGGCGGGCATCCGTTTTGCTCAGAGGGCCGATCAACCGGTGTCCCCTTTCGGTTCCCCCGCCCTCGACCGGGAGCCTTCCGTCATCCGCCGCGACAGTCACAGGTTCACTTCAAGTCTGATTTCCGGTTGCGTAACCGTGACAAGGTGGAGCGGGTAGCCATTTCCCGGCGGCGCTGATCCGAGAGTTGATCGGTGCGGAGTTGACGATCACTCAGCTCTCCCGGTTTAGTCGTGGACTTCTTGGATCTCGGCGGACGATATGGCATTGGTGCAATATCGCATTGAGGCGGGGCATAAGCGAGCAAGAACCTTTACATTCGCACGGCGCGGAGGAGCGCCGACATTCTTTTCGGCCGGTTCAGAGTGGCCGCGCATGGGCAACCTGGGAACACGCCGACAAGAATGTCAGCGCCCCCCCCAACACCTCGCGAAGGCGTCCCGCACGGGAACCCGGCCCGGTCCGCAGGCAGCGGCCGCTCAGGCGGCGCACCGGGCGGTGAGCTGCACGACCTGTTTCTCCAAATCACGCAGGCGATGCAGCAGTTGCGGCAACTGCTGCATCGCGATCATCTGGCGTTTGGCCTGCCGGTCTGGAGCGGCCGGGGTGCCGAGCACACGGCCTCCGTCGGGAATGTCACGCATCACGCCCGACTTTGCGCCAATCACGGCCTGGTTGCCGACCTGCAAATGGTCCGCAATCCCGGATTGCGAGGCTACCACGACGTAATCCCCCAGATGGGTGCTGCCGGCAACACCGACCTGCCCCATGATCAAACAGTGCCGGCCCATGACCACGTTGTGAGCCACATGGACGAGGTTGTCAATCTTCGTGCCCACTCCGATGACAGTGGAGCCGAGCGTGCCACGGTCAATGGCGGTATTGGAGCCAATCTCGACATCGTCGCGGAGGGTGGGATGGGGCGAATTAGGGCGAAACTGGGCGAAAAGGGCCGAATTATTGGGGGGTTTGGACGAAACTGAGGGTTGGCGGGAGGATTGAGACAAAACCTTTCAAAACGCCCGGATTTGAATAGGTTTGAGACAAATTTACGGGGTATTAGGGGGCCGTTAGGACGGCTTTAAGCCTAACCCAGGAAGATGTGGAGGCGGGGGCGGAGGCCCAGGGCGTAGGCGAGGTTTTTCTTTCCCTGGGATTCGAAGGCGTCGCAGGCTTGGAGGGCGAGTGGGACGTCTGGGCTGTCGCGGTGGATCTGGTCGGTGAGTTTGAATCCGGCCTGGCCGCGGACGATGTCGGTGCCCATGCTTTCGGCTACATCCCGAATCTTTCGCTCGGGCCAGCCGAGGGCGGCGGCGATTTGGCGGCGGGTTTGCCAGCCGTTAGTATATAGGTGGGCGCGGAGGGTGGCTTTGTCCTGGTCGGCGTCGGTGGGGGGGAAGAGGTCGGGTTGGGCTTGCATGGGATAGCCGATTGCCGATTGCCGATTGCCGATTGGGCAAGCGCCAGTGAGTTTTCTTTTTCAACGTCCGTGTTGACCAAAATCAGGACGGAATCCTTGCCTTCCGCCGATTCACGGAGCAGGGCATAGACCGGCGCGTCAGGCGCGCTCAGGCGAGTGAGTTTCGCACCGTCAAAAAAACAGGGATGGTCGGAGATGAGCCGGTTCAACCGACCGAGTTCGGGGACGAGGTTATCGGTGCTGTCCCAGTTTAGGCCGGTGTTGCCGTGGACGCGGATTTTTTCCGCTGCCAGCCATTCCACGCCGCAGGTAAAGCCGAAGCCGCCGCCAGGACTGGTCAGCGCGCAAAGGCGGTTTCGCAGCAGGGACCACGCGCGGCCTTTGTCGGCGAGCCGGCTGTTGTCGTGGGTTTCACTGTAATGGACATAGCTGCCGATGCGTTCATTCTGGCGGTTGGCATAATCGAGATACCACGCGACGTCCTGGCCGGAATAATTTTGAAACAGCTCGGAGTAAGCCCACTGCATGCCGCCCTCGGTAAGCAGACTTTCCGTGGCTTCCCACGAGCCACCGAGGCCTTCAAGCAGAAAAATTGTTTCCGAAAATTCGTCCTGCACGCGGGCAACGATGTATTGCCAGGCGGGAGTGGGGATTTTATAACCGGCGTCACAGCGAAATCCATCCACGCCCCGGCGGCACCAGACGAGCAGCGAATCGGCGACGAGATCCCAGAGTTTCACGTCGTGCTGTTCGAGCTCGACGAGGTCTTCCCAAACGGTACCCCATGCGCCGGGACTGGCAAAATCGCCGTCAGTTTTCTTTAGGAAAAATTCAGGGTGATTTTCCTGCAAGGTTGAACCCCAGCCGGTGTGGTTGATGACGATGTCGATGAACACCCGCGCGCCGAGCGAATGCGCTGTCTGGGTGAGTTCGCAAAACTGGTCGATGCCGGTAGTGCGTTTATCAAACTCGACTAGGGCGGGATCGACCGCCGTCAAATCCAGCGCGGCGTAAGGGCTGCCGAATCGTCCGAACCGTGCGTAGGTCGTGGGCGTGGGATGCACGGGCAGCAAATGAATGATGCGGCAGCCAAGCCGGTTGACGATGTGCGGCAACTGGTGCGTGAGATCGCGGAATTTTCCGGATGGCGGCAGCGTGGCGTAGCCTTGGGATTCAAGGGATTTTAATTCGGCCTCGAGTTTGGCGTTGGCAGTGGATGCCAGATTTTTGGTTGGACCGAGAAGCCGGGTGAAGGCGCAGTAAATGGTGTTGGCGGTGCGGGAAAAGTCCGGATGAACGCAAATGCCCACGTCGGAACCAGCCGGCCAATGCTGCCAGTTTTTTTCGTCGAGCAGATAGGCTTTGGCCTTGAAATAGCCGACCTCGGCGAGCGGGAGTTCGATTTGCCAGCCGTCGGCGGTGGGCTGCATGGGCAGGTCGCGCCAGGAAGCGCCGGCGGCGGTAGCGCCCCCGGCGTGGGCGGCGATGATTTCGCGGCGTCGGAGGGCGGCGCGGCCGAGATTGGTGCGGAGACGCGCCGACTGCCTGGCGCGGACGGCGGATTTTTTTTCGTCGCGCAGCGTGAAAATAATTTTGTCCCCGACAAAACGCAGCAGGCGTTCGCCGGTGGCGGGGGTCATGGTTGGCGCGGGTGCGTCCACAGCGGATTTTTAGCAGATGGGATGGGGTGGGAAAATGCGAAAAGTGATTTTGTTTGGGTTGCGTTGGCCGCGGCGGCGATTTAAGGTGGCGGGGAATTTGGTAATAATAATGACGATATGGCGACCGCCGCATTGAATCCCGCAGAAGAATCTCAATTGATGCAGACGATTGAGTTTTTCGAGGTGATTACCCAGACGCAGCCGGACGATACGAATTCGCTGGAAATCCTCAAGGAGGCTTATTCGAAACTTGGTCGGGAGCAGGATGTGGTGAACACTTCGAAGCGGATTGCCCAGGCGTATTTGCAGCTGGGGCAATTGTCGTCGGCCATTCTGGAATACGAGACCGTGTTGCAGCGGCGGCCCGAAGATGCGGACGTGCGCGCCGCGTTGAAGCAGATCGAGGAAAAAGCAAGCAATTCAGTATTGCAACCGACGCTGGAAGCGGCACCTCTGGCCTCGGTCTCCGAGACGACGATGCTCCGGCGCAAAACCAAAGCCGCCGCGGTTGGGGAGGTTGACGATGGCCGCAAGACGCTCTACAAAATTTTTGTGGAGAGCAAAGTCATCACGGCCGGCGATTTTGATTTGTGCTGGCATAATGTGGATTTAATGCTGCCGCCGACTGACGTGATTGAGCCGTTTATCCAGACGCTGCACGAAAAAGGGATTCACCTCACCGACAAGTCATTGCGGCTGCTAGTGGAAAAATCCCGGCTGCCGTATCTGCCGCTTGACCGCTATGACGTGGACATGGATCTGGCTCGTGGGTTTCCGGCGGATGTGTGCCGGCGCTGGTGTGTCCTGCCGTTTGACCGGATGAGCAAATCCATTTTGGTGGCGACGGCCAACCCCTTTAACCAGCAGGCGGCGAAAGAACTGGCGGAGGCGACTACGCACCGGTTGCTCTGGTACCTGGCCTCGCCCGTTGACATCGTTTCCAACCTGCGCAAGGCGTTCCGCTGACCATGGCCAAAATCAAATCATTTGCCGAACGTATCGCCGACGCCCTCGTCGAGGACGGGTTGTTGAGCCCCAACCAGATCGAGGAACTCCTGGAGCGTCAGAAAAAAGAAGGTGCGCGGCTGGTCAAGCTGATCATTGACAAGGACAAACAGTATGTCAGTCCGGATGATTTGGCGGTATCCATGGGGCGGGTGCTGAACGTCGCCCCTATCAACCTTGCCCGGATCAACATTCTTCCAGACGTGGTGGATTTGGTTCCCCGCGAAATGCAGCGCAATCACAAGGTCGTTCCGGTCACCCGCCTGGAAAACAAGTTGTTTTTGGCGATGGCCGACCCGCTGAACGTCCTCGCGCTCGATGACGTCAAGCGGATCACCAAGTTGGAAATCACCCCGCTGATTGTTTCCGAAAAGGCGGTCACCGACAAACTCAACGCGATTGATGCCTCCAAGAGCGGTTCCATGGAGGACCTGATTCAGGACGCGCAGAAGAAAAATGATGCCGACGCGGAGGGCGACACGATTGAGTCCATCAAGGAAGCGGTCGAGGAAGTCAACCTGGATGCGCTGGCTGCTTCCAGCGAGGAGGCGCCGGTCATCAAACTGGCCAACCTGATCGTTCTTCAAGCCATCAAAGACCGCGCCAGCGACATTCATCTGGAGCCGTTTGAAAAACAAATGCGCCTGCGCTACCGCATTGACGGTGTGCTGCTGGATGCCACCCCGCCGCCCAAACAAATGCAGCTCGCGCTGGCATCACGTTTCAAGATCATGTCGAACCTCGACATTGCCGAGCGCCGTTTGCCGCAGGACGGGCGCATGCGCGTCAAGGTGAGCGGACGTGATTTCGATTTGCGCGTTTCAGTTTTGCCGACCGTTCACGGCGAAAAAATCGTGCTGCGCGTCCTCGATAAATCCAATTTGTCCGCCAGTCTCGACAAGCTGGGACTTGACGAGGGTACGTTCAAACAGTTCAAGAGCGCGATTGACGCGCCGCATGGCTTGATTCTTGTCACCGGCCCGACCGGTTCCGGCAAGACGACGACGCTTTATTCCGCGCTAAACGAGCTGAATAATCCAACGTGGAACATTGTCACCGTGGAAGATCCGGTGGAATTTCAAATCCCCGGCATTAATCAGGTGCCGACCAAAAAGGATATCGGCCTTTCTTTCGCCAATGCCTTGCGTTCCATTTTGCGTCAAGACCCGGACATCATCATGATCGGGGAAATTCGGGATACCGAGACGGCGGAAATCGCCATCGAAGCCGCACTCACTGGCCATCAAGTGTTGTCCACGATGCACTGCAATGACGCCCCCGGTGCCATCGCGCGTCTCGATGACATGGGCATCGCGCCATTTTTGATTTCATCCTCCGTGATTTTATCCTGCGCCCAACGGCTCATGCGCCGCATCTGTTCGCATTGCAAGGAGCCGGTGACCTATCCGGCGAAGATGTATGAAGACCTCGGCATTGATCCGGTGATGTTTGAAAATGTCCCATTGTTTCGCGGTCGCGGCTGTGACCGGTGCAAACAGTCTGGCTACGTCGGGCGGATGGCGATCATTGAAGCCATGACGGTAACGGATCAAATCCGCAAACTGGTTATTGCCCGCGCCAGCACTCGCGAAATGGCCAAGCTAGCGGTCAATCAAGGAATGCGCACACTCCGCATGGTGGCACTGGATCGCGCCCGAGATGGTATCAGCACCCTTGAACAGGTTTATGTGGGGACCTCGGCGTATTAAAATGGACGTTGGTTCTGCACGCCAAAAGCCGGTGACGGCGAATCGGAAAGCCACGGTGGAGGTTTGGTAAGTCCGGTTGGTTTGGCCCCCGCGGGCAGCGAATAGGGGCTGGTGATTTTGGGCAGGGGATTAATACCGGTCGGTTTGCTGATGCCGCTCTGCAACGGCGTATAGGAGCGTCCCGCCGGATTAAACAGCGGTACGGGTTGCAGGTTGGGATTGGGCACTGGTATGGGGTTCTGGCGTGCGGTGGTAGTCACGGATTTTTCCTGCGGGAAAGGCGAGTCCATCAGGGCGCGAAAACGATCCATTGCCGCCACCCGTTCCAAATCAATTTTTGGTGCCGGTGCTGGCTGGGTGAATGGATTATTCCATGCGACGTCAGCCTTTTGTTCCGGGCTGAACAGGTTGCCGGAAGCGGCCTTCAGAAGTTGATTGAAATATTCCGTGGAGCCAAGTTTTGGCTTTTCTGTTTGACGAGATGTGCGGTCATTCTCCGTCTGTTCGCGAAAGGGATTGTCTGGTGAATCACTGCGCATCAATGCCGCGTTTGACTGGCGGTTCGTGGGTGAGTTGGAAGCGCCTTCGTGAGTCTGTCGCAATAAAAAACGCTCTTCGGCTGTCAATTTCTCATTAAATTTCGGATTGGGCAGGCCCAGAATTTGTTCCGGCGTGGGCACGCCCAGAATTTCTTCCGGCGTCAGCAGGGTCCAATTTTTCCGGGCATCGAGAGCTTTTTTCCACCGCATCGCTTCGGCGGGGGAAATGGTGCTCGTCGTGGGCGAGCCCGGCAAAATGTCGTATGATTCAGCGGTAGATCCATTGAAAAAAGGCGTCGGGGCGTTGAAAGAGCCTGCCCCGCCAGAGCGTTGTGACGATGGCGGCATGAAGGAATTGGCTTTATCCGCAATGTTGTCATCCGCCGGTTTGGAAAAAATGATCTTCTGTTGGGCGTCAACGTCGGAGACCGCAACCCCCGCCATTAACACGACGGAAAGCCACAGTTTTGAGCTGGTCGGACAAAGAATCATTTAAATCTGAAACGCTAGTTCATAAGACAGCACCCGTCAAAAATGAATTCAAAATGAATTCAACAAAGTTCACCGCCGCGAGCGGCGGCGCTGCCCATCCTAAAATTCATTTGCTACCGGCAGCCGGAACTATTGCCGCTCGTATTCGCCTTTGCCCAGGCGTTTATAGACCTGAAAACCGGACTTCTTTGCGTCCGAGATGGAGAGCGGCTTGAGTTTGTGCGGCGTGCTGAAGCCGGAAATGATCTTCCGCACCGGTTTTTTGCACGCCGGACATTTGGTCAAGGGGGCGGCAGACAAAGGGCGGTTCAGCGTGAACGTTCCGCCGCACACCTTGCACTCGCCCTCGCAGAGTTCGTATTCGTACAGTGGCATCCCCTATTTTTTCAAAAACGCGCTGAACAAGTCAATCGGCAGCGGCAGGAATGTCGTCGTGTTGTGTTCGCTTGCCATTTCGCGCATGGTCTGTAGATAGCGCAGTTGCAGCGCAATCGGCTCCTTCGCGATCAGTCCGGCGGCCTGCACCATTTTTTCGGCGGCCTGAAATTCGCCTTCGGCATTAACCACTTTCGCGCGACGTTCGCGTTCAGCCTCGGCCTGCTTGGCCATTGCGCGTTTCATGCTGTCCGGCAGCGACACTTCCTTCACTTCGACGGCCGTGACTTTGATGCCCCAAGGCTCGGTCTGCTTGTCGATGATCTCCTGTAATTTCTGGTTGATGACGTCGCGCTGCGACAGCAGTTCGTCCAGCGCCGACTGGCCGAGCACGCTGCGCAAGGTCGTCTGGCCGATGAGCGAGGTCGCCTTCCAGAAATTTTCCACCTTCACCACCGCCGCGTTCGGGTCCACGACGCGGAAATAAATCACCGCGTCCACCGTGGCCGGCACGTTGTCGCGCGTCATGATTTCCTGCTTGGGCACGTCAATGGTCACCACGCGCAAATCCATCTTCACCATCTTGTCCACCACGGGAATCAGGAAAATCAACCCCGGTCCTTTTGCGCCTTGCAATTTGCCGAGCCGGAAAATCACACCGCGCTCATATTCACGCAGAATGCGGATGGCCTGCGGCAGGACAAAGATGACCAGGATGACCGTGATGGCGATGACCGAGTAAAAGCCGCCTTTAATAATCAGACCGATGAGTTGTTCCATAATTTTTAATTTAGTTTTTATGTTTCACTTTCAAAGTCAGGCCCTCGATGCCAGTGATTTCCACCGGCTGGCCCGCTTCCACGGGCGTCGCGCTAACGGCGTTCCAGATTTCGCCTTCAATGAACACCTTGCCGCCCGCCGAATCAATGCGCGATTGCGCGTTCACCACTTTTCCAATCATTGTGCCGGTGCCGGTCTGGGCCGGTTGAAACTGTGCGCCGATGCCTTTGCCCACGATGAAAATGAAAAACGCCGCTGTCACCGCCGTTGCCGGCAAAATCCAAGCGAGCGACAGTTGGTAGCCCGGCCCACCGTGGTTGAATAGCATCAGCGCACCAAGGAAAAACGCGATCATGCCGCCGGTCGTCAGCACGCCGTGCGTCGAGGCGAACACATCTGCGATGAACAGCAGTATCGCCAGCCCGATGAGCGCCAGCCCGGCGACGTTCACCGGCAGGATCGCCGACATGTAAAGCACCAGCACCAAAGCAATTGCGCCGACCACGCCCGGCAGAATCGCGCCGGGGCTGCTCAGTTCGCCGATGAATCCGTAAATAACCATCAGCATCAGGATGAACATCACTTCCGGCCGTAAAAAAACCTGGGCAAACCGCTCCCATGATTGCATCGGGATTTCCGTGACGGTGGCGCCGGTGGTTTTCAAGGTCTTGCCATTGACGACGTGCCCGTTTAATTGTTTCAGTAAATCCGCCATGTCATCGGCGATTAAATCAATCACCTTCCCTTCGAGCGCTTTTTCCGCCGTGGTCGCCTTGCTTTCCACGACGGCGGCTTTGGCCCACTGGACGTTGCGATGCCGCTTATCGGCGATCGTTTCGATGAAACTGGACGCGTAGTTTTCCATCTTTTGCTTCATCACTTCATCCGTTTTTTCAACCCCGCCACTCGCGCCGATTTCCACCGGATGCGCTGCGCCGAGACTGGAGTGAGGTGCCATCACCGCAATGTCCGCTGCCAGCGTAATGAACACCCCCGCGCTGCCTGCGCATGCCCCGGACGGGGCGACGTAAACGACCACGGGAATTTTCGCCGCGTAAAAACTCTGGACGATTTGCTTGGTGGATTCGAGCAGGCCCCCCGGGGTGTCGAGTTGGATGATGAGACATTCGTCGTTCCCTGCGGCGGCGGTGTCGAGGGCGCGGGAGATGTAACTGGCCGTGGCCGGACCGATGGCCCCGTTAATTTTAATCAGCCCGACCTGTTCGGCGTGAACCGTCGCGCCGAGAAGCAAACCCAGAACTGCAATGAAGCCGAATCGATTCATAAATAACTGCCGCACTGCCACCCTAGCAAAAACTCCGGCTGCTGACCAATGTTAATTGGCCAGTTGCGAATGAACTAATTCACACATCTTCAAGGTCAATGGGTCTTTCATTCCATAATAAACGCATTGGCCGTCCTTTTTCCGGGTGAGGATGCCGGCCGAGGCCAGCAGCGCGAGGTGTTTGGACACATTGGCCTGGGTGGCCTCCACGGCGGTAACGATGTCGTTCACGGTCTGCGGCCCCTGGCAGACGGCTTGCAATATCTTAAGCCGCATCGGTTCGCCCAGGAGTTTGAAGTGCTGGGCGATTTGCCCGAATTCGTCGTCGGAAAGCGGGCGCTTCTTTTTTATGTTTGACATATAACTATATGGTTATATATTCATATAACAAAACGAAGTTTGGTTCAACCAAAAACTGATTTTATGAAAATGCAACTCATCATTCGCCGGTTCGCCGGCACCTTCATCCTGGCCAGCCTGTTGCTGGCGCATTACCACAGCCCGAACTGGCTTTGGTTCACAGCGTTTGTCGGCTTCAACCTGCTGCAATCGTCGTTTACGAACTTTTGCCCGCTCGAAATGATTTTGAAAAAGCTCGGAGTCGGCGGCTCGTGCTGCGCCAGCGAGAAAAAGTCTGACAATTCCTGTTGCTCGTGACATAGTAGCATTACTTCATGAAGCGATTTCTGATATTAAACGCCATCGTGGTCGGGGCGTTGGTGTCCGGCTGTCACCAAAAACCGAAGCTGGACCAAATGGAGCTTCCTTTCGCGACGGTTCGCGTCCAGAGCGTGGAACGCAAAACGCGTGCCGCCACGGAGGATGTTGTGGGCACGGTGCGCCCGAAGTTGAGCGCAGTCATCGAGGCCAAGGTGAGTGGCCGCATTGAGCAGATGCTCGTCGTGCCCGGCCAAACAGTAAAAGCTGGCGAGCTGCTGATCCGGCTTGACGACCATGAAATCCAATCGCGGTTGGACCAGTCCGCCGCCGCCCGGCAGCAGGCTGAGAGTGATTTGAAGCGGTTCACCACGTTGCTGGAGCAGAAAATTCTCTCGCAGTCGGAGTTTGACGGTGCGCAATCCAAGTTCCGCATGGCCGCCGCCGCCGAGTCCGAGGCAAAGACAACGTTGGGTTACACCAGAATATCGGCCTCGTTTGATGGCGTCATCACGCACAAGCTGGCGGATGTAGGCGATCTTGCCCTGCCGGGTAAACCGCTGTTGCAAATGGAGAATCCCGCCACGCTGCGCTTCGAGGCCGATGTGCCGGAGGCGATCATCAGCAATCTTAAGCTGGGCGACAAGTTGACCGTGCGCGTGGCTGCCGTTGGGGAAATGAAGGGCGTGGTTGCTGAACTCTCGCCGGCGGCCGATCCCAACAGCCGCACATCATTGGTGAAGCTGGATTTGCCTGGTGCGGCTGGTTTGCGTTCCGGTCAATTCGGCCGTGTGGCCGTGCCGGTGGGGGAAATCACCGCGATTTATATTCCCGCTGCGGCCGTGATTCAGCGCGGACAGATGGAGATGGTTTTCGTAGTTGCCCAAGGGCATGCACATTTGCGTCTCGTCAAGACCGGCCGGCCGGTTGGCAACGAAGTGGAACTGGTCTCGGGCTTGAATTCTGGCGAACCAATCGTGACTGAAGGCGTTTCGGCTTTGGCGGATGGACAACCCGTGAAGATCCTGCCGTGAAAGCCAGCCATGACCAATCACCGGAGGCGCATTCCGGCATTGCGGGTCGGATTGCGCAGGCGTTCATTGATTCCAAGCTGACGCTGCTCATCATCATTGCCTCCATGCTGCTCGGCCTCTTTGCCGTCATCATGCTGCCGCGCGAGGAGGAACCGCAGATCAAGGTTCCGATGGTGGATGTAATGGTTTCCATGCCGGGCTTTCACGCGAAGGAGGTCGAGGAACGCGCGACGCGACCGATGGAGAAATTGCTCTGGGAAATCCCCGGCGTGGAATATCTCTATTCGACTTCCAGTGAGGGCCAGTCGCTGGTCATCGTACGGTTCAAAGTCGGCGAAGATATGGAAAGCAGCCTGGTGAAGCTGAACCAGAAGTTGCAGCAGAATTTCGATCGCATCCCGCACGGCGTTTCCATGCCGCTTATCAAGGCGCGGACGATTGATGATGTGCCGATTCTGGCGCTGACTTTTCACAGCGCCCGCTACGACCATCTGATGTTGCGTCGCCTTGTGTCCCAAGTGGATGATGCCTTGAAACAGGTTTCGCAAGTCGCTGAAACGACGCTCAGCGGTGGCGCGCATAGGCAGGTGCGCGTGCTGCTTGATCCCGTGCGGCTGGCTTCGCGCAATCTTTCACCCGCCGGACTGGTGTCGATGTTGCAGCAGGCGAACAAACAGTTTTCCGCCGGCGGCCTGACGAGTGACAATCGTGAAGTCATGATTGAAACCGGCGCGTTTTTGCAGACGGCCGAGGACGTGGGCAACGTGGTGGTGGGGGCGTATTCCGGCAAGCCGGTCTACCTGCGTGCCGTGGCGGACATTGTGGATGGTGCGGAGGAGGCGAGCCAGTATGTGTTTTTTGGCAATGGAGCGGCGAACAAAATTACCGCTGATGAACCCGCGGTGACGTTGAGCATCGCCAAGCGGCCCGGGGCGAATGCCATTTCCGTGGCGCATCAAGTTCTGAAGAAGTTGGAAACGCTGAAGGGCGTCATCATTCCGGCGGACGTCTTTGTCAGCGTGACTCGAAACTATGGCGAGACGGCGGCGGAGAAATCCAACGAATTGCTCTGGCATATGCTGCTGGCGGTCGTGAGTGTCTCCGTGCTGATTCTGCTGGTGCTGGGCTGGCGCGAGTCGGGCATCGTGGCCTTGGCGATTCCGGCGACTCTGGCGCTGACGCTGCTGGTCTTTTATCTCTACGGTTTTACCCTCAATCGCATCACGCTGTTCGCGCTGATTTTCTCCATCGGCATTCTGGTGGATGACGCCATCGTTGTTGTTGAGAACATCGTTCGTCATTTTCATCTGCCACAAAACCAGGGTCGTAGCCGCATCCCCGTCGCCGTCGAGGCCGTGGGCGAAGTTGGGAACCCGACGATCCTCGCCACGTTCGCCGTGATTGCCGCTGTGCTGCCGATGGCGTTTGTCGGCGGGCTGATGGGGCCGTATATGCGGCCCATTCCGATTGGCGCGAGCGCCGCGATGTTCTTTTCACTGGCGATTTCCTTCATCGTTACCCCGTGGGCGGCCATCCGCATCTTGCAATGGCGGCGCAAACCCAGTTCGCCTGGCAATCATGCGCCGGGGCACGAGGCGGCGGGCGGAAAACTTTTTGACCGGATGTATCGCGGATTGATGACGCCATTGATCGCCAGCGCGAAACGACGTTTCCAGTTTCTCGCCGCGCTCGTCATATTGCTATTGGTCTCGCTGGCGCTGGTTTATGTCGGCTGGGTGAAGGTGAAAATGCTGCCGTTCGACAACAAGAGCGAATTTCAGATCATCCTGAACATGCCGGAAGGCAGCTCGCTCGAACGCACTGCGCAATGCGCTCGTGAAATGGCCGCTGCGGTCCGCAGGGAACCGGAAGTGACGGATTATGAGGTTTACGTCGGCACGGCGTCGCCTTTCAACTTCAACGGTCTCGTGCGCCATTATTTTATGCGGCGCGGTGCGAGCGTTGCGGATTTGCAGATTAATTTGGTTCCGAAAGGTGAGCGCAAGGCTCAGAGTCACGATATTGCCAAGCGGGTGCGGCCGCGCGTGGCGGAGATTGCTAAAAAGTTCGGCGCTCGCGTCGCCGTGGCCGAAGTGCCCCCCGGCCCGCCGGTGTTGCAAACTTTGGTGGCGGAAATTTACGGGCCAACCGAGGAACACCGGCACGCGCTCGCGCAAAAGGTTGTTGATATTTTCCACACGACGCCCGGAGTTGTGGATACGGACTGGTATATCGAGGCCGACCAGCCGAAAGTTGAGTTCGTGATTGATAAGGAAAAAGCCGCGCTGCATGGCATCAGTGCGGAGACGATTTCGCAGACGCTACAGATCGCCGTGGGCGGCGAATCGGTGGATTTACTGCATGTTCTGAAGGACAAGGAAGACGTGAACATCGTCCTGCAACTGCCGCTCGCCAGCCGCAGCCACCCGGAGGAATTGCTCGCCTTGCGCGTGCGTTCCGGCGACGCCAACGCGTTGCCCGAACCGGCGAATGCCGGCACATCTTCGCCGCTGGTGCCGTTGCGCGAACTGGTGAAAGTGCGGCCAACCATTACCGACAAGAGTATTTATCACAAGAACCTCATGCCCGTAACCTATGTCATCGGCGATGTCGCGGGCGTGGTGGAAAGCCCGGTTTATGCGATTCTGAAAATGAATGACGCCCTGGCGAAGCTGGATACCAGGCAATTTGGCGGCGACGGCACGAAGCTGAAAATCCTCAATGCCGCCATGCCTTTCACCGACCAGCAGCCGGCGATGAAATGGGATGGCGAATGGCACATCACAATTGAGGTGTTTCGCGACCTCGGGCTCGCATTTGCCGCCGTGCTGGTGCTGATTTACATTTTGATGGTCGGCTGGTTCAAGTCGTTCCTTACGCCGTTGATTGTCATGATTGTGATTCCGTTTTCGCTCATCGGGGTTTTGCCGGCGCATGGAATGTTGCACGCCTTTTTCACCGCCACCTCGATGATTGGCTTCATGGCGGGCGCGGGCATCGTGGTGCGCAACTCCATCATCCTTGTGGATTTCATTGAGATGCGATTGGCGGATGGACATCCACTGGCAGAGGCGGTGGTGGAAGCGGGGATGATTCGCTTCCGGCCCATCATGCTCACCGCGCTGGCGGTGGTGGCGGGTGCGCTGGTGATTCTTGCGGACCCGATATTCCAAGGACTGGCAATCGCGTTGATGGCGGGCAGTCTGATTTCCATGTTCACTGCGCCGGTGCTGGTGCCGCTGTTATATTTCATGGCAAACAATCGCAGGCCAGATGCTAAAGCCACCAAAAACTAAAATTATGAATTGGACTTTTCTACTGATCATTGCGGTGTTGGTCGTGGTGGTATTTACGATAAAAGGAGCCGGCCAAATTTCTGTCAAGGATGCGCAGTCACACCTGAAAAATGGCGCGCTGGTGATTGATGTGCGCAGTCCCGGTGAGTTCAACGCCGGCCACCTGACCAACGCCATTAACATCCCCTTGGACGAAATCACCACCGCTGTGCCACAACGAGTGAAGGATAAAAGCCGGGTGCTACTGTTGCATTGCCAGAGCGGAATGCGCAGCAGCATGGCTCAGAAAAAATTGATCAGTCTTGGTTACACCAACGCTTTCAACCTCGGCTCGTATGGCCGGGCTGAAAAAGTTGCCGGCATAGGCGGCGGCAACTAACCCGGTCGCCCAATCCACCCGCTCCAGTTCAACCCGGCGCTTTATGAAAGAACACGCGTTATCCGTCTTTCGGAAAGATCCCGAACGACTCAACTGCGCTCAATCGGTCCTATATGCCTGGCGCGAAGTATCCGGTGACACATCCATTGCACTCGCTGAGGTGAAACCTTTCCGCGGCGGCCGGGCACTGGACGGACTCTGCGGCGCGCTGCACACGGCTTGCATGGTCGCGTCCGATCAGGCGGAAACATTAAAGGCGGTTTTTGCCGCCTGGCTCGGCTCGCTTTCCTGCAAAGAGTTGCGCGCGGCCAAAATGCATCCGTGTGAAACCTGTGTCGGGCGGGCGACGGATCTGCTGGAACTCCAAATCCAAGGAGACGCGGGATGTGGCCCGGCGGTGGAAATGCTCGCCCGCCGCCATGAGTAACAGTTTTGTCCGACGCGGCGGCTGGTGGGTGGTGGGACAATTACTGCTGCTGCTGGCCATTGCTGGCCTGGGAATGTCCTGTCGCGCGACTATGAACCTGCATCTGGGGTTTTCTTTCGGCGTGGTTTTTCTCGTGACCTCCGCAATCTGCGGCATCCCCGGCGCGCTGACATTAGGGCGAAACCTGACGCCTTATCCCAAGCCATCGGCTAACGCACGGTTTGTCCAGCACGGTATTTACGCTCTGATCCGGCATCCGCTTTACACCGCCGTCTTTTGCGCCGCTGTGGGTTGGTCGCTGGTTTGGCAAAGCTGGCCGGCTTTGGCCGCTTCCATGGCGCTGGGTCTCTTTTTCGACGCAAAGGCCCGGCACGAGGAGGGTTGGCTGAGGCAGAAATTTCCAGAATATGCGGGCTATGAGCGATGCGTGCGGCGATTCATCCCTTGGATTTATTGAGGCGGATAGCCGTTCAAATCTCCGGATGAAACACGGCGGCGATGCATTTCGCGTCCTTGGCCATCTTGCCGCAGACCAGATTGCACAGGGAAAAAACAATCGGATCGGCGATTTCGTAGCGGATGGAGGTGCCGTCACGCTCCCGTTTCACCAGCCGGTGGTCATGAAGGATGGTGAGCTGTTTGGAGACGTTGGCCTGCTTCATGGCACAGGTTTTGGCCAGCTCGTTCACCGTCAGCGGCCCGCTCTGAAGCGCCTGTAGTAGCGCCAGCCGGCTGGCTTCGGACAGGACGGCAAACAGGCGGGCGACCGCCGCCAGCTGGCCGGAAGGCAGTTTTTTCTTCTGGGCACTCATGTTCATTCTCCGATCAGTTTTAGGTGTCAAGTTGTCTGGTTTCTGGGCAATGGCAAGCGGCAATACTGGACAGGCGGTTTTCCGCCGCGCCAATGATTCCTATATGAGTATCTATTCATATATAAACATTGACACCATAGCAATGTAAATATATCAGTGCTCTAAATAATTGGCATTAGAACTGCATAAGCCAGATAACATCCTATGAAATTTAGATATATTTTAGCGGCCATGGTTGTTTTGCCTGTCACCCTCCTGGCCGCTGGCAGTCAGTTGCTCGGTTGGAACAACCTCGGCATGCATTGCATGGACAGCGATTACTCGGTGTTCAGCATTCTCCCGCCCTACAACACCATCGAGGCCCAGCTTATTGTGGGCGGGAAGCTGGTTACGAACGGCAGCGGTTACACGGTCACCTATCAGGCGGTGGTCGACGCCAGCGGCTCACTTAATTCCACTGCCATGGGCAAGGGTAATTATTATTCCTATGCCACCGCGCTTTACGGGGCCGTGCTGGGGCCGGAGGGTGGGCTGGCAGGTTGGAATATGCCCGGCACCAACAACACGCCGCAGGGAATGCTGTTTGAGGCGACGAATCACCCCGCCGCCGGCGTAGCCACGCCGGTGAACTGGTGGCGCGCGGAAGGCATCCCGATTTCGCCCTACGACGACGCGCGCAATAAAAATCCGTATCCGATGATGCGGCTCATCGCCAAAAGCGGTTCCACGCCCATCGCGACGAACGACATCGTGCTGCCGGTGTCCGATGAAATGGACTGCCGCGCCTGCCATGCCTCGGGTACAATGGCGGCGGCGCAGCCCGCCGCCGGCTGGGTTTGGAGCGGCATATCTGAACGCGATTTTCGCCTTAATATTTTGCGGCTGCACGACGAGCATCAATTTTTGCAGCACGGGGCTTTGTATTAGGCGGCGCTGGCAGCTCGGGGTTTCAATCCGCAGGGGCTTTATCGCGGCGTGGTGGCGGATAACAAGCCGGTGCTTTGCGCGGCGTGCCATGCATCCGAAGCGCTCGGTGCGCCGAGTTACGGGACGATTCCGCAACTGACCACATCGGTGCATTCCTTTCATGCCCATGTCATTGACCCGCTGTCCGGCATGAAGCTGGACAGCTCGGCAAACCGTACAGCCTGTTACCGCTGCCATCCCGGCTCCGCCACGAAATGCCTGCGCGGTGCGATGGGCGGCGCGATGGCGGCGGACGGCTCGATGGAAATGCAATGCCAGAGCTGCCACGGCAACATGAGCCAGGTTGGATCGGCGAGCCGGGTGGGCTGGTTCATGGAACCCAATTGCCAGCAATGCCACAGCGGCACCGCCACCCACAACAACGGCCAGATCCGCTACACATCCGCGTTCACGGACACGAACACCTGGAGCCCGCGCACCAATGTGGATTCCACCTTTGCCACCACGCCGAATATTCCGGCGGCGGGAATTTCGCTGTACCGGTTTTCCCTCGGCCACGGCGGATTGCAATGTTCCGCCTGCCACGGCTCCACCCACGCGGAATTTCCCAGCACGCACGTCAACGACAATGTGCGGAACATCAAGCTCCAAGGCCACGCTGGCGTGATGGCGGAATGCACCGCCTGTCACACCACCATGCCCTCGACGGTTAACGGCGGACCGCATGGAATGCATCCCACGGACAGCAACTGGATTTCCGGGCACCATGATTTGATCCAGGGCAACCTCGCGCAGTGCCAGGCGTGCCACGGCACGGATTATCGCGGCACGGTGCTGTCGCGCGCCCAGAGCAGCCGCACGCTGGTCGTCAGTTTTGACGGGGGTGTCCGGGTTACCAACAACCTGTTCCGGGGTGCGCTGATCGGCTGTTACACCTGCCACAACGGCACGGATACCAGCGCAGCTAACACCAGCACACTACCCACAGTGAGCGGGATTGCCGGCAGCACGCCCGACAACATGCCGTTGAATCTGCCCGTCGCCGTCACCCCGGCCGCCGCGACGCTGCGGATTATTTCGCAGCCGGCAAACGGCTCGCTCGGGATAAGCAATAAAGTGCTGACTTATTTCCCGGCGGCGGGTTTCACTGGCAGCGATACATTTACCTATGCCGCATGGGATGGGGCAAAGAATTCATTGCTCACTACCGGCATCGTGACGGTGACACAGGGCCCATATTCATTGGGGATTGTTGCGCATGGTCCCGCGAATTCACCGTCCGGCTGGCCGGTCGCGTTTGCCGCTGTGCCGTCAGTCACCAATTATGCGGGTCCCGTGACGTTCAGTTGGCATTTTGGCGATGGATCGTCTGCCAGCACGAATCAATTTCCCACGCACACCTATGCTAATTCCGGCATTTACTCCTGGAGCGTGACGGCAACGGCAGCCAGCGCCATTGCGTCAGCCAATGGCAGCATCACGGTGACTGGGCCGGCAAATCTGGGAATTGTGAATTCTGGAGGGCAGAAAGGATTGTTTTTACCAAACAGTCCATCCGTGATCATCGAAGAAGCTCCGACGCTCGGCGTTAATGCCAATTGGCTGCCGGCGACGAACCTTCCACCGGCTAACGGTGGCGTGGTGATAATCCCGGTGTCGGAAGCTGGTACAAAGTTCTATCGCGTGCGGCAGGCCTGGTGATTTAATTTTCGCCGCTGCCATGGCCGGCGCACCCGCAGCCGGCCAGTTGGATGCAATCCGCGCAGAGAAATTTGCCGGCGAATTCCATCACCTCAAAGCTGCCGCAGCGTTCGCAGCCGGCGTCTTCTGCTGAATTGGATGGTTTGTTTTCCATGATTTCTTTGGCTGCGCTGGTGGGGCGAGCGTCCTCGCGAGCCGTCATCACCAGGCCTTGAATGCGTCAAGGCCGGCTCGCGTGGACGCTCGCCCTACCGGAGATGGATTCAGGCCTTCCCAAATCCCTCCGCCATCGCCACGGCTTTGCGCATGGCCATGGATTTATTGATCGTCTCCTGATATTCGCCTTCGGGTGTGGAGTCGTTCACCCAGCCGCCGCCGGCCTGCACGTAGGCTTTTCCGTCCTTGATGAGCGCGGTGCGGATGGTGATGCAGGTGTCCGTGTTGCCGTTGAAGGAGAAATATCCCACACAGCCCGCGTAGGTGCCGCGTGTGGTCTGCTCCATTTCAGAAATGATTTGCATCGCGCGGATTTTGGGCGCGCCGCTGACCGTGCCGGCAGGGAAGGTCGCGCGCAGGAGGTCATAATTCGATTTGCCGGCGGACAGTTTGCCTTCCACCTGTGACACGATATGCATGACGTGGCTGTAACGCTCGATGAACATCAAGTCTTTCACTTGCACGCTGCCGAAATCACATACGCGGCCGATGTCGTTGCGGGCGAGATCCACGAGCATGACGTGTTCGGCACGTTCCTTCGGATCGGCGAGCAGCTCTATTTCCAGCGCCTTATCTTCGTCCTCGGTCTTGCCGCGTTTGCGGGTGCCGGCAATGGGGCGAATCTCCACTTTGCCTTCCTCGCAGCGGACGTGCAGTTCCGGCGAAGCCCCGACCAGCGCAAAGCCGTCCAATTCCAGCAAAAACATGTAGGGCGAGGGATTCACGCTGCGCACGGCGCGGTAGATATCCACCGGCGACGCCGTGGTGGGCGCGGAAAAACGCTGCGAACCGACCACTTGGATGATGTCGCCCGCCGTGATGAATTTCTTGGAGGCCTCGACGTTCGCAAAAAACTTTTCCTTGGTCTGGTTCGATTCAAAGGGCAGGGGCGCGACTTCATCCGGCAGCGTCACCGGCTGATGCTCGCTCGGTTGTTCGAGCAGCGAGACGATGCGGTCAATTTCACTCGTCGCATTTTCGTAGGCGTCGGCGGGAGATTCTGTGTCATCCAGAATGGCGTTCACGAGGATGGTGATGGTCTGCTGGGCGCGGTCGAACGTCAGCAGCTGGTCGGCGATGAGGAAATACATGACCGGCGTCTTTAATTCATCCAGGGGCGGGCGCGGGACAACGGGCTCCACGTCATGGATGAATTCATAGCCAATAAAACCAATCGCGCCGCCGGTGAAACGCGGTAATCCGGGCGTGGCCACGGCGCGAAACTTTTTCATGATGCGCTCGACAATTTCGAGGCCGTCCTTCACGTCCCTGCCGACGACGGCGCTTTCGATGATGCGGCCGTTTTCGATGACCTGCACATGCTGGCCGTCCTGCCGGATGACGGCACGCGGATTGCAGCCGACAAAGGAGTAGCGCCCGACATGCTCGCCGCCTTCCACGGATTCAAAGAGGAACGATTCGCCTTGGCCGCGGATTTTGCGGTAGGCCGAGAGTGGCGTTTCAAGGTCGGCCAAAATGCGTCGCGCCACAGGGATCAGATTTCCCTGCGAGGCGAGTTTCTGAAATTCATCAAGGGTCGGCGAATACATGGCGGCAAGCATGAAGAATTCAGCCGGAAGAAACAAACAATTTGCAGCCCGGGCGGCGCGGCGGGTTATGATTGTCTGAATGACGGGGATGCTCCAAACTGGTTACATGAACGAAACGATACAGTGGCCGCCGGGTGAATTTACGATCAATGAAGCCGTGAGTATGAACCCGGCCTTCTCGCAGGCCGTGGTCAGGAAAAAACTTTCGGACGCGCTGGCCGCCAAAGCCATTGTCCAGACGCAGAAAGGGAACGAAAAAATCAAAGGCAAATTTCAGGTGGTCAAATCTCTCAGTTGAATTATGAATCAAACCGCTTTCCTGATGAAATTGAAACCGGGTGTCGCTGCGGAATATAAACAACGGCACGATGAAATCTGGCCGGAGCTGGCGGCGGAATTAAAAGCGGCTGGCGTTTCCGATTATTCCATTTTCCTCGACGAACAAACCCTCACGCTGTTTGCGGTGCAAAAGTTGAGCGATGACAACACGGCCGCCGCTTTGCCCAAGACACCCGTCGTTCGTAAATGGTGGGATTATATGGCGCCATTGATGGAGACTAATTCCGATCATTCGCCCGTCACCAGTCCGCTCCGCGAGGTTTTCCATCTTGATTAAAGAAAATAAATTGATATGCTGGCGTTTCGATTCCCCAAAAATTTGATTATGAAATACATCCGCTACCTGCCCTTGTTCGCCCTCGTTCTTGCCACCAACCTCCAGGCTGATCCGATTCCGGAAAACCTTCGCCAAAACGGCTGGTTCATCGGCGCCCAGGCTTACACCTTCAAGGAATTCACCGCCTTCGAGGCCATTGCCAAAACCAAGGAAGCCGGCGGCAACGTGATCGAGTTCTATCCGGGCCAGATTCTCAAGCCCGGCTCGACGAACAAGGTTCATCACACCATGTCAGCCGCCGCGATGGCTGAACTCAAGGCCGAGTGCGTCCGCCAGGGCGTCCGCCCCGTGAACTACGGCGTCATTGCTGCCAAGAGTCCCGAGGACGTCCGTGCCATCATGGAATTCGCCAAGAAAATGGGACTGTATTCGGTTTGCACGGAATCCACCGAGCTGATTGCCGCGTGGGAAGCGAACGCCAAGGAGTTTGATCTCAAAGTGGCTTTCCATGAACACGGCGGCTCGATGAGCAACCCCAAGTATAAAGTCTGGAACCCGCTCTACATTCTCGGCGTGGTGGAAAGCCGCGATCCGCATGTGGGTGCCTGCGCCGACCTCGGCCACTGGTGCACCTCCGAGCTCAAGCCGGTCGAATGTCTCCGCATCCTCAATGGCCGAATCATCAGCGTTCACCTCAAGGATAAAGCCACCTATGGCAAGGCTCCCGTGGTGGTGGCCGGCCAGGGCGTGGTGGATGTCGCCGCATGCCTCGAGGAATTGAAGAAGCAGAAATTTGACGGTCACATTTCCGTTGAGCACGAAAATGACTGGAAAGACAGCGTGCCGCAGGTTCGTGCCGACATTGATTTCGTCAAAGCCCACGCGAAGTAAAGGCAAATGGTGCATCCGGCAGGACTTGAACCTGCAACCTTCTGATCCGAAGTCAGAAGCTCTATCCAATTGAGCTACGGATGCCTGAAATCATTTTGCAATGAAACCTGCGTCTGTAAAGACTGTCTTGCGGTGTGTACAAGAGGCTTTGCAGCGGGATTCATAAATCATTAAGCTTTGGCAATGGCGAAACCCAATTTCATCGAACTCCCGGGCTGCGACGCCATTCCCATCATCTATGAGGACCGCTCCGTCCTGGCGATTGATAAGCCGCGTGGCTGGATGCTTGTTCCGGATTCATGGCGCAAGACCAATTGGAATCTCCAGACGGCGATTGATTCGTCCATCCGCGCCGATGATTTCTGGGCGCGTTCGCGCAACCTGACTTATCTGCGGCACGTCCACCGGCTTGATGCGGACACCAGCGGCGTGATGTTGTTTGCCAAGAACGTCGGCGCGATGGAGGCGATGGGCGATTTGTTTGAATCACGCCGGATGGAGAAAACCTATCTCGCCGTCGTCCCGGGTGCGCCGAGGGAAAACGAATGGACCTGCACCCTGCCGCTCGGCCCCGATCCGAAGCAATTCGGTAAAATGCGCGTGGATCAATCCGAGGAAGGCAAGGAATGCGAAACGCGTTTCCGCGTCCTGCAAAAAAACGAGCGCTTCACCCTCATCGAGGCGAGCCCGCTGACGGGGCGCACGCACCAAATCCGGCTGCATCTGGCGGAATCCGGCACGCCCATCATGTGCGACGAACTTTATGGCCGGGTGGAAAAAGGTTTTCGCCTCGGCCTGCGCGCCGTGCGGCTGGCGTATCGCGACCCCTTCATGCGGCGGCCGGTGAACATCATCGCGCCAGCGGAGTTTTTTCTGGGCGAATACGGCTTCAAACTTTCCGAGGAACAGCGGAAAGAAAAGTGGTCTTATCGTCCGCCGGTTTAAGGTGATTTTTTCCGTTCTTTTCTGCCATAACAACCGAGCAGGACAAGCGCTGGTGGTTTTCGCCGGAACCGGCACGGCGTCCAGTCATTGATCAGGCAGTGGTTGTTTTTGCCGCAGCTTGTTCGGCGGCAAACTGAACCATGAGTTCCCGTCGTCCGAGGAAACGGACCGGATGGGTTTGTGCGAAAGCCTTGGCCGCTTCGTCGGGCAGGCCGAGGCTGACGATATACGCGATGTCGGCCAGGGCTTTTTTACGGTTTTCTTCCGCGGCTTGAATGTGGGCCAGATTGATAATCGGTTCATGCCAGCGGCCGGTTTCAAAAACCAGGGTCCGGCCGGATTTGACGACGCGCACGCCAAAGCCCATTTCTTTTTCCACCGGCGTGCAGGTTTCGACGAGATATTCCTGTTGTTGCATGATTTGCGCCAACGTTTGATTCAGCAAATCCGTCGGCATGGCGTTGATCCAAGACATGGAATGCGTTGTCGTGCCCAGCCCGTAACGGCTCGCCTCGACACCGGCAAGGGTCATGGTGGCGGCAAAACAGCCGCCTTGGATATTGCAGATCAGCGCGCTGTAAACACTCCAGGGGAGCAGTCCAAAACTGTAAATTGTGCACCAGCCACTCAAGCCCAATCCGACCAGTTGCCACGGCTTGACCCGGCTCAACAAGGGGGCGGAAATTGTGTTCGTCATAAAAATCCTGTTAACACCATGACCAGCAGCAATCAGGCCAAATCGGCCCGATTATTTCCAAACGATATAAAAAAGGCGGGGAATTTACCCCGCCAGCGGCCTTATTTGACGCAAAACACCGGAAATAACATCCTGCCAGCCTGACCGTTCTCTGATTTGGCGAAAAGGGCGACTCTTTCCCCCAATGCCCTTCAGGATGTAAATATAAATGACAGTCGCCATCCGATATGGACAGTCTGCGACATCGGCAGCCTGTCCGGAGCGTGAAACAACGTGTTTCCGCTCGGGAACAATGATGTTCCGCTTGGGAACAATGATGTTCCGCTCGGGAACAATGATGTTCCGCTCGGGAACAATGATGTTCCGCTCGGGAACAATGATGTTCCGCTCGGGAACCACTTGGTTTGCGGCACAAAAACAGCCATTTTGGAAGCCAAAAGTGTGAAAATACCCCAAAAAGTGTCAAAAACCCGGCTTTTCCATCAGTCCGCCGGCCAAAATCATGCCGGAAGCGGTTTTGAAGGTTTTGGACGGAGATTTGAAGACCTTGGACCTTTCAGGTGAAGGGGTTGACTGGGACTACGAAGCAAACACGTCCCAGCCGAACACGGAGAAGGCGAAATAAGGTCTGAGGAGGCGGAGGGGTTTCAGCACTTGTTGTCTGGGTTTAATGCACTGGTGCCCCAAAATTTCTCCAAAGATTCCATTGTTATCTTGCTGCGTAACTCGACCCGTTCCGCCACTTTGGGAGATAATCTCGGTGACGTGTGCAAGACTATTTTTGGTAATGTGCCATTCTTCAAACGGTTCTCATACGAATGTTCTTTTCTGCACCGATTGATGATGGTTGTTTCCTCAACTGCCGCTCCCATTGTCCAGTAAAGCAAACCACCATTTTCAAAATAGATGTAAGTCACATCATAAAAATCGCCTTCGGAACCGTTGGCGCGGATGTGGCAAACAAGCTGTTCAAATAGGTTTTTATTAACTCGCTCACGGACAATGTATTCATGCGGCCACTCGGGCATGGTCTTTGCAAAAGTCCACTTTTCGGTGTCGATGAACTTTTGCAGGTTTTCGGGCAGTGAAGCTCGAGTGGCACTCATTTCGTTTTTTGGATTGGTGGCAATTTGGCAAGCGGTTCAGCTATGTTTCTCAACTGGTTTACAACTGACCTGACAACCTGATCTTTTTCTTCGCCAGTTGGCAATTCAATTGCGACGGCATACACATTGCCATCCTTGGAGCCCAAATAATGATTAATGGCAAAGACGTTATTGCGAGTCGCCCACGGGTCCAAAAGGCTACGCACTTCTGGTGCGCGCCCAAATTCCCATTCATTGAAGATGAGCCAAAGTGGAGTCAGGCCATGCTCTTTCCAAAGTTGAAAATCTGTTCCAATCCACGCTCCTACAGATTGAGCTTCTGGAAAGCAAACGTATCTTCCAATGCTGCTCCATGTATGCGTTTGAGTGAGCCGGCCTTTTTTTGAGTTTTCTTCCTTCGAGGTGTTTGTGCTAAGAAAACCTTTCTTATTTGAGGTGTCCGAAACAGCCAAATCCACAGCTTCTTGCACTATCTCGCTTAATTGGAGCAATAATGCAGGCGTTCTTTGATCCGTTACTTCTATGCGCGACATGGGCTGAAAAGCATGGCTATCAGCCGAGTCGCAGAGAGAGCGTAGTTGCTTGAGGTCGTTTTTGGTATCGGGCTCTTCTTCTAGCTCCGCTTCTATCGCACTGAGCAACCTTGCCCACGAAGTAAGGGCAAGCGCAGGGCCAAGATTGGTTCCCAATGAACGAAAAACGCCGACAGAGTTTTCTCGGTTTGAGATTGAAATATTGGACTCCGCAAGACTGCGCATAAGTTCACGCCACACCGTTGATTCACGGGCTGCGGGAACTACCATGAGTAAAACTGACGATTGGGGATGCTCTGCAAGGCGTTTGAGGTAAGTGACAGGCTGGTTCTCGGTCAACCCAGCCCAAAACTTGTTTTCGATAAAAACACGCGTAACCATGCCATCGTCTCCTCGCATATCGGGACGTGCTTCACCTTCCGTTTGTTGGGTGCAGAATTGGAGGTTACCTGGCAAGTCGGAATTTATACCTCGAAGCAGTTTCATTAGCCCGTGTTTGGCCGACTCGCTGGAATTAAGAATAAACGCAAGCGCATCAGTAGCGATGTTCTCATATTGGTTGGAGAAGCTCTTTTGAATGATATGACTGAAGACGGTGTTCATTGATTTCTTTCTCTTTGCTCTTGTGGTTAATTTGCTTCCCTCGGCCTCTTGACGACGACTTCAATCTCCGCCTTGTTCTTCGCAATCGTGTTGGCCGGGAGAATGCCGCGCCAGAAGACGTTCGGGTAAACCACCGCGTTGCGCCCAAGAATGCTGCCGGGGTTCAGCACGGCGTTGCAGCCGGCTTCCGCGCGGTCGCCCATGAGCGCGCCAAACTTGCGCAAGCCGGTGTCGCGCGGCACGCCGTCCACCTCCACCTCGATGTTGCCGGGAAATAATTTCACGTTGGAAATCTTCGCCCCCGCGCCGAGATGCGCCTTGTGGCCAAGAATAGAATCGCCGATGTAATTGTAATGCGGCACTTGCACACCGTTGAAGAGCAGGGAGTTCTTCAGCTCGGAGGAATTACCCACCACGCAGTCGTCGCCGATGATGACGTTCTCGCGGATGTAGGCGTTGTGCCGGATTTGGCAGTTCTTCCCGATGATGGCCGGGCCTTTGATCATCGCGCCGGGTTCCACCACCGTGTCCGCACCAATGATGACGCGATTGCCGATGGTGGCACCGGGAAAACGCAGGGCCGCGTTTTGCGGCGGGATGTTGGCGAGGTAGGCTTCAATCTTCTTGAGCGCTTCCCAGGCGTAATGGCAGCCGTCGAAGAGGGTGGCGTGCTGGGTTTGATCGAGGTCAAAAAGTTCAGCGACGGTGAAGTTCATGCGGGCAGGCTAGGCGAAACGGCGGCGGCGGAAAAGCGAAATGGAAACGAGGGGGAACAACCCATGCGTCGTACCTGATTTGCCTAATGCGGCCAGCGCGCCAGCGTTTCGTCCGCTGTTTCGCCGGGTTTTAGTTCCAGCCACACGCAATTGCCGTGGCGCCGGAACCATGTCAGTTGCCGTTTGGCAAAATTGCGCGTGCGGGCTTTCACCAGTTCGATGGTCTTGGCCAAATCATGTTCGCCGCGCAGATGCTCCACCACCTGCCGGTAGCCGATGGCTTGCATCGCAAACATGTTTTCCGCCAGCCCGCGCTGGAACAATTCGCGCGTCTCCGCGACGAGTCCGCGCTGGAACATCTCATCCACGCGGACATTGATGCGCCGGTGCAAATCTTCTGGCGTCCGTTGGAAACAGATGAGCTTTCTTTCCGCGGTCTCGACGCGCAGCGTCGTCCATTCGGAGCGTTGTTCGGAATACTTTTTCCCAGTGAGCCGGATGACTTCGATGGCGCGGATGACGCGGCGCGGATTCTGTTTGTCGATTTTCTCGTAAGCTGCCGGATCGCGTTCGCGCAGTTCGTCCAGCAAGGCGGCGAAGGGCGCGGCTCTCAGTTCCGCGCGGAGCTTTTCATCCGCCGGCGGCGCTTCGCCCAGGCCTTCGAGGAAGGCCTTGAAATAAAGCCCGGTGCCGCCACAGAAAATCGGCGTCCGCCCGCGCGACTGGATTTCCGCCACCGCTTTTTCCGCATGGTGGACAAACTGCGCGGCGTCGAACGCTTCGCTCAAATCGCAGAGGTCGAGCAGGTGATGCGGCACGCGGGCGCGTTCCGCTGCCGTCGGCTTGGCGGTGCCGAGGTCGAGGCCGCGATAGACCTGCATCGAGTCCACGGAGATGATTTCACCTCCGATTTTTTCCGCCAGCGCCAGCGCCACGGCGGATTTCCCAACAGCAGTCGGGCCGGCCAGAAAGACCGGACGAAGATGGAGGATGGAGGGAGGAGGATGGAGCGGATCCCTCTCCGCGTTGCGAGTCGGCGAGCCATGGGGAGAGGTGTCGGCCATCTTCTATCCTCGCTTGGCTCCAACCTGACGTGAACGCCAAATCCACAGGATGACGCCCGCCGTAAAAATCCCGATGCTTACGACTTGCGCCGAGGTCAGTCCGGCATGGATGTGGTCGGCTGGATAATCGCCCCGAAACAATTCCGCCGTGGAGCGGCAGATGGCGTAACCGATGAAATACAGCGCCAGAATTTGACCGTCGCGAGACTTGGAGGATGGAAGGCTGGCACTGCTGCCTTTTTCCATCTTCAATCCTCCAACTTCAATCCTCGTTTTCCAGCGGCGGCGGAACAGCCAAGCCAGCGCGAGATACAAAATCAGATTCAGCAGCGCATCGTAAACCTCCGTCGGATGCAGCGCCGCGCCGTGGGTTTCGTGGCTGATGGGGAAGTGGATGGCCCAAGGCAGATCGCAGGCGCGCCCGTAGCAGCAGCCGTTGAGCAGGCAGCCGATGCGTCCGAATACGCTGCCCAGCGCAATGCTCGGCGCGAGGATGTCGGCGATTTTCCAGACCGGCAGTTTTTTCCACATCAGATAAACAAATCCCGCCACGGTGGCGCCGATGAGCCCGCCGTAATAGACGAGGCCGCCGTGCTGGAGCATGAAGATTTCCGAGAACGGCTGGCTGGCGAATTCTTGTTGCCAGTAAGTCGTCACATAGACAAAGCGCGCGCCGACAATGCTGCCAACCAGCAGCCACAGCGTCACATCGGCGATGGTTTCTCCGGAGACGTTCGCGATGCGGGCGCGCCGCGTTGCGGTCCACAGCCCGGCGAGGAAGGCCAGCGCCATCATTACGCCATACCAGCGGATGGGCAACGAACCTAGATGAAAAGCAATCGGATGCACGGTGAAAAGTTAGAACGGCGCGGCGAAAAATGGAATTTGAAACTGCGGTTCAGTTTTTGTTCGTCGCGACGGTTGGCCGGGGAATCTTCGGGGAAACTGGTGCAGCGTGCGGGATGATACTGGGTGGCACCATGGCGGGCGGCATTGGCGACCATGGCGGGACGCGGGCCACCAAATCACGCCAGGCCTGACGTTCCTTCGGTGGCAATTGGGACCAGCGTTCGGCGCTCTTCAAGAACTCCGCGCGTTCGGCGGTGCTCATGCCGGAAAACTTGGCGTAATTGCGGAGGCATTGAAACCGTTGCTGCGGCGGCAGTTGCTCGAATGCTTTCAAGGTTTTCTCCATCTGAGCGCGTTCCGCCTCTGACAGCGAGTTGAGAGTTTGCTGCTTTTCTGCGTCCGAGAGTTCAAAAAAACTGTTGAATTGCTCCGCAATTTTCTGATGCGCCGCGTCGGTGGCGGGATGGTTCGTGGTTTCCACGCTGGCGAAATAATGCAGCGTCTTGTCGTTCGCCAGAAATTCTTGTTGCACGGGCGGCGGCAATATATCCCATTGCTCGAGCCGTTTTTTGACCAGGTTGCGCAGATCTTCCGGCACCAATGCCAGCCGCACCTCGCGGTCGGTGTGGGGTGCGCGCAATAGCGGGGTCAGATACCAGCGCAATTCCGTCGCGCGCAGTCGCAGTTCGCGTTCATCCGGACCAAGCGCCTGATATTCGCGAACTTTGGCGAGAATGCGGGCGCGGCTTTCCGGTGTGCGATTGGTCAACGAATCGGCGCGCTCCTTCAGCGGCATGGCCAGTAATTGCCGGAAAAAACTCACCGGGGACTGCGCCTGCGGCAGCGGCGGCATCAGGTTGGTGATCGCGGGGATTTTTTTAACAAGGTCGGGGGACGGCGCGTTTTGCGCCTGTGCAGTAGAGAATGCGGCGATCGCCAGAAAAAAAACAGACTGAAGCAGCCGGCTCATTGCAACGCCGCGAGCAGTTCGCCGTCCGCGCGGGCTGGCAGGTTCATGCGCTGGATGGCGTCGAGGTTTTCCAGCACCTCGATGCTGGGCAATGGCTGTGAACTGGCGAGCCGGACCACGGTTTTTGCCAGCGTGATCTGATGCGCATGGCTTTCATAACGCTGGATGCTGACCCCGGCAAAAATCAAAACGGCGGTAGCCACGGCGAAGCGCGGCCACAATTGACGCCAGTTCAAAGTCCAATCGCGGGAACGGCTTGTTTGGTTTTCCTCCAAGTCAACCGCTGCCAGAACGCGGGCGGTGAAATTGGAAGGCACATGGGCGTCAGGAATTTTTAACAGCGAAGCGGTGAGGCGGGCTTCCACCTCCAGCTCCGGGCTGCCTTTCAGCGTGCCGAGTTCGGCGGGCGAAAGGCTCTTGCGCCAGAGGGCTTCGCGCGGGTCTGAAGAATTGTTATTCATCGCTTCAGGTTGAAAACCGGTGTTCGGGCAAAGTTGCAAATATTTTTGCCGATTTTTGCTGCTTCACCGGTGCGACCAACTAATAGCTGCGTCGGTAGCGCCAAATTCTGAAAAGCTGCTGTCCATCAGCAGCAGCTTATGCTATCTATAACGGCCAATTTGATGAACTTGAACGCTGAAAAACCCGCCAATTCCCGCGAACGATTCAACCGCGCCGCCCGCTGCCTGCCGGTGGATCGTCCGCCGATGTGGCTCATGCGCCAGGCCGGACGCGCGTTGCCGGAATACCGCAAGCTCAAGGAGACCTACACCTTCGTCCAGCTTTGCCAGAATCCCGATTTGGCCGTCGAGGTCACGCTCCAGCCGGTGCGTCGGTTTGGTTTCGATGCCGCGATTTTGTTTAGCGACATCCTTGTGATTCCCGAAGCGATGGGCCAGACATATCATTTCAAGGAAACCGGCGGCGTGCAGATGGACTTCGCCGTCACCAGCAAGGCGGACATTGAAAAACTTTCCGTCGAACACGTCTGTGAACGGCTGAACTACGTCGAGCAAGCGCTGAAAATTCTCCGAAAGGAACTCGGCGACCAGACGGCGTTACTCGGCTTCACCGGTTCGCCGTGGACACTGGCGACGTTCATGATGGAAGGCGCAAGCGTGCCGAAATACAGCCGCGCGCTGCAACTCTTCCGCGAGGACAAAAAGACGTTTTTCGGCCTGCTCGAAAAACTCACCGCCGCCGTCACCGCGTATCTGAAAATGCAGATCGCCACGGGAATTGACGCACTGCAAATTTTCGACAGCCACGGCGGACACCTTGCGCCGACGGAATTTCAGGAAGCCAGCGGTCGTTGGACAGATGAAATCATAGCCAACCTTGGCGGCCAGGTGCCCGTCATCAATTTTTCCCTCGGCACGCACGGCAACTGGCCCGACCTCATTGCCAGCGGCGCGAGCATTCTCGGCATTGACTGGCAGACTTCAATTGCCGAAGCGCGGAAAATCATTCCATCCCACATCGCCATGCAGGGCAACCTTTCACCGGCACATATCGCCGAGTCCACGCCGGACGTGGTCGCGGCGGAGACGAAGAAGGTTCTTGAAACCATGCGCGGGCGGCCCGGGCACATTTTTAACCTCGGCCACGGCCTGACGCCTGGGGCAAAACTGGAAAATATCGCCGCCTTGGTGGAAACTGTGAAAGGTTTCAAATAATCTTGGTAGCAGCGGACGTGAGTCCGCTCCATTGAAATGAAATTAGAACCGGCTCACGTCGGTTGCTACAATTTACGAAATGAAAACGCTCAATGTAGATCTTGATCTGGTGCGCAAATACAACGTGGCCGGGCCGCGTTACACCAGCTATCCGCCGGCGACCAAGTTCACCGATGCCGTGACATGGGAGCAGCTTTCCGCGAAGATCGAGGACAACAATCGCACCGCGCGCGATCTCTCGGTCTATTTCCATATCCCGTTCTGTGAAACGCTCTGCTGGTTCTGCGGCTGCACCACGGTCATCACGCTCAACCACGACAAGGGCATGGCCTACATCGAGGCCCTCGGCCGCGAAGTCGCAAAAATGGCGCCGATGCTCAACAAGGAGCGCAAGGCCGTTCAACTCCACTTCGGTGGCGGTTCGCCGACGTTTTTGCGCCCGGACGAAATTCGCCGGCTCGGCGAAATCATACACAAGCATTTCACATTCGCGCCGGACATCGAGGCGAGCGTGGAGGTAGATCCGCGTCGGCTCACGCGCGAGCACATGGTGGCCTTAAAAGAAATCGGCTTCAATCGCGCCTCGATGGGCGTGCAGGATTTTAATCCGACCGTGCAGCAGGCGATCCATCGTATCCAGCCGCGCGAAATGACGCAGCAGGCAATGGATTGGATGCGCGAACTAGGTTACAACTCGATCAACCTTGATCTCATCTACGGCCTGCCGCATCAGACGCCGGCGACGTTCAACGAGACGCTCGACGCCGTTTTGGAAATGAAGCCCGACCGCCTCGCGGTCTTCAGCTACGCGCATGTTCCGTGGATCAAACCGGCGCAGAAAATTCTCGAAGAGAAAATATTGCCCACGCCCGAATCGAAATTGGAAGTGCTCAAGCTCGTCATCGAACGGCTCACCGCCAACGACCAATACGTCTATATCGGCATGGACCATTTCGCCAAGCCGAACGACGAGCTGACGATTTCGCAGCGCGAGAAAAAATTGCAGCGGAATTTCCAAGGCTACAGCACGCGTGCCGGTTCGGACATCTACGCCTTCGGCATGAGCGCCGTGTCGCAAACGCCTGATGTCTATTGGCAAAACGAAAAGGAGCTGCCGAAGTGGCAGGCCGCCGTGGACGCCGGCAAAGTGCCGCTGCACAAGGCTTATATCGTGAGTGACGAGGACAAGATCCGCCGCGAAACCATCATGCGGACAATGTGCGACCTCTCGCTGGACTTCGCCGCGATGAGCGCGAAGCTCGGCATCAACTTCGAGCAGCATTTCGAGAAGGAACTCGTCTTGCTCGCGCCCTTTGCCGCCGACGGCCTCGTGAAGCTCAAGTCCGGCGGCCTCGAAGTAACCGACGCTGGCCGCCTCTTTATCCGCAACATCGCGATGTGTTTCGACAATACGCTCGGCGCGGTGAATGAGCGCAGACATTCCAAGACGATTTGATTTGGATGAAATCCGTCGCAATCATCGGCGCTGGCATCACGGGGTTGACCGCTGCGTTCTATTTAAAACGTCAGGGCGTGCCGGTCACGATCTATGAAGCGGGCGGGCGCGTCGGCGGTGTTATCCAGTCCATCCGCAAGGACGGTTTTCTCGCCGAGTTCGGGCCGAACACGATTCTCGAAACATCGCCCAAAATCGCGCAGCTCGTCCGCGATGCCGGCCTTGCAGCGCGCAAGCTCGCCACTGACCCGAAAGCCGAGGCGCGCTTCGTCGTGCGCTATGGTCGTCCGATTGAGATGCCCGGCAAGCCGCTGGGATTTATCACCACGCCGCTGTTCACCGCCAAGGCCAAGCTCGCCGTCCTGCGCGAGCCGTTCATCAAGCCGCGTCGCGATGGCGTGGAAGAGAGCATCGGTCAATTCGTCGTGCGCCGGTTCAACCAGGAATTTCTCGACCACGCGATTGACGCGCTGGTGGCCGGCATATACGCCGGCGACCCGCACAAGCTCTCGCTGCCGCATGCGTTCCCCAAGCTCAAGGCGCTGGAAGATAACTACGGTTCGATGATCAAGGGCCAGATTTTCGGCGCGCGCGACCGCAAGAAATCCGGCGAAGTCGCCAAGGACCGCGCCGCTAAATTTTCCTTCGATGAAGGCTTGCAGGTGCTACCGGACACGCTGGCGGCGCTGCTCGGCGATTCACTCAAACTGAATGCTCAGGTGGTGAAACTTACGCAAATCGCCAACGGTTGGCGGGTGACGACGGCACAAGGGGAAGCAGAATTTAGCGTCGTGATTTATTGCGGCACGGCCTACAAGCTGGCGCAGCTTAATCTGGAAACCAATTCGCCGGTTGATCTTTCGGCGTTCTCCGAAATCAGCTATCCGCCGGTCGGGGCGGTCGTATTGGGTTTCCGGCGCGAAGACGTGGCGCATCCTGCGTGCGGTTTCGGGATGCTGATTCCAAAGATCGAAGGTTTCAAAATTCTCGGCACAATTTTCTCTTCGGCGTTGTTCCCGGATCGCGCGCCAGCGGGCCACGTCACCTTGACCAGCTACATCGGTGGCGCGCGTTATTCCGAGCTCGGATTACTCCCGCCGGAAAAACTCATCGAGGTCACGATGGCTGATTTGTGCGTATTGCTGGGCGTGAAAGGCCAGCCGGTGTTTGCCCATACGAAGACTTGGCCGCAGGCCATTCCACAATACAACGTCGGCTACGGCAAATACCGCGACCTTCTGAATGAACTTGAGGCGAAGAATCCAAACCTGTTTTTCGCCGGGCATTATCGTGATGGCGTCTCGCTAGGGGATTCGATTGTTTCCGGCGTGAACATTGCGGAGCGCGTGGGAAAACTTCTTTAGCCACAGATTTGCACAGATGAAACATAGATTTTCGGAAAAGAGTTTTTGAATCTGTGACCATCTGTGTTTATCTGTGGCTGAATTTTTTATGAGCAAAGCCATTCTTTTGGTCAATCTCGGTTCCCCGGACTCACCGTCCGTCCCCGATGTGCGCCGTTATCTCAATGAATTTCTGATGGATGGACGCGTGATCGACGTTGCTTGGCCGATCCGCCGGTTTGTCGTGGGCATGATTCTCATCAAGCGCCCGCATGAATCCGGCGAGGCATATGAAAAGATCTGGACGAAGGACGGTTCGCCGCTTGTTGTCAGCAGCCGCAATGTGCAAAAACTTTTACAGGCGCGCCTGTCCGTGCCGGTGGAACTGGCAATGCGTTATCAGAATCCGTCCATTGAATCCGCCGTGAAAAAACTGGCGGCCAAAGGCGTGACCGAAACCCTGCTTATCCCGCTGTTTCCGCATTACGCGATGTCCAGTTACGAAACGGCCGTGGTGCGCGTGGAAGAAGTAGTCAAAAAACTCGCGCCGCAGATGAAGCTTACCGTCCAGCCGCCGTATTACAATCACCCCGATTACATCGCGGCGCTCGTCGCCAGTGCGCAGGATTATCTCAAAGATTACGATCATTTGCTCTTCAGCTATCACGGAATTCCCGAGCGCCATCTGCTCAAGTCCGACCCGACCGGTTGCCATTGCTTGAAGGTGGAGAATTGCTGCGAGGTCGCCAGTCCCTCACACAAGACTTGTTATCGCGCGCAATGTTTCGCTACGACGCGTGACTTTGTGAAGCTGGCCGGCGTTCCCGAAGGCAAATATTCTATTTCGTTTCAATCGCGTCTCGGCAAAGACCCGTGGCTCAAGCCTTACACGGATTACGAGCTCGCGCGTCTGCCCAACGAAGGGAAAAAACGCATTCGCGTCATTTGTCCCGCGTTTGTCTCCGACTGTCTGGAGACCATTGAGGAAATCGGCATGCGCGGCTGCGAGCAATTCATGGCGGGCAACGGCAAGGAATTTACGCGCATACCGTGTATGAACGAACATCCGGCGTGGATTGCCGCACTGGAGAAAATGGCCGGGAAATTCCTGGCGGCGTGAGCGGCGGATTTACTTCTTCGGATTGCTGTGGCCGAATTTAAGCCGGACGGTTTCCTGCAAACGGCCGAGAAAGGTTTTCTTCGCCTCGGCTTTTTTACTGACGATGCGCTCACATTTCTGATGGCAGATGCAGCAGAGGATCAGTGTTTTGCCGCCCTTGATGCGCAGCATCCGCACACAGCCGCTGCACATGGCTTCGTGGCAGACGGTGCATTGATAAGTGGCGCGTTGTTCCGGGTGTCGTGGACAGACTATCCCGCCATCAGGAAGAACCACCGGTGGTTTTGGCGTCTCGCGTTCAATTTTTGGGATGGATATATTGACCTCGGTGGATTCAACGAGCAGCTCCACCTCACCCAGGCTTAAGATCTGGCCGGGATCCAGCCACGCTTCCATGACGGGTTCGCCGTTGATGAATGTTCCGTTGGTGGAGTTGCAATCATGGACATATACGCCGTCGTCCGACAGCGTTAATTCACAGTGCAGCGTGGAAACGGTTTCGTGGTCTATGCAGATTTCATATTCCTCGTCGCGTCCGACGCGGTTGACGCCCAAGGATAATGAAATCACCCGGTTCCCAAAGCCTTCCGACTTGATTGCGAGTCGCGCCATAAACTTCCAGAGAAAAAGTTGCCATGGAACGTGTGCCAAAGGCGAGGTAAAAATCAAGCCGGAGGGTGTTGAACAAAGGCGAAGTCGGCTACGATTTTACCGCCAATAAGATGTTCCTGAATGATACGTTCCAGTACCGTCGGGCTGCAGCTGTGATACCACGTGCCTTCGGGATAAACCACGGCAATCGGCCCGCGCGTGCAGACGCGCAGGCAGTTGGCCCGGGTGCGAAAGACGAGCGGGTTTGGGCCGACGAGGTTTAGTTCCTTCAGCCGGGTTTTTAGATAATCCCATGCGGCGAGGGTTTGCTCGCGCGGACAGCATTTGGGTTCATCGGCGTCGGTGCAGAGAAAAATGTGGCGGCGATATTTTTCGAGGCCGAGCGATTCAACGGCGGCTTTGAGTTCATCTTTCATTTTCAAGAATCTGCCACAGCGACGCAATTAACGCAGGAGAAAAATCAGGCCCGATTGGCTTCCTTTGGATTTTGTGACTCGATGGCGGAAGTTATCGGGAATACGTCAGCGCAATCACGCCGCCCACCGCCACGAGTGCGCCGGTCAGTGAGCGCCAGCCGATTCTTTCACCTTCGATTATTCGCGTCATCGGCAGCAGCACGATGGGCGTGGTGGCGATGATGGCGGTGACGATGCCGGCTTGCGTGGTCTGGAGGGCCCATTGCATGCAGGTCACGCCGAGGGTCTGGCCGGAAAGGGCGTTGATCAGCACCCAGGGCCAGATGCGCACCCATTTGTCCCGGGAGATTTGCAAGGTGTCGCCGGAAAATGCCGGACCGTGCGCGTGGGCGGAACGGGATTTGAAAATGAGCAGGGCCATCGTGGGAATCAAAATGCCGCCGAGCACCCGTTGGTAACCGGTGGTGCCGGCGTCCACCTGCATCCCGGCCGCCGCGATGGCGGCGTAGCCTTTGCGGATGACGACGGCACCCAACGCGGCCCCCAGCGCGGCAAAGACGCTGGCGGTGAGGCCGATTTCCCAGTCGCGCTGGGAAATCTTTATATGGTCACCGGGTGCGAGCGCGATGGCGACCCCGGCCAGAATCACGCCCACGCACAGGATTTCCGGCAGGTTCAACCGGGTCCCGAGCCAGAGCCATTCAATCAATGCGGCGAACGGCGCAGTGAGACATTGCACCAGCAAAATGGTGCGGCGGCTGCCGAGCCGGGGCAGGGCCTGAAAATATGCGGAATCGCCCAGGCCGATGCCAAAAAGTCCGCTTAACATGAACCATTCCGGCGCGCCCATGAAACCGTGGCCGAAGGTGAACGCCCACCCGGTCAGGAAAATTGTCGCCAGCGTGATGCGCCAGAAATTTGCCTCCACCCCGCCTACTTGTTTCGCGGTGCGATAGCCGCAGATGGCGGAGGTGGCGAATAGTAGCGTGGTGAGAAACGCGGCGAGCATCAGAGTTGCTCGTAATATTCGTCGGGACCGATGTCGGAAGAATTATTGCTCTCCACCTTCAGCCCGCTTTCGGTGAGGATTTTTTCAATGTCGGGCGCAATCCAGCGGCCGCCACCCTTCTTCTTGTGTGCGGGCTTGACGCGGTAGCGGCCCATCGCGTCGCTTTCCAAAATACTGCGTTCCTTCATGGAAATCAGGATGGGGATGGCCCACTCGGGATCTTCGTGAAAACGTTTTTTATTGCCCGCGCGCCGGCAGATTTCCGTCGTGCCGACATATTCCTTGCCCCAGGTTTTGAGGTAATTAAAAATTTCTCGCTCGTCCGCATCCATGCCGTAAGTCTGCAAAAAAATGCCACCCGCGTCGAGCAATTAGCTAAACCGGCGTTGTTCCGCCATTGCCAACCCCCTCGCTTCAATTTACGATTCTCAGCCGTTCATGTCCGAATATAAAGTCCAGTTTGAGGTCTTCGAAGGCCCGCTCGACCTCCTTCTTTACCTCATCAAGAAGGAGGAGGTGGACATTTACGAAGTCAATCTCACCAAGCTCGCCACGCAATTCATCGAATATGTGGACTTGATGCGGCAGTTCGACCTCGAAGTCGCCGGCGAATTCCTCGTGATGGCCTCCACGCTCATGTATATCAAGAGCCGCGAGCTGCTGCCCGTGGACCAGCAGGTGCAGGTCGAGGCCGAGGATGAAGGCGAGGATCCGCGCTGGGAACTCATCCGCCAGCTCGTCGAATACAAAAAATTCAAGGATGCCGCCGCAACCTTGCAAACACTGGAGGAGCGCCAGGAAAATGTCTTCCCGCGCCTGCCGGGGAAAATTGAATTTCCATCCGAAGCCGAACCGGCGAAGCCGGAAGTGGGCATCTTCGACCTGCTGAACGCCGTCAATTCCGTGCTTCGCCGCTTTCAGGAAAAGACCTCCGGCCAGCGGGAAATTTACGAAGATAAGTGGACGGTCAGTGAAAAGATGGAGTTCGTCCTCAAAACCATCACCGAACGTGCGACGGTGAAATTTTCCGAGCTGTTCGAACAGGCCGCCAATCGCGCCGAAGTCGTCTGCACCTTTCTCGCCATCCTGGAATTGATCCGGCTCCGGCAGCTCGCCTGCGTCCAGCCGGAGCCGTTTGCGGAAATCGAAGTGAGCAAGGCGGTCGCTCCCGTTGAGCCGATGGAAGTGGTCGCCCCTGTGCCTGAAGTTGAAGCTCAAACTGAAGACCGGTCTGTCGCTTCGGCACCTGAAACGACCGCCGCCGAGACCGAGGAGGAAGTCGAAGTCGAAGATGAAGATGAATACGACGACGACGACGATGAGGATGAAGAGGATGAGGAGGATGAGGAGGAAGGCGAAGGCGAAACTGAAAACGAAGAGCAAAAACCGAAATAACTTTTACGATGGAACTGAAATACATTCTGGAATCGCTGCTGTTCTCCGCCCAAAAACCGATGAGCGTGAAGGAGCTTCGCGACGTTTTTGCCAATGCCGCCAGCGAGGAAAACGCTGCGGACGAGGCCAAGGCGTTTAAAAAAGTCAAAGAAGACGATCTGGTCGCCGCGCTCGAACAGCTCGCCGCCGAACACGAAACCGCCGCGCGCAGCTACCGCCTCGCGTGCGTCGCGGGCGCGTGGCAGTTCGTCACCCAGCCGGAATTTTCGCCGTGGCTTCGGGCGCTGGTCGGCGTGAAAAATCGCCCGTCGCGGCTTTCGCAGGCGGCGCTGGAGACCCTCGCCATCATCGCGTATCGCCAGCCGGTCACGCGCGCCGAAGTGGAGCAGGTGCGCGGCGTGAACGTGGACGGCACGATGCAGACGATTCTGGAACGCGGCCTCGTGGAGCAGAGCGGCCGCGCGGAAGTTGTCGGCCGTCCGGCGCTTTACAGCACCACGCCGTTGTTTTTGGAATACTTTGGCCTGCGTGGCCTGGAAGATTTGCCCGCAGCGGATGAACTACGCCGCATTCCGATTGAAAAGCCGGTTGCGCCCGTCACTGCGGATGCCGGCCTCGCGACGGTGCCGCCGGAACAATTGCGTCTGGATGAAGCGCCTCAGGCCAACGAAGCGGAACCGCCCGCCGCCACCGCCCCATCGGAAACTCCCGCCGCGAATTGAATTCTGTAGCCGTAGAATCAGCCGGTGACGTTTTCCCTTCACCCCGGTCCTCTCCTGCTGGGAGAGGGGGAAAGGTTTCCCGCCTTGTCCGGAACGGCGACGGGATTTTACTCGCCAATCAAGCGCGTTTTCCGAACGCATCCAGCGGCTGTTTCTTCTCCCGGCGGGAGAAGGTCAGGATGAGGGGGATGCCCCGCTCCTCAGAAGTTGCGGCCATAGGTTTACTTAAACTGCTTTAGCCCCGGGTCGGCACCATTCGTATAATTTTTTATTGGCAACTTCCCTGCCTGCCGATTAACTCCATTTTGTGTCTGATCGGAAAAACAATTCAACCATTGCTGGCAGCCTGCTGCTCGTTGTCTTTTTGTGGGGCGGCAACAATGTCGGCACCAAGTGGCTTGTCACCACCTGGTCGCCGATTTGGACGGGGGCGACGCGGTTCCTCATCGCCGGAATTATTCTGCTCACCATTCTGCGCCTGACCCGTTGGCTGGGCAAATTTCAACCGCTCAATTCCCGTCAGCATCACCAGCTCTGGTTGCGCGGCGGATTAAGCCTGGCGGCTTACGTCGTCGCTTTTTGCTGGGCGCTCAAATTGACTGCCGCCTCGCATGTGGCGCTTTACATCGGCGCCTCACCGGTCTGGGCGTTGCTCATCGAGGATCGTCCGCGAAAAAGCTGGCCGAGCATCCGCCGCTACGGTGCGGCGCTATTGGCGATGTCCGGCGTGCTGGTCTTGTTCTGGCCCGCATTGAAAACCGCTGGCTTCAGTCTCGCCGGTGAAATTTGCGGGCTGCTCTCCAGCTTGCTCTGGGCGAATTATAATCACCAAAGCCGCTTCCTCACTCGCGCCCTCAGCGGCCTTGAGGTCGCCGCCCATTCGATGTGGATGTCCGGCGTCATCCTGCTGCCGCTGGCGCTCATCGAAATCGCCCCGCGCGGCCTCGCGCTCGACGCGCCGCATCTCGGTGTGCAATGCCTGAACATTGTTTTGGGCAGCGTGGTTCCTTATGCGTTGTGGAACTCCGCGCTGGGCCGCTGGCAGACCAGCCGCGTGATGCTGTTCAATAATCTCATTCCGCTTTCGACCGGCCTCTGGGCGCATTTCTGCCTCGGCGAACCCATCACGCCGACTTTTTGCGCGGCGATGATCCTGATCGTCGCCGGCGTTTTGCTTGGCCAGATGGATTGGTCGAAAATATTCAAACTGCCGGAAAGTTTTTAACCCCCGCTGCTTATGGACCTCAAAAACCTGGACGAAGTGCCGCCCTTCACCACCAAGGATGGCTCGGAAATCCGTGAACTGCTCGCATACCGCAACTCCACCATCCGCAACCAAAGCCTCGCCGAGGCACGGTTGCCGGTGGGCGGCGCAACGCAGGAACATTATCATCCGCGCGCCGAGGAGATTTATTACATCACTCACGGCGTCGGAAAAATCCGCATCGGTGGCGAAATTCGCGAGCTGAAGGCTGGCGACGCCATCGCCATTCCGCCCGGCCGGAAGCACAAACTTTGGAACACGGGTGGCGAAGTCCTGCGCCTGCTTTGCTGCTGCGCGCCCGCTTACGAGCACTCCGACACGATTATAACGGAAAAAGATATTTGAACCCGCGTCCGCCGGGTCCTACGCTGCTGTCATGCGCGGAGATTTGGCCAGGGCCTTTGAGTTGGCGAACACCCAGGTGTTTCGTCGCGCGTCGCTGCCAAAATCCTGCACCGATTTATTCGGGCGGAAGTTATTCCTCGCCATCCTTACCATCCAGGGTCTCGGCGCGTTTGCGCTTATTACCCTCGGCGTGATGCTCAATAAATTCAACGTGGCCCGCAGCGTGGTCCAGCCGCGCGTGCGTCACGAAATTTCCCGGGCCGGAGTCGCTTTGCTGCCGATGTTCCTGTTCATCGCGCTGGCCCTTGGATTTCTGGTGGTCGGGCAGACGGTTTCCGCGCTGGCGAAGGTCGGCGCGACCAATTATCTCGGCTCCACCATGGTGATTGTCATCGTGCGCGAACTCGGTCCGCTGCTGACCGCGGTGCTGGTGCTGGCGCGCGTCGGCACGGCGAACGTGATCGAACTCGGCACGGCGCGCGCGCTCGGCGAAGTCGAGGCGCTGGAGGCGCTGGGGATTGATCCGGTGCATTACCTTATCGTGCCGCGGGTCATCGGCATGGCGCTGGGCATTTTTGCGCTGACGGTCTATCTGATCATCGGTGCGCTGGGCAGCGGTTATCTGTTCGCTTTCTTGCAGGATGTGCCGTTGGGACCGGGCGATTATTTCAAACAAATCGCCGAGGCGCTGAACTGGCTGGACTTTGCGCTGCTGGCGTTGAAGACGGTGGCGTTCGGATTTTTCATCGCCATCGTGACGTGTTACCACGGCCTCGCGCAGCCGCTGCGGCTGGAGGACGTTTCGCGCGTGGCGGTCCGCGCCGTGACGCAAGGCGTCATCGTCTGTGTACTGGTGGATGCGGTGTTCATCGTGCTTTATCTCGTCACATGAGCGGAAACATTTCTCATCCTGCGGTCATCGAAATGAGTGCCGCCCGCATCGGCGCGCTGCGCGATACGCTGCTCACCGTGGTTGCGGACGTGGATTGGTCGGTGTCGCCGGGCGAATTCTGGGTGGTTGCCGGCCGGCAACATTCCGGCAAAAGCGATCTGCTGCTGCATGCGGGCGGCTTGATAACGCCGTCCCGTGGCAGCTGCCGCGTATTCGGCTGCGAAACGAAGAATTTTGGCGAGGCGCAGATCGCCGAGCGGTTGCGCATCGGGTTTGTTTTCGCCGGCGGGAATCTGTTCAACCAGCTCACCATCGCGGAGAACGTCGCGCTGCCGCTGCGCTACCAAAAAAATTGCCCCTTGGCGGAAGTGGCGCGGGTGGTGGAAGAATTGCTGGAGCTGCTGGAGCTCGCGCCGTTTGCGGACAACACGCCGTCCAACCTGACCGCAAACTGGCGGCAGCGTGCGGCCCTGGCCCGGGCGCTGGTGCTCCAGCCGGAATTGCTGCTGCTGGATAATCCGCTCGGCGGTCTCGATGGGCGCCACCGTCAATGGCTGCTGAAATTTTTGGATCAGCTATGGGCCGGCCATGAGTATTTTGGCGGTCGCCCGATGACGCTGGTGGTGACGACGGATGATTTGCGCAGGTGGCAGCATCCGCAGTGGAAATATGCCGTGCTGGAGGAAAAGAAATTTTCCGTTCTTGGCGCGTGGTGCGAAGTAGTGGCCGCCCGCAGTCCCGCCGTAAAAGAATTGCTGGCCGAGCCGGTTGCGACAACAATCTGACGAGACCATTATATGCCACTGCAAGATTTGACCCCGCAACTCCGCACCCGTCTCAACCAGGTGGAGCGCGCCGTGGGCTGGTTTGTGTTTTTCGCGGCCGTGTTGCTGCTGTTCGGTTTCGGCTATTACATTTACCACACGGCCGAGCGCAAGGGTTGGTTTGTGGAAAAGGCCGAATTTCGCACTTATCTGCAAAGTTCGGCCGGTCTTAAAGTGGGCGATCAGGTTTTGATGATGGGTTCGCCGGTTGGACAAATCACAAAAATTTTCCCGATGCCGCCGGATGATCGCAGAAATGTCCAGGTGGATTTCGAGATTCGGGCGCCTGACTTTCGCTATATCCGTTCGGGCGGTTCGCAAGTGAAAGTCAACGCGGGTTTTCTCGGACAAAGCCAGTTGGAAGTAACGCGTGGCACGATTGGCACCTTTGCGGTCGCCGTCACTCAGCCGGTCTTCCGCAAGACCATTGACGAACTTCGCGCGCTCGTCGCCGTTGAAACGAACCAGTGGCAGCTCTCGCAATATGTTTACGACACCCATTCGAACCTGGTTTTCATTCCGTATCAACCTTACGCAGGACTGACGCTGTCTAATCTGGATTTGCTGGCGGCGCTGAATCTCGAATCGAACGTGGTCTATGCCTACAATAACCAGAAGAACAGCAAACACGTCGTCGCCGTGTGGCGGAATGAGTTCCGGCGTTACGAGAGCTACGATCACTTGAAAGACCCGCCCGTGGAATTGCCGGCGTTGGAGTCCGTGCCGATTGCCGAGCGCCTGGACCAGATTATCGGGCAGGTGCAAAACGCGCTGCCGGGAATTCTTTCCCTCACCAACAAAATCGCCGCCGTGCTGGATAACGCCGCGAATGCCACGGCGAATTTGAACACCGCCATCGTCGCCGCGCAGCCGCTGGTCACGAATTTTGCCGTCATCAGCGGCGAGTTGCGCGGGCCGGGCGCGCTCGGCGTCTGGGCGCTGGGCACGAACGCGCCGTTCCAATTGGAATCCGCGCTGACTAATGCCAACACGCTGCTGGTGAACGTGAATACAAACCTGAATCAACTCACTGAAGACATCACCCTGACGCTGCTCAACGTCGCCAATATCACCAGCAATCTGAACGCCCAGGTGCAGGCCAACCCGAACCTGCTTGGGACTCTCGGTAAGACCATCGCCGACGCCGACGACATGGTGCAGGGATTGAAACGCCACTGGCTGCTGCGCTCGGCGTTCAAGGCGAAGACCACCAACGCGCCCGCGGCAACTGCGCCGGTGACCAAACTAACGACACCGCGCGGGGCGGGGCAGTAAGGCGGCTTTTACTAAACCGTCTTCCGGCTGTTCCGGTACCATTCCACGAAGAGCGGAATTCCCTTGGCCGCCTTCACCTGCGGATTGTAGCCGAGCATCTTTTTCGCCTTGGAAATGTCGGCGTAGGTGATGGGCACATCGCCGGGCTGAAGCGGCTGGCGGTCAATGACCGCTTTCTTGCCGAGCGCCGATTCGATGAGCGCGATGAGTTCGGAAAGTTTCACCGTTTGCGATTCGCCGAGGTTGAAGACTTCAAAGCCGAATTCCTGGCGTGTGCAGGCGAGGATGCCTTCCAGAATATCCGTGATGAACGTGTGATCGCGCGCCGTGCTGCCGTCGCCGAACACGGGAATCGGTTGGCCGGCATCAATCAGCTTCGTGAACTTATGGATGGCGAGGTCGGGCCGTTGGCGCGGGCCATAGACGGTGAAGAACCGCAGCATCGCCACGTCCATGCCGTAGATGTGATGATAGACGTGGCCGAGCGCCTCGCACGCCAGCTTGCTTGCGGCGTAGGGCGAGACGGCGGAAAAAATCGGGTCGCTCTCGCTGAACGGCACCTTTGCGTTCACGCCATAGACGGATGAGGACGACGCAATGGTGATTTTTTTGCAGCCGGTCTTGCGCGCGGCTTCAAGGATGTTGACCGTGCCTTCCACGTTCACACGCTGGTAAAGCGCGGGCTGCTCCAGGCTCGGCCGGACGCCGGCGCGGGCGGCGAGGTGGATGACCTGGTCAAATTTCGTGGCGGCAAACAGGGCGTTCACCGCGCTGGTCTCCGTGAGGTCGCCGGGGACGAAGGTGAACGGCCGGCCGAGCGACTGGATGTCCGCCAGCGTGCGGCGCTTGATTTGCGGGTCGTAAAAATCGTTGAGGTCATCGAAGGCCCAGACGCGGTGGCCATCGCGGAGGAGTCGTTCGCAAACGTGCGAGCCGATGAAGCCCGCGCCGCCGGTGACGAGAAAATTCATGGGTCAACGCTAGCAACTGAAGGGGAAACTGTCGAGAACGCAGGAAATTCTTAAAAGTGGCAAACGTCAATTGCCCGTGCAATCTATCCTATTGGTTGTAGCGGTGGTTTGTGAACGCCGTTTTTTGACCTCAGTCGCGCGAAGGGTGCAAGAAAAAATGAGGAACTTTGCAGCTTATCTCCTTAGGAGGCGTATAGCGTATCACTAAAACCATAAACCCGACGCCTTGCGCGTCTAAATCATGGACAAAACATCCTTTGGAAGCCCTCCGCAATCCCAGCGGGTGGCAAAACAACGTTTTTTTGGTCACCGCAATCCCAGCGGATGGCAAAACAACGTTTTTTTGGTCATCGCAATCCCAGCGGATGGCAAAATAAGCCTCCCCAGGCATCCGCAAAACCGGCGGACATCATCGGAAGTTTCGGATGCCATCTTTAATAAAATCACTCATCCGCCTCTTAACAGCGAGGTCGCCGGCTGATTTTGCAGGCTGTTTCCTTGTTTGTAATTCTTTATAATTCAAGGCGCGGCCACCGGCGCGCCTTTATCGGCGAGCATTTTTTCCAGTTCGGGATTGCGGGGTTGGCCCAGGTCGATCGCCTTTTGGTAATGCCAGCGGGCCAGCGCCGGCACCGGGTTTTCCTGGCTCAAATAAATCACGGCGAGATTGTTGTGCGCCGGCGCGTAGTTCGGCGCGAGCTGGATGGCCCGGCGCAAGGCCGCTTCCGCCTGCGGTCGCAGGCCTTTGTGGCTCAAGGTCACGCCAAGATAGTTTTGGATTTCCGGATTATGCGCGTCAATTTCGGCGGCGCGGCTCAAGACGTTGCAGGCGTCGTCATATTTTTCCTGCCGGAATTTCAAGTAGCCGAGTGTGGAAAGATTATAGGGGTCATCCGGGTTTTGCGCGATGGCGGCTAGAATGTGTTTCTCTGCATCGGCGAGTTTGCCTTGCTGCAATTCAATCGTGGCCAGATTGGCTAGCACGAGTCCGTTGTTCTGGTCGCGATTGAGGATTTTCAGATAGTCCGCCTGTGCCTGATCAAATTCACGGTTGGCAAAATGCCGTTGCGCGGAGGCCACCAGCTCGGCGGAGCCGGCCGGCAATTGCTGGATAGGGCGCTGGAGGGGTTCGGGATTGGCGGTTGCTGGCGCATCCTGCTTGAACATCGCCAGCTCTTGCGCCGAGTAAGGCACCGGTTTGGATTCCGCCACGCTCACCCGCGAGCGCAGGATTTTTGCCTCCTCGGCCAGGGCGGCCAGTTGTGCGGTGGTGGCTGAGGTGTTTGGAGTGGGCTTTTGCTTTTTCGCCGCCGCGAGTTGCTGGCGAAACTCTTTGCGCTGCGATTCAAACTCGTCAGCCTGTTTGCGCAGCTTTATTTCCAAAGATTCTTTTTCCTGCGCGCTGGTGGCGGTAGCGGCTTTCAACGTGGCTATCTGGCTGCGGGCATCCGCCAGTTCCGCCGGCGACGGAGATGGCGCGCGGGCGTTTTTCGGCGCGACCTGCAAGGCGGTGATTCGATCTTTCAGCTTTGCGTTCTCGCGATTCAGCCCCGCCAGCGTTTCGGCGTTGGTGGCGGTAGCGGCGGCAAGGCTGGCCTGGAGTTTTTCGTTTTCCGCCGCGAGTTTGGCCGCGAGCGCCAGTTCGGCGGAATATTTCATGGTGGCAGCCGCCAGTTCCTGCCGGACTTTCGCCAGGGCATTGGTGTCGGCAACGACAGCCTTTTGTGCCTGCAAGCGGGTGACTTTGAGCAGCTCGTTTTCCTTCATCAGCCAGCGGATCTGTTCCTGTGCCCGGGTAAGTTCCGTGGCGTCCACCATGGCGGGCTGCGCGGTGAGCGCTTCTTTTAATCTGGCCTGCAAGTTTGCAATGACCTCTTGCGCCGCCTGCAACTGTGACTGCAAGGTTTCCGCCGGCGCGGCTGGTGTTGTGGCATTTTCGCTGGGCTTGCCGGCTGCCGTCGCCGTGACCTTGGGAGCGGGAATCTGCCTGTTGATCGCAGTGATTTTTTGCGTCAGGTCAGTGAGCCGATAGTTGACCACATTCGGGCTCCAGTTGGGGAATTGTTTCTGCAGCCGCTGTAATTGTTCTTGTGCCGTTTCAAAAACCGCCAGCGCATCGCCCGGATGGCCGGCGCTGACTAAGGTGTCAGCCTCTTGGATGAGGTTGTATATGCCGATATATTTTTCATCCGCCAGTTGCTGTGCTTGCGCGGTCGCCAGCAGGGCCAGCAGCAGCAGCAGGGTCGCCGGGAATAATTTCATGCGTTGTGCATGATGCCAGAGGGAATTTTTTTGGCAACCATGTCGCCGGAATGTGCCCCGGCCGACGGTTGACCGGTGGCATCGGTTTTGTTATCGTCCCGCCCAGTTGCGTCATGAAATCCGCGTTGAACCAGCACGTTTTGGTTTTAAACCGGCTCTGGCAGGCGGTCAACGTCTGCACTGCCCGCCGCGCCCTCACGCTGCTCTTTCAAGGTCAGGCTCAGGTCGTGATGAACAATCCCGACGGCTCGTTTCGCACCTTTAGTTTTCAGGAGTGGCGCGATGTTTCGGCCGACGCGCCGCACGATGATTCCATCCACGCGATTTCGTTCCGCATCCGCGTGCCCCGCATCATCCTGCTCTTCATGTATGACCGGATGCCGAAGAAAGAGGTGAAGTTCACGCGGCACAACATTTTTGAGCGCGACCAGAACACCTGCCAGTATTGCGGCCAGGTTTTTGACCGGAGCGAATTGAACCTTGACCACGTCACCCCGCGCGACCGCGGCGGTCCGACGACGTGGGAGAATATCGTCTGCTCCTGCATCGCGTGCAACACCCGCAAGTCCAACCGTACGCCCAACGAAGCAGGCATGAATCTCGTTCGCAAACCCAAGCGCCCGAAATGGCGGCCGTTTGTACAGATCAACTTCACGCTGCACCGGCACGACAGCTGGAAACATTTCGTGGACCTTGCCTATTGGAACGTGGAACTCGGCGAGGACATCACGCCGTAGCCGCGCATTGACTTCGCGAATTTCATGGTTAGGATTTTAAAACTCTTGGCGTGCTCGTCTATCGGCTAGGACAACGGATTCTCAATTCGTGAAGACGGGTTCGATTCCCGTGCGCGCTACCAATCTTCAATCAAAAGCAAAAGTTCGCCTTCACCACTGTCGTTTTTCAGTTTAATCCCAGGCTGGCTTTTACGTCCGATCCGAACTGTGGCGGCGGCGTCTGGTCGGCATCACTGTGCATTTTTCTTTTTGCCAGCGGGTTTGGCGGCGGGGGCGGCGACTTTCTCGCCCGGCTTCGGCAGCGTGGCTTTCACGGCTTCCCAATCGGGGTTAAGCGTGGCCTCGCAGATCTTAAGATTGCGGAAGTCCACGGATTGGCCGCCGACGGTGAAGCCGGGGGCCATGCGGTCTTGTTTGAACAGGTCGCTGCTGCCCCAGGCGGTAAGGTCGTCCACCTGGCCGAGCATCGTGTCGCCCACCATCTCCATGCGAACTTTGTGCCAGGTGCCCGGCGCGAAGTCGGCGGCGAGACGCGCGAACACGATGGCTTTGTCCGGACCGTCGTGGTCATTGTCGTCGCGCTGCACCGTCACGAATTTCGGTGTGATCATGATGCGCGCCATGTGGTCCTTGACGGCGTTGATGGAAAGACTGGTGGACTTGGCGCCTTCAAACTTGAATTCATATTCGATGATGAAGTCGGGGAGCTTGTTGGGCAGGCGTGTCACGGCGCCGTGCTTGTCCTCGGGTTTTTCCGAACCGCGCATGACGCCGTTGGCGGCCGCCCAATCTCCCTTGGCGGTTTTCCACGGGGCGGCTGGCGCGGTTTCGAGCTTGTTTTCATAGATGACCTTGCCCGAAACGGCGAGCAGTGGCTTGTCTGCGGCGCGGGCGATCGCCATCGAGGCGATGACGAGGGCGGCGAACAGGAGTGAGGTTTTCATGGCTGGCGGGAGCGGGAATTTTACGTTTGTCTTGATGTGAGTTTTGGGTTGGTGATTTTGACTTTGTCGCCGGCCGTTCGGTTTGTCCAGTGTAATTCGGAATTGATGTTACCGGAAAGCGCGGCGGAATGTTGCTTTGAAGCGAATATCTCAGAGATGAAATTTCACCGGCGGCAGCTGCCATTTGGGTGCCTGGACATCAATGATGTCCGCCGGCTAAGGAACTGAAACGGGCGTCACCACCACCGCCCTTGCCCAGCGCTGATCCACGGTTCAATATTCCAGCGTGCAACCGCCACCCCTGCCGCACCCGGCAACGTCCGGCATCCGACAGATTCCCGTCCGTACCCGCCGTCAGGCGATGGACTGGAGTCTCGTCCTTGCCAGTCAGGGCATCGAACATACGATTGACCGGGACGACGCCACCGGCTGGATGTTGACCGTTACGGAAACCGACTTTGAGCCGGCAATGAAACAAATCTGCCAATACCGTTTGGAAAATCGCCACTGGCGCTGGCAGCAGCCAGTCTTCCAGCCCGGTTTGATTTTCGACTGGCGTTGCTGCGGCTGGGTATTGCTGATTTTTTCCTTTTATGGCTGGAGCGCAGTTCGCGCTGATTTGCGGTTGACGGGCCGGATGGACGGAGTCGCGCTGGCGCAGGGTGAATGGTGGCGTTTGTTCACCGCCACCTGGCTGCATGCGGACGTTGCGCATCTGGCGACGAACATGGTGTTTGGATTTTTGCTGGTCGGGCTGGTCATGGGCCGCTACGGCTCTGGGGTGGGTTTGCTCGCCGCCTATCTTGCGGGGGTGGCCGGAAACCTCGCCGTCGCTTTGGTTTACGGTGAAAACCATCGGGGCCTTGGGGCGTCGGGCGTGGTGATGGGGGCGCTGGGTTTGCTGGCGATCCAGTCCGTGGCCCTGCTGCCACGACCGCGCACCCATGCCTTCAAATATTTTGCCAGCGGCATTTTTGCCGGGGTGCTCTTGTTCGTGTTCCTGGGGACAAGTCCGGAGGCCGACGTGGTTGCCCACCTCGGCGGATTCATTGCGGGCCTGGTCCTCGGTTCGCTTCTGGCAACCTCACCCCGGCTAGCCCGTCGGCCACGGATGAATCTCGCCGCCGTCGTCATGTTTGGTGTTCTCATCATTCTGCCGTGGTGGTGGGGACTAACGCACGCCGGTTCGCGGTGAACGATAATTGGATTTGGCATGCTGGTTATGCCGGATTCTCTGTTACCTTGGCGGACTATGAAAATCCTCATCGAAGACGTGGAATCCCTAAAATACTTCACCGGCGAAGGACTATGGGCCAAAAAAGTATCCGAAGCCCAGTGCTTCCCCGGAGCCAGCCTGGCCATGCAGGCGGCGAAACAAGCTCCCATCGGCAAATTCAATATTGTTGCCTTCATCTCCGAGAACAACCAGCTCATCAATCTTAACCATGGCCACGGCAAAGGCGTGGTGTGAATTCGCGCCGCCCTCAGCCCGCGCGGCTGAGGGGCGGGTGATAGAAACATTTCGTCAACCATGCTGGCGAGGTCATCAACCGCAAGTGGGAATGATCGTCCGCGATGCCCGGGATTCTCTGAGGCTGGTAGACTGGAAACTGGATCGGTTATTTCAGCAAATCGCCGAACGCGGGCAAAAGTTCGTATTTTTTCTGCCAAGGGGTATACATCAATCCGCGTACCTTGGGCGTCTGCTCCGCTAGTTTGAGCCAGCCTTTGACACTTTTGAGGTCATCGGCGTCGTAATAGCAGGCGACCAGCATGGCGAACCCTGCGTCGGCGAAAAACTTCAAACTCTCCGCCCTCGGCTCGCCGCCCCAGACGGCGATGGTCAGGTCTTTCGGGATGTGTTTCCATGAACCGGTGAAGTCGCCTTCGACGAGGTAGTAGTTGCCGTGGGCATTTTGGTTCGGGTCGAGCATGTCGCTCCAGATGAGTACTTCCACGCCGGGCATATATTTGCGAAGAATTTGTGTTTGCTTGGTGATGCACTCTCCCAGTACCTCGCCCATGTTGCGGTTGCCGCAGGCCGCGCAGGTGCCGCCCATGCGGATTTCGTCCATGTTCAGCAGCACATGTTTGGGGTGCAGCCGCTCCGCCAGCAGTTTGGCCTCGGCATCAAAGATCGCATACAATTCCGGCTCGGCCATGCAGACGCTGACTTGCCCCTTGCTGATCGCCAGCGAATGATACCAGCTCACCTGCAGCCGCGCGCCATCTTGAATGCGACTGCCCGGCGCCAGCTTCAGCGGTGGCGCGGTGCGGGCGATGTTGTAAGGCGTGTAGGCCGGATCAATGAGCGGCTCATAGTCGCGGCCTTCCGCGTAGGTCGTCGCCCCATCCGCGCTCTTGACGGTGACCGGGGTTCCGGGGCGGCGCAGGACGTTAAGCGGCCCCATTTCTTCCAGTGTCCAGTCGTCGAGCCAGAACTTTCCGGATTTGCCGCCCCAAACGCCGGCGTAGAGGCGCACCGTGTCAAAGGTGGCGCTGTTGAAAAGAAACTGGATTTTTTTCCAGTCACTGGTCGGCGGCAGCGAGGGTTTTAGCGAGGCGATGGAGCGATCCTGGTTGAGCACGGAAATCGCGAAGGCTTCGGCGGGCTGCAGATTCTCAGTCTTCACCCATACGCTGACGCGGTAGCAGCGGTGCGGCTGGACGTGGACTTCCTGCATGACGCGTCCGTGGCCGTGCGGTTTGGCGGTGAAGTTCTCCATCCGCAGCGATGCCTTGCCGCCGTGTTTCACCTCCGTATCGACAAAGCTGACCACCCCCGGCTGGTCGTGAAAACTGAATTTATTGAAACGATTCCCCTGAAATTCCTCAAAGCCGCCATTGAGGATGCGGGCTGAGGCATCCGGCACCAGTTGCGCCGACCGGCCCTGCACCAGAAACGGCGCATCTGTGACCGGCAGGCCCTCGGCCAGATTTTTATTGTGACGCAGCACCGTGCTGCCATAGCCGACGGCGAAGCCGGCGGGGATCAATTCGATCTTGAGGCGTTCGCAGGTGCGCTGCACCTCGTCGAGCCGCCGGGAAAAGGCCGCCGTCGCGGTCGACAGCGAATCCATGCCGCAGGAGATGACCGCGCCGTTGATGCCATGCGCCGCGCCTGATTCCAGCACCTTGGTGATCTCGGCGACGTCATTATCGGCATTCAGATTCCAGCCGAAGATCCAGACCCAGCGGTCGGAATAATTGTTAGCCGACGCTGCATATCCGGCGCAGGTGGTGCAAAGCAGCAACAGGCAGCAGATTTTTTTCATGCAGGTCATGATGCAGCTTCAATCAAATTCTGGCCACCGGAATTTTCAGACCGGCTCTAAAGGAATTCGCGGTTTCTCACAGAATTAAAACCGCCGTCCTTGCTCTGGTCGCGAATGGAAAAAATCCGAAGATGTGGTAACTTTCATCAGGCCACCGTGGCTTAGGCTGTCAGCGGACTTCCCGGTCAGCGGGCCATTCATGAGCCGTTGTGGCATTTATCAGGCGCGGGTGTGATGCCCGCGCCATATTCTTTATCCCCGGGGCTTGGCGGTGACGATATCCATCCCCGGCCTGAGTTGAAGCCTGGGAGTTATGGGTTTGAATTGCGCTTCGCCAGCGCCGGCATCATTGCGCCGCAAACTTGCTTCATGGCAACGACTGCGGTATTTATGGTCGGGTGAAGTCCGTGAATTACCAGGCCGTGGAACAACCGGAGGCGCACCGCCGCAGATCGTCGGTGCGGCCGGTCGGGCGCGGTTCTTTCGGGTATCGCCGGGCTTAAGCTTCACCCATGAACCAGGTCACAAAACTATTGCACACGCGTTATCGCGTGAATGATTTGGAGCGCACCGTGGCTTTTTACCGGGATGTCCTCGGCTTGCGGGAAATCAAGCGGCACCGATCGCCGCGCGGCTCGGAACTCGTCTTTCTGCAAACGCCCGGCAGCGAGGAGCTGATTGAAATCACCTGTTTCCCCGGCAGCGGCCCGGTGCAAGTGCAGCCCGACCTCACGCATCTGGCGTTCGAGGTGGCGAGTCTTGAGGCGTTCGGCCAGCACCTTGCCGCGCAGGGCCTGAAATATTCCGACGGGCCGACCACCAGTTCCAGCGGCACGACCTTTGCCTTCATTGATGCGCCGGAAGGCTACGAAATTGAACTCATCCAAAAGGTCAAAGGCGGCGGCTGATTTCCCCCCAACTTCCAACTCCTAACTCCCAACTCCTAAAATAAAATGAGCGTCCTCATCGTCGGTTCCACTGCCCTTGATTCCATCAAAACCCCCACCCGGGAAAACCCGCGCCTGCTCGGCGGCTCCGCCAGCCATGCCGCCGTGGCGGCGAGTTTTTTTTCGTCGGTGAAACTGGTCGGCGTGGTCGGCGAGGATTTTCCCAAGAAATATATCCAGCTTTACCAGCGGCACAAAATCGACTTGAGCGGCCTCCAGATTCTGCCTGGCAAAACCTTCCACTGGTCGGGGGAATACGAGCTGAACATGAACAACCGCCGCACGCTGGCGACGGAACTCGGCGTGTTCGAAACCTTCAATCCCACGCTGCCCCGGGCGCATCAGCAGACGCAGTTCGTGCTGCTCGCCAACATCGCTCCGGCGCTCCAGCACCACGTTCTGGACCAGATGCGCAAGCCGAAGTTTGTCGTGGCCGACACGATGGATCTGTGGCTGAACATCGCGATGAAAGATTTGTTGAAACTGCTCCCGCGTGTGGATGGCTTTGTGCTCAACGACAGCGAGGCGGCGCAGCTGACGCAGGCGGACAACCTGTTCGTGGCGTTGAAGAAAATCCATAAGCTGGGGCCGAAATACGTCATCATCAAAAAAGGTTCGCACGGCTCGGTGCTGTCCGGGCCGAAAGGTGTTTTCATCTGCCCGGCGTATCCGCTGCACACCGTCGAGGATCCGACTGGTGCGGGCGATTCCTTCGTCGGCGGCATGATGGGATATCTGGCCGCGGCCAAAGGTTCGGTGGACGCGAACATCCGCCGCGCGATGGTCTATGGGAGTGTCACCGCCTCGTTTTGCTGCGAAGGTTTTGGGCTCACCGCCACCACCCGGACCAAGCGCGCCGATATTGAAAAGCGCGTGAAGGAGCTGGAAAAGCTGACCAAATTCTGATTCGCGATTTACGCGCGTAAAGCGTCAATTCACGCCACAAAGTTCGGCTCGAACACCGGGCCGAGCTGGTGTTTGCGGAGCAGTTCGCAGAATTTGGCGATGGCGCGCTTTTCGTCCTCGCCGAGATGGAAGTGGATGTGCCACTCAAAATAATCGCGCGACAAATCGCGACATGGCTTGTGGTTGTGGTCTCCAGTCTCGGTTCTCTGTGGAGTCCGTAGTCCCGTAGTCTGATCTTTGGCCTCCAATCTTCCCTTGGTCTTGGCGTCTTGGCGGTTTAAAACCAATTTTCGAAGTGGTCGGAAAAAAGGCGATCAAACGCGTTGGCCGGGCCATTCCAAACCTCGCATCAGCGTTTGGACTGCGCGTGCTTCAGTACCGCTTTGGGGTGTGAGGTGATGCCCGGGTATACCCGGTTGGGTTGTGTTTCTATTTCGGAGTTCGAGCTAAATATGCCCGGCGAATTTCAGATCCGGTTCTTCTTGAGCATTCGCTATGTGTCTAGCTACACCCTTATTGCTGGTGGGGCGGACCGTGTTTCAAGCCGATGTTCTGTTCGTAAACGCCGAGTTTCACCTTCGGCGTCTCTTTTTTGACTGCGTATTCCTGCCGGAGGCGCGCCAATCGTCGTTGCGCAATCTCCGCGACGGGCTGGTCGGGAAAATCTTCGACAATCTTTTGCAGCGTGGCGGTTGCCGTTGCCACGTCGGCGCCAAGCTCGATTTGAAAATTTGCCAGTTGATTCAGCCAGCCGGCGATTTGCTTCGGCGTATGCCGGGTTTCGTTGATCAGCTGTTCCAGCTCCAGCGTTGCCAGATCGAGCCGCTTGAAATCCCGCGCGTAAATCACCGCCAGTTTCTCGCGCACGTCCGCGTCATGCGGATGCTGCTCCAGATGCTTCACGTAAACCGCCGCCAGCTTGCCCGGCTCGATTTCCTTCGGACGCAGAAATTCCGTCGAGTCCAGCAAGCCGATGTTCTGCACCCCCTCGGGCACGGCGATGGGCTGCCGGTCGTGATGCTCCAGCAGGATTTTTTCCGTCTCGCCCAGATGCGCCAGCCGCTGCTCGGCGTGCAGGGCAAATTCCGTTTCCGGAAACCGCTCGGCAATTTTTTGAAGCGCCCGCCGCGCGGAATCCACATCGGCGGCCTTCTTCAAATGCCAGTCCGCCAGCTGGGTCAACGCCGCGACCACCTGCCGGTCGGGCGCGTTCGGCGAATCGCAGAAATGGTTCAGGGTGTTTTCGGCGCCGGGCAGGTCGTTCATGTCCTCGGTCTGGATGTTCGCCAGCAGCAGGAAGCCTTCGAAATCGGCGGGGAATTTTGCGAGCTGCTCGCGGATGGCGACGATGGCCTCCAGCGGATGATTCGATTTCCGCCTTGCCAGCGCCATGGAATAAGCCGGCTTGGGCTCCGGCGGTTCGCTGCCGCCGTCAAAGATGGAAGTGAGCGGCTGGGTGATCAGGTCCAGAATGGCATTCCGCCAGATGACGTTGATGACCATGGACAATGCGCCGGTCAATCCCAGCCCGAATACCGCGTCCAGCCCGCCCCGGCCAAAGGCTGGCACTGCCACGGCCAGTTCAAACCACACCACCGCCACGGTTAGCAGCCATTTGAAAATCAGCCGCCCCGGATCCTCGCTGTTTTTCAGTGAACGCCAGAACAGCCAGCCGATAAAGCCCAGTCCGAATAGCGACAGGGAGATGTTCAGCACCAGATGCAGCGCGTGGCTCATGGTTTTTGGAAAAGCTCAATCCACCCGTCCGCCGGCGCAAGCAAATTCCCGCCCGGCGGAAATGTCTTCCGAAAAAGAAAACCGCCGTTTTTGCGCGCGGCAAAACGGCGGCAGCAAGTTTCGTTGAAGTTATCAGGCAGCCGCGCCCGCCGCCAGCAGGTCGTTCACCTTGGCAACCACCGCAAACGCATCAGCCACATAAAGCACATCGGCCTTGCCGCGCGCCCACCCGCAGTTCGGGTCGAGGCTGATGGCGCGGCGCTCGTTGATGAAACGCCAGCCAACGGTATGCGGCTCTTCGCCGTGACAGCAGGTGCTCAAGCCTTTCGCATGGCGCGGCGTCGCCCCGGTCTGGCCGATCTGGTTTAGATGCGACAGGAACGGCAGCACCGCCTGGCCTTCGCCGCCCAAGTCCACCAGCGACTTGCTGCTGCCCAGCGAGGCGCGCGATTGTTTTAGGAAGCCGAGTATCAACTTTTCCGCCTCTGGCACATGCGTCTGGCCGTCGGCCTGTTTCTTCGTCCAGCCCGCGCCGGTCACGAACAGCAATTGCGCGTCTGGCCGGATGGTTTGCGCGTCCGCCTTCGGCTCGCGCACGCCGACCACCGTCGTGCGTTTGGCAGCATCGGTGAGATTCACCGGAACCATTTCGACCGCCGCCGTGCCTGCGCCGCAATCGCACGCGCTCTGGCTGCCGGGATCAATGCCGAGAATCCACGGACGTTGCGTGCGCGTCTGCGAACTCTCCATGCGCTGGCGGTAATACCAGCGGTTCACGGAAATTTTTCCATCGGCCGCTGCTGTGCCGGTGACATGTGTGTCTGTCCGCCCGCCGAGCCGTTGCGCGACCCCGGGCAACACTCGCGCCCAGCGCGATGTCGCTGGTGCCACGACCACCGTGGCCTGCGCCGCTTTGCTGATGGCTTCTGCCGCCGCCGCGTCCGTGCCATAGCGCGGCTGGGTAAATTCTGCGCCGGTGACACCGAAATATTTCGTTGCCGGACAAGCCGCGATGGAGTTCGCCGCCGCTTGGACATTGTCGCCGATCAGGCCCACGATGAGCTTGGAACCGGTGAGAGATTTGTGCAGCGTCGCCGCCGCGTGCAAGGCTTCGCGCACCGGCTTGGCGAGCGATCCGTCATTTTCCGTGTGGGCAAGAACAAGAATCGTTTCCATATCAGTAAGTTTTTTTCGCGTATTTTGTGTATTTCGTGGTTGTTACTTCTTGATCCACTCGACGATTTCCTTGGCGATATCGTCCGCCGATTTGTCCTTCACGATTTGGGTTTCGCGCAGTTGTTTCGGCAGTGCCACGCTGGCGAACGCCAGACCTTCACCGGCCAATTTCACGGGCTTGGCCTTTTGCAAGGCCGGCATCACCGTGCGCATGTTGACCATGCCCACCTGCGGATTGTTTTTCGGCTCCGGCAAATTGCCCGTGGCCCAGCCGAGCAAGGCTGGTGCGCCCGCGCATTTTGAGACCTGATGTTTGCCGCCTTCGATGCGTTCCAGAATTTCCAGCGAGCCATCCGCGTTCACCGTGAGCTGATCCACGCCTTGAAACTGGTCTGTGATGCCGAGGCGTTCGCCGACGATTTGCATCGTCGCGCCCGCGCCGCGCGAGGCGGATTCCCAGCCGCCGAAAACGAGCAGCTTGGATTTATCGAGGCCCGGAATCGCGGCGATGGCGTCGGCTAGCGCCGCCGCCGTTTCGGTCGCATCGGTGAAGCCGCTGGCCGGACCGTCGAGGGCGACGAGTTCGAACGGCACTTTTTGCGCGACGGTCATCATCACCTGCTGGAGCTTGGCTTTCGGGCCGAGCGCGACCAGCCAGACTTTGCTGCCAGGCGTGTTCTTGGCGAGATTCGCCGCCTCAAACAGCGCGTGTCCCGCCCACGGGTCAAGGACGGCGGGCAGCATCATTTCATTTTTCAGCGACGGCCCAGTGGGCGCGGCGACGGGTTCCAGTGTCTGCAGCGGATCAGGAACGATGCTGCCGCAAACCACGATTTGGTAGGCTGTGCTCATAAAAGTTAATTCTCCGCCGAATGCAAGCCGCCGGTGCCGGCGCGGAAGGCGATGTTCATGCGTTCGGGATTTTCCAGGTTCGCCTGCGAACAATTCCACAGGCACGCCCCGCAGTGGACGCATTTCTCGCGGTCGAACGCTGGCACGCCGGTTTCGCCGGGGTAAATCGCCTGGCCGCTGCACGCTTCAATGCAAATCCGTGCGTCGCATTTCTCGCAGAGTTCGGGCTGCTGGAAAACTACGTGGTCCGCGTAGCCATGCGGTGCCTGCACCTTGCCGCCCATGAGCAGCGCGTCTTGGTGCGACACGAGCAACTGGCCATCGAACGGGATCGCGGGCCAGCCCACCTTGTCCATCAGTGCGCCGTGCAATGAAAGATTCCTCGCCTTGCATTCTTCGCGAACCTTCGCGATTTCTTCGCGCGACAATCTGCCGGCGAAATAATCCTCCACCGTCGGAATGCGTTTCCACGGCTGGACGGGTTCCTTGCCGAGCGAGAATTTGCCAATGGTCAATCCCGCGAGCGCCATGCCCATCATGCCGGTGGCCACGCCCACCTGGAAACCGTCACGGGATTTCTTTGCGACACGGCCTTCGGCTTCCACCCAGCTCGCGCGGCGGCGTTTGACGTAGGTGTCATCAAGGTTTTCCTTGGTGAACGGTTTTTTCGCCTTGAGCAATTCGAGGACGGCTTCGGCGAGTTGCGTACCGGTGGCCCAGGCTTCGTCCACGCCGGAGCCGGTCAGGACGTTCGTGGTGCCGCTGCCTTCGCCGATGCGCGCGTAGCCGTTGCCGGTGAGGTGTGGCTCGCCGTGCTGGCCGGATTCGCCGAGGGTCTTGGCGCCCCACGAGCGGAGCTTGCCGCCCTTGAGCTGGTGCCAGAGATACGGATGCATCATCCAATGCTGGAGGTAGCGGTAGGCCGTGCGCGCCGGGCTGTCGAACCACGACGGCACAAAGATGCCTAGTGACGCAACGCGGTCGGGATGGACATAAAGGAATCCAAAAATCTCCGGCTCGGGATAACCAAAAGTGTGCAGCACCGTTCCGGGCTTGAGCGTGGTCTCTTCCGGCAAATCTACGACGAATTTCATGCCCACCGCCCAGTCGCGGATGTGGTTGCCGTTCGGCATGCCAAATTGCGCGTCGATCTGCTGGCCGATCGCGCCGACCGGGCCATCGCCGACCACGGTGAGGGCGGCGTGAATGTCCATGCCGGGAGTGAAGCCGTCGGAAGGATTGCCTTTCTTGTCCACGCCCTGATCCAGCAGGCGGACGCCGACGACTTTTTTCTCCTCGACCAGCGCTTCACCAACCGGCGTGCCGGGCCAGATTTGAACGATGCCGGTGTTTTGCACCTGCGCGCCAACCCATTGTATGAACTGGCCCATCGAGAGAATCATGCCGTCATGCTTGTGCAAGAACGACGGTGTCCACGGCAGATTCAGTGCGTGATTTTCGACGGGCAGCGCGAATTTTGTCGCGCGAATCATCGTGTCCGCCAACCGCAGTGCAAACGAGCGTCGGCTCGCGCCTATGGGGTCGAGCAGGTAGAGCACTTTTTCCTCGCCGACCGGCGCCGCCATCGGGATGCCGGCGGTTTTAATTTCGGGAAAGCTCGCGCGCAACGCCCGCGCCTTGGTTACGACGCCGGACACGCCGAAGCCGATGTCGTCGGCACGCTCGTAGCAGAGCACCTGCGGCGGCATGCCGGGCATGGCGGCGCTTTCGACGGCGGGCGTGCCGTCGGGATTTGTCAGTTGTTTGGACAGCGTGGTGAGAAACCCCGCCGTGGCCGGCCCAAAGCCGACGCAGACGATGTCCACGTCCATCCGCGGGCGTTCGATTTGTGGTTGTTCGTTCATTGGCTCACACAAAGACACAAAGACGCCAAGGCAATTTTCTCTGCGCCTTGGCGCCTTTGCGTGAGGCTAAACCGGATAATCCAGGGCTTCGCGCGTCATCACTTTCGTCAGCGATTCGGCGGCGCGGTCCTTGGCGAGACGGCAGCCGGTAAGACAGCCGTCGAGCTTGGCCCGCAGGTGGATGAATTCTTCGAGCCCGGCAAAGCTCACGCACGGGCCGGCTTTGCACGGATGATTTTCGCCGGTTTCCGCCACGTCCGAGTAGGCGCGGGCGGATCCGTCAATGCCGGGAATCAAACCTTCGAGCGACGACAATTCCTCGGCGCAGTAGCAGGCGTGGCAGCTCTTTTCGTCCCACGCGGGATGACGGTTGTAGCCGTGGACAATCTCGGCACAGACGCGGCCGACTTCGCCGGCGGCGCGGGCGCATTGCACGTGGCAAAGGTCGTTGAAGAAATTCACCGTGCCGGCGAGGCCGTCGGCGAGCGCGGGGTTCTCCGCGCCCTTGGTTTCCAGTTCCGCCACGTCGAGGATGAATTGCCGCGCGGCGAGCAGCCAGCAGAGCGCGTCGGCGAGCGGGAAGGTCACGCCCTGGCGCGACTTGTGGTAGAGCCTCACGCCGTCGGCGTCGGTGGCGGTCTGGACGTGATTGAGCGTCCAGAGCCAGAGCCGCATGGCGTTGGCCAGCGCGCACGCGCCGGTGCCAGGACGTTCGCTGGCGAAACCGCGCATTTCCAGAATCCACTGGCGGAACTGCGCGAGGAACAATTCATTCGTCATCGTGAGTGAAAGTTGCAACCGCTGCACAGCCTCCGGGCCTTCGTAGGTTGCTTCGAGCTGCGCGTCCATCCATTTCTGGCCGAGGAATCCGGGGCAATCCTCGGTCACGCCGTAGCCGCCCATGAGGCTGACGGCTTCGCGCATCATGTTCGCGCCGTGGCCGGTGTTCCAGAGCTTGCACGCGGGGCAAAGCACATTGGCCAGCGAGTCGAGCAGGGCAAATCTGACGAGCGTATCATCGGAAGTTTTTTTCGACTTGAGCAGTTCCAGCGCCTCGTTCTGCGCCCGGGACATTTCTTTTGTCGCCGCGCGACCGGTTAATTTTTTCTCCGTGAGCAGGCGGTCTTTCTCCCGTTCGAGCGGGTCGAGTTCGTCGAACATCCGCGCGGCTTCGAAGCCCAGCGAGGAACTGGCTTCGCCCGTGGCCCAGATGTCCACCAGCCGATGGAGGGCGTCCTCTTTTTGCTGGATGCCCAACTCGTAACGCGGCGTCCCCGGTGCGCCTTGTCCTCCGCGAAAGCGGCGGCGCTGATAGAGAATCACCGGCTCGACGGCTGAAAGTAGTTTGGCGCTCGTCATCAGGCCGACCGTTACACGCGTGCGGCGGAAGACCGCTTCGATCACGTCGCCGTGCGAAAAATTCGGGATGATCACTCCATCCTTGATCGTGTAACCGCCGACGATGCGGTGGGCGGGAACCTTCAGGTTGAACACCGGATCGTTCGTCGAGGAAAGCTGGTGGACAAGCTTCTTCGTCGGTGTGCCGCGATCCCAAATACCAGGATCGCCTTCTTCAAGAATGACCATGCAACTGCCCTTGATGCGCTTGTCGTCCGAGTCCACGGCGGCGGTGACAACATTGGCGAAACCCATGTTGGTGATGAAACGACCGCGTTTGTCCACTTGCAGCACCGGTTCTTCACCTTCTTTCCATTCAGCAACGCGCACTTTGCCGGCCAGCATGCCTGTTTCCACGCCGACGAACGGAATTGGCTCCGTCAGCGCGAACGCCGCGCGGACCTGTTTGCGCGTTTCGCCCGGTTTCAATGGGGCCGCGCCGCTGACATATTTTTCGCGTTGCTCCGGCGTGCCGCGCTCGTGAATCGGCGCGAGGCCGAGATTGCCTGCCAGGCTGCCGGTGGCCGCGCCGGCATCCACCCACGCGAGCTCAAACGCGAGGAGTGCCAGCGCCAGATTCTTCGGCCCGGCAATGTAACCGCCCTGTTCCGGTTCTAGTGACGCGGCGGTGATGCCGCTTTCATCGTAGTGCTGGAGCAGGCTGTTTTTCCCTTCCGTCCATTCGTGCGAATTGCGCCCGCCCGCCGCCACGAGCCGCGCGACCGGTCCGCGCGCCACGCCGCGCGCCGATTGAATGAGCATGTGGAGTTCATAACGGTCGGCAAAGCGCCACATGATCTGGCGCACGTCGTCGGACGGCAGGGTGGTCAAACTGGCGGCGGAGGGTTTTTCAGCTAGGGTTTCCATAAAATCAAAAGCGTTTTTTTGGTGATAAATAAATGTTTCTCGAGTGATTTGTGCCAAGATAAATAGCGGTTATGCGATAAGAATCAATGTAATTTGCAAGTCATTGGATTTGCTGTTCTTACGGATAATAGATGCTTAATTGACGTGGCCGGCAGCGGGGAATAATGGAGGGATTCCTCCGTAAAATTCACCCGTAGCGATACGGGCGGCTCAGGGAAAATGTGTTGGGCAGATGCCGGATTTCCCGCACCGCGCCATCGCGCAGCAAAACCTCCACGATGTCGAACCGGATTTTTATGGGCGGATTCTTCAGTAGCCGGAGATAATCCAGCGCCGTCTGCGAGAGCAGCCGCCGCTTCCGCGCATCCACGGCGGCGGCGGGGCGCGTCCATTCCTCGGACGAACGGGTTTTTACCTCGGCGAAAACCAGGCAGTCTTTATCCCGGAAAATCAAATCAATCTCGCCGCGGGCGGAGTGGAAATTGCGGGTGAGGAATTTCATGCCCAGCGCTTTGAGATGCGTTTCCGCCGCGCGCTCGCCCAATTCGCCGCGCTGCAGGTGTTCGGGCTTCGGTTCGCCGCAAAGCTTGTTTCTAAGCTGGGTCAGGAAGTTCACCGGCTTTGATTGAACACCAAACGGGCGGATTCTCAATCCGTTTTTGTCGGCGTGTCTGACAAAAGGCTGGAGATTTTCCCCTTCCAATGTTTGTCAGCCGCCGGTCGTCCAGATAAACTGAAGGGCAATAATCTTATGACATCCCGCATCCGCACCAGTGTGATCTGTTCCGGTCTTTTTCTCGCCACGGTTTTCAGCCCGCTCATCCTGAACGCCCAGATGGTGGATCGGGTCGACTGGGGAACATTTCTTGCCCGTGAGGATATGCTGTGGAAAAACCTGCCGGGCCGCTTTGAGTCGGCGGCGTTCACCGGCAACGGCCAGATGGGGGCGATGATTTTCACCGGCGACGCTGGCCGGTCGTTAAAATGGCAAATGGGGCGTTCGGATGTCGTTTTCAACCAGCTGCGGATTCCTATCGGCGATCTTGTTCTACAGCCGGCGGGCAAAATTCTCCAGGGAGAAATGCGGCTGGATCTTTGGAACGCCGAGGCGCGCGGTTCGCTTAAGACCGACCAGGGCGAAATCCGATTCCGCGCGTTCACCCACAGCGACCAGATGGTGAATGTTTTCGAAATGACCGTTGGCGGCGGCGAAAAGCCCGCGTGGTCGTGGCAGCCGGGCATCGCCGCCAATCCCCGCAAGCTCTACAAGAAAGAACCGCTCACCGCCGCCGACCAGAATGTGGCACCGGTGCGCAGCCGCAACGGCGATGTGGAAATCAGTTTTCAGCCGCTAAAACCCGCCGGCGGTCACGCGACGGCCTGGAAAATTGTTCCCTCTGAGAAAGCGAAAAACACCTCGGTCGTCTATGCCAGTGTCGGATTCGGCCAAGATGAAGCGGCCGCCAAAGCCGAAGCGGTGGCCAATGTGAATCGCGCCGCCTCCGCCGGACTGACCGCGCTTGTCGAATCACACCGCGCGTGGTGGCATCGGTTCTGGCCGGAGAGTTTTGTATCGTTTCCCGACGAGCGGCTGGAAAGCTTTTATTACCTCCAGATGTATAAGATGGCCAGCGCCACCCGGCCCGGTCGCCTGCCGCTGGATTTGATGGGGCCGTGGTTTCGTAGCACCCCGTGGGCGATGATTTGGTGGAACCTCAATATCCAGCTTGCCTACTGGCCGCAACTGACCGGCAACCGGCTGGAATTGGGCGAATCGCTCGGCGAACTGATCGATCATGGGGCCGCTGCGCTGGCGGGGAACGCGCGCGAATTCAAATCCGATTCCGCCGCCGTCGGTCGCACTTCATCTTACGATTGTGTCGGTCCGGTGGGCACGGAATTGTGCAACCTGCCGTGGACGATGCACAATTACTGGCTGCAATACCGCTACTGTATGGATGACCGGATGTTGCGCGAGCGGATTTTTCCGATGCTCAAGCGGTCGGTTAATTACTATCTGCATCTGCTCAAGGCCGGCGCGGACGGCCGGCTGCATATTCCGCGCGGATTGAGCCCCGAATATCTCGACCAGCCCAATCCCAATCCCGATTGCAACATTGACCTCTCGTTGCTGCGCTGGGGCTGCCAGACCCTGCTGGCGTCCTGCGAGCGGCTCCAGCTTGCCGATCCGCAAATCCCGCAATGGCGCGCGACGCTCGCCAACCTCACGCCGTATCCGCAGGATGCCAATGGCCTGATGATTTCCGTCGGCGTGCCGTTCGCCCAATCGCACCGGCACTACTCGCATCTGCTGATGATCTATCCGCTTTACATCATGACGCCGGAACAGCCCGAGAACCGCGAGTTGGTTGTCAAATCCCTCAAGCATTGGATGGGCATGCCCAAAGCGCTGGCGGGTTATTCCTACACCGGCGCGGCATCCATTTCAGCCTTGATGGGCGAAGGCGATGAGGCGGCGCGCTATCTCAACAAACTGCTCGATTCCAAGATTCCGCCGAACACGCTCTATGTTGAGGCCGGCCCCTGTATCGAGACGCCGCTTTCTGCCGCCGCGTCGCTCAACGACATGCTCCTGAGCAGTTGGGGCGACCGTATTCGCGTGTTTCCCGGCGTGTCCTCGACGTGGGCGGATGTTTCCATCCGCGATCTTCGCGCCCAGGGCGCGTTCCTCGTAAGCGCGGCCCGCGAGCACGGGCGGACCGTTTGGGTGCGGGTGAAAAGTCTGGCCGGTGAACCCTGCCGCATCTGCCCCGGCCTTCCCGGCATAGTTCGCGCCACCGTGCCGTTCAAATCCGTCGGCAGCGGTGTGTATGAACTGGCGCTGAAAAAGGGCGAGGAAGCGATTCTCTATGCCGGCGACAAGCTTCCGACCTGCGAAATCCGGCCGGTGGCGGCCAACCCGGCCCGCTGTAATTATTTCGGCCAGGAACGCAAACCCTAAACGAAATCTCTGCCAAAACTGTAGGGCCGGACCCGTGGCTCGACGTAATGTGGCCAACCGGTAAATTCCGGCCACCGGCCGGAGTTATACTGCACTGTACGGGGCTCCCTTATTTCAGGACGGGAACCATTTGCAGGCTGACGGTGGCCGACAAAACTTTTTCATCCAGCACAATGCCCACATGGACCGGTTTGTGTTTGGTGTGGCCATCCTCGTCAATGATTTCCGGTTTCAGCTGGAAGCTGCGTCCCTGCGTATCGATCGTAACCCGCACTGCGCTGTCGCCGTCGGTGATTTCAATGGTCGTCGCGTTGACGGTTTTGATGGTGCCTCTGGTCACGAGCACCGATTCAAACGATTCCGGCCGGCCAAACGCAACCTCGTCGCGCATTTCCAGCGCGGGTGTCTGGCCCCGGTGATAGACAAACTTGCGTTCGAGCTTCTGCAAATCCGCCACCGCATAGGCTGACCGGAGATCGAAAGTCAGCGTGTCGGCTGCCTCGGTGAAGCTGCTGGCGATCACTGCGGCCCGCGCCGCGCTGCCGGTGCGCTGCAATTGTCCGGCGACCACAGGCACCGAGTGGCCGAACGAATTCAGCAGCTTGCTGTCATAACGCTGGGGGCTGAATGTGCGTTTGGTGTAAACCTCGCCGCCGGGATCGCAGATAACCGTGTTGGTGCCAATGACGACGCTGAAGCTGCCCGCGTCGTTGTGGCCGTGGCTGACTCCGTTGTTGCCGCCCTTGATGGCGGCGGCGAAGGGTGCCTGCGCCCCGGTTCCGGGACGGCAGATGAATATGCCGCCGTCAGGAAACCGGGTCCGCCACGCCAGCTCGCCGGAAGCCTTTGCGGTATTGATCAACGGCAGTTCCGCCGGCAGAAAGGCCATCGCGGTCTTTTCATAAAGTCCGCCGGAAATCCAGCCGATAAGTTGGGTCTTCCGCCAGGGCGTGGAATCCAGACCCAGGCGGCGGCTCAAGTAGTACATCAGGATGCCCGATGGTTTGTCGCTGGCCGAGCAATCCGCGATGGTGGTGCAGACGCCGTTGATGATTTCCGAGCGCAGACCGAATAGCGCGGGCTGTGCGGCCAGCGGATTCGACAGCAGGTCGATTTTTCCGCCGGTGGCTTCGCGGATGTTCTCGGCCAGCACCGTGAAATTCCCAAAGCCATAGTTCCAATAGCTCAGGCCCTCAACACAATAGCCATCGGGCGTGAAACCGCCGGTCAGATAGGCGTCGATGTTTTTTTCGGCGAGGGCGATATACCACGCCCGTTCCTGCGCCGGGCCGATGATCGCCAGCGCCGCGCCGGTGACCCCGTTCAAACAGACGGCATTCCAATTGTTACGGCCGTGCATCCACCAGAACTCCTTGCGGACGCCGGTCGCGGCGGCGCGATAGGGCGCGAAGATGCGGCGTTCCAGATTGTCCCGGATCAGCTTCCGCGTCGTGGGCGACAGCCGGTCGCCGAGCAGATAGTCGGCCGTGGCCAGTTCCACCCCCAGCGTGGCCGAGCCCAGATCGATTTCAATCGTCTCGCCGCGGAAATTCTCCAATTTCGGGTCGCACGCGGACATGACCCATGTCCGCTCGGCGCAGAGCGCCGCGATGGCCCTTTCCAGCGGGGCTAGGAAACGGCCCTTGTTTTCCAGGCACTCGGCCAGGGTCAGGTTGGGCACCTGGGTACGGCGGGCGGAGGCCGCCCGCTCCCAATGGGTGCGATTGCCGTTCTTGGTGAATTCCAGAAATAGGGAATCCGGCTGCTCCGGAAAGGGCTGGGCTGCCAGCTTGGCCGACCATCGGATCAAGGCGTTCAGTTCCGGCCGACGGAGGGCGAGATCGTTCCATGCCGCCTGGTTGGTGATCGGCTGGCCGACCCCGGCCGGCTGGGCTGGCAGCCACGCCGCGATTTCACGGATTCGATTGGCGTCGGGCACATTCGCCGCGCCCAAAGCAAGACTGAAAAGGATTGCAATCAGCGCCGGCAGCAGGGTTCGCGCGTATTGTTGAAAAAATATAATCATTTGGATTTTTCACTAATCGTGATGGCGTGTTTCACGTCTCCACCCGCACTGTCACCGTTACGTCGCCCGCCGGAATATCCGTCACCAGCTTCAAAGCCTCAAATCCGGGAACGTGGTTGAAGATGCGCTCGGGGCCTTCACCGCGCAGTGGCGCGGTGGAACTGATCACCACCCGCCCCCGGGGTTTGATGATGGCCACCATGTTATCCGAGAGTCGCTTCACTTCCTCGCCGCGCCTCGACACCAGCGGCAGGACGAGGGTGAACGGCTGCTTGGCGTCGCGCCGGTCCTGGATGCCGGCGCTGATGGTCATGGCTTCGCGCTCAAAGGTGTAGGCCAGTTTGCAGGCGCCGGCCACGTCGGCGCCCGATCCGCCGCCCGCCAGCAACCGCACGATGCTTTTGGCGGTGATGCGTTTGCCATCGTCTTGATGGGCGAGCACCGCGCTGGTGTCATACAGGTTGGTCCAGCGCTTTGCTCCGTCGCGGGTCTCGATGCGCAGGGTCAACGGTTCATCGCCGCAATCCGGCAGGGGCACCATGTTGGTCGGTTCCACCATCAGATAATCGGAAAGGCTGGCGACAAACAGCGGGCCGACCGCGTCATGCCAGATCACTCCCGGAGCCGCGCCGGTTGCATGGAAGGCTTTGTCTTTGGAATAGGTCACATCGCCGGTGCCGAGCGTGGCCCGCCACGGCGCGCGGGCGGTCAGTTGGACGCCGATGTCCGTATAATCGCGCACTCCATCGGCGATTTCGCGGGGCAGGCGCACCATCGGATCGGCGGTCGGTATGGCGGGAAACATGTCGAGCGTCGCGGCCAGGGCTTTGGCGTGGGTGAACGTGTGGTGGACGCACGGTTTCAACCCGTGATGCGCGAGGTCCGGGCCGCCGTGCAGCAAGCCGTCATGGGTGCAGGCTTTTTGCAGGCGCAGATTGCGCCAGGCCGCCGCGCCAAAGACCGGATCCTCGCCGGACAGGGCGAAAAGTGCCTGTTCACAGCCGTCAGAAGTGCGGCTGCCCCACCACGTCCACTTGGCGACGCGCGTGCCCCATGAGTTGTCCCAGGCTCCGTCCGGCAGCATGAAGGCGAGGTGCGAACGCCAGGCTTTCACGGCTGCCGCGCGGACGACCGGGTCGTTTTCCAGCACGGCATAGAGCGTGAGCGCCTGAAGTGATTCTTCGACGTTATAGCCCAGATCCACCCCGTAGCGTCCCCGGGGGCTGCGCTGATCCTGGGGGTGGAATTCGCCGAACAGCAGATGGTCTTTCGGGCTGAAACGGGTTTCCAGACACTCGTATATCAGCCGCTTGGCCTGATCCCGGTGGCGCGGCAGGTTCAGCACCTTGGCCGCGAGGGCCAGCGAATAGCCAGTGGTCATGGGATAGTTCACATTGCTCGGGCTGTCCTTGACGTTGGGAAATCGCTTGGCGATGAAATCGGCGGCCTTCACCGCCCGCTCGGTCATCCGCTGGCGCACCGGGGCGGGCAGCAGATCGCCGTGATAGTGCAGCGCTTCGCAAAAGGTGATCAGCGAGAACGTGGTGATGCCGTTCCAGGTGCTCAGCGGCTTCAGGTTGTTGATCCAGCCGCCGGTGTCCTTGTCGTCCATGCAGGCCATCCAGTTGAACAATCGCACGGCGGCGTCAGTGAAGCGCTCATCCTTGGAGATGCGGGCGCGGCGCAGCAGCGGATAAATGGCGTCGCCGCAGCGACCGTGGATAAATCCGCAAGCCGGACAGGCGAGGGCGCCGGCGGATTCGCGGTCCGCCTCCGGGCCGATCTGCCGGGCGAGCAGGCCGTCAGTCCAGGTGGCAAACAGTTTTTCCAACTCCTCCGGGCGGGCGCCGGGCAGGGAGTGTTTGGCGGCCTCGGCGGCCTGCGCGGCGCCGGCGGGGTAAAGCAGGCTGCCCAGCAAGGAGGTTGCCAGCGCGGTTTGTCCGGTTTGGGTGATGAATTGGCGGCGGTTCATGATGATTGTTTTGGTTTATATCCGTTATGCTTGGTTAAAACAACTTCGCTTCCTTCGGCTTTAGCGGTGCAAACGTCATCCGGTGAATCGGACACGCGCCGTGTTTGGCGATCGCCGCCAGATGTTTTGCCGTGCCGTAGCCTTTGTGTTCCGCAAAGCCGTATTCCGGCCATTGCGCGTGATATTCCAGCATCCGCCGGTCGCGCGTGACCTTGGCCAGCACGCTCGCGGCGGCGATGGAATAGCTCCGCGCATCGCCCTTGACGATGGCCGTCTGCGGCACGCGCAGCGTCTTCACCGGCCGGCCGTCCACCAGCGCGTGCGGCGGCATCGGCGACAGCAGCGCCAGCGCGTCGTTCATCGCGCGATGCGTGGCTTGCAGGATGTTGATCTCGTCAATCACGCCCGCGTCCACGGCGGCGATGGCAAATTCGATCTCCGCGCAGGCGGTGAGGAATTCAAAATACTGTTCGCGCTGCGCCTCGGTGAGCTGCTTGGAATCGTTCAAGCCGGCAAGGGCGGCGGGCAAGCCGGATTGTGCCCAGCGCGGCGGCAGGATGGCGGCGGCGGCCACGACCGGCCCCGCCAGCGGCCCGCGCCCGGCCTCGTCCACCCCCGCGACGCGCGCGATGCCTGACTGCCAGAGCGGTTGCTCAAATTCAAAAGAGTTGGAGAATTTGGCGGGCATGAAGAAAATTTGAAACCGGTCGTTTTAAGAAAAGCCAAGTTATGGCAGCTAAAAGAAATAATTCAAAGCTCGTTGGTTCCGGGACTACCTGAAATTGAAAATTGGGACCCAGCACAACGTAATTCACGTTGTCCGACGCGGGAGTGGTTGTTGACGACCATTGACCGTTCGAAGAAAGGTTGTAACTGGCAAACTGAGAAAGATATGGGGAAATGCTGAATGTCTTTGGGCCATAAACTGAGCCGCTTGGATACAAGCCGTAGACCTCCACAATTACTGCTGAAGAGAAGCCCGGTTGTTGAGTGGATATGAAATAAGTTTGTCCTGCCGATAAAAACAAGGATGAAACAGTCTGAAAATTAGTGGGCGCACTTGCTCCGCCACCCGAATAATAAGGTCCAAAGTAGTTATAAGTGGCGATGACTTGGTTTGATCCCTGCCAGAAATCGACTTGTGGAGCGGTGGATGAAATTCCGGTTACAAATAAATCAACGGTGGTGACAAATGACCAACCCACACCCTGCGACGCGTATCCAACAGCTGTGCCGCTCGGATCGATAACTAATGCATTCAAATTTCCTTGTGCAACCGAAGGTCGGGGAAAGAGCAATGCCAACACAATTGTAAAACAGGCCGGCAGGAACCATCCAATGTGTCTTACGGTTGTTTTCATTGTGTTTGATCCTACCGGCTTTCTAAAACCTTGTCGCCACGATTTATCAGCGCCATCGGCGCGGCATATTTGTAGAACCGCCTCGGCAAAACGACCCAGCCCCGTTCAGGGGCGGCATATCCAGAAGATGTCGCTCCTGACGGAGCTTGATTCTTTAATTTGGTTCCTACAAAGATTCCGCACATACGGTGCTAGACCCAAAACCATGTCGCCACGATTTTGCGGGCTACGCCGCTTCATACAATTCCAGCGGCAAACCGTCCGGGTCGGCGAAGAAGGTGAATTTCTTCCCGGTCAGCTCGTCCACGCGCACGGGTTCCACGGCCACACCCTTGGCTTCCAGTTCGCGGATGCCGGCCGCGAGGTCGTTGACGGCGAAACACAGATGCCGTAGGCCGCAGGCTTCCGGCCAGGACGGACGCGGCGGCGCGCCGGGAAAGGAAAATAATTCAATCTGGCTGCCATCCGGCAAGGCGAGGTCGAGCTTGTGCGAGCGCCGCGCCTCCCGATACGTCTCGGCCACGATGCGCAAGCCGAGCGTCTCCGTGTAAAATTTTTTGGACCGCTCGTAATCGGCGGCAATGATCGCGGCATGATGGATGCGAGTGAGCTGCATGATGATTTTGAGCCTAGCGCGGGTGGCGGAAGTTGTCGCCTGAAATCGAACGGTATTGGGTAAAATCCGGGTTTGGCCGCCGTGTGAATTTCTTTTTCGTGTCTTTCGTGTGTTTCGTGGTTAAATTTTTCCCGCGATGATTGCGTATCACGATTTGCTCCGGCACGTCCTCGACCACGGCAGGTTCAAGGCCGACCGCACCGGCACCGGCACCTATTCCGTGTTTGGCGCGCAGGCGCGGTTTGATCTGCGCACGAGTTTCCCCGTCCTCACCACCAAGAAGCTGCATCTCAAGTCCATCATCTACGAACTGCTCTGGTTCCTGCGCGGCGAGACGAACGTCCGCTGGCTCCAGGAACGCGGCGTGTCCATCTGGGACGAATGGGCCACCGCCGAGCAGTGCGCTCGTTTCGGCCGCCAAGCCGGTGACCTTGGCCCGGTGTATGGTCACCAGTGGCGCAACTTCGACGCGACGCAGCTGGCCGACGGCACCTATGCCAAGGACGGCCTCGACCAGATTGACTGGCTGATCAATGAGATCAAACGCAATCCCGGCAGCCGGCGCCTGATTATCACGGGTTGGAATCCGCGCGAGCAGGATAAAGTGGCGTTGCCGCCGTGTCACACGATGTTTCAGTTCTTCGTGCAGGACGGTGAGTTGAGCTGCCAGCTTTACCAGCGCAGCGCGGATTTGTTTCTCGGCGTGCCGTTCAACATCGCCAGCTACGCGCTGCTCACGCGCATGGTGGCGCAGGTGTGCGACCTGAAACCGGGCGATTTCGTTCACACCTTCGGCGACCTGCATCTCTACGCGAATCATCTCGATCAGGCTAAACTCCAGCTCTCGCGCGAATTCCGTCCGCTGCCGCAGATGAAGCTCAATCCGGCGGTGAAGAACATACACGACTTCCAATTCGAGGATTTCACGCTGGAAGGCTACGACCCGCATCCCGGTATCAAGGCGCCGATTGCGGTGTGATTTTTATGAAGCCACAGAGACACAGAGAACACAGAGGGGAAAATGGTGGCCGTGCGCAAGCACCTCTGAGCCTCGGTGGCAATGTTTGACATGAAACACTTCAAAGCCATCGCCGCGATGTCGTTGAACCGGGTGATCGGTGCGGGGAACAAGATTCCCTGGCATCTGCCGGAGGATTTCAAGTGGTTCAAGCGGATGACCTCGGGCAACGTGGTGATCATGGGGCGGAAGACCTTCGAGAGCCTCGGCGGCAAACCGCTGCCCAACCGCATCAACATCGTCTTGAGCCGGCATCCGGGGCGGTTGCAGGCGAGTTTGCCGGAGGTGTTCGGTCAGGCCTGGGTCGGGCGCGGCAAGACGCATTTTCCCGATAAGCCGACCCAGTTTGAACTGCCCAAGGTCGGCGGCGCGGCGACGGTGGACCTGCGCATCATCAAAAACGTGCTGAAGCTCGACCCGGCCAGCTCGCCGTTGGAGTTTTATATCGCTGGCGGCGCGCAGATTTACAAAAAGGCGCTGCCGTTCTGTTCCGACCTTTACCTGACGCTGGTGAAGCGCGAGGTGGAAGGCGACGCGTTTTTCCCGCCGTTCGAGGACAAGTTTGATCTGGTGGAAACCATTCGCGATGAGCCGGAGTTCAAGATTCTGCATTACCGGCATAAGGCGCTGTTTGAGCTGGCGGCATAAGGTTGGAGTTCAAGCTTTAGCTTGTTTCGCCTTGCCCCTGGCACGCAAGCTGAAGCTTGAACTCCAACAAAAAAACGGCGGACTGTTGCCAGTCCGCCGTTTTGAATTTGATGACTAGAATTATTCCTTGTCGGTGACCTTGACGTCGTCGAGCGCGTCGAAGGCGTGCTGCAGGGCGACCAAGTCTTCGCCGGGCTTGAGCGCGTCGAGGATTTTCTGCTCTTCCTTGAGCTGCTCGTCGGAGTAGCTGGCGGCCTTGATGGACAGACCGATGCGGCGTTCGTTGCGGTCGATTTTGACCACGCGGGCGCTGACATCTTGGCCGACCTTGAGGACGTTCTTGATCTTCTCCACGCGTTCTTCGCTGATCTGCGAGATGTGGACGAGGCCGTCGATTTCGTGCTGGAGGCCGACAAACGCGCCGAAGCTGGCGAGCTTGGTGACTTTGCCCTGCACGAGGTCGCCGACTTTGTAGAGCGTCTCGATCTTTTCCCATGGGTCGATTTCGAGTTGCTTCATGCCGAGCGCGATGCGCTGGGCGCCCTTGTCCACTTCGAGCACGGTGGCTTCAATCTCGTCGCCCTTCTTGAGCATTTCGCTCGGGTGATTGATCTTGCGGGTCCAGGACATGTCGGAGACGTGCACCATGCCGTCGATGCCTTCTTCCAGTTCGACAAACGCGCCGTAGCTGGTGAGGTTGCGGACCTTGCCTTTGACGCGTTCGCCCACTTTGTATTTGGCGTCGGCGGCGTCCCACGGATTGTTTTCCAGCTGGCGGATGCCGAGGGAGATTTTCTGCTCGTCGCGGTTGATCCCGAGGACGACCGCTTCGATTTCCTGGTCTTGCTTGAGGACGTCGCTGGGCTTGGCCACGCGTTTGGTCCAGGAGAGTTCGGTGACGTGCACGAGGCCTTCCACGCCGGGTTCGAGCTGCACAAACGCGCCGTAAGGCACGAGGCTGACCACCTTGCCCTTGACCTTGGTGCCGATCGGGAACTTGGTTTCAATCTGGTCCCACGGATTGGCCATCTTCTGCTTGAGGCCGAGGCTGACGCGTTCCTTTTCCTTGTTCACGTCGAGGACGACCACGTCGATTTCCTGACCAACTTTAAGGAGTTCCGACGGATGGCCGAGGCGGCCCCAGCTCATATCGGTGATGTGGAGCAAACCGTCGAGGCCGTTCAAATCGATGAACGCGCCGAAATCGGTGATGTTCTTGACCGTGCCCTTGCGGATGTCGCCCGGGGTCATGTCGGCCAGCAGCTTGCCGCGCTTCTCGTTGCGCTCGGCCTCGATGAGTTCGCGGCGGGAGAGCACGATGTTCTGGCGTTCCTGGTTGATCTTGACGACCTTGAATTCGTAGCTGTTGCCGACGAACGACTGGAGATTCTTCGGGGTGACCACGTCGAGCTGCGATGACGGCAGAAACGCCTCGACGCCGACATTGACGATGAGACCGCCTTTGACCACTGCCGTGACCTTGCCGGTGACGCGGCCGCCTTCATTGCAAATCGAGAGGATGCGCTCCCAGTTCTTCTTGAACTCCGCCTTCTGGTGCGAGAGGACGACGGTGCCTTCCTTGTTTTCGAGTTTTTCGACCAGCACATCGATCTCGTCGCCGACTTTGACGGCGGCGGGTTCGAGAAATTCATTGAGCGGGACGATGCCTTCGCTCTTGTAGCCGATGTCCACGAGGACTTCCTTGGCGCGAACTTCGATGATGGTGCCTTTGACGATCTCGTTTTGGGTGACGAGCTTGGTGCCCTGTTTCAGGGCTTCTTCCATGGTTAACATAACTTAACGGTTTTGAACTGCGGGAGGCTTTGGGTTCCGGAAGGAACTTGAAGACTCCATTGCCTAAACTAACAAACGCTGCGGAGCAACGGAGGTTAAAGGTTAGGTTGTTGGTTTAACGACTTTTCTCAGCCTCATACGAACATCCGCACACGCGGCGTTCAGGCAGGATGGAAAATATGAAAAAAGCCATGAATAGCAAGCCGAATCCGACCGATTCGAACGATATAATGGCAAGGGGATCGCATCGGTTCTGGATAGGTTCTCCGACTTTTAAGTCCGGATTCAATTTGCCGGTTGCGGCGGCGGCCGATTTCGTAGATTTTGTCGCGCGTGAAAATTCAACGCGCATTGCTTTCCGTTTCCGACAAAACCGGCCTCGTGGCCTTCGCTCAAATCCTCGCCGCCCAGGGCGTCGAACTCATTTCCACCGGCGGCACCGCCAAGGCGCTCCGCGAAGCTGGCCTCGTGGTGAAGGACATCAGCGAGCACACCGGCTTTCCCGAAATGCTCGACGGTCGCGTCAAAACCCTGCACCCGCTCGTTCACGGGGGGTTGCTCTTCATCCGCGGCAACGCCACCCACGAAGCGGCGGTCAAACAACACTTTATCAAGCCAATCGATCTCGTCGTCGTGAACCTCTATCCGTTCGAGGCTACCGTCGCCAGGCCGGACGTGAAGCTGCACGATGCCATTGAAAACATTGATATCGGCGGCCCTTCGATGCTCCGTAGCGCGGCGAAAAACCACGACAGCGTAACCGTCATCGTTGATCCGTTGGATTACTCCGAAGTGGCGCAACAAATTACTGCGACTGGCAATACGACGCTGGAGTTGCGCCGCAAATTATGTGCGAAAGTCTATGCGCGCACCGCCGCCTACGACGCCGCCATCGCGGCGCATCTGCAAAAGGAATTCGCCGCCGACAAGTCCGCGCTGCCGCCGGTGCTGACGATTTCCGCCCCCCTGGCGCAGCCGTTGCGCTACGGCGAGAATCCGCACCAGACCGCCGCGCTCTACGGCAAGTTTCACGAATTCTTCAAACAGCTTCACGGCAAGGAACTTTCCTACAACAACATTTTGGACCTCACTGCTGCAACCGCGCTCATCGCGGAGTTCCGCGAGGACGTGCCGACGCTGGCGATTTTGAAGCATACGAATCCGTGCGGCGTCGGCCAGGGCGCTAATCTGCGCGAGGCGTGGGACAAGGCTTTTGCGACGGACAAACAAGCACCGTTCGGGGGCATTATCGCCGTGAATCAAACGCTCGACGGTGCGTGTGCCGAGGCGATTGTGGAGATTTTCAGCGAGGTCATCGTCGCGCCGGAATTTTCGGCCGAAGCGCTGGCGGTTTTACAGAAGAAAAAAAACCTGCGCCTGCTCCAAATCCAGAAATGCCCGCTGTCCGCGCAGCCGTGGGACGTGCGCAGCGTCGGCGCAGATTCGTTCCTGCTCCAGCAGCGCGATTTGAAAGTGACGACGGCCGCAGATTTGAAAATCGTCACGAAACGGCAACCCGCCGAGGCGGAGCTGAAGGCGATGCTGTTTGGCTGGCGCGTGGTGAAGCATTTGAAATCCAACGCGATTCTTTACGTCGGCGCCGGTCGCACCCTCGGCACCGGCGCGGGCCAGATGAGCCGCGTGGATTCCAGCCGCATCGCGGTTTGGAAGGCGGGCGAGGCCAGGCTGCCGCTCGCTGGCAGCGTGGTTTGCAGCGATGCGTTCTTTCCGTTCCCCGACGGCCTGCTGGCGGCGGCGGATGCCGGTGCGACGGCGGCGATCCAACCGGGCGGTTCGGTGAAGGATGCGGAAGTCATTGCGGCGGCGGATGCACGCGGGATGGCGATGGCATTCACTGGCGTGCGGCATTTCCGGCATTGAAATCCGGCTTGCGAGGACGCTCGCCCCGCCCTGTCCGGTTTCAAAAAACATCACGCGAAACAAAATCGCAAGGTTGTTTATTTCACCAAACAGTAAATCAGAAAGAATTGAAAGCCGGTGACGAGGATCAGCAGCAGCCAGACAGAGAGTTCGCGGAGGCGCAGGCCGCGCTGCTTCGGGGCGGCCAGCCAGAACTGGATTTTGGCGGAGCCGAAGGAGAGGATGTCCCCGTTGCGAAGCCGCGCGGCGGTTTGCGGCTGTTCGTTGATGGCGACAAATGCATCCGAGATGGTTTTTACGGTGAAGCCTTCATTTTTTTGGACTTCCAGAACCAGGTGATTGTCCCAGACGCCATCATCGTCCATCTGCAATTCATTGCCCGCCGCCCGTCCGATGCGGAATGGAAAACGGCGGACAACGTGAACGTCACCCGCCGTTTTTCCGGAGAGGATGCAAATCTGGACCATCAGAATGCGCGGCGCGTGACTTCAATCTGATCGCCGGGATAAACCTGGGGATCCGGAGCCTCGCCGTCGAGAATGGTGTTGCAGTTGAGCTTGAAGCGCTGGCCGTTGGCGCGGGTGAGGATGACTTTTTTGCGGTTGGCAAAGTCGGTGAAGTCGCCGGCGGAGGTGATGGCTTTGGTGACGGTGATTTGACCGACATAAATCTGACGGCCGGGGGATTTGATTTCGCCGCGGACGTAAAAGACGCGGTCGCCGGTTTTCACGGTGACGGTGACGTGGGTGTAATGATTGGGAACGTAAAGGTTATGAATGGCCTCTTGCAATTCACCAGCGGTTTGACCGGCCGCCTTGACCCGGCCAATCAGGTCGAGGTTGATCGTGCCGTCTTCCTTGATGGATTCTTCGTGCGGGGCGATGATTTCCGGCAAGCCGTCCAGGAGCACGGTAATCGTATCGCCAACATGCAATCGGGCAACTGCGGGGTCGCCGGGGTAATTGGCGGAAGGCGGAGCCATGACGGCGGTGTTGTCGGTGCTGGCACAGCCTGAAAAGAGGATCGCGAGCAATGGCAGAATCAGCAATTGGCGGTGAGGGTAAAACCGAAACATTTTTGATTTCATCTGCGATAAACGTATTTGGCTCATGTGACTCGGGTAATATTTTTTCCAGTGGTGCCAGCGGGCACGGCGGCGGCTTCCTGTTCGCCGGTGCGGCTGTAATAGTAGTCGTGGTAGTAGCCGCTGTAGTAATAATAGCCTTCGTCCTGTGACATGTTGATGTTGTTAAGCACGATGCCGACGAGATTGCCGCCGACTTTTTCAATCATCTGCTTGGCGCGGACGGTCATCGGTTGCGGATAGCGGCGGTATTGGACCACTTGCATGACGAGGTCCACTTCGCTGGCGAGAATGGAAGCGTCGCTGACGCCGAGAATGGGCGGAGAATCAAAAAAGATAAAATCATACCGCTGCTTGAGCTCCGCAATCATTTCCTTCATCTGGGCGGAGCCGAGAATACCCATAGAGCTGTTGGGTAATTTGCCGCTGGCCATGAAGTCGAGGTTGGGTACCGACGTGGTCTGGACAACTTCGGCAATGGTGTTTTGCTTAAGCAGGTAATTCGTCAAACCGAGGTTGTTGGCCACCTTGAAAAGTTTGTGCATCGTGGGACGCCGCAAGTCGGAATCCACAATTAAAACCCGGTTGCCGGCCTGGGCGAAGACGGTGGCCAGATTGATGGTGGTGGTGGATTTGCCTTCGCCGGCGCCGGCGCTGACGACGACGATGGTGTTGAATTTTTCATCCTTGCGGGAGAAGAGGAGGTTGGTGCGTAGCACTCGGTAGGCTTCGGCGTGCTTGCTCTCGGTTCCTTCTTCAACCAAATAGCCAATGTTTTGAGGTATGACGCCGAGCACCGGCGCTTGGAACATGCGTTCCACGTCGTCAATTGTTTTTACGCTGGTGTCGAGATACTCGATGAAAAATGCGAGGCCGACGCCCATGATCAGTCCGAAAATGAGGCCGAGGACGATATTCACGGTCTTGTTGGGCTTGACCGGTGACTTGCCGGGTTCGGCGTTGTCAGTGATTTGAACCATGAACGATTTGGGCATGGCGATGTCGAGTTCCTCCGCCTTGATTTTCGAGTACAGTAATTTGTGCATGTCCCGGCGTTGTTCCAAATCCCTTTTGGCGTCGTAGTAGGGCTGGTTCTTGGCGGCTTCCATCAAGTCCTTGGCCTTGGCTTCCTCAACTTTCAGGGACAGGGCGTCCAAGGCGGCCTTCTTGGAATGCACCTGGCTGGTGAGACCGATCATGATGCCGGCAACGCAGTCGTCAATCTGCCGGTTCAAGGTGTCAATCAACGTGTCCACGCGGGCGACATTCAGGTTGTTGGTGGCATAGTCAATGACTAGGGCTGCCCGTTTGCGCTGCGCCTCATGAAATTGGTCGAGCATGCTGGACAGAGCCGGATCGGGGTAAGCTCGGGGCAAAACGTCGCGCAATTTCATCTTGTCCTGCGCCTTTAGTTCGTCCAGCAGCGACAGGGATTCCTTGTAGTTGTGTTCGCCATCCAGCATTTCCGCGTGGATTTTTTGCAGCTCGGCGTCGTTGAGGGTCGGGGTTGGGCCGGCGGCATTGGCTGAATTTTCATTGATGCCGAGTTCATGGCGCAGTTTGTCCACCCGCTGCTGGGTTGCCTGAATCTGTTGTTCCTCTTGTTGATATTGTTCCTTTAATGCTTCCAGCCCTTTGGATACGACCTGTTGTCGTGACTCAATCCGATAGGTCTTATAGGCGGCGGCTATGGCGTTGGCCAGCACGGAGGCTTCCGTGGCGACATCGCTGTAAACCGTGATGGCGATCAGTTTGGTGTTGCGCACCGGGGCGAGGCTCATGCGTCCCTTGAGGATGGCCATGGTTTCAGGCGTCTTGAGCGTTTCGCCGTTAAAATATTTTTTGCCCCATTCGACGTTCAGATTCATGGCGCTGATGACATTGCTCAGCACCAGCTGCGACTGCATGATTTCAAATGTCGTCTGGATGAAATAGGGGTCATACGGCATCATGGAAGGCGTCAAAGCGCTGGATCCCAAGGTGTCGGTAAAGTCATTTTCCACCTTGATGCGGCAGGTGCTCGCGTAGGATTCCGGCAGGATGAAGGTCACCGCCGTGGCAATGATGGCGGTGATCAGAAAGACCGTAATAATGATCGCCTTGCGAATGCGGATGACGCGCCAGTAATCCAAAAAATGCAGCCGGGCTTCCGGCGCCGTGAGAGTTTTTTCTTGATCCATATATCTAAAAAATAATGGGAGCCTGCTTTAGACTAGGCTCCCAACGTTGTGTTCAAACCATATCGAGTTTTAACTTCCGCTTAATAATTTGCCCCAAAACCGGCATAAACCCGGTTGCGTGAATAGTCGCGGCCGTTAATTCCCGAGGTCAGGTTGTCGAAGTTATAGCCAATGTCAGCCGAAAAATGGGTGCTGATTTGATAGCGCAAATTGACGCTGAGACTGAAATCTGTGTCGGTAACACTGTCGCTGACTCCGCCCTGATAGGTTGAATATTGGCAGCGACCGATGATGGTGCCCAGCAATCGGGCGGTGATCTGGTGATTGAGGCTCGCGTAAATCACGGAGCTTTCTTGATATTGCGTCAGCGAACCGGTGACGGAGTTGACCGATGCTATATCGGTGGCATTGATGTCATGCGTGAATCCAAGCTGAACGTAGCTGCCCGGGCTGTAGGTGTAACTCAAGGACAAATCCGCATAGGGCGAGAGCGAAGTCGTTGCTTGCAACGGATCGTTGTAGCTGTCCGTGTAAGAAACACCGCCCTTGACGGAGCCGCTCAAGCTGGCGGTGAATTGATGCTGCAGACCGAGGTAAGCGTAGTGGGTATCGCTGTTGCGGGAATCGCTGCGATATACAACGGATCGGGCGGAAGAGTTTTTATCAACATAGTTGAAAACCCCGATCGGCTCATTTCCTAAATAGTTGGCCCAACTAAAATTATATCCAATAAAGCCCATGGTCTCCGGTTGAAAATGCCACTGTAAATCCAGGGATATATTCTGCTCGCTGCGGTTTAAAAGCCCCGCCATGCTGGCTGTTCCTGACAGGGCTTGAAAACCGTAACCACCCGGAGTGCTCGTCGGCATCACTGAATATTTGCCCGAAGAAACTGTTCCGCCTAACGTTGTTCCTTTGTTGTCGTAATCGTAAAAACTATTGCCATAGCTGAGCGAAGTGCTGAACAGGCGGGTCCACTCCGTGCTCAAAGTGGCGGTGGCGTGATTGGCAAAATTATTGCCCGAAACACGGTAGGGCACCCCGTTCGGGGCTGACGCGCTTACGGGGCCAAGTAGTTCCGGCTCCTGTCCACGGGACGCGGTGTCAGAAACAGTTGCTTTCCAACGCTGGTTGAAAGCGTGATCCAGCCAGAGATTTAACTGGTGGGTCTGGTCAAACGGATTCATGCCTGCCGCATCCCGGTCTTGATAATAATAAAGCCCGTAAGTGTAGCGCAGTCCAAAATCGGTTTGTTCCATCGGGACATGCAGGGAAATCGTTGGCGAAAGCTCCACTCCGAAGCTGCCTTTCCCGGCGCTGGAAATATTATAATTGTCGTCGTAAAATCCGCGGAGTGAGGCGGACACATTCCATGCCTTGGGCGAAATAAGATCCGGGCCGGCGGCCATTGCTGTTTGCAACCCGGCCAAACCCGCCGCCAACATTCCGGCAGAGACAAAGATTTTCTTCATAAAAACTAGATTTTCTTTTGACCGTGCGTAGCCGTTGCCATTCAAAAAACGCTTATGGTCGAATTGTGTTGAAGTCTAACAGTCAGCCAAGCATCCCGTCAAAATATATTTACCGCGTTATCTTGCCACATTAATCCTTGTTGATTGATGCATTAATTCAACCCCGTTAACACTTGTCGCTAAAACCCTTTCGTCTCAGTTGAGAAAATAATGATTTCAATGGCAGCGTATTAATCACATCCGCTTTTTCCAGCCACCCCTTTCTGGCAATGCCTGCTCCCAGCCGTAAAAAACCGGCATGCGTATTCCGGTGCGCGTCGGGATTGATGACGCATTTTACGCCTTTGCTCTTGGCGTAGAGCCAGTTGCGCCAGTCCAAATCCAGTCGATAGGGATTGCAGTTCAACTCAATCCACGTCCCCGTTGCCGCGCAGGCGTCAATCACCGCCGAAATGTTGACCGGATACGCCTCGCGCTCCAGCAGCAGTCGCCCCGTCGGATGCCCAAGCATGTGGATCAACGGATTTTCCGCCGCCCGGATCAGTCGCTTTGTGTTCTCCACCTCGCTGCTTGAAGGAACATGGAGACTGGCGACGACTACATCCAGTTCCGCGAGCACATCATCATCGAAATCCAGCCGGTCCTTCAAAATGTCCACCTCACTGCCCGTCAACAGCCGGAAGTCTCGGCCTTCCTCGGCCATTCGATTGTTTATTTTTTTGATTTCCCCGATCTGTTGCCGTAGCCGCGTTGTATCCAGCCCCTTCGCCTGAAATGATGACTTGGAGTGGTCGGTGATGGCCCAGTATTCGAGCCCCAGACCGTCCATGAACTCGGCGATCTCCTCGAGTGTATTGTGCCCGTCGCTCCAGTTCGAGTGATTGTGCAGCGCGCCCTTCAAATCCGGCCACTCGACCAGCTTCGGCAGTTCGTTTTTCTCCGCTGCCGCAAATTCTCCATGATCCTCGCGCAGTTCCGGCGGCACAAATGCCAGGTCCAGCCTGGCGAAAATGTCTTCCTCGGTATGGCATCGCACCAGCCGTTCCGGGTCGCGCGTTTCTTCTTTCGATTTGAACAAGCCGTATTCATTCAGCCGCAAACCGCGCTGGATGGCCCGTTGCCGCATCACGATGTTGTGTTCCTTGCTGCCCGTGAAATACGCCAGCGCATACGGATATTCCGCATCGCTGACCACGCGCAAATCACACTGGATGCCCCCTTCCAAGATCACGCTCGCCTTGGTCTCGCCCCGCGCCAGCACCTTCACGATGCCCGGCTGCGAAACAAAATATTCAATCACGCTCGCCGCATTTTTCGACGATGCCAGCAGATCAATGTCGCCGATGACCTCCTTGAACCGCCGCAAACTGCCCGCCGTGCTGCATCGGGTCACGTCGGGGTGCTGCCGCAAATTTTCCAGCAGCGGCTCCGCCGCCAGCCAGGCGTCGCTCAAACGATGTTTGCTGGCATAGGCGCGCTTCCGTTCGATGCCCTCGAGGATGTTGGCTTGCGTTTTATCACCAAAACCATCCAGTTCCGCGACTGTGCCGGCCTTGCCCGCCGCCTCCAGTTTTTCAATCGAATCAATCCCCAGCTTTTTGTTCAGCGCCTGGATTTTCTTCGGGCCGAGGCCGGAAATCTCCAGCATTTCCAGCAATCCGGGCGGAATGGAAGCCTTGAGTTCCTCGTAGTATTTGAGTTCCCCCGTCTCGACCAGTTCCGTGATTTTCTGCTCCAGCGCTTCGCCAATGCCTTTGATTTCGCCGAGTCGTTTTTCCGCCACCAGCTTCGCCAGCGGCTCGTTTAGTCCTTCGATGATGCGTGCGCCGTTGGCGTAGGCGCGGGTTTTGAACGGATTTTCGCCCTTCAATTCCAGCAGCACGCCGATCTCGACGAGAATCTCCGCAACTTTGGCTTTGTCCATGTCCCCAAGATGGCGTTGTAAGTTCCAAGTTTCAAGTTGTCCGTGGCTCCGCTAAATTCTGCGCATGACAAAACGCAGACCCCGGCCCGTCGCCCTCACCATCGCCGGCTCCGACAGTGGCGGCGGCGCGGGTGTTCAGGCTGACTTGAAAACTTTTGCTGCGCTGGGCGTTCACGGCACCAGCGCCATTGCCTGCCTGACCGCGCAAAATCCGAAGCGCGTCCTCGGTGTGGAACCGTGTTCGCCCAAAATGCTGCGCCGGCAAATCGAGGCCGTTTTTGAGGAGCTGCCGCCGTCGGCGGTGAAAACCGGGATGTTGTTCTCGCCGGAAAATATTTCGGTCGTGGCGAGCTTTTTCCGAAACCCAAAACTTAAAACTCAAAACTTAAAACTGATCGTTGACCCCGTGATGGTCTCCACCAGCGGCGCGCGCTTGCTGAAGCCGTCCGCGGAAAAAATTCTGAAGGAAAAACTCCTGCCGCTCGCCGCGCTCGTCACGCCGAATCTGGACGAGGCGGAAATCCTGGCGGAACAAAAAATTTATTCGCCGGAAGACCTGCGCTCTGCGGCGCGTAAAATCGTTTTGCGCTACGGCTGCGCAGCTTTGGTTAAGGGCGGTCACCTGAAGCATTCCCGCGTGGCGATTGATGTGTTTTTCGATGGCGAAACCGAGCTGCTATTGTCGGCCCCGTTCGTGCGGGGTGTTTCCACGCACGGCACCGGCTGCACCTATTCCGCTGCGATTTGCGCCGCGCTGGCTTTGGGTCGCGATTTGCCGGCAGCCGTGGAGATCGGGAAAAACTTCATCACGACGGCGATTTCAAACAGTTATACCATCGGCAAACACTTCGCGCTGGACCAGTTGGGTGGCCGTTTCAAAAATTCGGGCTGCGCAGGCGGAAAAATTGAAAAGCATTCGTCGCCTTCAGAATCAGGCTGTTCATGCTGTTCGTGAAGGCCGGGTCCGGAAGATCGTTGGTGCTCCAGAGGGGCGAAGCCAGGTTCGTGGTCGCCTCCGCGCGGAAACCGGCGGGATAAACCGGCCAGGTCAAACTCAGGTTTGTGCCGGCCGTCGCCAGATTTGGCTCCGGCGAAACGAAGGCAAATGCCAGCGCGTAAGTTTCTCCATCGCTGACCACATTCGTGCCGCCGTTTTTCAAAACCTGCACGTCATAGCGTCCCACCGGCAGCTGCGGGAGGAAGAGGTGCTCGACATTGTCCACGCGGCTGGTGCTGCCGGCGACCAGATTGCTGTTGGCGGCGTCGAACAGAAACAGGTCGAGGTCGTTGATGTTCGTCTGTCCCAACTGACGGTTCCAGACGAGCGTGATCGTGGCCATGCCCTTGGAAACATTGAAGAGATAATGAATCACCGCGTCGTTGGTCGCGCTGCTGGAGATGCTTTCCCGGCTCCAGCCGCTCGTGGCGGCCACGGTGTTGGTGTCCGCCACCGGCGGATGTGCCGCGCCGCTGGCGACCGAATTCGATGCGCAAAAAACTTGTTTGCCGCCCGCCAGTTGTTCGTAGGCATTGAACACATTCACCACTCCCGCGCCGTAACGCAGGTCGAGCGGTGCGGCGCTTGAGTTCGTCCAGTTCGCCGGCTTCACCGCGCCGTTGAGCAGCAGCGCCTTGATCGTTCTTAAATCCGCGGCGGCATTGGTGTCGCTCCCGCCGTCGCCGCGCCGCGCCGCCTGCATCAGCACTGCCGCCGTGCCGGAAACTTGCGGCGTGGAAAAACTCGTGGCGCCTTCCGGCGCGGTGATGTCCGGCTTGCACCGGCCATTGTCCAGCGTGGGACCGATGCTGGAAAAGCCGCCATACGCGCCGACGCCGATGCCATTGTAGCCCGTGCCGGGCGGGCTGACCGATCCGCCGTTGTTTATGGCCGACACAAAGAGCGTTCCATAGAGCGCGGCGTAATCGTCATACGCCGAATCCACCGCTTGCTGGTCGCTGACCGAGAGATAATTGGCCGGTGTGGGCAGGTTGGTGGACACATTGCCGAACGTGAAGCTCTGGTTCACCACCGGGGCGTCCGGCATCGGCGCGGCATTAAAAACATAGTTGGTGATGAAAAAATCCGCATCATAGCAGTCCACTTGGGCGACGTTGGTGGCCACCCCGCCGGCTTGGCCGTAAAAATAATTACCCACGGTGTTGGCGTGCCACGATTCCGCCCCGAGCGAATTGGGAAAAACATTGGTGCTGCCGGGATTGGAGGCATAGGTGAATCGCCCGGCCAATTGCGGGTAATTGCCTGCATTGACCTGCCAGCTCGGCGGATTGGTGGACACCTGCGCCTCCGGATGCGCCACGCGGATGCCCGCTCCGTTGAGGTTGGTCGTCATCGCGCGCAGCAGCGTCATCCCGATGGTGTCCAGCGTGGTCGCTTGGCTGCTGGCACAGATCAGTATGAAAACCGCCAGCAGATTGAGCTTGGTATTGCGTCGGATCATGCGTCTGAATCGGTGAACCATAATCCACCCCCACGAAGAATTCCAGTTGCCCGTGTGAAAAATCCTGTTTAATTCCAGCGGTTCCGCTAACTTTTCCCCGTGTCCGATCCGCTCGTCGTCAACGAAATCTATCTGAGCTTGCAAGGCGAAAGCACCTTCGCCGGGCTGCCATGCATTTTCATCCGGCTCACCGGCTGCGACCTGCGGTGCTCCTACTGCGACACCGCCTACGCCTTTACCGAGGGAAAAAAAACACCGCTGGCGGAAATTCTAAACCAAGTCCGTGAACTCGCCGGGCCGTTTTTTAACTCAAAACTCAAAACTCAAAACTCAAAACTTCCACTTGTGGAATTAACCGGCGGTGAGCCGTTGCTCCAGAAAAACGCCCTGGCCTTGATGCGGCAGCTTTGCGATGACGGTTTTACCGTGCTCCTCGAGACGGGCGGCGCGCACGATATCTCCCGGATTGACCCGCGCGTTCACCGCATCGTGGACTTGAAATGCCCCTCCAGTGGTGAGGTGGAGCGGAATCTTTTTTCCAACCTCGTCCACCTTAAATCCACCGACGAAATCAAGTTCGTCATCGGCACGGTGGAGGATTATGAATGGGCGAAATCGCAGCTGGCCGCGCACCGGCTGGCCGCCCTTTGTCCGGTGCTGTTCTCGTGGGTCCATCCGCTGGCGCCCGAGCAGCAGAACCAAGTGTTGAAAAAAGTTCCCGCCGGCCTCACGCCGGTTTCGCGGCGGGCGCTCGCGGAAAAAATCATCGCCGACGCGCTGCCCGTGCGCTTTCAGATCCAGCAGCACAAAATCATCTGGCCGCCGGAGCAGCGGGGGGTTTGAAATGAGAAAGACCAGCCAGACTATCCGACTGCTCCGTGACTATGAATCACGAAACATCACGTTCCTTGATTCTGACGGCTCGTGGCCGATGGTCTGGGAGCGCGCCCGGGGAGTTCACGTCTGGGATGCCGAGGGGAAAAAATATCTCGACCTCACCGCCGCCTTCGGCGTCGCTGCCGCCGGTCACGCCAATCCCAATGTTGTCCAAGCCGGTCAGCGGCAGATGGCGAAGCTCCTGCACGCGATGGGCGATGTGCATCCCCACGCGCTCAAGGCGCAGCTCGTGCGTGAATTGAGCCGGATCACCTTCGAGCGCTGGACAAGTTCAACCGAACTAAAAACTAAAAATTCAAAACTAAAAACTGCCAAGACCATTTTCTCCAACTCCGGCTTTGAAGCCGTCGAATCCGCCCTCAAGACCGCCCTGCTGGCCACCGGCAGACGCGGCGTTATCGCCTTTCAAGGCGGTTACCACGGGCTCGGCTACGGCGCGCTCAACGCTACGCACCGCGAACATTTCCGTCGCCCGTTCCGCTCGCAGCTGCGTGAATTTGGCCGCTTCGTAAAATTCCCGACCGGGCCGGAACCGCTTGCGAAAACTGAGAAAACCATCCGCCGGATTTTCCGTCGCGAAAAAATCGGCGCGATTCTCGTTGAACCAATCCAGGCGCGCGGCGGCATCAATCTTCCGCCGCCGGAATTTCTGCCGCTGCTCCGCCGGCTCTGCGATGAACACGGCGCGCTGCTCATCCTCGATGAGATTTACACCGGCTTTGGCCGCACCGGCAAATGGTTCGCCTGCGAGCACAGCGGCGTGATTCCGGATTTGATCTGCCTCGGCAAGGCGCTCACCGGCGGTTTTCCGCTGTCCGCCTGCGTTGGCCGCGCCGGTTTGATGGACGCCGCCTGGCCCGCCTCGACGGGCGAGGCGATTCACACCAGTACGTTTCTCGGTCATCCGGTCGGCTGCGCGATGGCGCTGGCCCAGATCAAAGAAATTCAACGGCTGAAACTGTGCGGGCGCAGCGCGAGGCTGGGTAAATTTTTGCTGGGCGAACTGGCTTCAATAAAAAACTTAAAACTTAAAATTAACAACTCTTCGCGCGGCCTCGGCCTGATGGCCGGCATCGAATTGACTTTGCCTGACGGGAAACCGGCGACGCAAATTGCGCTCAATGCCATCAAAACATTATTGCATCGCGGCTACATTTTTCTGCCCGAAGGCGAACACGCCAACATCATCAGTTTCACCCCGCCGCTGACGATTACCGGGACGCAACTCGCCAAAGCGGTTGGCGAGCTTAAAGAGGTATTAACCGCAGATTTAGAACAATGACCCCAATCCGATTTTCCTTCATCTGCGTTAATCCGCTTTCATCTGCGGGAAAAATTTCCCCATGACTCTCAACGAAATGCGCGAATTGCTGGCTAAGCGCAACCTCCAGCTCACGAAATCGCTCGGCCAGAATTTTTTGCACGACGGCAACCAGCTCCGCCGCATCGTGGACACGGCGGAAATTGCACCGACGGACAAAATTCTTGAGATCGGTCCGGGGCTGGGACCGTTGACAGAATTGCTGCTGGAAAAAGCGGGCGAGGTTCTCGCCGTCGAGATGGACGGGCGGCTGGTGGAATTCTTGTGCGAACGGTTCGGGTTGACCACCAAGTCAGATGACTTGCCCGCCCTCGCCCCAACCCGCTCTCCCGGGGAGCCGGAGAACTTGGAGGACGCCATCGTGAATCCAGCGCTTCCGGATTCATCCCGGTGCGGGAACGAACCTCCCCCTCTCCTTGGGGAGAGGGCAGGGGTGAGGGAGGTCGAATCCCCCGCTCGCCAAAATATCACCCGAAACCTTTTCCTCCTCCACGATGACGCGCTCGCCTTTCTTAAGCGCGAGCCGCGCGATTGGAGCGATTGGAAGCTGGTGGCCAACCTGCCGTATTCCGTCGCCTCCCCGATCCTGGTGGAGTTGTCCGCCGGCGTTCGCGCGCCGAAGCGGATGGTGGCCACGCTCCAGCTCGAGGTCGCGCAGCGGCTCATGGCGCAGACGGACGACGATGATTACGGCATTCTGACGCTGCTGGTGCAGTTGGATTTCCAGCCGCGCGGATGGTTCAAGATTCCGCCCGGCTGTTTTTTCCCTTCGCCGGAGGTGGATTCCGCGTGCATCTGCCTGGAGCGCCGGGCCGCGCCGCTCTTGCCGGAAGAGCAGCGCGCAACGTTTCGTCGCCTCGTGAAAAAAGCCTTTTCCCAGCGGCGGAAAATGATGTTAAAACTGTTGAAACAGGAATGGCCGAAGGAAACTCTGGAAGCCTCCTTCGCCGCGCTGGGCATTTCGCCGATGGAGCGGGCGGAGAAACTGAGTCTGGAACAGTTTGTGGCTTTGACCAAGTTGCTGGCCGCTTGAAATCTGCGCGCATAAAAATCCTGTTCGTGTGCAGCCGTAACCGGCGGCGCAGTCTGACGGCGGAAACGATTTTTAAAAGCGAGCCGGCGTGGGAGGTGCGTTCGGCGGGAACCGAAGCGGGCGCGCGCATCAAAGTGACCGCCGGACAGCTCGGCTGGGCGGATGTCATCGTGGTGATGGAGAAGCGGCACAAGGAACGGTTGCGGCAAAAATATCCCGAAGCGCTGGCGGCGAAACCGTGTGTCTGCCTTTTCATTGCCGACGATTACGAATTCATGGATGCCAGTTTGATCGAAGTATTGCGTGAGAAAATGCGCGAACATTTTCCGGCGGCGGGAAAATGAACAGCCAAGAAACGAAGGAACAAAGGGGGTTCGGCTAAATTGAGACACTGCCAACCAAGGTCAGGCTTGGCTTTGCTTCGTTACTTTGTTCCTTTGTTGTAAAAATATGAGCGAAGAAATCTTTGATGTGGTAAACGAGCGTGACGAGGTGGTCGGGCAGGCACCGCGCCAGGAAGTCCATGCACGCGGGCTGTGGCATCGCGCCGTCCATGTGCTGGTGTTCAATGCCCGCGGTGAGATTTTTCTCCAGAAGCGTTCGCTGAAAAAGGACATCGCCGCCGGGAAGTGGGATTCGTCGGCCAGCGGCCATCTGGATACCGGCGAGGCTTACGACGCCTGCGCGGTGCGCGAGGTGCGGGAGGAGATTGGTTTGGAGCTTTATCACCCTTCCCTCCCTCCCATTGGGGGAGAGATTTCTCCCCAGCAAGGTTCGCGCCCTGAATCCTTGAACCAGCCGGTGCTTTCAAACGTCAAGACGCCGGGAGCGTTTCCCCCTCTCCGCGTCGGCGGAGTCGGCGGAGCCGATGGGGAGAGGGCCGGGGTGAGGTGCGCGTCCCTCCATCTTGGGGTTCATGGCGCGGGTGGCCACCGGCCGGGTGAGGGGGAACGAGGGCTGCGCCGTCTGTTCAAGCTGGATGCGTGCCGGGAGACCGGCTGGGAATTCTGTTGGATTTATCGCTGCGTCAGCGAGGGGCCGTTCACGTTGCATCCCGATGAAATCGAGACAGGCGCGTGGTTCTCGCCGGACGCGGTCACCCGATGGGTGAATGAAAAGCCGCAGGATTTCGCGAGTTGCTTCGTGCTGATCTGGCACCAGCTTCTGGCCGCCGATGGGCACCGATGATGCCCGGGTTTTGCGGCTCATTTGCCGGGTGCAGGGCCAAATGATTTTATTTGTGTTTCATCTGTGAATATCTGTGGCTGAAAAAACTTCCCGCCTTTACTTGCGTCGAAAATGGGGTAGTTATTTCCGCATGAACGACGCTAAAAATTTCCTGGTTCCCATCGTGGTTGAGCAGACGGCGCGCGGCGAGCGCAGTTGGGATATCTACTCCCGCCTGCTGGTGGACCGCATTTTGTTTCTCGGCACGCCGGTGGACGACAACATTGCCAACATCGTCATCGCCCAGCTTTTGTTTCTCCAGATGAGCGACCCGAAGAAGGACATCCATCTCTACATCAACTCCCCCGGTGGCAGCGTGTCGGCGGGATTGGCGATTTACGACACCATGCAATATCTCACCTGCGACGTGAACACCTATTGCGTCGGTCAGGCGGCGAGCATGGGCGCGGTGTTGCTGGCGGCGGGCACCAAGGGCAAGCGGTTCGCCCTGCCGAATTCCAACATCATGATCCATCAGGTGCTCGGCGGCGCGGAAGGGCAGGCCAGCGACGTCGAAATCCGCGTGAAACACATGCTCAAGCTCAAGCATACGTTGAATGGCATCCTCGCCAAGCACACCGGGCAGTCCATTGCGCAGGTGGAAAAAGACTGTGACCGCGACAACTTCATGAGCGCCGAGGATGCCAGGAAATACGGCCTCGTGGACCAGGTCGTCCAGTCGCGAAAAGAGATTCCCGGCGCGGAAAAAGCGTAAGCTTGTCCGCAAATCAAAGCGTCCCGGTAATTTCACGGGCTTTTCCCTGCTCGCTGGGGCCAATGCCGGCGTTGGTCGGCGTTCGGCCATTTGCTCGGCCTGCTGTTGGTGGGGAAAGCTTTTTGACTCGCTTCCGGTGAAAATCTTCCGCAGAATTTCCTTTTGCGCGAATGAAAGCTAAAATCATTATCACCCCGAAAAAGGCCGTCCTTGACCCGCAGGGCAAAACCGTCCAGACCGCCCTCGAACACATGGGCTACACCGGCGTCACCGGCGTCCATATCGGCAAATACATCGAGATCGACCTCGCGCCCGGCACCGACAAGGCCGCCGCGCAAAAAGCCTTGAACGACGCGGCCCATAAGCTGTTGAGCAACCCCGTCATCGAAGACTATCGCCTCGAAATTGAATAATAGAATTTACGATGTGCGATTTACGATTGATGACCCGCCCGCCGGTTCGCGCGTAAATTGTAAATCGTAAATCGTAAATCAAAAAATGAACTTTTCCGTATTACAGTTCCCCGCCAGCAACTGCGACCAGGACGCCGTCCACGCCGTCCGCCTGCTCGGCCACAGCGCCCGGCTGCTCTGGCATAAGGAAAGTTCCCTGGGCGATACCGACGTCGTGATCGTCCCCGGCGGCTTCAGCTACGGCGATTATCTGCGCTGCGGCGCCATCGCGCGGTTCAGCCCCGTGATGCAGGCTGTGAAACAGTTCGCCGACAACGGCGGCCTCGTCCTCGGCATCTGCAACGGCTTTCAAGTCCTTACCGAAGCCGGCCTGCTGCCCGGCGCGCTCATCCGCAACCGCGATTTGCAATTCCACTGCGAAAACATTTTCCTCAAGACCGCCACGAACGATTCGCCGTTCACCAGCCGGATTCCGGCGGGAAAAATCCTCCGCGTGCCCATCGCCCACGGCGAAGGCTGCTACTTTGCCGACGAAGCAACGCTCGCGAAGCTCAAGGCCAACAACCAAATCCTCTGGCAATACTGCGACGCCAGCGGCAACCTGACCGACACGGCGAATCCTAACGGCGCGCTGCAAAACATTGCCGGCATCTGCAATGAGCAGCGCAACGTGGCCGGCCTGATGCCCCATCCCGAGCGCGCCTGCGAACCGCTCCTCGGCAGCGCCGACGGCCGGTGGATTTTCGAAAGCATTTTCGCCGCGCTCAAAAACAAAACCGTCGCGGCGACGGCTTGATAACAAAGACCTGAATTGATAACCGCGAAATACGCCAAATAAGCGAAAAGAACTTTTGTCTGTTGGTTCGCGTATTTCGCGTGGTTCGCGGTTAAAAAATTGTATGAGCACCGACATTCTTTACAAGGACGAGAGCTATAAGATTGTCGGCGCATGCTTCGAAGCTTATCGCGAGCAGGGCTGCGGTTTTCTCGAGGCGGTTTATCAGGAGTGCATGGAGATTGAATTGCGGCTGCAAGGCATTCCGTATGAGCCCAAGAAGTCGCTGGCGCTCGAATACAAAGGCTGCCCTTTGCGCTCGACGTATGAGCCGGACTTTATTTGTTACGAAAAGATTGTGCTGGAATTGAAAGCTGTGACTGAGCTGGCCGATGAGCATCGGTCGCAGGTTCAGAATTATCTCAAAGCCACCGGCCTGAAATTGGGATTGCTTGTGAACTTTGGACATTTTCCCAAAGCACAAGTTGAGCGAATCGTGGCCGAACGTGGACGTTATGAAAACAAAGACCAGAAATCATAACCGCGAAATACGCCAAATAAGCGAAAAGGGGAAAGACATTTTGATTTTGTCTTGTTCGCGTATTTCGCGTGGTTCGCGGTTAAAGAATTTTTTGCAGTAAATTTTATCATTTTATTTTTGTCATGACTGAACCCGCCATCACCCCAGAGTTGGTTGCCAAGCACAACCTCACGCCGGAAGAATATGCCCACGCCGTGGCCATCCTCGGCCGCACGCCGAGCTACACCGAGCTCGGCATCTTTTCCGTGATGTGGAGCGAGCATTGCAGCTACAAAAACACCAAGCCGCTGCTCAAGACCTTCCCCACCAAGTCGCCCAAGATTCTCGTCGGCGCGGGCGAGGAAAACGCCGGCATCATTGACATCGGCGACGGCATTGCCATCGCGTTCAAGATCGAATCGCACAACCATCCGAGCGCGGTCGAGCCGTTTCAGGGCGCCACCACCGGCGTCGGCGGCATCGTGCGCGACATCTTCACGATGGGCGCGCGCCCCGTCTGCGCGGTGAACTCGCTGCGCTTCGGGCCGATCACTTCGGATGTAGGAGACGACGTGAGGAGTCTCAAATCAAATTCCGAAAGGGAGAGTCTCGTCACCTCGACTTCTGCAAAGGGAGAAACGGATTCCGCTCCTGGGCAAGCCCGGACGCTTTCGGATTCAAGTGCGGCTGGAACCAAGAACCACCCTCTCCCCGGGGGAGAGGGCCGGGGTGAGGGCGGGCAAAACCCTGCCGCCGAAGGCGCAAACTCTGAAATCGCAAATCGCAAATCGCAAATCGCAAATAACAAGCGATTGTTCGCCGGCGTCGTCAGCGGCATCGCCCATTATGGCAATTGCTTCGGCATCCCGACCGTCGCGGGCGAGGTGTATTTCGATAAGACGTATCAGGGCAACCCGCTCGTGAACGCGTTCTGCCTCGGCGTGCTGCGGCATGAACAGATCACGCGCGGCGCGGCCAAGGGCGTGGGCAATCCCGTGTTCTACGTCGGTCCGGCCACGGGTCGCGACGGCCTCGCGGGCGCGGCGTTTGCGTCGCAGGATTTGACCGAGGAATCTTCCGAGCAGCAGCGCGGCGCGGTGCAGGTCGGCGATCCGTTCATGGAAAAACTCGTCTGCGAAGCGTGCCTCGAACTCCTCGCCACCGGCGCGGTCGCCGGCATGCAGGACATGGGCGCGGCCGGGTTGACCTGTTCCACCTGCGAAATGGCGGCGCGCGCCGGCACCGGCATCGAGATCGAATTGGATAAAGTCCCGCAGCGCGCGGCGAACATGAGCAGCTACGAGCTCATGCTCTCGGAATCGCAGGAGCGCATGCTCATCGTCGTCCACAAGGGCCGCGAAGAGGAAGTGAAGCGCATTTTCGACAAGTGGGATCTGCCGTGGTCGGAAATCGGCATCATCACCGACACCGGCCACATGAAGGTGCGTCACGGTGGCAAACTCGTCGTGGACATCCCCGCGAAGAAGATCGCCGACGAATCGCCGGTCTATCAGCGCGAAGGTGTTGAACCCGCCTATCTCAAAGATGTCCGCGCCTTCCGCCTCGCCGGCATTTCCGACACCACGTCGCCTGTCGAAGATTTGAAAAAGCTTTTGGCGTGGCCGAGCATCGCTTCCAAGAACTGGGTCTATCGCCAATACGATCATCAGGTCCGCGACGGCTCGGTCGTCCTGCCCGGCAGCGACGCCGCCGTCATCCGCATCAAAACGGACTCCTTGCCCGTGATGAGCGCGGAGCTTGCCGCCAAAGTCGGCGATCCGACCGTTTCTGATAAGTTGATCGCCATGACCGTGGATTGCAACGGCGGCTACGTTTATCTCGATCCCTACGAAGGCGCGAAAATCGCCGTGGCCGAGGCCTGCCGCAATCTCGCCTGCTCCGGCGCTTTGCCGCTCGGCGCAACCGACAACCTCAACATGCCCAGCCCGCTCAAGCCCGAGCTGTTCTGGCAGATCAAGGAATCCGTGCGCGGCCTGGCCGAAGGTTGCCAGGCCTTCAACGCGCCCGTCACCGGCGGCAACTGCTCGCTCTACAACCAGAATCCCGCCGGCCCGATTGACCCCACGCCCACCATTTCCGTCGTCGGCCTCATCGAGAAGCTCGAGCACGTCACCACCCAATGGTTCAAGGACGAGGGCGACGCCATCATCCTGCTCGGCTCCGCGGTGGAAGCCACCCCGTTGCAAGGCCTCGGCGGCAGCGCGTATTTGCAAGTCGTCCACGGCCAGAAAAACGGGTCGCCGCCGCGCTGCGATCTCGAAGTCGCCCGGACGCTCCACACCACGCTCATCGGCCTGATCCAATCCGGCCTCGTGAAGAGCGCGCACGATTGCAGCGAAGGCGGCCTCGCCGTCGCGCTCGCCGAAAGCTGCATCAGCCAGCTCATCGCCCGCGAAACCCCGCGCCTCATCGGCGCGACGATTGATCTTTCATCGGTGGGGCGAGCGTCCTCGCGAGCCGGTCAATCCGACCCCCTCTCCGCCGTTGGGGGAGAGGGACGGGGTGAGGTGGCTCTTCGCCTCGATGCCTTGATGTTCGGCGAAACCCAATCCCGCATCGTCATCAGTTGCAAACCGCTCGACGCCGTAAAGGTGGTCGAACGCGCGAAGCTCATGGGCGTGCCCGCCGTGCAAATCGGCCAAGTCGGCGGCGACCAGTTGACGGTGAAGACCGCCACCGGCGAATTCTCCGCCCCCCTCACCGAATTGCACGACGCCTGGTGGAACAGCATCGCCCGCGCGATGGCGTAAAATTTTGAATTATGGGACGAATCCGCCGCGCCATGTTCACGTCGAGACGGACAAGGGCAAGCTGATTGGCCGTTTTGATTTGCAAACCCGGCGCGGGATGGAAGGTTGGCAGCCGGACAAAAAACTGTTAAAGTTGATTACCGATTTGGAAAACGAAGGCCGCCTATGAAATCATTGACCAACCTCAAGAAACCGTTCGGCACTGCCAGGATGGTGCGCATTAAAAGCGTCCGCTATCTGGCGTGGGAAGACGCCTTTGACGTGGAATTTGACGACGGTTTGAGCTTTCTGGAACCGCACGCTACCATCCGCAAGGCCAACAAAATTGCCGCCAAAGCCGAACCGGTGGAGATTGTCCTCGAAGCCGAATGTCGCATCGGGTTTGACGTGCATTACGACAACGGCCAGACCGCCGAAGTCTCTTGGGCCTTCATCCGCGAACTGCCGCCGAAGAAATAACATGGTAAAGCTACGGGGCCAAGTCGGCGGCGACCAGTTGACGGTGAAGACCGCCAGCGGCGAATTCTCCGCCCCCCTCACCGAACTGCACGACGCCTGGTGGAACAGCATCGCCCGCGCGATGGCGTGAACCAGCTTTTCAAGCCACGAAATTTTGGGGATGACTACCATCGGCCTAAAACCATCCGCGCCGGCAATTTATTCCCATACCGGCTTGCGGGGGATTGCCGCGATGTATGTCGTTATGTTTCATCTGGGGGGGGTGAAACCGATTTCCAAGCGGCCAATGCATTCTTTCAATTCTTTCATTGGGGCGGTTATGCGGTGGATCTGTTTTTTATCTTGAGCGGCTTTATTTTGAACTGGGTTTACCTTTCAAACGCGATTCAAATGAACTGGTCGTCTTACTTGCGGGCGCGGATAGCCAGGATTATCCCGCTTTATTATTTGACCATAATTTTTTGTGCGGCCGTGATTGTTTATAAGCTGGTTAGGTATGGATCCACTTATGGCAACCTGGAATTTCCGAAAGATTATGTGTTAAACATTCTATTGCTTTCCGGCATCGTCAGCGGTTGGGAACACACCATAAATGTTCCGTCATGGTCAATCAGCGTTGAGTTTTTTTGCTATCTGGCGGTCTTTCCCCTGCTGTTTTTGTTGAAGAGGTTTTTGACGGGCAAACCGTACGCCGTGCCTGCCTTGATCGTGATGGCCGGTATCAGCACCCTGGGGCTGGTGACTTGCTATAATCTGGCTCCCGTTCCGATCTGGCATTGGCATTGGGATGCCAGTTGGTTGGCTCGGGGCATTTGGGGGTTTTCGACCGGATTTTTTCTGTGCTCTCTTCACCAGAAAACTACATTCTGGAAGCCGGGCGGTGCTTTAATTGACTGCGTGTATTTAATCTCCATCGGCATGTTTTTCCTCGTCGTCTTCAAATTCATGCCCAGTCAGCATGTGCTTTATGCCCTGCCTTTTCTCGTCTTTTTCTCTGCCACCGACCGGGGCTTGGCGGCCGGCCTGTTAAAAACGAAACCGTTTCAATGGCTGGGCGAGCGATCCTATTCAATCTACCTGTGGCATATGGTTTGCCTGGGCAGTTATACTTATTTCCTCCATGCCCGCCTGTCGGAATTCGGCTACGACCTGGTTGTGCTGGCTTTAATTCTCGGAATTTCTGAATTGTCGTATCGCTTTTTTGAATGCCCATGCCGGGAATACCTTCGGAAGTTTCCCCGTCCTGTCTCTCCGGGCTGATTAGAGCATTGACAGAAAAGAGGTGGCGATGGGCGGCGAAGATTTTTGGTTTTTGGCGAGGCTTCCGTGAAGGCGCAGGGTTGAAACCCCTGTAACTGAGCGGAAACGAAGCCCAAAGCCAAAAAGACCGCTGCCACTTGGATAACCATCCCATCGCTACATATTTGATGGATATGCTCTAACCGTGGGCTTATGAAATTGAACCCCGCTGCCCGGCCAGCATGGTCCTTGGCGCCGGTCACGTCGCATCGCCGTCGCTGCCATTTCTGTTTGCCGACACCAGCGACGCGGCGCGCGTTCGTTGGAATCGCGACCGTCTGCCGCACCGCGAAAAATTGTCGTCGTAATTTAGCCCATCCAACGCTGCGGAGCAGCGCGCGATAATAGCCCATGGCGCGAGCTATGGGTTCAGGGTTCAAAACGGAAAAGCTCCAGCAGGAGCGGCAGAAAAAACCGATGCCGTCTTCTTTCGCCGCTCTGCGGCTTGATTTGTTATACGATCACACCCACGGCTGACGCCGTGGGCTGCTTTCTCCCCCCGCTCCGCGGCTGACAAAGCCACCGTGGTCTTTTCCGCCGGCCACGTCGCATCGCCGTCGCTGCCATTTCTGTTTGCCGACACCAGCGACGCGGCCTTGGTGCGCTGGAACCGCGACCGTCTGCCGCACCGCGAAAAATTGTCGTCGTAATTTAGCCCATTCAACGCTGCGGAGCAGCGCGCGATAATAGCCCATAGCGCGAGCTATGGGTTCAGGGTTCAAAACGGAAAAGCTCCGGCAGGAGCGGCAGAAAAAACCGATGCCGTCTTCTTTCGCCGCTCTGCGGCTTGATTTGTTATACGATCACACCCACGGCTGACGCCGTGGGCTACTTTCTCCCGCCGCTCCGCGGCTGACAAAGCCACCGTGGTCTTTTCCGCCGGCCGCGTCAAATAGCCGACGGTGAAATTCCTGTTTGCAGACACGAGTGGCGAAGCGTTATCTCGCTGGAAGTCCTGGCGGCCAGCCACCGACCATCTGCCGCCCCGAGAAAAATTGCCGTAGCGGCTTTCGGCAGAAAGCCGCCATCTAATAAGCCCCGGAGAATTTTGCGGCGCTCTGCCGGGCCGCCGCTATCGTTAATTGGTCGGCTTGAACCGGTTGAGAATCTCGTGCCGCGGCACCGCTTGTTTCTTGAGCGTTTCCTGCCGTTCCGTCACCCCCTGGCCGTAGGTTGTGGGCGGATTGGGATTGCGATACAGCACGCCGGTGTAAAGCTTGGTGCCGTATTCCCGCGCCAGTTCGGTCGCTTTCGCCCGGTCGGCAGTGTCGTGCCCCATCGCTTCCAAACTCTGCATGTTCGTCTTGTGCGCCTTGAGCTGCTGATCCTCCATGCCGTAAGTCACACAGGGCGATTGGACATTGATGAAGGCAAAGCCGGGGAAACGGATGCCTTCCTCGATGATCTTGGCCAGGCCGGTCATGTCCGCCGGCGTGCCTTGGGCCACATACGACGCGCCATAGCCCATGACGTAGAGCAGGGGATTCACCGGGTCCTCGAGGCTGCCGAAGCTGGACGTCACGGTCTTGCGCCCGCGTTGCGAAGTGGGCGAGAGCTGGCCTTTGGTGAGCCCGTAAATCTGGTTGTCCATCACGATGTAGGTGATGTCAATGTTGCGCCGGACGGCATGCGCCACATGGCCGCCGCCGATGGAGAAACCGTCGCCGTCGCCGCTCGCCACCAGCACCAGGAGTTCCGGGTTGGCCAGCTTGATGCCCTGGGCAATCGGCAGGGAACGGCCATGCACGGTGTTGAAGCCGTAAGCCGTGGTGTAGCCTGGGATGCGGCTCGAGCAGCCGATGCCGGAGACAAACGCGATTTCATGCGGCGGCCGGCCGATGTTGGCCAGGGCGCGCGTGATGGCGGTGACGACGCCGAAATCGCCGCAGCCGGGGCACCAGATGGGCTTGAGGTCGCTCTTGAAATGGCCGGCCTGAAATTTGGTCAGCGAAATCGGTTTCGCAATGGGTTCGAGCGTGTTCATGATAATTTTTCTTTCTTAAATGGTTTCGCCGGGTCAGTTTTCGCCGGCTTCGGGTTGTTGCTGGCCGCTTTGAATGGCGACGACCATTTCGCGGAGCTTTTCCAATACTTCCGTGGGCAGGATGGGATTGGACCCGCTCTTGGCGAACGCCTTGACGTGCGCCGGCAAATCCACATTCATTCGCACGATGCGATAGAGTTGCGCCTGATAGGATTGTTCGATGAACAAGCCGCGCTGGACGGATGCGAAGAAGTCCTGATAGACCGTTTCGGCCACCGGATACAGCAGCGTGGGCACGAGCAGTTTCACCTGCAAGCCCTCCGCCTGCGCCAGCCGCAGGGCTTCGCGGGCCACGCCGGCCACGCTGCCCCAGCTCACCATGCCGATGGGTGCTTTGGGGTCGCCTTCGATGGTGAAGAGATCGCGGCGGCTCTTCAGCGGATTGAATTTGTTGAACCGCTTCTCATTCATGCGCGCGTGGATTTCGCCGCTGGCGGTCGGGCGGCCTGATTCACTGTGCTCGATGCCGGCCGCGAGATAGTTGCCGCCGAGCATGCCGGGATGGCTGATCGGGCTGATGCCGGATTCGGTCAGTTTGAAGCGCACGTAATTCGTCAGTTCCGCCCCGCTGGGCTGCCGCCGCTCGATGATCTGGAATTTCGAGGTGTCAATGGGGTCGAAGGTCTCCTTGCGTTGCGCGATCTCCTGGTCCGAGAGCACGATCACCGGCGTCTGATAATATTCAGCCAGATTAAAGGCTTCCACCGTGACGCCGAAAATGTCGGCGACACTCGTGGGCGCCAGCACCGGCCGCAGGCAGTCGCCGTGCGCGGAAAATGCCGCCTGGAACAGATCCGATTGCTCCGCCTTCGTCGGCATGCCCGTGGAGGGTCCGCCGCGCATGACGTTCACGCACACGAGCGGCAGTTCGGCCAGGCTCGCCAGGCCGAGAATCTCGGTCTTCAGCGACATGCCGGGGCCGGAGGTGGCGGTCATCGCCTTTTTGCCGGCGAACGAAGCCCCGACCACGGCGCCGATGCCCGCGATCTCATCCTCCGCCTGCAACACCGTCCCGCCATACTTCCAGATCTCGCGCTCGAGATATTGCATGATCTCCGTCGAGGGCGTGATCGGGTAGCCGCCGAAAAACGTGCAGCCGGCAAAAATGGCGGCCGCCGCGCACATGTCGTTGCCATCCGTCAGGAGCTTGGTCGTGCGGCCGGCGGGCGGGGTGGACAGCTTGCGGTCTTCCTTGAGCGGATTGGCTTCCGCGAAATCCAGTCCGGCCTGGAACGCCCGGACGTTGCCTTCCACCACGGTCGCGCCTTTCTTCGCAAACTTTTTGCGGATGCCGGCCAGCATGCTCTCGCGGCCGATGCCGAACCAGCCCGCGAGCAGCCCGGCGATGACGATGTTTTTGGCCTTGTCGGTGCCGGCATGGGTCGCGGCCATCTCGGTGATCGGCACGCTGAAGACGATGGCCGGTTTCACGCCTGGCAGCGGCAGCTTGTCCGGCGCGACGCCGGTGTTGCTCTCGTAGATCACAATCGTCGCGGCTTCGACGGGCAGCTCCGCGCCGAATCGGCGGAAATCATCCCAGTTCAGCGCCACCGCCACGTCGAGCGGGCCGTTGGGATTCAGCACCGGCTGGGTCGCCAGCCGCAGCCGGCACGAAGCCTCGCCGCCGCGGATCTGCGAGCCGAAGCTCTTCGTCATGACGCAGTGATAACCTTCCAGCGCCGCCGCCGTGAGCAGCGATTCGCCCGCTGAAATCACGCCGTCGCCGCCGGACCCGGCAATGCCGATAATCAAATCTTCACTCATAGATTACCAATGCTCTTAAATTGTTCAGCCGGTCCGCTCACCCTCTATTGCCAAATCCCTGCTCTGTTTTACCAATTGTTTTGGGCGTTCTACCGCCGCCCCTGGCTCAGCCAGCCTCAATTTTGACCGTGCATCTCGTTTTCCTGCTCCCTTTCCTTGCGCCCGCGTGGATTAAACTTTGCAGGATTTGTCGGCCGCCGGGGCGGGCGTTCCATTCCGGGTGGCCCAAACCGGCCTTCATCCCGGCCCGGCCGATTGCTGCGAACTTCGCCGGGTGGGGCGCGCGTCCCCGCGAGCCGTCCCACTCTCTTTCGCGCCGTGTGTTGGATGTTGCATGTTACTGACGCCGTCCGGTTACCCGCCGATTTCCCTGATTTACGAAGTTTTTTTATTCTGCGCTAATCTGCGCCATCTGCGGGCAATCCCTGGAACGCCACCTGTACTTCTGCCTCCTGACTTCTGGGCGTTGGCTGTTGGTTGTTCCCCACGCCGCCATCTGCTCTCTGCCCTCGCTGTCTCGTTGTCCGTGGTCAGTAGTTCGTGGTGTTGCGCCCGTGCGGCACGCACTTTCAGCGTTTCAGCATTTGATTTGGATGTTTCCGCTTTCCGCTTTGCCCCCACCGCTTTCCTCTTCGCCCTCTTCGCGATCTTCGCGCGCCGCATCCCAACTAAAAACTAACAACTTAAAATGAAAAACTCCCCCTGAATGCTTTCAGCATTCTGAGCCCGCAAGCAAAGCCATTTCCCGTCAATGACCGTCGAAGATTAAAACGACCAGTTCACCACCGGCCAGACCGGCGCTAATTGCCGGGCGGCACCGGAAAACCACCGGTTCTGCGTCGTGATGTTCAATGCCCCGATCTGCAGTCCTTTGAGACTGTCGGTGGAGTTGACAACGCCGAGTTGCAGCCCCGTGCAATGGTCCGCAACGTTGATGATGCCGGATTGCAAGCCCTTGAACTCCGTGCCGGCATAATTGATGCCGCCAAACTGCCAGCCGGTGAAATTGTTCTTGGTCAAATTCAGCAGCCCCCACTGAACCCCGGTATAGGTTGCGGAATAATTGACGGTCCCGAAGGTGAAGCCCGCGCTGTCGCCGGTGATGATATTGTAGAAACCGAGCGTGACGCCCTGCTGGGGATTCTCTCCGCAGAGGAGATTGAGCGTCAGGCCGTGAATGGTGGTTTCCGATCCTTCCAGGGCAATCGACGGTATGAGCGAGAGTTGCAGCCCCGCATCGCCGGCCTGCATTTTGGTCATGGCGGTGAGCAGCAGGGCGACGCTAAAAAGTTTTTTCATGATGATTTTTCCAGGTTTTTTTGGTTGGTGATTGCTTTCGCAGCTTTATAAATGGGGTGCCAACCGGTGTCAAGCCGCCATTTGACTTTCAGCGGCAAAAGCAAGACCGCGAAATGGTCCACCTGCCGTCAACTTTCCGCCGCCCCCCTTCGGCGTTGAATATTGGATGCTGGTTGTTGGGTGTTGAGCGTTGAATGTTGAGTGTTGAATGTTCCCCGTGGCGCCCCTTCTGGCTTCTGGCTTCTGAAAATATTTCAGCATTTCAGGTTTCAGCGTTTCAGCATTTGATTTGGCCCTCCATCCTCGCTTCGTCTCGGCTTGCCCTCGCGCCGCGCCCGGCGCAAACTCGCCCCGTTCCGCCAAACACACCGCCATTATGAAAAACGACCTGGCCATTTTTGAGGGATACGGAATCCGCCGCCGCTCCGACGATAAGACTGAAACAGGGTGGTTTTCCACCGTTGCCCATTGCTCCGCGCTCGCCGCCGCTTCTTCCGTCTTGAAAACCCCATTCCACGAGGTATCTTATGGCCGATGAACTGGATCGAGACCATCCAACAGTGGCGCCAACTCCCGGCGGCGGACAAACTCCGCCTCCGCTGGCAGGCCATTCCCCAGGATGTGGCCCAGAGCATGGCCTTCGAACAGGAGCCGGTGGAGCTGCGCCGCCTGCAAGAGATACTCGACCAGATCGCGCGACCCGGTTCCTTGAAACCGCTCGCGGCATCCTCTCCTATTCCCAAGTAGCCCCGTTGCTCGCCGAACGCGTCCTGCGCGTCGAGACCGCCCTCTACCAGTCCGAGTTTGCCGCGTGGCCGCCCGACGAACGGCTCGCCGCCGAATTCCATCGCCGCATCGGCCACGACCTCGTGCCCGACTGGGCCGGCCATTGGCGGACCATTGAAGTGCGCGTCGGCCATCTCACGCCGCCCCCGCCCCATCAGATTCCCCTCCTCATGCGGGATTACGGGGCCGACCTTGCCGCCCGCTGGCCCGCCGCCGCTGCGGCCCCCGGTGATTTCACCCTGGAACTGCTTGCCTTTGCCGAAGGCCGGTTTTTAAGCATCCACCCGTTTCAGGATTTCAACGGACGCACCATCCGCCTGTTCCTGTTGGAACTGCTGCGCCGGCTGGATTTGCCCCGCGTCGTCCTCGCCCCGGAATCGGAACCCGACCGGCAAACCTACTTTCAGGCCCTCGAAGCCGCCGACCGCGCCGACTGGCAGCCGCTCATTCAAATCTGGCAAAATCGTTTCACCGCCCCACAAAACCCATGAAACCCTGTCCCATTCCATTGGAAATCGCCCCCTTCGCGATCTTCGCGCGCCCCATCCCAACTAAAAACTAACAACATAAAATTAAAAACTCCCCCTGGATGTTGAGCGTTGAATGTTCCCTTTGGAACTCGACCTGGATTGCCGCGCGCCCCAAACACGAATGAAGGTTGCACGAAAAACGGTTTTGGATGATGATAAAAGCCATGAGCGTCGCCGAACTGCCCATCCAGATTGACCGCGAGAAGATCGCGGAGTTTTGTCGCGCGCGCGGCATTCGCAAGCTCAGCCTGTTCGGCTCGGTGCTGCGCGAGGACTTTGACCCGGCGCGCAGCGACGTGGACGTGCTGGCGGAGTTCGCTCCCGGCGTGCGTCCCGGCCTGAAGTTTTTCGGCTATGGCGAGGATTTGGCCGGGATCATCGGGCGGCGGGTGGATTTCAATACCGAGGCCTGGTTGAGCGAGTATTTCCGGGATGAAGTGGTGCGCGAAGCCGTGCTGATTTATGAGCAGGCATGACCCCAGGGTGACGCTGCGGCAGATCGCCGACTACGCCCGGCGGGCGCAGGAACTCTGCACCCAAAACGAGTTGCCTGCCATCCTGACCGACTGGCAAAAACGAGCCGCCTTCGAGCGCGTGATGGAAGTTATCGGTGAGGCCGTAAAACGTCTGCCGTCGGATTTATGCCAGCGTTATCCCGCCGTGCCCTGGAAATTGATCGCCGGCATGCGCGACCGCGTCAGCCACGGTTACGACGGCATTGATTACTCGACATTGTGGGACACGGTCCATGAAGACTTGCCCGGACTGCTCACGGCCATCGAACAGATGCTCAAGGATTTGAACACTGGGAAGTAGTCCCATCCGGCTCAAGCCCCAAAGAACCCCTGCTTCCATATAAAAATCAAAAAAGCCATCAGCGGCAGTTGCAGCAAAGCGCCGCCCCTGGATGTTGGATGTTGAGTGTTGAGCGTTGGATGTTGAATGTTTCCCGTGGCGCCCCTTCTGGCTTCGGGCTTCTGAAAATATTTCAGCATTTCAGTTTTCAGGTTTCAGCTTTTATTTGTCGCCCTCCGTGGTCCCGTGGTCCGTAGTCAGTAGTCTGTCCTAATCGTTGCGCCTTGGCGTCTTTGCGTGAGCCAGTTCCGGCCTCCGGTCTCAGGTTTCAGGTTTTGTTTTTCATTTGTTTGTAACCTTCCGCGATTTTTTCCTAATATTAGGGAACATGGCCCCCACGCAAAACACCAGTTTCGCTCCCGTCAATCCCCGGGCCGTGTTTGCCACCACCCATTGGTCCGTCGTCATGCTCGCCGCCCGGCGCGACACCACCCGGGCCAGGGACGCCTTGGCCCGCCTCTGCCAGACCTACTGGTATCCGCTTTACGCCTATGTGCGGCGGCGCGGTTATCCCGTCCATGACGCCCAGGATTTGACCCAGGCCTTTTTCACCCGCCTGTTGGAACGCCACTCCCTCGCCAGCGCCGACCCCGAGCGTGGCCGGTTCCGCTCCTTCATCCTCGTCGCCATGAACCATTTCCTCGCCGGCGAATGGAAAAAGGGCAGGGCGCAGAAGCGCGGCGGCGGATGCGAGAAGTTATCCCTCGACTGGGCCGCGGCGGAACAGCGCTACGACCTTGAGCCCGCCACCCATGCCGCCCCCGACAAGCTGTTTGAGAAACAATGGGCCCTGACCCTGCTATCGGAGGTGATCAGCCGGCTCGAGCGCGAATATCACAGCGCCGGCAAAGCCGGTTTGTTCGCCGCCCTCAAGCACACCCTCATCGGCCTGCGCGACTCGCAGCCCTACGCCGAGCTCGCCGTGGCGCTGGACCTGAACGAAAGCGCCGTCAAAGTAGCCGTCCACCGCTTGCGCAAGCGCTACCGCGAACTCATCCAGGCTGAAATCGCCGAAACCCTTTACGACCCGCAGGAAGTCGATGCCGAAATGCGCCATTTGTTCCAGGTGCTGGCGGATTGAGCCATGATTTTGAAAATAGTCGGTAACCTTGAGCTTTGTTTGGAGTAGTAACGGGCATGAACACCACGCCAATTTGTCCCCGGTGCGGCAAACCGCTCGCCGCCGGTGCCCCGCTGGGGCTTTGCCCGGCCTGCCTGATGCAGGGCGCATTTCCCACCGGCGTGGACTCCGGTGCCGACCTCGGCGGTAAAACTCCGCGTTTCACCCCGCCCACCGTCGCCGAACTCGCCCCCCAATTTCCCCAGCTCGAAATCCTTGAATTCATCGGCCAGGGCGGCATGGGCGCCGTCTATAAAGCCCGGCAAAAGGAACTCGACCGCATCGTCGCCCTGAAAATCCTCCCGCCCGGCATCGGCCACGACGCCGCCTTTGCCGAGCGCTTCACCCGCGAAGCCAGGGCCCTCGCCAAGCTCAACCACCCCGGCATCGTGACGCTGTTCGAGTTCGGAAATATCGAAAACGCCTCCGCCTCAGGCCCCGCGCCCAACGCCTCGCGCCTGTTCTACTTCCTCATGGAATTCGTGGACGGCGTCAACCTCCGCCAATTGCTCTCCGCCAGCCGCGTCTCCACCCGTGAGGCGCTCGCCATCGTCCCCCAGATTTGTGACGCCCTCCAATTCGCGCACGACCAGGGCATCGTCCACCGCGACATCAAGCCCGAGAACATCCTCCTCGACCGCCGGGGCCGCGTGAAAGTTGCCGACTTCGGCCTCGCCAAGATCATCGGAGACGCGGGCAGTCCTCGGCCCGATGGTGATTCGCCAAATCCTTCCCTCGCCCCCGCCGGGGTAGAGGGCCAGGGTGAGAATTCTCCCAACCAAAGTTCGCGCTTTGAACCCCTGAACCAGTCAGTGCTTTCAGACGACAAGACGCAGGGAGCGTTTCCCCCTCTCCGCGTCGGCGGAGTCGGCGGAGCCGATGGGGAGAGGGCAGGGGTGAGGTGCGCGTCCATCCATCTTGAGGTTCATCGGGAGGGGGCGTCCGCTGTCCTCACTGACGCCAGCAAGGTCATGGGCACGCCCCAATACATGTCGCCCGAGCAGATTCAAGCGCCCGGCGAAGTGGACCATCGCGCCGACATCTATGCGCTCGGCGTCGTGTTTTACCAGATGCTCACCGGCGAACTGCCGGGCAAGAAACTCGAAGCCCCCTCCAGCAAAGTCCAGATCGACGTGCGCCTCGATGCCATCGTCCTGCGCGCCCTGGAAAAAAATCCCAACCTCCGCTACCAGCAAGTCAGCCAGGTCAAGACCATGGTGGAAACGATTGTGGCCACCCCGCCCGGTAGCAGCGGACGTGAGTCGGCTCAAACTGAAAGCGCAGCCATCCCGCCTGCCCACTGTGAAATACCCCCCACAGGTTCATCAAAACCACGGCTTCATCCTCACGGTATCATCATCAAAATTCTAAGCGGCTTCTGGGCGGGCTTCTACGCATATTATTGTGTGGGGTTCATCATTGGCATCTACCAGTTCAAGCCTGACCGGCTTGACACCTTCATAACTGATTTTTTCTTCGTGCTTTTGTATTTCACTGGAGCGGTGACGGGTTTCTTTTCGCTTTTCGGTGCACGTGGGGCACGCATTATCCTTGGCCTTATCGCGCTCCTGACTGTCGCTGCTAGTTTGCTGGGGCTATTCGCATTCTTCAACGCGCGCCCATTTTCCGCTGTTTGGATCGCGTTTAACTTATTCTCGCTCGCTTCCGCTGCCGTCTTTTTTGCGTCACGGAGTAGCAGCCGACGTGAGTCGGCTCAAACTAGAAAAGTGGGAAGCTCAAGCATGAATGGGTTCAGCTGGCCGCTGCGTATCTTCCTGCTCATACTGCTTTTTGTATTTGTTCTGCTGACGGTTTTCCTTGTTATAAAAAAACACCGTCTGAATTCAGAAATTGATAAAATCATTGCCAATCCTCTGGGCGATGCTGGGGTGGTGCAGGGCGGCGCACCACAAATCACGCTGCCGACCAAAACCATAAGGCTGGCTCGGCCCACGAATTCATTGGTCGGCACGACGACCAATACGCGCACGGTGGATGTGTGGTCGGATTCGACGCTGTTGCCGGGGGAGAAGTTACGCCAGCTCACCCGTCTCCCCGACGGCGAAACCGTGAGCGCCGACGCCAGCCTGTTCTTGCGGTATAAATCAGGCAAGGTCGCCACATCCACGTCGTTCAATTGGTGGTTCAAGGAGGCTGACGGATTCGGTGTGGCGGAGGCCGATGCTGCTGCGGCGCAAATCCGCGAGAATTGGACACAGAGGCCGTTGACGTTTAAGCAATCCGTGCCGCGCGAAGTCTTTTGCGTGACGAATGCGCACGGCGCGACGCTCGCGGGCAGCATCGAGTTTGTCCATACCGCGCCGCAGCCGCCGGATGCTTCCGGCCAGATCAAGACGACGGTGCAGGTCAAACATTTCCGCGACATCATTTCCATTCCCAGCATCGGCTTCACAGCGATAGTGCCGGACGGTTATGAATTGCGCGCCACGTCCAATTACGGCGAAGGCGACATCAATTCACCGGCGGGGCCTTACGACTATAACGCCACTTGGTTCCCGATGAACCATGGCGCGCAGCAGCCCGCCGCCAACGCGCTGGGTTGGAACTTGAAGCACGCGCCGTCGGCAAAGGCTCCAAACTGGATGAACGAACCGTCGGAAAAATTTGAAATCCTGTTGGGCCAGCCCCGGCTGATTGTGTCCATCACGAACGGGCCGGACGATGTGTTTCAAGGTTTTCTGGAACTGGTCGGGCCGCCCCCCGCCCCATCCGCCGCCATCGCCAAACCCGTCGCTCCCAAGCTTTCCTTCGGCCCGGTGATCGAGCGGGTGGTGAACATGGAATCGCCCGGCCCCAATTCCGCGATTGATTTTGATTCGGGCCGGTTTGTGTCGCTGGCTTCTGTATCTTTCGCGACCGCGGATCTGGTGACGAATTCTGACAGCAGTATTGATTCAGAGCGTCGCACGAAAGACTTTTTAGAAAAGAACGGCGTGGATGCCATTGGCGCTTTGCAATTTCCCGAACTGGATACACACAAGCCAATGAAGGTTTTTGAATTAAATGGGCTTCAGTGCGTCGACGGAACATCGGCAAAAGAGATTGATTCATCAAACTGGAATAATGCGGCTGCCAGCTGGGTTGCTGACAATGCCGGCAAGATTCAAGCTGGCGTGGATACTTGGACGATAAGCGGCATGGGCGATTTGCCCAAAACCTATTTGTTCAAAACCCGCGAAGGCGGCATGGGCCTCCTGCAAATCACCGGTTTCACCGAGAACCCGCGCGGCGTGAAGCTGCGCTACAAGCTGGTGCAAAATGCCAGCGCAACAAGAAATAATTCCGCATTCTCACCCGCCTTGCTTGCCAATCCGCCAAATCTTCAATTTCTCGCATGGCAGGATGAATGGCAGACCAAGCAGCCCGGTGCGGTGCGGCATCCCGACGGTTCTCCGGTGACGGATGCAGAAGAAATAAAATGGCTCAAGGTCGTTTTCCCTGTCGGTTGCGAGGTGGGTAGCCCTCCGCTCTCGCCCGAACCGCGTTTCTTGCAGCTGTGGTTCTCGCATCCGCTCTTTGATGAAGCGAGTCTGGACGACGTGGCGTTGCTGGACGTGAATGGCCACGTTATTCCGCCAAGTGCACGCGGAAATGAGGGGAGCGGTTTCGCGCGCACGGGACACGGGCAATTGGCCTGGCGCACCAAGACCTTCAGCAAAGCCTATGACTTAAGCGGGTCGAACCCGCCCGGTCGCGTCACCGTGCGGTTGCGCTACACCCTCGGCCCGCTGGAAAATACCAAAGAGGTCCCGTCTGATTTCCGGGGGGTGATGCCTTTGGAGGGCGATGGCATGGTCAACATTGTCGGACAGGACCCTAAATACGGCGGGGCGTTTATTGGATTTTCCTACGATGCCGCCGCCTTGCCTGACCGCCAGATGTCCGCCGTGGCAGTCACTCGTGACGGGCGGACGCTGGTTTGGCGTGGCATTATAGCCGGCGGACAGAGTGATGGCAAAGGCGTGGTGCGCGCTGCTGGCGTGCGCGCGGCGCAATTTATCTTTCCCGTCCCGTTGTCCGACGTGGCGAAGTTCGTCATCGGCACGCGGCCTATCCGGACGATGGAATGGAAGAACGTGGTGCTGCCAAAATGAATCACTCGCCCCCCGCCACCGCATTGGCAATTGACATTGCCGCCCGTCTGGAAAGACTTCTGGCATCACAGACAACAAATCCAACGCTATACGTTGCCCTTAAAACTCCGGGCATCAACTAAACGGCCGCTAACCATGAAAACCCAACTTTTGAAAGCATTTGCCACCATCGCGGTGCTCATCGCTGGCGCGCCCTCCGTGAAATCACGGAAGATAATTATGCGCCTTGAAACCGTATGAATGAATCACCGGAAAAACCATCAGGCGTGCGGATTTTGCGCTGGATACTTTTGATCGTCGGCGCGATCGCGCTTTTCTTTGCCGGCAGCAAATTCATCTTCCATTTCCGCCCGTTTATCCCCCAAAAAGGTTTTTATGTGGGCTGCAATCTGATTGCGATTGGCTTTCTCATTTGGATGCTGATGCCGATCCTCCGCCGACTGGTCGCTTTGGAGCGGTGGTTCTTCCGCTGGTTTTTAACCTGGCGGATCCTTCGCCGCGTGCTGATTTCGGTTGGCGTTCTGGCCCTGTTGCTGCCGCTGTTTTATGCCGAAGAAAATTGGCGTGGCCGGCGCGCCTGGGAAAACTGCAAACGCGAGCTCGAAGCCAAAGGCGTAGTATTGGATTGGAACAAATTTATTCCGCCATCCGTCCCAGACGACCAGAATTTTTTCAAGGCGCCGAAAATGACGGAGTGGTTTGTCAGAAGCACGAATACAATTTACAGTCCAAATACTAATGGATTATCTCAACGGCTTTCGAATGCCTCGACAAACAATCCCGTCGTGCTGGCCGAATGGACGTGGCAATATCTGCTAACTGCAAAGAACATCGCCGCTGCGGAATCGGAAAATGCGGACCTTGTTTTGAAATATAGTTCTACAGCGTCGCATGTTCACACTTTTGTGGAGGCGAATGTCCCGCCCGTTGTAGACGAAACTCCGCGAACTCCGCAGAGTTATGCTTCGCCTGATTTGAACCGTAGAATTTCGCGGCTGCTCCAGAATGTTGTCGGCACGAATATAATAAAGGGCGTGCGCGGTGAATGGTTGATGGCAAAATCGCACGCTGAAATCAAACCCGCGCGCATCATTTTGCTTTCCGGCATAAAACCGGATACGGAAATCGTCGCGTGGTTCGCCCAATGCTTTCCGACAAACACAACCAGGGACGGTTCACCCAGAATTCATGTCGAACCTCCTATTGGAACAATTCCTTTTCCCAAAACCTTTCGTGTCATTTTGGATTCCGTCTATTCCGCCGCCGACTTTCTGGCGTTGAGCGATCAGTTCGCGCCGGCGTTCGATGATGTGCGCGCGGCCTTGAAGCGGCCTTACGCCATCATTCCTGGCGATTACTCGATAGCTCCGCGCATGCCAATCCCAAACTTCGTCACGTTACGCAGCCTCGCGCAGACACTGGCGCAGCGCTGCCAATGCTATTTGCTGCTTGGCCAGCCGGACAAGGCGGTGCATGAACTGGAATTGATCCACGATGTCTGCCGCATTTTGGAAAAGCCGCCATCGGGCAAGCCGGAAACCTTGCTCGAAGCCATGATCAACGTGGCGATTCACGGACTTTACGTTGCGACCGTGCAGGATGGTTTGCGGCTCGGCGCCTGGCAGGAACCGCAGCTCAAAATCATCCAGCAGCAGCTTCAGGAAGTAAATTTATTGCCGTGGGTATCCGCCGCCTTTCACTTGGAGCAGGTGCAAACGGCGTTCATCGGCCAGACGTATAGCTTCCGGCAAATCATGAGAAATGAAGGTTTTGGCTTTGATTCATATAACAGAACATGGTGGGAAAAATTTAAATTACATGGATACGATTTGATACCCGCCGGCTGGATGTATCAAAACACGAAATACGCCGTCGCCTTGCAGCAATCTTTGTTGGATTGTTTTGATCCCGCCAATGAGCTGATCAATCCCAAAAAATTTGACGAAGCCAACGACCGGCTGATGGCGTCATTTGATCACTGGCATTTGTTTCAATATCTCGCGGCGGTTGCCATTCCAAACTTTCCGAAAGCCATTAAGACCTGCGCCTTCAATCAGACGCTTGCCAATCAGGCGCTAATTGTCTGCGCACTGGAGCGGTTCAAACTCGCTCACGGCAGTTATCCCGAAACCCTGGTCGCCCTCGCGCCGCAGTTCATCGAAAAAATTCCCGCAGATATCATCGGTGGCCAGCCGCTGCATTATCGCCGCGCGCCGGATGGCAAATTCCTGCTCTACTCCGTCGGCTGGAATGAAACGGACGACAACGGCTCCCCCGGAACCTTGGCAGACGTCAAAAATGGCGACTGGGTCTGGCAATATCCATTACAATGACCCGCCCCACACCAACTCTGAAAACCGACACCCAATTTACATTCAGACCCAGACGAAGAGGCTAGGCCACTTGCATATTATGAGCAAAAGACATTTCATACTCGCCATGATGACTCTGATTCTCTGCGTCATCTGTTATTCATTTGGCTATCACAGAGGCGCGGAGCAGTCGCCCATTCCACAGATGATAAAGATTGACGGACTTGTTTCACGACGAAACGAGAGTGCATTGGCTGCGTTGAGTTCAATTTACGTCAACAGTCTCCACCCAACCACAAACACGTTGGTGCAAGGCGGACACGTAAAGTATTGACATATGACGATGTTGTAGCATATGGATACCATATTCCCAATTATCGCTGTGGCCGCCGCGACTTTTGGCTGGCTGGCAGGCTATTTCTTGCGTGGCCGACTTCGCCCGACAATTCTCATTTGCACCATCACGCCGGTTTTGGTGCAGACGTTCATTCTGTTTTTTCTGACTCCTGCGGGTTACGTAAAAGAGGACATCTACTTTGTTCACTATCTCATGATCCCTTTTCTCCTATTGACTGTGCCATGCCTCATCAGTGGAATTCTGACGGCTCTTCTGGTAAATCACACGAAGCGGAAAGCATGATGCGACATTACGCGAGTTGAAAACATGAAGTCGCCAAGAATTATTTTGGTTGTTCTGTTGATGGCCACCGCCGTTTGTTGCTGGCTGTCAGTGCTTTCATTGCGGCAAGCGCACAACCAGGTGGTTCTTAAGGCACTGGTGGAGCGCTCCGGTGTCACGAAACTAACGGAGCCGGAGGTGGTCACCCGACATGATTTGGGTCCCGTCAACCGGATTTATTACGCTCAGAAATTCACTTTCGTAATCACGAACCGATGAACATCACGTTTATATTCGTAGTCGGCTTCGGGGTTTTGTTCTTTTGCGTTGTTGTCGCCACAATCATATTCAATGCGAAAGTTGGCGGCAGTTCTCAGTCTGCGCCATGGATGCGCCGGGTGCGGCAGTTCCAGAACGATAAAGAGAATGCCGGCTGGCGAATCCAGTTGATTCCTTACGACGATACCTCCAAGCCAATGTTTATGAGCATTGGCGGCATTTTGGCGGCCGTGCCAGTATTGGGTGGTTTTGGATTCATTGGCGGCCTTGCCTTGGCCACCTACGACCACGACAAATATAAAAGCTTAGGATTGGTGGTTGCCGTCTTGAGTTTTGTTGTAGTGCTTGGTGGCTCTTGGGTCAAAGAGCGCGTTGCAAGGCAGGATTGGGATTTTGCTCCGGGTCGTTGTGTTGACCGCGAACTGCAAAAAATCTGGATCCAACGGGGCCCGGATGTTTCCGGTGGGCATTGGGGCTGGTTTTGGCGCATCGTCTGTGAGTATGAGTATTTGGGAATCCGCTATCGCGTTACGCCGGAGGTTTATTGGACAAGTTTTAGTTCTGAAGATGCCGCCCTGAAGTTCTTAGCCGGGAGGATTTCACCGGATGGAAAATGCACACTCCGGGTCAATCCGAAGAATCTGCTCCGAACCGATTTGATGGAGCAAAGAAGCAAGCTGGAACACTAAAGTGTGTATGCCATTCTGAAGGGGTCGTGAAGGGTCTTTACTCTGCCCAATCCCCACCACTCCCGCCGATCGCACGGTGTCGGATATGTTTTGGAAGCCGTAAATTGCGCCGGCGGTTTAGCGGATCGGTTGGTGGTCCAATTGTTCGAGCAATTGCAATTGCTGACGGATGGTCGCCGAGTAATCCCGCAGGATGAGCAGCTTCTCGCCGTCAATGGCAATGATGCTATTGCGCAGCTTTGAGAACGGCGTTATCGCGCACATGGCCTCGCTTGGCTTCAGGTATTTGAGCGTCACTTTTCGCATCATGGGGGAACTGGATTCGGGCAGCAACTTCCACGGCAATGTGATTTCTGGCAGATTTTCACTGGTCGCCTGGTTGGCGGGCACGGCTTTCACGGCTAGCTCGCCGGAGAGCACCATGGCAATGCCGTTTTGCGCCAGCACGCTATCAAACAACTGCAAGGTCTGCACTGTGGTCAACGGTGTCTGCGTTTGTAAATTAATCTTCGCCTCTGGCAGGCTTCCGCGAATCATGGTCCGTCCCGAGACGCCGGAATAAATCTTCAACACCTGCTCCAATGACACACCTTGAAAATTGATGCAACCGGCAGGTGCAGGCGTCTTGGAGGATGGATGATCCGAAGGCTGGTCAAAGCTGGAATACGCCAGTTTGTATCCCGTCGCTGATGGTGTGGAGCAACCGGTAGCCAGAACCAAAATGCCGACGGCGACCAGTGGGACGAGGGGGTTTTTCATGGCTGATTTTTTAATCGTAAGCCGCATGTTAATTGCTGTCCAGCCAGTTCCATGAAAGGGGTCGTGAAGGGTCTTTACTCTGCCCAATCCCCACCATTCCCGAACGTCCGCAATGTGGTACCCCTCCGGAAGGAGTGGGATTATATACTTCACAGAGGCATGGGGCAGAGGTTGTCCAAGCGGGTGTCTCGTTTGCGCTGTATAAATGCTGTTCACGCACTGTTGCGCGCTTCCAAAAAACATGAATGCGGCTGCAAATTAGAACGCCGAAAAGGCCAATTTAAACCCCACAAACACTTGAGTTTTCGAACAATCTGCCTCTGTGAAGTATATAATCCCGGGAAGGAGTGTCCCCACAACTGGTGACATGCGGAAAATCCCGTCTCTGGTAGTATTTCCTCGTTGGGAGTTGTGTCCCGACCGAAAAACAAAGTGTGTTGAAAGAGCCCGGAGTAGTGTCCGGGCTTTTTTCTTTTACCCGGCGGTCTCATTTTCCGCTTTCCGCTTTGCCTTCGCCCCCTTCGCGATCTTCGCGCGCCCCATCCCAACTTAAAACTAACAACTTAAAATTAAAAACTCTCACATCGCCCTCCGCCCTTCGCCCTTTTCCCCAATCGTAAATCGGCAATCGTAAATCGTAAATCCCCACCCCCTGTCCACGGATGTCACACCGTCTGCATGATGGCCGGTTTCGGCGGCTTCATGCTTCGCCCCGGCGCCCATCCCGGCACGCAGTTCAGTTCCCGCCGCAGTTCCTCCAGGTCGCCCTTGCTCGGATCATCTACGAAGCCTGTCGCGCGCACGGCGGCAGGATCTATCCGTTCCATCGCCCGCCAGTCGCGCCACGTCTGCGTTACGTTCGCTTTGAATGGTCGCCGGGCCAGTTGCCCGTCTATTTGCGCCCCCAGTTTGAAATCCTCCCGCGCACTCTCGCACCATTGCATGAACGAATCCATCAGCCCCGGCAGCCGCTGCCGCTTCCGTTCCCCCGCCGGCGGCACCGCCGCCAGCAGCAGCAGTTCCATCGTGTCCACGCAATGCTCCAGATGCCGCCGCGCGCTCGCCTCATCCGACCGGCCCCACTCCGTTTGCTGGTGCTTCTCAAAATCCGCCGCCGTGTAAACATGGGCATCACGGTCGCTGCTGATCGGCACGTCGACTCCCAAATACAGCGCCTTCCCGTCCACCCCCGTCGCCAGCCCGATCCGTCGCGCAAAGGTGGCTGATATCTTGTTCCGCCCGATCTCCCAGCTCACCACCGCATCTTTTGATACCCCGATCATCTCCGCAAATTCCGCCTGCGTCATGCCGATGATTTTCCGCAGCTCCCGAACCGCATCGTTGGAATATTTTTTCATTGTAGTAGTCTATGAAGTACGATAATTAGCCTGCTAGGTCAACTACTATTGCCGTATTGCATCAACCTAAATTCCGCAGTTTGGAATGAACAACCAAGCAACGAAGACCAAGTCCGAAATCAAGAATCGAGTCAAACCCGCTTTCACCTTCTGGGTGAAGGTTTTTGCCGGCGGTAGAAAGTAGAATCGTTTTGTAAACCGGCATTTGTGCCTTTGTTTCTTTGTTGTTCAAATGCGGCTTTTAGGTTCATTGGGTCACTTTATCGCAATGGTAGACTAAGTAATAATACGATAAAAAACACTTGCCAAGTCAACCGTGATTGATGTATCGTAGACAAGTCCTAACTACGATACTATTTTATGACTGAAAAAACTAATTTGGTTTCCTCGTCTGCGGTGGAAAAATCTCTTTCGCCCGCCGCCAGCCACATCCCCGTCGTTCCTTCGCCGGACCTTCCCGCTTTGGACTTCACTCCGGCCCGGGGCGAATCCGCCCGCGCTTTCGAGGCTTTCCGCGCCTATTTCGAACTCGGTCCCCGCCGCCGCCTGGCGGTGGCCGCCCGCAAAGCGGGGGTTTGCCCGCGCACCGTCAAGCGCTGGGCCGCCGACTTCGACTGGCGCGGCCGCATCCAATCCCATGCCGCCCGCTCCCTGGAACAATCCGCCCGCGCCGCCGACTCGTTGCAGCGTGCCGATCTCCTCGATGCCGCCGCCCGCGCCAAAACTTTTCGCGACCGCCAATTCGCCCTCGCCGAATCCTTCCTCGACATCGCCGAACGCTATCTCGAACGCATGGATGAGGACAATCTGGACCGGCTGAGCTTCACCGATGCCTGCAAGGCCTTCGCCTTTGCCTCGCAGCTCGGCAAACTCGCCCACGAAACCGATCCCGCCGCCGCTCAGGATCACGGCCTGCGCGATCAGTTGGCCGCTCTGCTCGACCAGGCCTGCGCTGAAACCGAGGCCCAAAAAAACGCCGTCAACCCCGCCAACTCCTGACCCGGCTGGACCATGAAACTCTCAACCACACAACCAGATGCAGAACCCCCGCTGCTCGCCATGTCACCTTTTGTCCAATTTTGTCATTTTCAAAATCGGGTGACAAAAGGTGACAAAAAGGGACAAAAGGTGACAAAAAGTGACATCCGGCAATCAGCATCGAGCACCAGCATCTTTTTTAAAAATTTTGAATTATGACCACCCCGCCCAAACCTCTCTCGGCCGCGTCGCAAGCTCAGCTGATACAAGTGTTCCAGCTCGGTCTTGAGCACGGCTGTCCCAAGGACCAGCTCCTGAACTTATCCAACGCCGGCCTCATTCTTCAGGCCAAGCAGCTCGCGGCTTGTGCCGCCTCCCGCCTCTGCGATCTGCCCGATGGCCCCAAGGCCGTTGGTTACGGCGGCGCTCGCGGCGGCGGCAAATCCTACTGGCTCCATGCCCAGATCGGGGTTGACGATTGCCAGCGTGTCCCCGGCCTCAAATGCCTCATCCTGCGCAAAGTCGGCAAATCCAATCTCGAACACTTTGAAGACCTCCGCCAGCGCCTTTTCGCCCGGTTGCCTCACGAGTTTAATGCCTCGCGCGGCCTCCTCGTTTTCGCCAACGGCTCGCAGATTCGCCTCGGCCATTATCAGTGCGAAAAGGACATTGATTCCTATCTCGGCCTCGAATACGACGTCATCGGCATCGAGGAGGCCACCCAGCTCACCCTCCGCAAATACGAGGATATCTCCACCTGCTGCCGCACCAGCCGGCCAGGCTGGCGTCCCCGCATCTATTCCACCACCAACCCCGGCGGCATCGGCCACCAGTGGTATCTCGAAAAATTCATCATTCCCCATCAGTCCCGTGCGGAGTCCGACACCCGCTTCATCCCCGCCCGCGTGGACGACAACGCCTTCGTCAACCCCGAATACAAATCCGAGCTCGCCCGGCGCTCCGGTTGGCAGCATGCCGCCTGGTATGAGGGCCGCTGGGATTTCGCCGCCGGCCAGTATTTCCGGAATTTCGATCCCCGGATCCACGTCCTGCCGGATAAATTTAATGAAACCATCGGGGAGGAATGGTTTGCCGCCATGGACTACGGTTTTACTCATCTCAATGCCGTCCTCCTCGCCTGCCGCGATCATGTCGATAATGTCTATGTCGTGGATGAGCACGCCGAGCGCCTTTGGATTCCCCAGCGCCATGCCCGGGCCATCAAGGAAATGTTCGCCCGGCACAACATCTATTCCACCCAGGACCACCTGCGCGAAAGTCTGCTGGCCCGCTTTCCGGATCCCTGTCCGCTCCGGGAACGGCTTTGGTTCGATCTCAAGCGGCGGATGCTCTCCCGCTTCGTCGTCGGGGCCGACGCCTTCGGCGCCGAAAGCAACGGCGACAACGTCGCCCGTCAATACCGCGACTTCGGCCTTAAACTCACGCCCGCCTGCATGGACCGCGTTTCCGGCTGGTCCGCGATCACCCAGCGGCTGGGCGATCCCGAATCCGGCATCCCGCCCACGCTCTTCATCCATCCCCGCTGCAAAAAATTGATCGCCTGCCTCCCGTTTTTGCAGCACAACCCGGACCTGCCGGGGGATGTTCTGAAATCCAACCTCAGCGAGGATGGCTCCGGCGGCGATGACGCCGCCGATGCCCTGCGCTACCTCCTCGCCACCCGCAGCCGCACCGTTCGCGTCTGCCGGCTTTCCGGATTTTAACCGTTCCCTGCTTTAACCGTTGGCAACGGCCCGTTTTTCCGTAAAATAATCAGACGTTCATGCGACAATTTAGGAACATAGCGGTCAACGCCTTCATGGAGCTTATCCGGCAGCCGATTTTTCTGCTGCTGCTGACGGGCTCCGTGCTGTTTGAGATTTTTCTCGCCGTCCCGTATTACTTCGCATTCGGCGATGAAATGAAGCTCGTGAAGACGAGCGCGCTGGCGGTGATGCTGCTCACGGGTTTGTTCGGCGCGGTGCTGAGCGCCTCGGCCTCGCTGGCGCGGGAAATTCGCTCCGGCACGGCCTTGGCGGTGCTGTCCAAACCGGTCGGTCGCGCGCAGTTTCTGATCGCGAAATTCGCCGGGCTGGCGGCGGCCTTGGCGCTGCTGGCTTACGTCAACCTCGTCGGCGTGATGACCGCCAGTTGGATGGCGTTTGACGCCTACGGCCGGACCAATCTGCAAGCCATCGGAATCTTTGGCGGCGGCATCCTGCTGGCCTATGCGCTGGCCGGCGTCAGCAATTTCTTCCTGCGCCGCCCGTTCGTCAGCGACGCGGTGATCGCCTTGGTCGTGATGATCACGCTTGCGGCCTTCGTCATCTTTCAATTTTCCGAACAAACGGTGGGCATTGACCAGCATTCCTCCGCGGACTGGCGGCTGGTGCCGGCGGGCATTTTGATTTTGTTCGCCCTGTGGATTCTCGCCGCGGTGGCGCTGGCGTGCTCGACGCGGTTCGACATGATCGCGACGCTCGCCATCTGCTCGGCGATTTTTCTGGTCGGGCTGATGTCGGATTACTTCTTCGGATTGCCCGCCGCCAAAGGCAGTTGGTGGGCTTCGGCGCTTTACACCATCGTCCCGAACTGGCAGCTTTTCTGGCTCGCCGACGCGCTCGAAACGGGCAAAAACACGTTTCAATGGGCTTACGTCGGCCAGGCGCTCGGTTACGCGGTTTGTTATGTCGGTGCGGCGCTGGCCGTGGGCGTGGCGCTGTTTGATGATCGGGAATTGAGTTGAAATGAATTTAATGAAAACACGAACCACGCTAAATAGATGAAATTAAATCCTTTTCGTGTGCTTCGTGTATTTCGTGGTTAATAAATTTCGCGGTTGATAAAAAATGGAACGCAATATCCAAAAAAACGGGCTGGTGAACCTCGCGGTCGCGGTTTTGATTTTCCTTGCCGGCTTTGGCGTCACCGTTTTCGCCGGTTCGCTGGCGGGCCAGGCCGCGTCGGCCTTCCTGGGTATCGGTGTGTTGGTGGCCGTCATCAGCTGGTTCCAGATGCGGCTCGAGGACAATGAGCGCGCGGAAAAACTCGAGCTCGATGAACTCGCCCGCAGCCGGGGCGCTTCGCTGTTTGAAAGCAAGGACGGCGGCAGTTTCCCGGCGCAGAACGCGCGGCTGCAGTTCGAGAAATATTTCGTGCCGGGCTGCGCGGGTCTCATTCTGCTGCTCGAAGCGGGCGGCGCGTGGCTGCTCTGGCATTGGGGCGGCCAGGCCGCCCCCGGCCTCAAGGAAGCCAGCGCCACGGCCTCGCTGTCGCTCTTCGCCATTTTTGCGCTGCTGCTGTTTTTGATCGGCCGCTTTTCCGTGACGATTGCGCGGCTGGAAAATCACCGGCTGTTGCGCCCGGGCGCCAGTTTTCTGCTGGCGGGCGCCTACGTTTGCGCCCTCACCGCCCTCGGCATCGCAGGCGTTGAGGCGAAATTCCCCCGCGCCGATTTCTGGGTGGCGCGCGGCCTGTGCGGGCTGCTGGGCTTGATTGCGGTGGAAAATCTGCTGACGCTGCTGCTGGAAATTTATCGCCCGCGGATCAAGGGGAACATCGCCCGGCCGCTCTACGAAAGCCGCGTCGTCGGCATTTTTGCGCAGCCGGAAAGCCTGTTCACCACGGCGGCGCAGACCTTGGATTACCAGTTCGGCTTCAAAGTTTCGGAAACCTGGTTCTTCCAGGCGGCGCAAAAAAATCTCGCCGCGCTGCTGCTCCTCCAGCTTGCCGCGCTGATTTTGTCCACCACGGTGGTGTTCGTGGACGTGGGCGAACAGGCGGTGCTGGAACATTTTGGCCGGCCGGTGGCGACGCTGCAACCCGGCGCGCATTTCAAGCTGCCCTGGCCGGCGGATAAAATTTACCGCTACCGCACCGAGCAGATTCAGTCCTTCGCCGTCGGCTACACGCCGGACGCGCAGGGCGAGACCGCCGGCACGATCCTCTGGACCGTGGCGCACGCGAAGGAGGAAAATTTTCTCGTCGCCAACCGGGCCACGGTCACGGCTGCGGCCGTTGGCAGCGGCACGAATGACGCGGTCAGGGCGCAGGCGGTTGGGCTGATCACCGTCAGCATTCCGGTGCAATTCCAGATCACCAACGTCACTGACTGGGCTTATAAAAACAGCGAGCCGGATGCGCTGCTGCAGGATTTGGCCACCCGGGAAGTCATCCGCTATTTCGCCGGGACGGATTTGAACGACGTGCTGTCGCAGGGCCGGTTGCAGGCGGCGGATGTGTTGCGCGAGCGGATCCAGGCCTCGGCCAACGCCCGTTCGCTGGGCGCGAAAATCATCTTCGTCGGCCTGCAGGACATCCATCCGCCGACGGCGGGCGACGTCGCCGCCACCTACGAAAAAGTCGTCGGCGCGCAGCAGACTAAGCTGGCCAAAATTCTCGATGCCGAAGCCGGGGCCATCCGTCTGAACGCGGTTTCCGGCGCGCAGGCCTTCACGATCACGAATGTCGCCGATGCGAAGCGTACCCAGTTGGTCAGCTCGAAAATTGCCGAAGCCGCGCTCTTCACCAACCAGATTCCCGCCTTTGCCGCCGCGCCGTCCGTTTACCGCCAGCGGCTGTATGCGCAGAGTTTTGCCGACGCGACGAAAAACGCGCGCAAATATGTTTTGCTCGTCACCAATACCTCGGACGTGTTGATCTTCAATCTGGAAGACAAAATCCGCGACGACCTGCTGAACCTTTCCCTCACGAATACGCCATGAAAAAAAATCTGATAACCATCGTCATCGCCGCCGTGCTGGTGGTGATATTCGCGCTGCTGCTCTTCACCTTCCAGGTGCGCCAGTCCGAAGTCGCCGTGCTGACGACGTTCGGCAGGCCCGCCGCCGCGAACCTCGACCAGCCCAATCTCTACTTCAAATGGCCGTGGCCGATCCAGCAGGTCTATCGCTTCGATCAGCGCGTGCAGAATTTTGAGGACAAGTTCAGCGAAAACCTCACGTCGGACAACACGATGCTGCTGGCCAGCGTCTATGTCGGCTGGCGGATTTCCGACGCGAAGGAGTTTTTCCCGAAGTTCGCCGGCGGCTCGGTGGTGGCGGCCCAGCGCCAGCTGGAAGCCATGCTCCGCAGCGCCAAGGCCGCGGTCATCGGCAAACATAACCTGTCCGACTTCGTGAATTCCGACCCGAAGCAGCTCAAGTTCGCGTCGATCGAGGACGAAATCAAAGCCGCCGTGCAGGGCGAGCTGGCCTCGCAAAAATACGGCATCAGCATTGATTTTCTCGGGATCAAAAAACTGGGCCTGCCCGAAAGCGTGACCCAGACGGTTTTCGACCGCATGAAATCCGAGCGCTCGAAATATATCAGCGAGGCGCAGTTCCAGGGCGAAGCCGAGGCGACCAAGATCAAATCCGCCGCCGAGCGCCAGGCCGCCGATGTCATCGCCAATGCGCAGGCGGAAGCGACGCGCATCGAGGGCGCGGGCGTGGCCGAGGCCGCCAAGACGCTGGGCGTCTTCCAGCAGAATCCGGAACTGGCGATCTTTCAATTGCAGATCCAGGCGCTGAAAAGCTCCCTGAACCAGAAGACCACGCTGATCTTCGACGAGCGCACGCCGCCGTTCAGCCTGTTCCAGAACTTGCCGGCGAATTCGTCAACGAAATGATGTTAATGAAATATTCAACCACCAGCCTTCAACGCTCAGCGCCCAAGGATTCGGCGCTGCGGGCGTTTATTGGATGTTCGGTGTTGAATGTTGAATGTTGAATGTTTTTTAATTTTTAATGAGCGACCACGATCATCATCACCCTCATCCGCCCGCGCCGGAAATGCAGGACGCCGGTTCGCAGGCGCTGGCCGAGGCATTGCGCAGCAGCTTCGTCATCGTCAAGATCGCGCTGGTGGCGCTGGTGGTCATCATTTTCGCGGCCGGATTTTTCACCGTCGGGCCCCAGGAAAAGGCCGTCATTCTCCGCTTCGGCAAGCCGCAGGGCGAAGGTCAGAAGATGCTCCTCGGCGCGGGTTTGCACTGGTCGCTGCCGTATCCGATTGACGAAGTCGTCCGCATTCCCATCACCGAGATCCAGAAAGTCACTTCCACCGTCGGCTGGTATCTCACCACGCCGGAAATGGAACTCGCCGGCACCGAGCCGCCCCCCGGCGGTTCGCTGAATCCGCAGATTGACGGCTACGTGGTCACCGCCGACCGCAACATCATCCACACCCGCGCCACGGTTTCGTATCACATCGACGATCCGCGCACCGCCATCTTCAATTTCACCAGCGGCACCAACCATACGTTCAACCTCGCCGGCGTGGCCAGCGCTTTGCAGAACGCCGCCAACAACGCCCTCATCCTCACCGCCGCGCGCTTCAATGTGGACGACATCCTCACCCGTGACATCGCCGGGTTTCAGGACGCCGTCCGGCAGCACGTGACCGAGCTGGCCGAGCGCCAGCGTCTCGGTGTGGCGGTGGATCAGGTGCAGGTGCAGAGCGTCGCGCCGCGCCAGTTGAAGGACGTGTTTGCGATGGTCACCACCGCGCGCCAGAACCGCGACAAGCTCATCAACGACGCCTTGAGCGAGGAAAACCGCATTGCCAGCCAGGCCGGCGCGTCGGCGGCCTCCATCCTAAACGCCGCTGAATCCGCCCGCACCCGTTTTGTCACCGGCGTGGCGTCGGATGCGGAGGCGTTCACCAAGCTGCTCCCGCAATACGAAAAGAATCCCAGACTGTTTGCCGAACTGGAGCTGGCCAAGACTATGGCCGCCGTGCTGCCGAACGTGCAGGATAAAATTTTTCTGCCCCAGCGCGCCGATGGCAAACCGCGCGAACTGCGCCTGCAGTTGAACCGCGAGCCGCCCCAGCCGAAATCGGCTGCCAATCCGTAAAGCGAAGATGGACGCGATGCAAAAAAGAAAAGTTTGGTTGATAGCTGCTAGCTATTTTATTTTGTCAGTCTTGGCATTGCTGGTTTGTAATTACTGCTATGTTCCAGTCAAATCAGAGAAGTATTATGAGCCAGTTTGGGTTTGGCATGAAGCTGAGCATATTGGAACCGCGTGCGTTTGTTTTTTACAGCCGCAATTTTGGCTTACCTATAAATTTCCAACAGCGACGAATATGTTATTCCGCCCCTTTCCTGACTGGCTTCAAGCCGTAATTTTTTGGGGTTCAATTCCTTTCTGGAGCATTTGCTTCAGTTGGATTTTTGTGAGGCTGGATAACTGGCTGAACCATTTCCCGTTTCTCGGCAAAAGAGTTTTTTGAGCCATGAAATTTTTCAAAAGCCAGCACCGGCAAACGCTTCAATGTCCCGCCGGGACAAAAGAAAATAGCCCGCCGTTTCAACGGCGGGTTGAAGCCGGAATGAAATCAAGCCCCGCAGGGGCGGCAGAACCCGTGACAACCTTTCCGGCCGTCCCTCCGGGACTTTTGCGCCGCCAACCGTGCGTTGTGGACCGCTCAATTTTGAAATCGTAAATCGCCAATCGTAAATTTATATGCAGGTCACATCCCTTTTAAGCCAGCACGAGCACGGTCCGGAGTGCGGCTGCGGCCACGACCACGAACATTCCGTGGTGCACCTCTGGCAGGCCGTTCTTGGCGTCGTTTTCGTTCTCAATGCGTTCATCGTGGACTGGCTGTTTGATGCCGGCAGCACGCTCGCCAGCGCCAGCGCCATGATCGGCTCGATGATTCTTGGCTATCCAATCATCGTCACCGCCGTCAAGGATCTGCGCCGCGGCAATCTGAGCATCAACGAACTCGTCGCCATCGCCGTGCTGGCCGCCTTTTCGTCCGGCGATTACAAGACCGCCGGCATTGTCGCTTTCTTCATGCTCACCGGCGAAATCATCGAGACCCGCACCGCCCAGGGCGCGCGTGACTCCATCGAATCGCTCATCAAGCTCACTCCCACCAAGGCGCGCCGAATCAAAAAGGACGGCAGCGAGGAAGAAGTCGCCGCCAGCCAGCTCGCCGTCGGCGATGTCATCCGCATCCGCCCCGGCGACAACGTCGCGGCCGACGGCGTCATCCTGAGCGGCCAAGGTTCGTTCAACCAGGCCACCATCACCGGCGAATCGTTGCCCGCTGAAAAAAACACTGGCGATGAAGTGTTTGCCGGCACGCAGAATCTCACCGGCGTTCTGGAAATCAAAGTCAGCCGCGCCGGCACCGACACCACGCTCGGCCGCGTGCGCGAACTGATTATCGCTGCCGAAAAAACCAAGCTGCCCATCCAGAAAATCGTGGATCAATACATGGGCTTTTACACGCCGCTGGTGCTGGTCATCGGCGCGCTGGTCTGGGCCTTCACCCACGATTTGAGCCGCGTCATCGCGGTGTTCGTCGTGTCCTGCCCGTGCGCGTTTATTTTGGCCACGCCCACCGCGATGGTCGCCGCGCTCTCCGCCGCCGCGCGGTTGGGAATTTTGATTAAGAACGTCGCGGACATCGAAACCGCCGCGAAGATCAACGCTTTCATCTTCGACAAGACCGGCACGCTCACTACCGGCCAGCTCGCCGTCAGCCGCCTCGCGCCGATGGGTGAAACGAAGCCCGCCGAACTTTTATTGCTCGCCGCGTCTGCCGAGAAATACAGCAACCATCCCACCGCCAAGGCCCTTGCCAATCTCGCGGGCGAAGCCGGCGTGCCGCTGACCGAGCCGAAAGATTTTGCCGAAACCCCCGGTCGCGGTGTGAAAGCCGAGATCAGCGGCGCGAAAATTCTGGTTGGCCGCGCGCAGTGGCTCAAGGATAACGGCATTGATGCCGGTTTTGAAAAATCCGTGGACGTGGACGACGCCGAAGGCTGGAGTTTGATTTTCGTCGCGCGCAACGGCGTATGCGTCGGCTGGGTCGGCATGCAGGACCAGACCCGCAGCGAGGCCAAGGCCGCCTTGGCCGAACTAAAGGAGGCCGGTGTGCGCCGCATTTCGATGGTGAGTGGTGATCGTCAGCCCGTCGCCACGCGCGTCGCGGCCGAGATTGCCTGCGAAGAAGCCAAGGGCGATTGTCTGCCGCAGGACAAAGTGGATTTCGTCCGCGCCGTGAAGGCGAAGGGTTACAAGGTTGCCGTCGTCGGTGACGGTGTGAACGATGCGCCCGCGCTCGCCGCCGGCGACATCAGCATCGCGATGGGTGCGGCGGGCAGCGAAGTGGCGATTCACAGCGCGACGATTGCGCTGATGAACAACGACCTGCGCCGGTTGCCGTTCCTCGTGAAACTCTCGCGCAGCACGCGCGCCGTCATTAATCAGAATTTCCTGTTCGGCGTGCTGTTCATCATCGTCGGGCTGAGCGCGGCATCGTTTGGCATTGTGGGTCCGATTGTGGCGGCACTGCTGCACAATGTCGGCTCGCTCATCGTGATTTTTAACAGCGCCCGGCTTGTCCGCAAAGGCGAGGAGCTGGAACATTTCCATCCCGAAATGGAAACCTTCCCGCCGCCGCCCGCCGGCCGGCTGACGCCGAAGTTGGCGTGAAATGTTCCTATGCCGAAACTTTACGAATACTTCGGCCTGCGGGTTTATTTCTACGCCAACGAGCACGAGCCGGTTCATGTTCATGGCTTTTACCAGGGCTGCGAGAGCAGGGCGGAACTGGTGATTGAAAATGGCGTCATTGTCGGTATCCGCATTTTGCGGGTGGCGGGCATGGAACCGCTGAAAGGCCGGGCCCTGGCGGATTTCAAGCTGTTGATTTCGCGGAAAGCCGGGGATATTGTTCGCAAGTGGATTGAGTTTTTTGTCCACCACCGGCAGATTGAAACGGAAGTCATCACTCGCAAACTGAAATGATTGCAGTCGAAAAAACAAAATCGCGGATGCCGAAGGTCGTCCGCCTCGAGGCGGCGGAATATGTTCCGCCCTACAAGCTGAAGCTGCGCTTCGACGACGGCCACGAAAGCCTCGTGGACTTCGCCGCGTTCTTGAGTCAGTCGCGCAATCCGGCGATTCAGGCCTACCACGATCGCAAACGCTTCCGCAAATTCACCCTGGAAGATGGCTTCCTGCACTGGAACGATTTTGACCTCGTGTTTCCGATGGCGGATTTGTATGCGGGGAAAATCTCCTGATTCAGACCGCAGTTTTCAGACTCAAATTTCTTTATGCCCGTCGCCGAACCAAATTTACAATCGCCAACCGGAAATCAAAAATCCGGCGAGGTCATCGTATCCGTGCGCGGGCAGGCTTGCCGGCGCCATGATTTGCGGCTAATTTAATGTCATGAGTGCCAATGAAATCATGCGGCAAATCGAGGAACTGCCCGCCAAGGAGCAGCAGGAACTTTTTGTGTTCCTGACCAAAAAAGTGGTTGGTTCGCAGACTGCCGGCGCCAAGCAGTGGATTGGGAAGAAACTTTCGTTTGAGGATGCCTGTAATGTCGTCTTCCGCGAAAATCGGGAACTCTTGAGTGCGCTCGCCAAGTGAACGAACCGATTTTCTTGGAGCTTGATGAGGTTCTCCGTATCCACGCCCGCAGTTTGGATGAGCATGGCGGCAGGGACGGAATCCGGGATTTGGGTTTGGTGGAATCAGCGCTGGCGTCTGCCAGAAACATTTTGTTTTACGCTGGTGGTGATTGGTTCGACGTCGCGGCTGGGTATGCCTTTCACTTGGCCGAATCGCAGGCGTTCATTGATGGCAACAAGCGCACGGCGGTTGTCTCCGCGCTGGTTTTTCTGGCGATGAATGGAATCTATGCCACGCCTTCGACGTGGGAACTTTTCAATGCCATGATTGACGTGGCGGAAAAGAAAAAGAACAAGGCTGATTTGGCGGAAATCTTTCGCCAGCGTGCCGGAGAATAAGATTTTATGCCTGTCGTCGAAACAAATCGTAAATCGGAAATCGGAAATCAAAAATCCGGCGAGGTGGTCGTTTCCGTCCGCGGTCTCACCAAGGTCTTCAAAGATTTCTGGAACCGCCCGAAGGCGCGCGCGGTGGACGGCGTGGATTTTGAAGTCCGCCAGGGCGAGATCTTCGGCTTGCTCGGACCGAACGGCTCCGGCAAATCCACCACCATCAAGCTGCTGCTCGGTTTGCTGAATCCCACCAAGGGGCACATCGAGGTCTTCGGCCATTCGCCGCGTCATGTGCAGACGAAGTCGCGCATCGGCTATCTGCCGGAGGAATCGTATCTCTACCGCTATCTCAATTCCCGCGAAACGCTGGATTTTTTCGGCAACCTGTTTCACCTCAATAAAGCTGATCGCGACAATCGTGCGGAGCAGTTGCTGGAAATGGTCGGCCTCGGCCAGACGCAGACCCGTGCCGTGGGCGAATTTTCCAAGGGCATGCAGCGCCGCATCGGCCTGGCCCAGGCGCTCATCAACGATCCCGACCTGATCATCCTCGACGAGCCGACCGCCGGTCTGGACCCGATCGGCTGTCGCGAGGTGAAGGACTTGATTGTTGCGCTCGCCCGGCGCGGCAAGACGGTCATCTTGAGCAGCCATCTGCTTTCGGATGTGGAGGATGTCTGCGACCGCGTGGTGATCTATTACGGCGGCAAGATCCAAGCCGCCGGAACTTTGAAAGATTTGCTGGCGACGCCGGACACCTTGCGCATCACCACGCCGGTGTTGCCGCGCGAAACTTTGGGAAAAGTATTGGCGACCATCCGCCAGGATATCACCACCGGCGAAGTGCGCGTGGACAATCCGACGCAGAATCTCGAAAGCTATTTTCTCGACGTGGTGGCCAAGGCCAAGCTGGCCGCGCACGAGACCAGCGGCGCGCAGTCCGGCGCGCGGGTGGCCGAATATCTGCGTGGCGGCGCCGGCGCCGGATCGCCGACGGAAAAAGTTTTGGAAAAGCTGTCGCTGCCCCCGGCCGCGCCGTCGTCGGCCGTCAGGTTGGCGGTTGAAGCTGCTGTCCCCCAGGCCGACGCAAGCAAGCTGGCTGCCCTGGTTCAACCGTCCGCGCCCGCCGTTCAGCCGGAAAAGCCGGCGGCCAAAGCGGAGCCGGCCAAGCCGGTGGACTTGTCCCAGGCGAACGAAAAACTTTCGTCGCTGCTCGGTGGAAAGAAATAATTTTTGCCCCGGATATTTACCGATGAAACCCAAATGGAGAAAAACTGTCGCCCCCGATTTCCGCTTTGTATCTGTGTTTCATTTGTGCCCATCTGTGGCTTCTGAATAAATGCAACGAATTCTGGCCATCACCTGGTTGACGTGGAAAGCCGCCCTGCGGTTCAAGCTGTTCCTCGTCATCGCGGTGCTGCTGATCGCGGCGGTGGTCGGGTTGCCGCTGGTGATCGAGGATGACGGCACGGCCCGCGGGTTCACGCAGATCATTCTGACCTACACCCTGAGCGCGATCACCGGATTGCTCGGGCTGTCGACCCTGTGGCTCGCCTGTGGGACGCTGGCCCGCGACATTGAGGAATGCCAGATGCAGGTCGTCGCGACAAAGCCTATTGCGCGCTGGCAAATCTGGCTGGGCAAGTGGCTGGGCATCGTTTCCCTGAATGCGGCCTTGCTGGTCATCTCCGGTGCGTGCGTCTTCGGCCTGCTGCAGTGGCGGGCCGGGAAACTGCCGGCGGCGGAACAAAAGGTTCTGCGGGAGCAGGTGCTGGTGGCGCGCGGTTCCGCGAAGGAGCCGGTTAATCCGGCCGAAATCGGGACCGAGACGGAGCGGGTTTTGCAGGCGCGTCTCAAGTCCAGCCCGGTGGAAAAAGTGGACCTGCCCGAAGTGCGCCGGCAGATTCGCGAGCAGGTGAAGGCCGCGTTACAAATTGTGCCGCCGAGCTATCAGCGCACCTGGCAGATTGATCTGGGCTTCGCCAAAAATTATCTGGCGGGCCGCCCGCTGCAACTGCGGGTGAAGTTCAACGCGGCGCAAAAAAGCGCCTCGGGAACCTTTGGGGCGCTCTGGCAGATCGGCGTGCCGGAAAAGACGAAGTTCTGGCGCAGCGAGCCGATGAGTCTCGCGCCGGACACCTTCCATGAGTTTGAGATTCCGCCGGATTTGTTTGACGCGAAAGGCGTGCTGACCATCGCGTTTGCAAATCCAAACTCCACAGCACTGCTTTTTCCGCTCGATGACGGCATGGAGGTGCTGTATCCCGAAGGCGGCTTTGCCCTGAATTTTGCGCGCGGGCTGGGGATCATTTTTTGCTGGATGGCGGTGCTGGCCGCGCTCGGCCTGATGGCGGCGAGTTTTCTGTCCTTCCCGGTGGCGACTTTTTTTGCGCTCGCCATGCTGTTGGTGGTGCTGTCGAGCGGCACCTTGGCCGAGTCGGTCGAGTCGGGTTCCGTGGCGGCGGGCAATGAAGAAACGGGGCAGGCCGGTCATTCCGTGGCGGATGTGGTCTTGATTCCGGCGTTCAAAGGCATGCTCTCGGTCATCAGTCTGGTGAAGAGTTACTCGCCGATCGACGCGCTGAGCAGTGGCCGCAGCATCACCTGGGGCGAATTGGGCGCCGCGTTTGCGCAGGTCGTTTTGCTGGTGGGTGGCATCTTTGCCGCGGCGGGCATCATCTTTTTCAACCGGCGTGAACTCGCCACGGCGCAGGGAACCCAATGAACTCCCGCGTCAAAAAAATTCTCCTGCTGCTGCTGGCCGGCGCACTGCTGTTCGGTTCCGGCCAGTTTCAAAAAGCGTTGAACCGCGGCCGCGACGCGCTCGGGTTGACCCATGCGGCGGTGTTGGAAAATGCGCCGCCGGCGCTGGCTTTCACGACGGTGGCGCTGGGCGGGTTTCGCGGTTTGATCTCAAATTTCCTATGGATTCGCGCCAATAATTTGCAGCAGGACGACAAGTTTTTTGAGGCCGCGCAGCTCGCCGACTGGATCACGAAGCTGGAGCCGACCTACGCGCAGGTCTGGCTGTTTCAGGGCTGGAACATGGCTTACAACATATCCGTCAAGTTCAAGGATTTCCCCGACCGCTGGCGCTGGGTCGAGCGCGGCATCGAACTCCTGCGCGACGACGGCCTGCGCTACAACCCCAACAGCGTGGATATCTACCGCGAATTAGGCTGGTTCTTCCAGAACAAGATGGGCGCAAACCTGGACGACGCGAACCGGTATTACAAAAGCCAGTGGGCTGGAGAAATGCGAAATTTCTTTGGCCCAAACGGTACGAACTTTGACCTGCTGTTGAGTCCGCCGGACGCCGCCGCCCGCACCAACGCCGCAATTTTCCGCGACAAATACAAGCTCGACGCGGCCTTCGCCAGACAGGTGGACACGCAATACGGCCCGTTCGACTGGCGGTTGCCGGAAGCGCACGCGATTTACTGGGGCGCGCGCGGCCTCCGGGCGGCAAAGGAAAATCCCGACAAGGTGAAGGCGGACGATCTCATCAAACTGCGCCGCATCATCTACCAATCCATGCTTCAGGCTTTTCATCATGGGCGGATTATTATCGATCCGTTCGCCAAGACTTACTCGCTGGGTCCGAACCTTGACCTGGCGTCCCAGGTCAACGCGGCCTATGAACGGATGTCTGCCGAGGAAACCCAGTCCGGGATGCGGGATGGCATCATCAAGGCGCATCGCAATTTTCTCCGCGACGCGGTCTATTTTCTTTACGAGAACAACCGCCTCGCCGAGGCCAGGAAATGGTTCAAGTATCTTGGCGACAATTATCCCGACAAGCCCATCATTGATGGGCGGCCGGATTCATTGCCGAAGAACCTGACGCTGGACGAATATGCCGTGGCGGTGGTGCAGATCGACATCGGCGAAACGTCGCAGGATCGCGTCACTTCCGCCCTGCAGGGCTTGCTAAGCCGTGCCTATTATAATCTCGCGACCGGACAGGATGATCGCTATGAAAACCTCAAGCGCCTTGCGGTCAAAGTCTATGAGCGCTACCTCAGCAAGACCAGTGCGCATGGCGAACAGCGTGTTCCCCTGCCGCCGTTTGATACTTTGAACAGCGAGGTGCTGCGGCAATTGCTCGATTTCAAGACCGGCATGCCCTACGCCGCCCGCGCTGAATTGGTCACCAAATTGGGTTTGCCTTCGGCCTTGCTGGAAGCGCCCGCTTCCGCCGCCAATCCGGTGGAGAACAATCCGGTTAATTCCGCCAACACCAACTCCGCAACGAAATAGTTTTCCCGGTGGGGCGGGCGTCCCCGCGGGCCGCTTCCCAAGATTGCCCCCTGACAAAACTCTGCTAACCTCCGCCGACTGTGACGAAGAAAACATCCAGTTCCCCGCCGCTGCGCGTTGGCTTGATTTCGCTTGGCTGCGCCAAGAACCTCGTGGACGCCGAGATCATGCTTGGCTCGCTGCTCCAGAGCGGCGTTGAAATTACCAATGACGCCGCGAGCGCCGACGCCGTCATCGTCAACACCTGCTCCTTCATTGACTCCGCGCAGGAGGAGAGCGTGGACGCCATTCTTGAATCCGTCGAATTGCGCGACGCGAATCAGCGCGGTCAGGCGGTCATTGTGTCCGGTTGTCTCTCGCAGCGGTTTCGCGAGGAATTGCCGAAGCTCATGCCCGAGGTGGACGCCTTCATGGGCATTGATCAGGTCGCGCAGGTCGGCGACATCGTGGGCAAGGCCATTGCCGGCCGCGCCCAAAAAACTCAAAGCGGAAAGCGGAAAGCGGAAAGCGGAAAAGTAAAACAGCGTCTGAATGAATTGGAGAAAAACCGTCCGCTGGACGAACACGAAAAGGAAAACGCCGTTCGCGGTACGGACAAATTTGGCAAAACAAAGTCGGTCCTCACGCCCAAAGCCTCAAGCCCGGCGCCTGTCTTCGACATCACCCCGCGCCCCGTCTTCATTCCCGATTACGACACGCCGCGCTTTCGCCTCACGCCGAAACATTTTGCCTACGTCAAGATCGCCGAGGGCTGTAATCATCCATGCAGCTTCTGCATCATCCCGCGCATGCGCGGCTCGCACCGCAGCCGCACGCAGGCCGACATCGTCAAGGAAGTGAAGGCGCTCATTGCCGATGGCGTGAAAGAAATTAATTTAATCTCGCAGGACTCGACCTACTACGGACTCGATCTGCGTCCCAACCACAGTCGCGCCATTTCCTCACCTGAGAAATTCAAAGCCGCTGCCAAGTCGCTGGCTGCCGATGCCACGACCATTTGCACTTTGCTGCGCGAGCTCAATTCGATCAAGGGTGATTTCTGGATCCGCCTGCTCTACACGCATCCGGCGCATTGGACAGATGAACTCATCCAGACCATCGCCGGGTGCAAGAAAGTGGCGCGCTATATTGACATCCCGCTCCAGCACATCCACGGGAACATGCTCGAACGCATGCGCCGCGAAACCTCGCAGCAATACATCGTGGATCTCATCCAGCGCATCCGCGCCGGTATTCCCGGCATCGCATTGCGGACGACCTTCATCGTCGGTTTTCCCGGCGAGACCGAGGCCAGTTTCAATACGCTGCTGGATTTCATCCGCGACACGAAGTTTGAGCGCCTTGGCGTTTTCGCCTATTCCAAGGAAGACGGCACGCGCGCCGGCGCGATGGCCGGACAACTCACCGACAAGGTGAAGCAAAAGCGCCGTCAACTCGCCATGGCCGCGCAGCACCAGGTTGCCATCGCGGTCTCCGAATCCTTTGTCGGGCGCGAAATCAAAGTCCTCATCGAAGGCGAGGCGAACGCCAAACAACTTCTGGGCGCGAATGTCAGTTCGTGGGAGCACGGTTTGATGCGCGAGGCCGAAACTAAACACTTAAAACTTAAAACTAAAAACTACCTCGTCGGACGAGGTGAAGCGGATGCGCCGGACATTGACGGTCGCGTGTACATCCGCGCCGCGAAAGGCGCCTTGCCTGTCGGCCAGTTTGCCAGGGTCAAGGTCATCGGCCACACGGATTACGATTTGATTGCCGAGCCGGTTTGAACCGCCAAGGCGCCAAGAGCGCCAAGGATTTCAAAATAAATCCGGAAGTTTTTTCTTGGCGTTCTTGGCGTCTTGGCGGTTAATCTTCGGGCATGGCCACCCTCGTATTCGACATCGAAACCTCCGCGCAGCCGATCGACAACTTTGACGAGGCGCAGCAGGAATACCTCTTCCGCGAAACCGAGAAGATTGGCGACGCCATCGCCAAGCAGGCCAAGCGCGAGGAGATCACCCGGTTCATGTCGCTCTGGCCGTTCACCTCGCAGGTCGTTTGCATCGCCATGCTCAATGCCGAGACCGGACGCGGCCAATCCATTTTCATCGCGGAAGATTTTGAGGATGCCGGCGACGCCGGGCTGGTGGAGTTCGTGCCGGTGGCCGACGAGACCGAACTGCTCACCGCCTTTTGGGATGTGGCGAAGCATTACGATTCCGTCGTCACCTTCAACGGGCGCGGGTTCGATGTGCCGTTCATCTACCTCCGCTCGGCGCTGCTCAATGTGCCCATCTCCAAGAAGAACTGGCTCGGCTACCGTTACGCCGTGGAGCCGCACTGCGACCTGGCGGAGCAACTGACGTTTTACAGCGTGAGCGGGCGCGACGGCGCGGCGCGGCGGTTCAATCTGGATTTCTACTGCAAGGCGTTTGGTATCGAATCGCCCAAGAGCGCGGGCGTGACGGGAATGGATGTGAAGGATTTGATGGAAGCGGGCAAATACCGCGAGATTGCCGAATACTGCCTGCGCGACGTCCGCGCCACCGTGGACCTTTACAAAATCTGGAAGGAACGGCTGGCGGGGATTAAATAAAATACGACGGGCGAACCGGATTATGAACTTATGAAAAAGTTTATCTGCTTAATCTACGTAGTTCTGACTGTTGTCTGTGCTTTTGGGCAAGCTCGACCAGGTGCATATCCGTGGAGCATCACACTCAAAATCCTTGATGATGATGGCAAGCCGGTTGGATGCGCTCGAATTTGGGTTGCATACGGTAATCCGAAAGAAGGGCAATCCATAGATCCATTTCAGCCCAATGATTGGGCAATAGCTGGCTTAACTGACACCAACGGATTGTTCATAGCAAAACATATTGACCATTCATGGTCTTTGGGGATTCAAATCCAAAAAGCTGGATATTACTCAGTTTTTAAGAGCTACGAACTATACAAGCCCGGACAATTTGATGATCAAACAGTTGCTGCGAATCGGAATCCAAAATTAACGCTGAATCTTAAAAAAATCGGCCAGCCAATCCCCATGTATGCCAAGCAGCTAAACACCCACGTTCCAGATTTAGATAAGCCAGTGGGATTTGATTTAATGGCTGGCGATTGGGTTGGTCCGTATGGCAAAGGAATCAATTCCGACATCAACTTCACCGGACATTTTGACAAACATGATGATGGCGAATCTGACTTTACACTCACAGTGAGTTTTCCAAGCATCGGTGATGGGATTCAGGAATTTACCATCCCAGAGGCAGAAAAAACTAGCGCCCTGCATTCCCCGCACGAGGCTCCAAAAGATGGCTACAAGCCGCAATGGGTGCAGTTTGACAATCGAAAACCCAACACAAAGATAAAAACCAACCGAGATTTGAACCGAAATTATTTTTTCCGCGTGCGGACTCTTTTGGATGATAAAGGGAATGTTGTTAGTGCGAATTACGGCAAGATATACGGAGATTTTATGACCTTTAGTTACTATCTCAACCCCGCATCCAATGACCGGAACATAGAATTTAATCCGGCCCAAAATTTGGTTCGCAATCTCAAGTTCGATGAGGAAGTCAAAGCACCGTGAGCCTTCCATCCTCGATTCTCATCTGCTTCGCCCTGAAAGCAGCCGTGTGCCGTTTCACCCAATCACGGTGTTTTCCGGCAGCACCGTAGGTGCGAAATCTTTGTAGAATCAGAACCAACCCCATTTCCCAGCTCCGTAGGAGCGGCATATTCCGAAGATGTCGCTCCTGACGGAGCTAAAATCATTTTGGGTTTCATTTTCTACAAAGATGTCACGCCTACGGCGTTCCAGAAAGTCGCCGCACCGTTTCGGCTCATCCCGGCGGATCTTTAGCCGTGGGAGGCGAGAGGACGAGGCATAGCCCCTAAAATCAAACAGAGACTCCTCACGTCGTCTCCTACAAATCGGGGTTTTCTGGTCAAAACCGTCGCGGAACCGTTTTGAAAAGCCTCAAAACAAGCTTGAAATGCCGTGTTTTAACCTTGAAATGCTTCATTCCAAGCTTGGAATGAAGCGTTTCCGTTGGAAATGAAGTTTTTCCAGTTGGAAATGAAGTTTTTCCAGTTGGAAATGAAGTTTTTCCAGTTGGAAATGAAGTTTTTCCAGTTGGAAATGAAGTTTTTCCAGTTGGAAATGAAGTTTTTCCAGTTGGAAATGAA
>CAIXUZ010000021.1 GCA_903922735.1 uncultured Verrucomicrobia subdivision 3 bacterium
CAGTGCCGCCTCCAACGAGCAAAGTCAGGGCATTGAGCAGATCAATCAGGCCATCACCCAGATGGACGAAGTGACACAGCAAAATGCAGCCTTGGTTGAAGAAGCCGCCGCTGCCGCCGAATCACTGGAAGAAGAAGCACAGAACCTCACCCGTTCTGTCAGTGTATTTAAAATGGCAGAAGGACAACAGATTCATTCTGCCGCCCCGCGAGCAATCGCCAAACCGGCAGTCAAACATGCGCCTGCACCCGCCAAGAAACCGACCGCTGCGGGCAAGCCCAAAGCCTTGCCCAACAAACCGGCAGCAAAAGACGGTGAAGAGTGGGAAGAGTTTTAAAGATAGAAACGTGGCGACAATATTACCCCCATTCCAACCTTCCCCCTGAAAAGGGGAAGGAGCCAAGACCAAGGAGACCGACATGGCAACTGAAACCAATACAGTGAACACAAGTGGCTCAGCAGGCGGTGAATACCTCACCTTCACGCTGGGTAAAGAAGAATACGGGATGGAAATCCTCAAGGTTCAAGAGATACGCGGCTATGATGCTGTCACCGCCATAGCCAACACGCCCGCGTTTATCAAAGGCGTGGTTAATCTGCGCGGCATCATCGTGCCAATTGTTGACCTGCGTATCAAGTTCAATCTCGGCAATGTGGATTACAACGAAACAACTGTGGTCATCATTTTAAACCTGAGTCACAGAGTTGTTGGTGTTGTAGTGGATAGCGTTTCAGACGTGTTGACACTAACGCTTGAACAAATCAAGGCCGCACCTTCACTGTCAGCTTCCCTCGATACAAAATACATCACGGGTCTGGGGACGATTGATCAACGTATGTTGATTCTGGTGGATATAGAAAAGCTTATGTCCAGCCGGGAGATGGAATTGATGGATACGGCGGTTGCTTAAGTAAATAAATAAAGAAAGAAAGTTATGACAATCGCACAAAGATTATATTTACTGATTTTTTCGGCAGCACTGGGGTTGGTCTTCCTGGCCGGGCTTGGCTATTACAAATTGGAGAGCGTTTACAACACGACCAATCTGGGCAATACGAACGTAGTGCCAAGCTTGAAAGTGCTGGATGACTTGCGCAAAAATTTTCTACTGGTTCGTTTTGATCTGACCAAGCATGTGCTGAATACCGACAGTGCAAAAAAAGCAACCATTGAAACCGCGCTCAAAGCAAACCGTGAAGGCGTGGATGCCGCGATCAAACAATATCTGGCAACGGATGGTTGTATGGGCGCGGCATGTGTTGCCGACGACAAGGATAAGGGCTATCTGTTGGAAATTGAAAAATCATGGTCGGAATATAACCACGATATTGACAGTGTTCTTGCCGAGTCTAACAAGGGCGAGAGCAGCATGGCTCAGGCGCGGGAAATGTTGAACGAGAAAGCGGCGCTGGCTGACAAAATTGGCGAGGGCATTACCAGCGATGCCAATTACAACATGGAATTGGCCAAAAAGATTTCTGATGATGCCGCCGCCGATAAAAGCACCGCCGTCAAAATGTTAATCGTTATCGCTGTGCTGGTTTTAGCCTTTGTCACTTTCTTGGGATGGGCCATCGCGCGTGCAGTGGTGAATTCGTTGAAGCAGGCGGTAGAAGTGGCGACTAAAATTGCAGGCGGCGATTTGTCTGCCGAGATTAATGCGCAAGGCAATGACGAGGTGGCAACCTTGCTGAAAGCCATGAGGAGTATGCAAGACAGCCTGCGCAAAATTGTTGCCGAGATCAAACAAATCGTTGAAGATGCCGCTGTACGGGGTGACTTCAGCACCAAGATAGATTTGGGCGACAAAGCGGGTTATACCAAAGAACTGGCCGACTTGCTTAATAGTCTGTCCACCGTCTCCGAAACCGGGCTTAATGACGTTACCCGCGTTGCCACTGCGCTGGCAAACGGTGATCTGTCGCAAAAGATCACCAAAGATTATCCGGGCGTATTTGGCCAAACTAAAAATGGCGTCAACAATACAGTCGATTCGCTCTCCAAGATCGTGGAGGAAATTAGAAATATAGTCGAAGACGCCGCTTTGCGAGGCAGTTTCGCCACCAAGATGAATATGAGCGAAAAGGCCGGCTATACCAAGACCTTGGCCGAGTTGCTCAACCAACTTTCCGATGTGACCGATACCGGTCTGCGTGATGTCGTCCGAGTTGCCGAAGCCCTGGCTGCTGCCGACCTGACCCAAACAATTACCAAAGACTACCCGGGATTGTTCGGTCAAACCAAGGATGCCGTCAACATTACAGTGGACAATCTGCAAAAGTTGGTAGGCGATGTCAGGGTCTCGGTTGACTCCATCGGCACGGCTTCCAAAGAAATTGCTTCCGGCAACACCGATTTGTCCCAACGCACCGAAGAACAAGCCTCCAGTCTGGAAGAAACCGCCGCCAGCATGGAAGAGCTAACCTCGACCGTGAAGCAGAACGCCGAGAATGCCAAACAAGCGAACCAATTGGCAAACAGTGCCAGTTCCGTAGCTCAAAAAGGCGGCTCGGTCGTGCAAGAGGTCGTCGGCACGATGAGTTCGATCAATGAATCTTCCCGCAAGATCGTGGATATTATTTCCGTGATTGACGGCATCGCCTTCCAGACCAACATTCTGGCGTTGAATGCCGCCGTGGAAGCCGCCCGTGCAGGTGAACAAGGCCGTGGCTTTGCCGTGGTGGCTGCCGAAGTGCGCAATTTGGCACAGCGTTCTGCCGCCGCTGCCAAGGAGATCAAAACGCTGATTGGAGATTCGGTTGAGAAAGTCGAAGTCGGCACCAAGCTGGTGGATGACGCGGGCAAGACAATGGAAGAGATTGTCACTGCGGTCAAACGCGTGACCGACATCATGTCTGAAATCAGTGCCGCCTCCAACGAGCAAAGTCAGGGCATTGAGCAGATCAATCAGGCCATCACCCAGATGGACGAAGTGACACAGCAAAATGCA
>CAIXUZ010000022.1 GCA_903922735.1 uncultured Verrucomicrobia subdivision 3 bacterium
CCCCGATGTTTTTAATTTTCGTGTGTTTCGTGTATTTCGTGGTTAGAAAAGCTTTCCCCTTCGCCTCCTTCGCGCGACCCGTCCCAACTGAAAACTGAAAACTCCCCACCCCCTCCGCCCTCTGACCTCTGACCTCAGACCTCTGACTTCGTTTCCCGCTTTCCGCTTTGCCCCTCCCAACTAAAAATTAAAACCTAAAAATTTAAAACTCCCCGACCCCACCCCAGCATCCCGTCCCTCCGCAAACTGAAAACTGAAAACTGAAAACTGAAAACTCCCTCTGAATGTTGAATGTTGAATGTTTCCCTTCCCCGATGTTTTTAATTTTCGTGTGTTTCGTGTATTTCGTGGTTAGAAAAGCTTTCCCCTTCGCCTCCTTCGCGCGACCCGTCCCAACTGAAAACTGAAAACTCCCCACCCCCTCCGCCCTCTGACCTCTGACTTCGTTTCCCGCTTTCCGCTTTGCCCCTCCCAACTAAAAATTAAAACCTTAAAATTTAAAACTTCCCGACCCCATCAACCTTCAACCCGTCCCTCCGCAAACTGAAAACTGAAAACTGAAAACTAAAAACTCCCCTCCACTCCCCCCCGCCCCCATCAATATTTCCCGGAAAGCGGTGTTGGTGGAACGATGGCTGCCGCCGGATTTTTTTTATCCAGCCATTCGGCCCGTTGCGTTTCCATCATGATGATCTGTTCCTCGGGCGAAAGCGTCTTCTGCGTTTCCTGCTGAGTCTGCTGGCCATTGCCGCGACCAGAAGAAGCGATACCCGAACTCGCCTGACTCATATTGCCGCCCGAGCTGACTCTCCGGCCACCCGGGCCGGTGGCACTGGCGCCACCAATGGCCGGCAACGCACTCGTGCCCCCAAACGACGGCGCCGGCATGGCGGTACTAGTCATTCCCGGCATCGGCCCTCTTGGCGCTCCTGGCGGTCCGGGATTTCCGGAAGAACCTGTGGCCGGCACCAGCGATAATTCCTGGACCGTGCCATGATTATCAAACGTCACCACCCCGGCCGTGCTGTCAATCTTGAGCACCGTGATCTCATCCTGCCGCTCGCCCACGTTCATCACATAAGTCGCATCTTTCTGCGGCTGACCCGGCGGCGGCTTGACCGCCACCTTGAACAGCACCTGCAGCCGGCCAAAAATGGTCATGATTCCGTTCGGGGTGATTTTCGGGGGCGGTTCGGGCGGCGGCAGCAGGGTGGCGGGATCCACCACCGGAATCGGCATCAGGCCGAAGATATTGCGCGTAACGATTGAGGAATAAGGTTTATCCGACACGGCTCCATCCTGCGCGTAAAGACCATTGGCCAAGGCCAAGGCAACGGCAGCAACCGGAATCAAGATACCCGCGACTTTCATGCTGGTAATATAATCGTTTGAAGAACAAACACCAAACGCAAATCAAAGTTGCGGAATAAGATTATAAAAGGGGAGTTTTTAGTTTTTAGTTTTCAGTTTTCAGTTTTTCTCCTTTGCGCTCTTGGCGCCTTGGCGGTTAACCCAGCTTTAAGGTTGGATAAAGGGGGGACCTGATCAACCGCGAAATTGACCACCCAGGTCCGCCACCAGATGGTTTCCCCAAATATTAATTTCCGCTTACGCGAACTGTGGTCACGAAATACACGAAACCAGGGCACAATGGATGTTGAGCGTTGAATGTTTGATTTGTAGGAGACGAGGTGACGAGTCTCTAAAATATGTTTTTAATTTGAGACTCCTTACGTCGTCTCCTACCAAGATCGTGTAACGTCGAGCCTGCGGCTCGAACCTCCGGACATAGTCCGGCACTTCAGTGCTGGGTTTCCCGCTTTCCCGCTTTCCGCTTTGCCTTCGCCATCTACGCGCGACCCAACTTAACCCGCTTGGCATCGTGGCTCGAATGATGCTAAATTTAACTTTAAGCCGATGACTCGCATGAAAATCTGCGGACCAAATTCAGTTCGTTTATCAACCGTAATGACGGTTGCCCTCCTGCTGCTCGCGCTCACCCCGGCCGCGCGGGCCGCCACCTATTACTCGCAGCCGCCCAACGCGAACGTGCTGACCAATTGGAATTCCAATCCCGCCGGCGGCGGCTCCACCCCGGCCAATTTCACCTCCGGCGACACGTTTATCATCCAGACCAACCACACCATGACGAATACGGGTTCCTGGACGGTTTCCGGCGGGGCCACGATTCAGATCAACAGCGGCGGCCTGTTGGATGGCAGCGCTTCGACCATTACCCTGGGCGGCAATCTGGTGAACAACGGCACCATCCAGAGCATGCTGGGCACCACCGCATATTCTTTCACCTCGGCCAGCACCTATTCGGGCACCGGCACCATCTTTGCGGGCACCGGCGGTTCTTCGCGCATCAACTGGTCGGTCGCTGCGGGCGGCACGCTGACCATGGGCGCCAACTTCCTGTTCGCGAATGGCGGCGTCTATCCCTACCACCGGACTTTCACGGTCAGCGGGAAGATTGATTGCGGCGCCTATACGCTGACCGGCGGCGGGGGCATTGATTTCATCCTGAGCAGCGGCGCCACGTTCATCACGGCCAACCCCAACGGCCTCAATGGCAGCATTTTGAATTTCGGCACCAACGGCAGTTTCAGTTCGATGGCCAGCTATGTGTTCAACGGCGGCAGCGCGCAGGCGGCCGGCACCTGGTTGCCCGTCACCGTCACCAATCTCACCGTCAACAATGCCGCCGGCGTCACGCTGGCCAGCAACCTCACCGTCACCGGCTCGCTCCTCCTCACCAACAGCAGCCGCCTGAATCTCAAGATCGCGACGGGGACGCCCCTCACGGTCGGCAAACTCGCCAACTACGGCACCACCACCCTCGGCGTCTCCGGCACCAACTTCGCCGCCGGTCAGGATTATCCGCTGCTCCAATACACCAACCGGATCGGTTCGGGCGGATTCGCCCTCGGGGCCTTGCCCGCCGGGATGGTGGCCGCGCTGGCCACCAATGGCAGCAGCCTCGTGCTGAAGGTCACCGCCCCGCCCACCGTGGTGGTGACGCCGCCGGTGGCGCTGGTCAACGATGCGGGGGGAGGGATGCATCTGGGCGTCAATTCCGTGCCCGGCTACAGCTACAAAGTCTCCGGCAGCACCAACCTCGTGGACTGGGATCACCTCGTCAGTGTGCGCGGGCAGGACGTTGTTCCCTGGTCCTTGCCCGCTGCCGAGCTGGCCTACCCGAAACGCTTTTTCCGCGCCGACAAAGTGGTGGCGCAGGGGCTGGCCGGCCTGACCCGCTGGACCAATTTCCAGGCGACCGCCGGCGCCCGGTTGCAGATCGGCATGATCGGCGATTCTTACACGCAAAACCGCTCGCGCTATACCAAGCGGCTCAAGCAGACGTTGACCGCCCAATACGGCGACCTGGGCGCCGGGTTTCTCGGCTTCGCTTCTTTCTCGGCATCGGGGTTGAACGGTTCCGTGGACGATACCCAGCTCAACTACACGATTGTCTATACCAATTGGACCACGGTAAACGGCAGCGGCTACGGCCCCGATGCCGGCCATGTGACGTCCCTCAGCAACAATGCCAGCCTGACCATTCAAGTCCTGAAAACCGTTGAAACCAACAAACTCTATTATGTCAAAAATTCGGGGTCGGCGGGGTTCCATTACCGGATCCGCGATGCCGTGACCACCAATTCCTGGGTGACCGTCCCGACCGCTGCCGCCACCTTGAGCCTGGGCCTCACCTCAATTGATGTTCACACCAACATCGCTCCTTACTACATCGACATCGAGACGCTGGGCATCGGGGTGAGTCTGATCGGCGCGGAGGCCATCAAGACGGGGTCGGGCGTGGTGGCCCATAAATTGGGCTGCTCCGGCGGCCGGGCGGACCAATTCGCCGTCAATGTCGTCTCGCAGGCGGCGTTGAATGAATTGAATCTCGACCTCATCATCATCATGTTTGCCACCAACGAGCAGAACGGGAACAAGACCCCGGCCTCCTTTAAAGCCGCGCTGCAAAATATCATCACCACCGTCCGGTCGGTTAAGCCCGGCATCGATGTGATCCTCATGCTGCCGTGCTACACGCAATACGAGCTGGAGCTGCCCCGGGCTTACAAGCTGCACGATTACGGGAAGGTGATGCTCGAAGTCGTGGCTGCGAACAACGCGGCGTATATTGATTTCAGCGACGTGTTCGGGCCGGCGGCGCAATTGCAAACCCTCATTGATGCGGGCCTGATGGCGACCGACCGGATCCATCCGAGCACCACCGGCGTCGGCAGCGGCGGCTACCTGATGGCCGACACCATCTCCAAGAGCATCCTCGGCCTGCCGTAGCTGGATGATGGCTGTTGGCTGTTTCCGCTTTCCGCTTTTGCCTAATAATGGGGGCGTGATTAACCACGAAATACACCAAATACACGAAACCAGGGCACAGAAAGCAGAAGGAAAGTTTAAAGTGGATTTAAAGGCCAAAGTGCCGCCTGACTGGTGTTTTTAATTTTCGTGTGGTTCGTGTGTTTCGTGGTTAAAAATGACCTGGTTTCCCGCTTTCCGCTTTGCCCTTCGCCCCCTTCGCTCGACCCATCCCAACTAAAAACTGAAAACTCAAAATTAAAAACTCCTGCCTCCGCTTTGCCCTTGGTGTTCTTGGCGCCTTGGCGGTTTAAACCCGGTTTCCGCTGCCGATATTTCAACGAAGCGATTGATTCGATCGGCTGCAAATCAAGTGGCGGAGAGGGGGGGATTCGAACCCCCGATACCTTTTGAGTATTCACGCTTTCCAGGCGTGCGCGTTAAACCACTCTGCCACCTCTCCACTTAATTTGTTTCCTGACACCCGCGGGGTTGTTCCGGCTTGGTAGCGGCGACCGTTTGCCATGGTTTTGCGTGCGGCCGGTCCGGCAAAATCAAAAGCGGCAATTCTTCGGAAAACCCCGTTTCCAACCCGATTCGCTGCGGGCAGTCGGGCGTTCTTGTTCTCACGAATTTGCATCCAAGGCAAGCATATTCGCCGGTGGCCGGGCTGGGGTCCGGGTGCCTCTTGCCCGGCGTTTTCAGGTCCGATGCCGGCCCCCATTCCCCTGGAACCGGACCGGCGTCTATCCTCCGCCCACTGCCCAATGGTTAATGATAGATGCCCAGTGCCCAGAGCCACCGCCCTCCGTCATCGGTCTCGGTAGTGTCCTAATGTGAAAACGGAGCGCGGATCTGTGACCCGCAGCAACTTCGCCAGTCAGCACGCACACGAAATGCATTGGAGCATCTTGAAGTTCGGATATTGCTGCGGCTCACCGAGCCGCGCTCCGAAATCAGGACCCTGCCAAATAAAATCCGGGGCTTGCACTTGAACGCCGGCGCGGCTTAAATAGGCGCTTAAATGCACCTAGCATATAAAATTCTGGCCGGGCTGGCCATTCTAGGCATTCTGGGAATCGTTTTTGCCATTGCGTTGTGGTTTAAGACGGATGCCGGGCGTGATTTCAAGAAACGGAATGAAATCAAGAAAAAGCTGGAGAAGCGGAATGACGATTAAGCCGATACCGCCGGCGAGCGGGGGATGGGAACCAGCCCGATCAAATCCGTCGGCGGCCCATGCCGTTATCGCCTCCGCCGATTCTGCTCCGCGCCGGTTATTGCGGTGAATTCCCCAATGGCGGCGTTCCCCGCTCCGCGCCCCAGGCGCATGGTGACCGGCGATGCATGCGTGATTTTTTATGAAACCGATCCAACCTTTCGTTGCCCTCAACCATCAGGAAATCGCCTCCGCCCTGAAGCAGATCTCCGGCGCCACCGTCGCCGTGCTGGGGGATTTTTGTCTCGATGTTTATTGGCCGATTGACCGGTCGGCTTCCGAAATATCGGTGGAAACCGGGCTCCCGACCGAGCCGGTGCACCGGCAGCATTATTCGCCGGGCGGGGCGGGCAATGTGGTGATGAACCTGCTGGCGCTCGGGGTGCGGCGCATCTTTCCCATCGGCGTCCTGGGGGATGACCCGTTCGGCCGCGAATTGAGCCGCCAGCTCCTGCATCCCCGGATTGATGCGAGGGGCCTGGTCGTTCAGCCGGAACAGTGGTCCACTCACACCTATGTCAAACCGCATGTGGAAGGCGCCGAGTTGCGGCGGCTGGACCATGGGAATTTCAACCGCCCCGCGCCCGCCACGGAAGATCTCATTTTCGAGCGCCTGGCCGCCGTGTTGCCGGAAGTTTCGGTGGTGCTGATCAACCATCAGGCGATTGGCAGCCTGCATGATTCGCCGACGTTCCGGGAGCGCCTTTGCCGGCTGATGCGCGAGCGCCCGGAGGTCTGCTTCATCGTGGATTCCCGGGGCTATCATGAAGCCTATCCCCCGGCGGTTCACAAACTCAACGACAAGGAAGTGATGCGGGCGTGCGGCCGCCCGGTGGCGGCCGGCGAAATCGTCCCGCTCGAAGCGCTGGAGCAGGCGATCGGCGAATTGCAGGCCCGCTGGCGCTGTCCGCTGGTGGTCACGCGCGGCGAACGCGGCTGCCTGGTGGGCGATGGCGAAGCCCTGTTTCAGGTGTTCGGGGTTCTGATCATGGGCAAAACCGATCCGGTCGGCGCGGGCGACACGTTTGCCGCCACGCTCGCGGCCATGATTTCCACCGTCACGAATCTCAACGCGGCCGCGTATGTCGCCAACCTGGCCGCGGCCGTGACCGCGCAGAAATTGTTTCAGACGGGCACCGCCAGCCCGGACGAAATCCTGGCCATTGGCGCGGACGCGGATTTTGTCTTTCGTCCGGAACTGGCCGAAGCTCCGCACCGGGCGCGCTTCTTCAACGGCAGCGAAATTGAAATCAGCGCGGAGCCGCCGCTGGACCTGGCGCTCCGCCACGCGATTTTCGACCACGATGGCACCATCTCGACGCTCCGCGAAGGCTGGGAGCAGATCATGGAGCCGATGATGATGCGGGCGATTCTGGGCGGCCAGTATGCCGTTGCCGATGAAGGCCTGTTTCACCGGGTGAAGGCGCGGGTGCTCCGCTTCATTGAAACCACCACGGGCATTCAGACCATTGTGCAGATGCAGGGCCTGGTGGAACTGGTGCGCGAATTCAATCTGGTCCCGGCGGCGGAGGTGCTGGACGCGGCGGGCTACAAGGCGGTCTATAATATCGGGCTGAAGCAGCTGGTGGACGCGCGGCTGGCGAAGCTCGATCGGGGCGAACTCGAAATCGGCGATTTCACCGTGAAAGGGGCGGTTCGCTTTTTGGAATCGCTGCACCGCGCGGGCGTCCGGTTGTATCTGGCGAGCGGCACCGACGATGACGATGTCAAGTTCGAGGCGCAGCGGCTCGGCTACGCGGCGCTGTTCACCGGCGGCATTTTCGGCTCGGTGGGCAACATCAAAAAGGATGCGAAGAAAGTCGTGCTGGAGCGCATCCTGGCCGAAGTGGGCGGCAAGTTCGGACAGCTGGTGGCTTTTGGCGACGGGCCGGTGGAGATCCGCGAGACGATCCGGCGCGGCGGTTACGCGGTGGGCATCGCCAGCGACGAGGTGCGGCGCTTTGGCGCCAACCGCGAAAAACGCGCGCGGCTGATCCGGGCCGGCGCACAGGCGGTCATCCCTGATTTTTCACAGCCCGATACCCTCTGGAAATTTCTCCGCCTCCCCCAACTCGCCTGACGCGCAATCATCACCCGCATTTATCGCCCCGGCATTGATTCCAAACCACCTGCCTCCTCGCCCAGGGTAAGTCCCTATGCCTGGAGCATGGCGGGGCGGCACTTTGCTTGTGGCCGGGCCGTCAGGCTGCTGCCATACGGCTGGGGGAATGGGCATTAAGTTGTTTGCCTTCTGCCGCCCCCATCCATCGCTTACTGCAAATCTGCCATCGCTCAATGCAATCGATTATGCATTTTTACCGGATATGGTCTTGTCTGTCAGGGAAAGGAATCATACTCATGACGATGACCACGATCATTGACGGTGTCGCCGGGATTTTGCAATTGCTGGTGGCGGCTTATGCCCTGCGGCTGCACCGGGCTTTTGGCCTGACGCGCGTGGGTTGGTCTTTGTTCTGCGCCTTTGGGCTTCTGGCCTTGCTTCATTTCGCCCAGGCGGCGGCGATTTGTGCTCCCCATGCCGCGGCCGGGTTGGAGGCGGTCTTTTTGTTCGTGCCGCTGTTGTTATTTGTCGGCCTGATGCATCTGGAAACCATGTTGCAAAAACGGGCCTTGCAGGAACGGGTTGAGAGCCGGCGTCGCGCCGATCTGGAACTGGAATTAAAAAAGCAGGCGGGCTATCTCATGCGCGCGATTCAAGGACTTGATTCGGAGATGGCCGAGCGGAAACGCATGGCGGCGGAGGCTGCCGGTCTGACTATGATTCATCCGCGACTCTTTGACAGCTTCGCCGAAATGATCGCGAATATTCCGGCGCAGTCCATCATTCGGGTGTTGGCCGAGGAAAGCTATATGCTGGGCGTGGATTTGACGCAGCCAAGACCGCTTTTGCCAACGGATGTCGGCTCCATTTTGATCTTCTCCCGGTTTGTGGAAGCGGGCGGAAAATGTCCGCACCCCATTCTCAAAAAAGTTGAACTGCCGGCCGCCCATGTGGACTTCTTCCGTCATACCGTTGCGCGCCTGATCGCCGCGGGCGAGCTGCCGCGCCCGGCTGGCGAGGAATTTGAAAAAATCTTTGGCGGCAGCACTGCGAAAACTGAAGCCGCCCGGCCGTTGCTCCCGCTGGTCGAAGACCGGTCGCCGGACTTTGAACTGGCCGGTCTGGCGCATTGCTGAATCAATCGAAATTGCAGGCAGCGAACAAAATTCTCCCCGGCCTGCTTGTCCTTATTTCAAGCTTCGGACCGGGCGTAAGCCGGCTCTCCCGCACCCCTCCGCTCAACCCGGAGGCTGGAGCGTTATCAGAAAAACTGTAGCTGCGTTGGGTTGGCGGCGTGCTCTCCCTCACCCTTGATCCCGCTCCCGCCGGGAGCGGGAAAGAGCCGCTGTCCGGTTACTTGGAATTCGTTGGTTAACCGGGCAGTTGGCCGCTTTCGTCAAGCCAGAAAACGGGGAACGTCACCCCCTCTCCCAGCGGGAGAGGGCGGGGTGAGGGAGAACGCTCGGTCACTTAAAAATTGGCCGCAGAAATAGTTAAACCGCTCTATGGTTAATAAGCATTCAGTCTGGCCGGCCGGCCCAAGAAAAAAGCCAATCCGACGTTTGGGTTCAAATTTCGAATGAAACCCATGGGCATATGAGGTTGGCGCTTATGCCCGCTGGCACACTGGAGAAACGGATGGAAATTTTAAAACCCCATTAAAAAAACGTTTTGAAAGTGGCGGAGAGAGGGGGATTCGAACCCCCGATAGAACTTTTGGTCCTATACCGGTTTAGCAAACCAGCGCCTTCAGCCACTCGGCCATCTCTCCAAACCATTTGATTTTATTGGCGATTTGTTGTGTTGCAATACTGCCAAATCGTGCGCCAAGTTGACAAGTTGCAACACTTGTGCAACAGTGGACACGCATGAAAGCTACCGCGTCACGAAAGACGAAACAAGCGGAAAACAACGTTTGGCCGCGGGAAGTTCCCTTTGGCCGCGAAATCGTCAGAGTTTATCGTCGCAAGACTCCGCTGGGCAACTTCGCTTACATGGTTGCCAACTACAGCGGCGAGAAACGCCGGTTTGACAGCTATGCGGACGAAGCCCTTGCCCTTGAAGCCGCGCTAAAGCTCGCTCGACAGATGAGCGAGCGCGAAGTCCTCGCCGCGGCCATGACCAATGAGCAGGCGAGCGAATATGCGGCTGCCGTCCAATTACTCGCCCCGTTCAAAGTCGGCTTGCTCTCGGCTGCTGACGCCGTAGCGAACGCCTTAAAAACCATTGGCGGATTTGAAAATATGGAAAAGGTGAAGCAAGCGGCAGGGCAGGGGTAACCGGTATCGCATTTCACGAACCGCTGAGGTTCGCCGAGCATTGCCTCAAGATGTTGGCGGGTCTCCTGACGCTGGGTTTTCAAGGCTTCATCCAGTAATTTCTGGTTTTCCTCGCGATCAGGAATTTTGCGCCCTTTGCTCAAGCGATGATGATCCGCTGGCACGAGCGGATAAAGCTTCAGGACATGCAATAGCCGGAGCATTTCCCCTCTGCTCAGTTTAAACTGGAATTGATCCTGGTCTGCTCGAATGAGTTTCATTTCGAATCGCTCTCCATGGTCGCGTGCAGGTTGTATTTCTGGAGCTGGTGGACGTAAAATTCGGCCTTTTCCAAGCTCTCTCGCGTAAGCAGGCTTTTTCCTTCGTTGTGAACCTCCATCATCTTTTTCTCGGCCTTCTTTCGTTCCCAGCCAAAGACGACTTGAAATACATGCGTCACATAAACCATCAAGTTCACCGGGTCATTCCAGCAAATGACGAGGTAGCCCGGATCCAGGTCGTCATCAGATTTGGGCTTCTTCGTGATGACGGGCTTCACGACTGGTTCCAAAGTTGTCGGCATGAAAATATGATAAGGTGCTTGTCTAGGGGTTGAGGGGTTTGGTGTTTTTTTCAAATAAATATCGGTTTTTTCGGATGCCTATTGACAATTAAATGAAGCGGGTTTTTAATCCCTGTCCCTCGGCCGAAAGGCCTTGGGAAACGGTTCCTCAAACCTTCCATCCTGACAGCAGGGTAGTGCCTTAATATGAAATCCCACAGCCATTAAATAAGTTGAAAAATTCACTTGCTATATCGGTCCTATCGACTATAAATGGTCACATGACTAAACTAATTCTAGAAGATGGGGCTGTCCTGAAGGTTTTTAACGCCACCTATCGCGGCTACGTTAAAATCGGGAATGTAGAAATTCCGTGCGCCGTGCTGGAAAACGGAAAACGCGTTATTTCACAAACTGGGCTGTTTCAATGTTTTGAACGCCCGCGCAAAGGGGAAGTCCGACAGGAGGGCCTTCCCAGTATTCTGGGAGCAAAAAACTTGCTGCCGTTTGTGACCGACGACGTGCGCGAAAAGTGCGTCGTGATACCATTTCTTCATTCCAACGGTAAAATCGCTTATGGCTACGACGCAGAGTTGATTCCGTTGGTTTGCGAAGTCTATTTGAAGGCTCAAGACGAACCCGATGTGCTTCATGCCACTCAAATCAAAATTGCGGCAGTTTCTCAAATAATTATTCGGTCCCTTGCCAAGCTGGGAATTATAGCGCTGATTGATGAAGCCACTGGGGCTCAATATGATCGAGAAAAAGACGCCCTTCAAAAGATTCTTTCAGCGTACATCTCCGAAGATTTTCTGAAATGGCAGTCTAGGTTTCCTCGAAAATACTACCAAGAATTATTCCGGCTTTATAAATTGAAATATGATCCCATTTCGTTAAAACGCCCACAATTTATCGGAAAATTTACAAATAAATATGTCTATAAAATGATGCCGCCGGGAATTTTAGAGGAACTACAAAAGCGAAATCCTATTACAGAAAAAGGAACGCGAAGCCGAAAGCACCACCAACTTCTTACCGAAGAAATTGGTATTACCCATTTAGAGAGGCACGTTACGAAGCTAGTGACGGTGATGGAATTGTCAGAATCTCCTAGGGATTTTGATAATAAATTTCAAAAGGTTTTCCATGGCGCATACCAAGAACTGCTTGCGTTTGAAGAAAACAAGAATCAAAGCCCAGAAATGGAGCGGACCAAATAGGTGTATTTTTAGTTGAAAATGAGCGCAATATGCTTATTTTTAACTATTTAACCAGCGGACCACTTTAATTTCACCGCAGTCCGCATTGAAAATGGCGATTTAAAGTGACATCAAGCGGGAGAAATTAAAACCATTGCCGTGAACAGCGCATTGCAGTATATTAACTGCAAGTCCCGGAGGACTGTGACGGTTTTCCTATGGAAAGCTATCATAAACGCGATGTAAGCGCGTCGGCTCCGGGCAAATTTTTTTATGCAGGTATATCTGGATGAAAGTGGTGATACCGGCTGGCAATTTTCCTTTCCATATCGTAGAGGTGGCTCCAGCAGGTTCCTTTCTTTGGCTTTTTTATTTGTTCCTAAAATCCATCGTAAAGCCACAAAGCAAATTGTGGTGGAAATGTATAAAAAATATGGATGGAAAAATGAAAAAAAAGCCGCAGATGCTTCAATAAATCAAAAGCTTGAATTTGCGGGTTCATTAAATGCGGTTTTACAAAAGTTTCCAGACATTAAAATTGCCTGCATCACTGTAAAAAAAGAGAACGTTCAGTCCCATATTCGTCCCGATCCGAACAAGTTGTATAATTACATGTGCAAACTTGTGACATGCGATTACGTTGACCAAATCAATGAAATCGAATTTATCCCAGACAAAAGGACAATAAGGGTTGAAAGCGGAAACTCGCTTTCTGATTATCTTCAAACGGTTTTTTGGTTTGAGTGTTCTGCCAAAACGAAGCTAATAAACAACCCGCAAGAAAGCGACAAAAACTACAATTTGCAATTTGTGGACTGGGTTGCTCATTGTGTGTGGAGTCATTTTGAAGATGGAGAAACTGTTGTGTTTTCCGAAATCAGCAAGCAGATCAAACAAAGACAGCTTTTCTTTTAATTTTCAAATTAAGGCACTACCGACAGTAGCCGGATTTTGCTTAATCTTTCCAGATGTCGAACAATCTGAATTTGCATCCTGCAGCCAGCCCAATCACCTTGCAGTCACCGATACGAATCGGGGCATGGGATCTGCCCAATCGCATTGTGTTGGCGCCATTGACCCGCGCCCGGGCCGGGGCCGAGCGAATCCCCAATGCCCTGATGGCTGAATACTATGTCCAACGATCCTCGGCCGGCTTGATCATCTCCGAAGCCACGGCCGTGACCCCCATGGGCGTGGGGTATGCCGACACGCCCGGCATCTGGTCGGAAGAACAGGTGGCTGGCTGGAAGCTGGTGACTGAAGCGGTTCACAAAGCGGGTGGACGAATTGTCATGCAGCTGTGGCATGTCGGGCGCATCTCCGACCCGATGTTTTTGAACGGAGCCTTGCCGGTGGCTCCCAGCGCCATTGCCGCCGCCGGCCATGTCAGCCTGGTTCGTCCGCTAAGACCGTTTGTCACGCCGCGAGCTCTGGAGTTGCCGGAAATTTCCGGCGTGATTGAAGCCTACCGCAAAGGGGCGGAGAATGCCCAGCGCGCAGGCTTTGATGGCGTGGAAATCCATGGTGCCAACGGCTATCTGCCGGACCAATTTTTGCAGGACAAGACGAATCACCGCACCGATGAATATGGCGGTTCGATTGAGAATCGCGCCCGACTGATGTTGCAAATCACCGATGCCACCATTGCCGTCTGGGGAGCCGAACGGGTGGGCATGCATCTGGCTCCGCGGGGGGATGCCCATGACATGGGAGACTCCAATCCACTGGCCACGTTCGGCTATGTGGCGAAGGAGCTGAAGCGGCGCCGGATCGCCTTCATCTGCGCCCGGGAATCACTGGGCGAGAAGCGCATCGGACCGCAATTGAAGGCGCTTTTTGGCGGAGCCTACATCGCCAACGAAAAATTCACCCTTGCCACGGGCAATCAGGCATTGGCGGCCGGTGAAGCGGATGCCGTGGCTTATGGGGTGCCCTTCATCGCCAACCCCGACCTGCCGGAACGATTCAAACAGAATGCGCCGTTAAATCCGCCGGACCAGTCGACTTTTTACGCCGCGGGAGCCAAGGGTTATACGGACTACCCCTTTTGGAAAAGCTGATCGCCTTCCAAAAACATTGATTCGAACGGGGAAACGCGGAGCGGTGAATAACTATTCTGGTTTTTTGGCTTATCCCGTTTGACATTTTTCCACAGCGGGTTTTTAATCCCTGCCCCTCGGCCGAAAGGCCTGGGTAAACGGTTCCTCAAACCTTCCTGCACCGCTCCGGCGTGGGCGCGTGCTGACACAATCTAGTGTCGCGTCCCTGAACATGTTTAACGGAACCAACATCATTGCCGGCCTTGAAATCGGCACTACGAAAATCTGCGTCGTGATTGGCGAACTGAAAGCCGACGGCTCGATGAACATCCGCGGCCTTGGGCAAGCCCCCTCCAACGGCGTGCGCAAGGGCGAGTTCATCAATCCGAAGGAAGTCGCGGAGGATGTGCGCGCGGCGCTGGCCCAGGCGGAAAAGATGGCCGACGTGGAGATCCGGAGCCTTTACGTCGGGGTGACTGGCGGGCACATCCGATGCTTCAACAACCGGGGCATTCACCATGTCTATTCCGCCGATCGGGAGATTACCCAGGAGGATGTCGAGGACGTGATCCAGAATGCCAAGGCTGTCAACCTGCCCTTCGACAACTCAATCCTCCACTCCATCCGGCAGCATTTCATCGTCGACGGGGAAGACGGGGTGACTGATCCCGTCGGGATGCATGCCGCGCAGTTGCAGGTGAATCTCCATGTCATCCACGGGAAAACCAACCGCCTGCAAAATGTCATGCGGCTGGTCCAGACCACCTCATTGCAGGTGGATGATGTGGTCTTTAACGGGCTCGCCTCATCGCTGGCGCTGCTCACCGCCGAACAGAAGGACCTGGGCGCGCTGGTCATCGACATGGGCGGCGGCACCACGGAATACGCGGTTTATTCGGAGGGGGTCATCCGCCACTCCGGCGTGCTGGCGGTCGGCGGCGACCATATCACCAACGATCTGGCTTATGGCTTGAAAATATCCCTGAGCCGGGCGGAAAAACTGAAAAAGGCGCACGGCTCCGCCCTCGTCAATGAAGAGATCGGGGACCAGACCATCAGCGTGACGGACGAACTGGGCTTGGAGATCAAACGGGTGAAGGCTGGGCATGTGCATTTGATCATGTCGGCGCGGATCGAGGAAGTTTTCAAGATCATCGCCGAGGAGGTGGAGAAAGCCGGCTTGATGAATCTCCTGCGCGCCGGAACGGTTCTTGGCGGCGGCTGCACGCATATGCCGGGCATCGTGAAGCTGGCGGAAAAAGTTTTCCAGATGGATGTCGTCATCGGTCGCGTCCAAAACACCGGCGGTCTGGTCGAGGCGCTGGAAGAGCCGGAATTCGCCACCGCCATCGGCCTGGTCAGGTACGGCGCGATCTACCAGCGCAAGCCGGTGGCGCAGCCGGGCTGGTGGTCCCGCTTCACTGAGTTCATCAAAAAGCTGATGTCGCTCGTGCGGTAGGCTGCCGACGGCAGAGATTTCATGGTAATACTTTCCCGGATGCACCTTCCGCTTGAAGTTGCGGGCGGGCGGGCGCAGACTCGCGGGGTGCATTCGCTGGCGGACATGGCGGGGGTATTAGCAATGGGTTAACTCTGAATAAAACCAGAAATTTGCCGCTCTACAATGAATCGGGATCATGGGCTTGAAGACGGGAAAGCGAATTGAAGATTGACCGCCTTGGCGTTTTTGCTACAACCTCACTCTGTTTCCAGAGTCAGTTTGGCTCCGGGCGATGGCACAAATGCCACGCACTTTTACGATTATGAAAAGTTTTTGCCTTTCGGTTTTTTTGGGCCTCTGTTTGACCGCGCTGTTTTTTAGCGTCAACTGCAAAAGAGAGGATGCCTCGTCAATTAACAATCAACCTATCGAAATCGGCGCGACTCTCCCCTTGAGCGGTGACGCAGCGGTATTTGGCAAAAACTCCCAGAAGGGAATTGATCTCGCTTTAGAGGAAATCAACAGTTCTGGTGGAATTCTCGGCCGCAAAGTGAAGATTGACTACGAGGATACCAAGGCTTTAGCAAAGGAGGGAGTAACCGCCTACCAGAAGCTTGTATCTTTTAACAAGGTCACTGCAATCATTGATGACAGTGTCAGCAGCGTCACGCTGGCTATGGCCCCGCTTGCCGACAAGGATCACATTGTGGTTTTAGCGACAGGTGCGACTGCTCCCCAGATCTCAGGCGTGAGCAAATATGTGTTTCGCATTTGGAATTCCGACGCTTATGAGGGTGAAGTCATCGCAGACTACGCGGCGAATCAAGCCCACCTGACCAATGTTGCCATCCTTTACATAAACAACGAATACGGGAAAGGGCTTGAACGCGTATTTCGCTCTCAATTTACTGCTCGGCACGGAAAAGTTTCAGGCAGCGAGGCATTTGATCAGGGAAGTTCAGACTTGAGAGCACAAATAACGAAAATCAAAGCAACCTCCCCAGAAGGTATTTACCTTATTGCATATCCGAAAGAGGCTGCGTCGGCTCTGCGCCAAATTAAGGAACTTGGAATAGATTCGAAATTGCTCGGCACGGTGGCCTTAAACGACCAGCAGGTGATTGACAATGCGGGCGGTGCGGCTGAAGGGTTGGTGTTTCCATTTCCAAAGGACTCAACAGGCACTCAAGTGGATGCTTTCAAAAAAGCGTTTGAGGCCAAATATGGAACGCCACCCCCAGTGCTTGGAGATGTCGGATACGACGCTTTGCACATGATCGCCAAGGCCGCCGAAATTTCTAAAGGCATTTCGGGGCAGCAAATACAAGAAGGCCTGAAAGCACTAAAAGATTACGCCGGGGCATCCGGCGTTATGACTTTTGACGATAAGGGTGATGTGCATAAACCAATGGGTATCAAAGTAATCCACAATGGTAAATTTGAGTGGCATGAATAAGCAAGAGCTACACGTTCTTTTTTATGAGCGAAAGCAAAAATCCAATCGGAACCATCTTTAGACGATACTTTCTTGATGTTATCGCAGCTCTAGTATCGGGCGGATTTTCTCTCTTTTTTGGTTTTGAGATTCGGAACGTAAAGGATATTCCTTCCTGGTGGTTTCCCACTTTCTTTGCAGTGTTAGGGGTAGTTTTCTCTTTTACCATTACTGCGATGGTTCGCCTCTCATATTCACGCGGCGAACATGAGGATATGCTTGAAAAACAACGACAAGAGTTGGTTAGTATTCGGAAGGAAATTGGCGTCACTTTATCCCACATTTCATTAATCTCTGGATTTGATTCCAAACTTCAAAAACATTCGAATGTTTTTGAAATACTAGAAAAATACGCCAATGAAATAGTAAGCCACATAACTGGGGGACATGAAAATGTCTCTTTAGAAGAGTATTTAAACCTTCTTAACTTATCTTTAGAAAGAGCAAATACCTGTGTTTTCGCCACAAGCCTGATTAAGCCCAGCGTCTTTCTAAATGACCCTGAAGTCATGCGCTATCTAGATAAACAAGGTGAAAGAAAAAAAGAATTAGGTGATAAATTAACAATTAAGAGGGTTTTTCTTTTAAAGAAAGCAATCATTGAAACCGATGTGCCAATGATTCAAAAGCTAATAAAGGAACATATAGACAGAGGCTTGGAAATTGGATTTTGTGATGAAGATATTCTTGCAAGATTAGGTGATCGCTATTGCAAAGATTTTGTATTCTTCGAATCGGGAGTCGAAAAATGGGTGGTTGATGCAGGAAACATTGAAGGCGCACACACGTCCAAAGACGTTGCAAAGATCCAATTGAATCACAATGCAAACTACATAAATAACAACTGGACAACCACCATAACCGGGATCGAAAAGAGAACCTGTTGGGTGCATTCGATCAAAGATCTAAAAAATCATTTCTAAATGGATCTTCATACCGGCAATTTTCCGCAAATTGATATGGTTCGCGATAATGACATCCTAACACTATTGAAAGCCACTACTGCGGAGGTGGAAATCGAGATGAAAAAGATCATATCCAATGATCTGATAGCTAACCCTGAATTAGCATCCGAAGCCCTATTATGCGTAACGGACAACGGACATCGGATGCTTTCGACTTTAATGCGAACGTCGTATGAAATGAATCAGCGACCATATCAGGACGTCTTACCAATGTGTGCCGGGACGGAATTGCTTCAGGTGTCTGCACTGTTGGTCGATGACATTCTTGATAATGCGATGTTGCGTAACGGCAATAGTTCAGCTTTATCTCGGCTTGGGACAAAGGAATCCACTGTTGTCGGTTTTGTTCTTGCTTCGTTAGGGATGAAAACCATGTTGCGTTTTTTGCGACAATATGCTTCGACCGAGCAGGCGTGCATGATCATGGAAATATTTGAAAATGTTCAAAACGACGTATATGTGGGACAGTTCATGGACCTCCAATCCACAAGTAAATTGAATTTCACTGAGGAGCAATTTCTTGAAATGATTTCAAAGACGACGGCAACCTTCATCAAGGCCCCGCTTGTCGCTGGAGCAATACTTTCGGGGGCACCACGAGAGATAATTAATAAGCTTGATGTTATCGGCCTGAATCTCGGACTCGCTTATCAACTTCGAGACGATGTGATTGACTGGCTGGGTGACTCAAGCGAAACTGGAAAACCCCGGTTTGGAGATTTAGAGCAGCGCCGGATGCGATTGCCGCTTATTCATGCCCTTCGCACGCTCCCACCCACAGACAAAGCATGGCTGGAAGAGCTTATCACTAGGGAATCGCCCATTTCGGATCCAGAAAAACAAAAAACATTTCAATTGCTAATAGATGCTGGATCCATTGATTACGCGATCGGCAAGACTGAAGCCCACGCCCATAAGGCCGTTGCGCTTCTTGACGGATTGCAAAATGTGGACAATAATCTCCGGCAACGGTTGGGCGACATTGCTGGACTGGTCGCCACGTTTGATTAAAATTTAATTTAAAAGACTAAATATGGGCCAGTTTTTTACAAAATTCCGCAAGACGCCCGCTGCTAAACCGGCAGTGCAGGGTGTGTCATGTGACGTTCGTCCGGCACGGGCGGAGTCCAGTGGTCAGCCTGCCACGCGGAGGGAAATTCCAAATACAACCCCCTCTTTTTCCCCAGTCGGTTTGCAGCCCATCCCTGCTTTCCAATGCTCTGGCAGTTCACACTGAATGGACTTGTCGCAGCCGCCATACAAATTCCTTTGGCCCTTGCATGCGCCATCGTTTATTGCGTTGGCGGATTCTTTGATTTTTCCCTAGGCGCTTCTTTAATCGGAGCGGCTTATTTTGTTTTTTTCTTAATCCAGATCTGCCATTTTCCCCTGCTGTTGGCGTTAACCGGCGGTGTTTTTGCAGGCGCAGTTTTAGAATACCTGGTCCGGATAACCATATACAGCCCATTGCAAAGCAGGCGGGCAAATCATTTGCTTCTCCTATTGGCATCACTCGGATTTTACATCGCTTTTCAAAATGGCATTGCTTTGATAGCGGGTGATTCAGGCAGGTTCCTACAGCCTGGCGTGGTTGGAGCCGGGCTTGAAATCTTTGGCGGCAGAATTACGCAAACTCAAATGGTTACTGTGTTATTTAGCATTGCGTTGGCAATCAGTTTGGAGATTTTACAAAGCCGGACTCAAGGTGGAAGAATATTAAAAGCCGTAGCCAATGATCCACAACTTGCTGATACGCTGGGCATACGTTCAAAACTCTGGGTGAGTGCTGGTCATGCCATTGCTGGCGGCTTGGCTGGACTGACGGGAGTGTTTTGGGCACTGAATGTCGATTTTTCTCCAGCAATCGGGATGAATTCTTTCATGTTGGCAACTGTTGCCGTTATTGTGGGCGGCGCGGGCAGTTTAGGGGGAGTGGCTGGCGGGACGGTTTTGGTCGCTCTGGTCAGCCAGCTAGCTGTATGGAAAATTGGCTCACAGTGGCAATCTGCTGTGACGTTTTTGATGCTTCTGGGATTTCTCCTTTTCTGTCCGAAAGGAATTTCTGGAAAGCCGTCTCGGAAAACACATGGCTAAAATGGCATATGGATTACATATTACATGTATTCATCATTTTCGGCATATACGCCGTGATGGTCGTTGGCCTTGATTTATTGATTGGTCACACGGGACTTCTCTCGATTGCTCCAGCAGCATTTTGTGGCTTGGGAGCATATACTTCGGCTTTGTTAGCTGTTCACTTTGGCGTCCCATTTTACGCGGGTGTTTTGGCAGGCATGGGAGTTGCGGTTCTAGTTTCATTTATTGTATCGGTGCCGTCATTGCGTTTGCAGGATGACTATTTTGTCATCGCCACGTTCGGTTTTCAGACGATTCTTTTCAGCGTTTTCAACAATTGGACGGACCTGACGCGCGGACCGCTAGGCATTACCAGCATTCCCCGGCCGGTCATTTTTGGTTGGCAGGTTAAATCGCATCTGGATTTCTTGATTCTGGCGGCTTGTTTTGCGTGTGTCGCATATTTCGTGGTTTATCGTCTCACGTCCTCGCCGTTTGGCCGGGTATTGCATGCGGTTCGGGAAGATGAAGTTTTTGCCAAGGCACTCGGAAAAAACACATTCTGGTTCAAAGTCAAAGCATTTGCCGTGAGCGCCGCGCTCGCCGCGTCCGCAGGGAGCCTTTATGCGCACTACATCAACTACATTGATCCCACGAGTTTCACCGTCATGGAATCCATTCTAGTCATATCCATGGTGATTCTAGGTGGAGCGGGCAATTTGTGGGGGCCGCTGGTTGGTGCGCTTGTGTTGGTGACGCTACCGGAAGCGTTGCGGTTTGTCGGACTACCCAGCGCCGTTGCCGCCAACCTGCGCCAAATTATTTACGGTAGTTTGCTGGTTTTAATGATGATGTTTCGCCCGCGCGGACTCGTTGGTAAATATGGGTTCACCAAATGATTTTACGTTGCGAACATTTGAACAAGGCATTTGGTGGCGTCCACGCATTGGCTGGGGTGAGCGTGGAATTTCCGCCAGCTGGTGTCATCGCCATAATTGGTCCAAACGGGGCTGGCAAAACCACGCTCATAAATGTGCTCACCGGCTTTCTACGTGCGGATTCGGGAGGGTTCTTCCTCGGTGAGCAGGAGTTGACTGGGCTGGCACCACACCACATAGCTAGGTTCGGCGTTGCCCGCACGTTTCAAGACTTGCGATTAATTTCGCAGGTTTCGGTTTTAGAAAATGTTCTGCTAGCCAGGCCGAATCAAAAAGGGGAACGATTACTGCCCGCGTTGTTGCGCTTTGGGGTTGGCCATGAGGAGACATCCAACCGTGAGGCTGCAATCAAGCTGCTGAATTTTGTCGGCTTGACAGGCAAGGCTGACGAGCCAGCAGGCGAATTATCCTACGGCCAGCAGAAATTGCTGGCGCTGGCCTGTTGCCTCGCCACCGAAGCCCAAATTCTCCTGCTCGATGAACCGGTGGCTGGCGTTCATCCAGAATTGATTCAGAAAATCCTCGGTCTGTTGTCGCAGTTGCGTGACCAGGGCAAGCTGGTCATTTTCATTGAGCACGACATTGCCGCCGTTCGGCAAATTGCCGATCAGGTGATTGTCATGGATGAGGGCAAAATCATCGCGAAGGGAAAACCGGCCGAGGTTTTGGAGCGACCTGAAATCATTGAGGCGTATGTCGGATAGCGTTACAGACATCTTTTCACCCGAAGAAGTGAAACGCCAGATAATGGCGCTTCCCGATAAATGGATACTGCGCTTCGACGGTTTGATTGCCGGCTACGGCAAGAAGCAGGTGCTCAATGGCGTGAGCCTTGAAGTCGCGTCCGGCGAAATTGTGGCGTTGATTGGCCACAACGGCGCGGGGAAATCTACCTTGCTCAAGGCGGTATTCGGGCTAATTCCCATCTGGCATGGACAGATTTTCTACGACGGTGCGGCGCTGGCGTCGCCCAAACCGCGCGAACTGCTTCGTTCCGGCATCGCCTATGTGCCGCAGGGCAACCGTGTGTTTACCGATCTGACAGTGCAGGAAAATCTGGAAATGGGTGGCACCACATTGCCAACAAAAAAGGCCATCAGTGAAGGCATGGAACGGGTGTTCGCGCTTTTTCCCGCCTTGAAGGAGCGGCTGAAACAACGCGCGGGAACTCTGTCGGGCGGTGAAAAACAGATGCTGGCACTGGGAAATGCGCTGATTTTGGCTCCCAAATTATTGCTGTTGGATGAACCGTCTCTGGGTCTGGCTCCGCCGATGGTTTCGCAAGCGTTTGGCAGGATCCAGCAGATCAGCAGGGATTCGGGCATGACCGTAGTGATCGTGGAGCAAAAAGTTCGTGAGGTCTTAAAGATTGCTAATCGGGTTTATGTTTTACGGACGGGGCAGATTTCGTTTACCGGGGCAGCGGATGCCCTAAATGATGAAGCCAAGCTGCGTGAGGTTTATTTGTAGTTGGCTTTCAAACCGTCGCGCCAAAAGAGCGGCGTAATTATCGAAATTACCCGATGCGAGTTGACCGAGCTTCATTCGAGCCACAACGGAAGATCAGGCTCATTCACCTTCCGCTTGAAGTAGCGGGCGGCCGGGATCAGACTCGCGGGGTGCATACGCTGGCGGACGCAAAGAAAAAGCGGAAACGCTGAAACCTGAAGTTTGAAAAATGTATTCATTGAACCAGATGGCCACGGTTCTGAACCGTTCGACGATCTATCTGTCGGGATTGCAAAAGCGGTTTGCATTGCCGACTTGCGAGGGCGCAACCTACCCAGACGCCTATCTGGAATTTTTTCGCACGGTGGTCTATCTCCGCACATTCGGCATTAGCGAAGAGTCACTGCGTGACCTTTGGGTGCTGGAAAAGAAACTGCTGACGTTGCTGCATGTGGATTCTACCGGCAGCCCGACATGGTTTCTAGATGCGTGCGGACGCACCACGCATCGGGAGCGGCGCTTGATGCTCAGTAATTTTGATCTCGGCATCCCACTGGCTGCTCGCGAGGTGCAAACCGGCCTGGATTTCAGCGACCGGTTACCGGAATTGTTTGAGGGCAAAGCGATGGGCGAGGATGCACTGCGTGTGCTGGACGAATGTCTGAAGATTGAAAAAGGCATTCTCAAGGACGTGAGGTCAGAATTGCCGCAATTACGGGCGGCGACGAAATGGGCGGGACGTTTGCCGAAATAAAGCCTAGGCATCATGATTTTGTTTGTGGTTACGTGGCAACAAACAAAATTGTGGACATTGAATTCCCAGAAAACCAGAATAGGTTAAATTATGTCTGTAACAATTGTTGTCGGCGGCCAATACGGGTCCGAAGGCAAGGGCAAAGTGGTTGCCCTGTTGGCGAAAGAATCAACCTCTCCCTGGCTCGTCCGTTGCGGCGGCCCCAATTCCGGTCACACCGTCACGATCGACGGGAAGCCCGTCATCATGCGCCAGGTTCCGTCCTGCTCCGAGCCGGATAAAGCGACTTTTTGCGTGGCGGCCGGCTGCGTGGTGGACGAGGAAATCCTCCTGCGTGAACTGGATTTACTGAAAATTCCACGAGAACGAATCATTGTGGATCCGCGCAGTGTTTTGGTGACGGAAGAAGATCGGATGGCTGAAGCCGGCTCTTTGGTCCGAATTGGCAGCACCTGCTCCGGGACGGGGGCAGCCCTGCTGCGTCGGATGTCGCGGGCAAAAGACGTGCGGCTTTCAAAAGACTCGGCAGCCATCAAGGCGCGCTGTCGCGTTGAAACTGTGGCGACGTTGCTGCATAGCCGGATTGAAGATGGTGGCGACATTATCGTGGAGGGAACGCAAGGTTTCGCCCTCTCACTTTTGCATGGCCCCGATTATCCCTATGTAACCTCCCGGGACACCACAGCCGCTGGGTTTGCCATGGAAATTGGGCTCTCGCCTCGCCAAATCGACAAAATCGTGATGGTCATCCGGACATTCCCGATCCGGGTGGCTGGAACAAGCGGGCCATTCGCCAACGAGTTTTCATGGGAACACATTCAAGCCATTTCCGGTGCACCACAAGTGTTGCCAGAATACACGTCGGTGACGAAGCGGTTGCGTCGCGTCGCGCGATTCGATCTCGATCTCGTGAAGCTCGCTTGCAATTACAATTGCCCAACCAGCTTGGCAGTGATGGGGCTCGACCGGCTTGATTATGCCAACACTGGCTTAACTGCTATCGACGCATTGACCTCCAAGGCGCATGTGTTTTTGACTCAAATAGAGCAGGCGACTGATATTCCAATAGAGTTCATTGGCACTGGGTTTGGCACTTTTGACGTGATTCATGCATTGGTTCCAACCATAAAAACTGATTCACATGGCTGAAATTAAACTGAAGGAGCTACGAGAAATTCGTCGACGAGCACAAGAATTGCTCAGGTCTGTCGATACTGACATAAAGCCTTTTCTACACCAAAAGGATAAGGAGACTTTTCGTCGCAAACCTGAATCAGAATCAATAGAAGGAGATGTGAATGTCACTTCTAGCTGTTCGTGCCTAATGTCATTGGCACTTTCTAATTCCTTTTGTAAGTTTTACGACGTCGAAGATGCAACCAAAGCCAATCAAAAAGCAAAATCAATTCTTGACCGCATTATAGATGCTCCGTGGATGAGTTCCGGTCTTACTGCTAATAATGCCTTCTCAACAGCTTTAGTTCTTCGCACTTATGGCTTTTTAAAGCAAGAAGGCTTGCTGAAGTTGGCCGACATTAAGCGAAAAGCATGGGAATTAAATTTTGGTTTGAAGCAGGAGAAGATTAGCGATTTTGCCATTTATTTGCAGACACAGAGTAACGAAACCTCTAAATACTTATATTCCTCACTTTCTGACGGGAGTCGAAGCCTTCTTGCGACTGCTTTACCATCTGCTGCGGAAGAAAAAGAAAAACATGAAAAGAGGCTTAGCCGATTAATTACTTTAGATCTCCGTCGATTGGTTCAATCCGGGTGGATTTATACAAAAGAAAGATTTCCAAATATTTCCTCTCCACTCGTTGACGACATAGGCAAACGGCCAACGGGTTATTTGTTAGCGAGGACGAATAAAAGACTATTTGATGAGCAGCTTAAAGAATATTTTACAGGTTCATCAGAACAAAACCTTGAGGAAATAGCAGTTCAAATGGCAAAAGACCCAGACAATTTTGCTATTAACCAATATTCAGCGTCAGCAACTGTTCTTTACTGGTTTGTAGACGGGTTAGAGCGCGGACAAATTCATTTAGACGGGAAAGATTGGGGGCGGTTGTGTGAATGGGCTTGTAACGAATTTAATCACGAGCGATCTCTTGTGTTGGCCGAGCATGATGCAATGATGGATCCTATCGCTTTGGCTATGGCTGCTTGTCTATGTGCAAAAATACGCAACCTGGCTACGCGGGATGATCTTGGCACAGGCAAAGGGCATCGAGAAATGTTACCGTCAATGGCAGAACTCGAGCATTCAATTCTGGAACTTTTCAGGCACCAAGCCACGAGTGGTATTTGGCCTAAGTATTTCCCACTTTTCCATTATCAAGATGCCGGTTCCAATTTTTGTTTTACTTTTGAAATGCTGGAAGCCGTTTTGAATGAGTTCGGGCATTCAGAAAACAAATTACTAGATCACGAAGATTTTATTAATGGCATCAAAGCCTCAGTTTTATGGTGCGAGGAGAATCGACTGAAATGCTCTGAAGGCAAGTCAACATACAGCGGATGGAATTCAGGTGGTGATCTGGAATCACTCGAAAAAGAACGTCCAGAATCGTGGGCCACAGCGGTTGTTCACATGTTTCTTTGGGAGTTAACAAGTGTTCTCTCACAACATATTCAAAAACGAGTTCTGCAAAAATATGGTGCTCGACAGCCAAAAATGTCCGCTGGGCAGATTCAAGAAGCAATCAACAATGACGCCAAATGGAGGGAGCAAAATTTCGGAAGTGCCTTGAGTAAGCTTCAAGACATCGAACTTTTTATCGATCGAAAGCATGACAGCTTAATTCGAGTTCTGAAAGAGGAGCTTTTAGATGCCAATTTCGTTAAAACGGAATTGCAGGTTCGCCGAGAAAAAGCAAGTGCTCCTATATCGGCTTTGTTATTTGGACCACCAGGAACTTCCAAAACACAAATAACAAAAGCTGTCGCCGAAGATTTAGGCTGGCCTATGCTTGTGATTAATCCATCAGAGTTTGTTAAAGGCAGCTTTGAAAATGTATATTTACAGGCAGAGGACATTTTTACGGACTTAATGGATCTGTCTGCGGTCGTTGTCCTTTTCGATGAAATGGATGCTTTGACACAAAAGCGGTCGGATGGCAGCAGCGAATCAGGTGGCAATCATCTTGATACAGCAACGCAATTCTTGACCACCTCAATGTTGCCAAAACTTGCCGACTTACATGACAATGGAGGAGTTGTTTTTTTCATGGCGACCAATTTCCAAGAAAACTTCGACCCGGCTATTAAACGTGCTGGTCGCTTTGATCTTCTTCTTTGCATGGGGCCGCCAAAGCTCTGTGAAAAGATCGAAAAACTGAAGCTGTTTCTAAAGCTGTTTCTAAATCCTGTTCCCCAAAATGACAGCATCGAAGCAGCAAAATTAAGACTATACGCGATCTTAGCTAAATCCCCCCCCCATCGCGATATGTTGGAATTGTTTACGTTTGGCGAGTTTAAATCGTTTTTACGGCTCTTTGGAAAGACTGGTAGCGAAGTTTGTGAAAAGCTTAAGACTTGCAATGAGACAAATTTTTTAGAGCAAGTTGATGATTACAGTAAATCGATTGGTCTAAAGTTTGAAGACTTAAAACTTTTACTAAAAAATCCAACTGACATTAGCCCCCTCAGTAAGATTGACAAACTGCTGATAACTGACTTAGATAAAATTAAAGGCAAGGAAATCGGCAAGTATTTTTACGAACGCCGCTTATCGAAGCGTCAGTTTTGAGCATCGTGCCTATTTTACAAGTTGGATCATCTCGAATAGTGAATCATCCACGCGCCAACGGAGGTCTTCGAGTGAAGAATCATTTTTGAGACAATGGTGGGCATTGGTTTTAAGAAGGTTGGATTTTTGATCGATGCGGTTTTCATTACCGATAGGTCGCCCGCCCTTTTTTTGCCGTGCCACTAGACGGTTTCGAATCGCTGATTCAGGTGCATCCACATACCAGAGTTTAGGCTCGTTTCCAAATTGGGAAAGCGATAGGAAATCGCTGAGATCACGAACGGCATCCACTACCACCGGTCGCTTGATGACAGCCACCATTTCATCGAGTTTACGAATCAAAGGCTCCTGCTGGTATTGTTCCAAAACAATGATCCCGAAATCTCTCAAGATGGCATCCGTAATTACATTATCAGCGACTTCCTTTTTATACATGCGCTTGGCAAATGGAAGTTTTAGGTCATCTACCAACAAAGCACGGATAATGTCCCGTGTTCGCAACCAGTGGAACCCGTAAAAGAGTGACAGATAGCGCGCAGCCACTGATTTTCCGGCCCCGGTCTTGCCCGACAGGCAGATGATTGGAAGTTTTTCGTAAATCAGCGGATGCAGTTTTGGTATGATCAGTTGAGCCTCGGACGGAATTCCCATCGGCTCAAATTCATTTGCTTCGTAGAAACGTCCCACGATGGCCGAAGTGATCGCGTCCATTTCATCGTGGGATTCCGTTTTCAGGCCAGGTCCCTTCAAACCCAATTCAGTCAATCCGGCACGCAGAAATTCAAGGCCCTTTTGTTTACGCGGGATGCAAAGCACGTCCTGTGCGGCCCCGGGATAGGATTCGATCACCTTGGGACCATTGGGTATGGCCTCAATTTCTCGACGCAATTTGATGCCGCGCAAGGTAAGCGGCTTCATCGAGTCAATCAGAGCGGGATATGCGGAAATTCCCACGCTATTCAAATCGTATTCGGCGACCCGCATGATGCCAGCGGATTTGGAAACTTCGGATCCGCCACCCGGAAGGCCAAGCGGTGAATCGATACTGACGATGGCGGGTTTTGTTTCCGCAATATAAGCCATGATGTCTTCGTCGGATTCGAGCGAGCAGGTTTTGACCTGCATCCCATCCAGAACGGCCGCGCCGGTGGGTTTAACCTTGCTGGCCGTCAGATCAAGACCAACAACCCGCGATCCAGCGGGAATACAGCCGTGGGTCGCCACACGCACAATGGTCGGCTTTGAGCGGACGGCAGGCTTGGCCTCGCCAAATAAATCCAAATCTCCCTGGGCCACGGGCCGAAATTCCGGCTCGTTCTGGGAACGGATATTCCGGGCGGTTTTCAACCACTTCTTTAACTCGCCATAGCCAAGCAGATTCAAAACCCGACTGGAATCGATATGGGGCAAAACCCTTTGGGCAATTTTGAGGTGTTCCAAATGCGCACGGCTATGAGCGTCACTACCAAATGAAATCCAACAGCCAGTTGAAGATGCCTGGCGGAGCAACGGCAAAAGCAAATCCAGCCGGGAGGGAAAACAATTGAATTCCAGAGCCACCCGCCATTTCTTGCAAGCTGCAAAAACCCGGTCCCAATCCACCGCCACCGGAGTACGGTGATAGTTCGGCACGCCCGGTTTCCCCAGAATCGTTGCCGTAGGGTGGCCTAAAATATCAATAAGACCCGACTCAATGGCTCGCAAAATCCGGTTGGTATTTACCGTGTGATCAGCACTCCATGAACTGTGAACCGACCCCACCACAATATCCAGGCCGGCCAGCAGGCCAGGTGGAAGATCCACAGCACCATCCACCAAAATGTCGGCTTCTACCCCGTGAAGAATCTTGATGCCTGGCCGCACTAATGACAGTGAAACGGCCTGCCGAATCCAAGCAACCGGAGTGACCCCGCCTTGCAATTTGCTCGACCGGCTGTGATCGGTAATAGCCAGATATTCCAAGCCCATTTTTTTGGCCGCATCGGCCATGGTTTGGAGCGCGGCTGCGCCGTCAGACCAATTGGTGTGCGAGTGCAGGTCGCCCCGCAAACTGAAGCCTCCCGAATTTAATAGAGGGTCAGCTTGTAAAGCTAGAGCGGCAATTGATTGGGGTTGGCCGGCAAAATATTCGGCGGTTTCGATAAAAGCCGTCCATCCCAATATATGCTTAATGGAAACCTTGTTTTCAGAGATGCGCTTAAACCGGAAAAAGTGATCTTTACTCACCGCTTTCTTCACCACCTTCACCAGCGAGGTGCCCTCGGGCAGTTTGGTTTGAACGCAAAGGCCACCCATAATTGGTTCGAGACCGTCACCTAATTTGGGGGCAGCCCACAAGCATGGCTGGCCGACAAGGTTTTCAATTTCGTGAAGCAACCGCATCAACGGCGGAACCACATGCGCCGCCTCCCATAATGAATTCGCTTTACCCTCCCAAATTTCCAGCAGTGCCGGGGCTTTGAGGGTGGTTGACTTGACCGCATTGGAAAGCCAATCCTCTGGGGGCCTATTTTTGGATAAGGCTTCCGCCACCTGTTTGAGGCCCAAACCACGAACAGAGCGAAGACGCAAACACGCTTGGTGCACCGGAGTGCTTAATGCCTCAAGTTCTGGAATTGTGCCCGTCGCCTCAATTTTCAATAAATGGTCTTTAATCCGGGTTGAGGGATCGCTATCGAGGGTATCTTCGTCAGCATCACCACGAAGCCACCGATTCACATTCGTGGTGTAGCCATCGAGACTCAGAGCCGCTTTCCAGAGCGCAAAAACTCGATATTCTGGAATATCTACGTTCTTGGCGAGGGCATCAATTTGAAGCAGATACGCCAAATCATACAATGGTTGAACGTGTTCAAAATCACGCGGACGAAAATAATCCGAACCCAAAGTGAGCAAGTGTTTTTTGGGGTTGTTCATTGTTATCGACTTTGAATTATCGACCGGGCCAACTAGCCGCGAAAGAATCGATCACGGAACTGACCTGAGCTAAGGCCGTTGGATCATTTATACAATCGAAATGGTCCGCATCAATAATGTGAATATTTTTCGCCCCACGCAAAAACGCCTCGTGATAGGCCCGATTCAGCCTTTTAAAATATTCCACGTCGATAACTTGCTCGATGGAACGGTTGCGTTTCCGAATCCGGTCGATAATGAGATCGTCACTCCCTTTCAAATAAATAATAAGATCGGGAGCCGGGAGCCGCGCTCGCAGGAACTCGTAGAGCTGAATAAATACTTTCTTTTCAGATGCCACCTGAAAATTCAAATCTCCAAAAATTAAATCCTTGGCAAAAGTGAAATCGGTAATCGATTCTTGGGCGGAATTGGTCAGCCCCTTTAATTGATGATAATGCACCAACAGGAACTGCATTTCCGTTTCAAAAACGTTCCCAACGGGATCTCGATAAAAAGCGCTCAAAAAGGGGTTTTTCTCAAAATCCTCCAAAACCAGAGCAGCCTTGCGGAAATCGGCCAGCATGGTTGCGAGGGTCGTTTTGCCGACACCGATGCAGCCATCAACCGCGATATGTAATTTTGAACCGCCGCTCATGCGGAAAAGTCTTAACATTTTTGCTAGAAAAAAACACCTGAATTTGTCTTCGATTTCGATTATCTCACCTAGAATGCTAGGTTGAGTTGAATGCGAAGCGTAAAAGAATCGTTTTAAAACGACTAGATGTTTCGCCCCATGTATGCCGGGCGATTCGGTTTCCGAGGTGAATCGGTAATGCGCAAAGTAGCGTAGCCACGTTTCATTGAGAGATCGTAGTGCTGCCAAGACGCAACCTTCGCATGACGTTTCATTCGTTTTCTCCATTCCCTGTGGTTATAGAGTTTTGATCCGATGAAGTGAAAACCCGACAACGTCCGGAAAACAAATCCCGGTTCGCCTTTTAAGGCATGCGCAGGAAAGCTGCTGATGTTGTCAAAGTCCAGCATGATGAGGTGTTTCTCGGCATACTGGTTGACCCGGCTATTCAGGCCCAGAACATAATCTGTAGCCTCCTTCACACGAAGCCCCACCAAGGTGCGCCCCATGCTGTTGCGCAACTGCTCCAGCCATTTGTCAGTCACGCGCCCCTTGGGGGACCAAACCGTGAAGCGCGTATGGTGGTAGTAGGATTTGGGGCAATAAATGTCGAAAGAGTAATCGCGTATTTCCGGGTTTTCCTCGTCCAGAATTTCCAGAATGCGGGCCAATGAAACGGGAGGAATTTCGCGGGAGACCCGGGCAATGAATTTCCTTACCTGCCGGATACGGGCGCCAATATCCTTTTCCATGGAAGGAATGAACTCCCCGTAATCAGCCTTGTCTCGCTCGGAAAAAAGGCGCCGGAGCAACTTGGCATATCCGCGAGGGAAGGTGACCGGCTGCCGCAAGCCTTTGGGCGCTGGTTTGCAACGATGTTTTTCCAAGGGGTAACGCAGGTTACCATTCCGGATGGTGCGGGAGATGGTAAGGTGGATATCCTTGTCGCCTGCCAGGTGGGCGACAAGGTCCGCTACAAAATTCTCAACACCAAGTTTACCAACGAATATGACCGCAGCTCCCCGGTAGCATTCTACGACGAAATTACGCGTTTCTGGCAGGCCTTTGAAAACAAGGGGAATCGCAATGACTATCTGAACAATGTGGTGCGGCAGACACTCCGTGAGCATTACAAAAAACTGTTCAAACTATATGACGAAGGGAAGGCCGAACTGTTCTTTGTCACCAACCACAGAATCAATGAAAACCAGTATCGCAGCGTGCAGCGGTATGGCATGAGCATCCTGCACTTGGAAGATATTCTCCAATATGTGGCTGAGAATACTGAGGGCGCGATGCCTGAGACAGAATCTTTGCTTTTAAATGGCATTTCAAATGTTTTAACCCCGGCGACAAACGAAACGGAGGTGCCGACCTCCATCGTGTTTGCCCGGTTGATTGACTTTATTCACTACATGGAAGAGGACCCGCTTGACCTACTCTTCGCCCGGAATGTCCGACTTTGGCTGGGGAACACGGAAACGAATCAGGAGATACAAAAAACCTTCAAAGTTGCCCCAAAGGAATTCGCCTACAGCAACAACGGAATTACCATCTTGTGCAAGAAACATACGCACAACCCAGGCAAGCAAGAGTTGTCATTGGAAAATCCACGGGTAGTGAACGGATCTCAGACGTTGCACAGTATTAGACAAGTCGACAGCCCCTCCTCCAATGCCCGCGTGATGGTTCGGATTATTGAAGTGCCGGCCAACGGTCACGGGGATCTGCCGGCTCAAATCGAAAAACGTAAGGAGATCATCCATAAAATATCCATCCGCTCAAACCAACAAAACCCAATCAAACGATGGAACCTAGTTTCGAATGATGATTTTCAAAACGAACTGGCCCGGAATTTTTGGTCGAAACATCTTTATTACGAACGGCGCCAAAACGAATGGAAGGTGCGAAAATTAGAATTGTGGGGAGTGGGTATTGAGCGGGGGCCAGATTTACGTTGGATGGTGCAGCTGATCGCGGCCTCGCACTATGGCTCACGAAAACTTGGGGCGGCGGTGGCGCAAGGGCAAATTAATCTGCTGTTCGAGGAGGAACCCTACGCCGTGATCCGAAGCACCAGCCCAGAAAAAGCATATCAGTTGTTTCTGCTCGGAGAAATCATGTCGTTGTCACTGAGGCGTCTACGCGGCAGCAAGCGCTATATCGCGAACTTAAAAACCTACATCGACCTGGCCATATTTTCTTTTATTTGCAAAGCGCTATATGAGGCCGGTATCAGCCTAGGGAAAGAGGCCCTGAATGAAAAACTAGAAGCATTACGGAACAGTGGGACAGTGGAATTTGACAAACCGATCAAGGCGCTCATTGATATTTTCTGCAAAGAATATGAGGCTGAGAAAGCAAGAATATACCGGAAAGAAGGCAAAGAATTGAGCGTTGCCAATTATGTCAAAAGCCGCAACTACATTGCGAATTTGTTGGAAGTAGCAATTCCAAAATCAATAGTCAAGGCGCTCACGGAAACCATGAGTGACTAACGAAGAATCGATTAACTTTCTGTGCTAGTTACGGCACTTTTAAGGAATTCCCAGCCGACATATTCCTGGGCAAGACGCTGTTTAGCAGTGAACAACTGGCGGGCGGGTTCAGCGCAGTCGCCGAGCCAATCGCAAAGGGTCGGGGATGGCGGTTCGCCGTCATACGGCTGGCCGCGGCCAGCGCCAAGTTTCAATAACTGACGATAGCTCCAGAGGTGCGGCTCGACGGAGGGAATTCCCGGTTTGGTTGCGAACTGGGGAATGCGCAAGCCTTGGGGATCGAGATCACCAAAATACAGGATGCGGCGCACCCCGCCGATTTCCGCGAAGATGTCCGAAAGATAACGAACACCGTCCAAGAAACGATTGCCATCGCCGTAAAGAACGGCACTGAACAGCTTGCGCTCGGCGTTCCAGCGGCAATATGAGTGCCAAGTGGCCGCGTTTTCGATGACGATCAGCGGTTGAGCGGAAGCGCAGGCCGGGCCGCGTTTCCAAGCGAGAGGCACACCGATGATCTCACACGCCAAGTCACTTTTGGCGTCCAGATGGTTTGGCCGAAACAGCACCGATGAAAGCAGAGAGTCGAGCCGTTTTTCATCACCAAAAATCTGAAGAGAGCGTTCTTTAATGGGGACCACCGGGCTATTTATTTCATGGGCGGACAAAAAGGCATTCAATTTGAGCAAATCCTCAAGCTCCACATTCACGCGGGTATGGGTGAGAAACTGCAATTTTTGAACCCAAGGAATTGACGCCAGTTCCACGCTTTTATCCGACACGTCAGCGGGATGAATCCGGCGAAACGCCGCGAACCATTCTCGCTCGGAACTCAACGGAAGCGCAAATCTTTGAATGCGCTCGCCATCGCGCCGTAAACGCAGTTCCAAAAATCCATCCAGAGCCAACAGTTTGGCGATCCGGCGGGCTTCAGCCTCGTCCTCGGCCGTTTGCAAACCACTCTCATCCAAAAAAGTTTCCCAATCCTGACTCCACGCCGTTTTGGGATGAGGATTGCGTTCCCGAAGACGCGAGAACCGAGCAAAGATTGCCTCAGTAAATGATGCTTCAGTGAGGGCTAATTTCATCTTAGCTCTCCAATTCCGCCAAGGTGTCATGGGCGCGAGCCGGATGCGCCCAATTTTCGATCACCACCCGCCCGTCCGGACCAATGGATTTATGAATGGTAATCATCAGAATAGTGTTGGCACCCCGCAAGGCTGAAGGGGCATCTTTATCCGGCATGGCGAGGACAAGTTGCAATCCCAGCGCGTCCGCTGTGCTCATGCAACTGGAGACGCCCTCGCCGGACAACTTAGAAAAAGCCTCATCCATCGCCACCAGTCCCAGCGTATCCCGGCGCGAAAGGCTGCCCGGTTCGGCGCGATGATAAGCGCGCAGGAAAGACGCCAACATCGCGAGGAAAAAGGGTGACTGGCTTTCACCGCCGCTCAATTTACCAGCATGGCGATTCAATGAACTCCACCCGGTATCCTCCGGCAACCGCTGATCCTTGGCCTTCATATCGAACTTGAAATACTCACGATAGTCCAAGCGCAAACGCAGCGGGCTATCCGCCGGCGACTTGAGGGCTTCCATCAATTTGGCCTTGGCCGCTTCAATCTCGGGATCATGGATGGCAGCGACCAACGGGTCGGTCACCTCCAGCCCGTTTTTCAGAAGTTTCCAGAGCTGGTCAAAATCTGAATCATGGCGTTGATCCCATGAAATACGGTAATGGTTATGGCCGATGGGTTCGTCAATGCTGGAGTTCAACTGCTTGATGTCTTTCACGACTTGATCCGTTCGACGCTTCAGCTCGCTCATGACATGCTGTTTGAGGCGGTCCTCCCAGTCTTTTTTACTCTCGTCCGATTTAAGCCGATATTCTTCAACCTTTTGATCTTCCAACAGCCGCCGCTCCGCATCGTAATCATCGTTACTATCATCCAATTCGTTGAACCGGGAAAATTCGGCAAACTGCTGACGAAGAAGTGCCCGCTCACGGATCTTTTCTCCCCGCGCCGTTTCCGCCTTTTTAGCTTCTTCCCCGCGCAATTCAATAGCTCGTTTGATTCGGTCATCCCAATTGCGATAATCGGACAAAAACACGGCCGCACTTTCTTCCCGAATCTGGGAGGGCAAACCTTGACCAAAGTGAGCCACACACTCTTCAAAGTTAAGACGCCGTTCAGACTCGGTGGTTAGCAACGACGTATGCCTCTCTTCCTGATCACGGATGCGTTTGACGGTATCCTTATCTTTGAGGCGTGCTTCCAGGGCGACGAGCTCGGTGTGCTCTGAATCGAGCCGCTGCACCTCGGCCACACGTTCCTCCAAATCCGGTTTGGCCAACACGGCTAATTGGTTTTTTACCGAGGCCAATTCATTTTGTTTCGTCTCCAACAAAGCAAATCCTTCTGCGCCGGAAACCAAAACCGCAGCGCCAAGGTGCAACTCTTCCCCGCCCTCAATCCAGCGGGTCAACCGCTGGGATACTTCCTGAGCTTTGAGCAAATCAGCAGATTTTTCGGCAAGGATCTTCAGCTTGCGCTGCTTCATGGCTTCCAAGCCTTTGATACCAATGACCGGATCAAAATCAGCAGTGCGTCCCAATTTGGAAGTCACCGGCCGGTTCCAGAGAACCGCATTGACCGTGATGGCCCGAGGTTTGCCCTTGAACTGTGACGGCGAATCAACGCAGACCACCCGGCCCAGTAAGTGATCCAGAAAAGCGCGGGCGACAGGATGGGACGCGGTCACTTTCTCAGCCAAGGAATTGGGGAGCACCTGAGCATCCAACTTCAAGGCCTCGTCCGGATCCACTAGCGGTTCGCGACGGGTTTCCCGGTCGAACTCCTTATCCAAAAGCTGCTGCGCGAGCAAGTGACGCTGGGGGTCTAAAATCAAAGAGAATCGGTTATTCCGCAGGAACAATTCCAGCGCAGGCCGCCATTGCTCCGCCTCCGGCTTAATCTCTGTCAGACGGCATAACTGCTCCGGCCCAAAAGCGCCGGGGGTGCGGGGTAACTTTTTTTCAAAGTAATCGCGCAAGGGAAAATCGCCATGAGTCCGATTGGAATCCAGTTTGCGCATATCCTCTTTAAGCGCATTTACCTCGCGAGTCAGACTGGTCACTTTGCCCGAATAAATGCTCTGCTCGGTTGCGGCTTTGACACGCAAACCATTGAAGTGATCGGCCAGAGCAGGCAAGGCCGCAAGGCCAGACTCAACCGTGCCAGAGAAAATTGACGACAGCAAATCGGCGCGCGGCTCGATCCCATCGGCCAACAATCCCCCGGGCAGTTGCCGACCCAATTGGAGCCATCGTTTCCAAGACTCGGCCCGCTCGCGCAACTGGCTCAGAGTATCGGTGCGCCGTTGAGTCAAGCCCACGACTTCGGCATGAAGCTGCTTCTGCCGATTGCGAAGATTCAGCAACTCATCCCCGCCTTCTTTAGACAAAAGGACGCGGGCGGCGTCCATTGCCAGTTTGGCCGCCTCGCGTTTGGAAGACGTAGCGGATAAATTACGTTGCTCGTCCTCTGCCTGGGATCGTAACGAGATGAGTAACTCGGCCGCCGCTTCCCGCGCCTCCACGGTGCGCTTCAATTCGAAATCCTTTTCCAAAACCCGCATCAATCGAGCCTGTTTATCGGCGGCGAGCTGATCCTCGTGATGGCTGGCGATTCGTTTTAGAAACAGCAGCTGATTTTCATACCGCTGCAATTTGCGGGCATAATCCTCATGAACCTCCAGACTCCGACGAACCGCATCAATTTCGAGCGGCGTTTCAGCCAACAGCCGTTCGCGAATAAATTCATCGAACCGAGTAATCCGTTGAAAAGCCAAAGACTCAGGCAACGTCTTAAGAAGCGACTTGAGATTAAAGTTTAAACTTGCTGCATGCGAAAGGTTGTCCAGATAGGACTCCTCACGATCCCAAACATCTCCACCCTCGCGTTTGAGCCAAGCACGAAACGGAGCTTCCTCCAGAAAGTCGCCTTGCTCATCACATGTTTGGGCAAGATCCAAGCGGTCCGGGTAACAAAAATAGAGCAGTGTAGGCCGACTAGACGGACTTTCAAATTCGATACGCTGGCCCCAAGTCTGCTTCCGCTTTCCATCCGGCCAAGTGAACTCAAGGCCAATGAAGGTCACTACCTGATCACGAGCAAATTCTTCGGCACTGTCCGTGCCGGTATTGGTATCACACAAGCAATACCCCTTAAGGAGACGTTTGGAAGCATCGCCCGTGGCCGCCCGGTTAAAACGCGCATGACTCCCCAACAGGACGCGTTGAATCAAATCCAACAGGGCGGATTTACCAGAACCATAATCACCCGTGATGAGCAGGTTGCTGTTCACTTCCATCACCTGATTAAAGCCATACCAGTTCACGGCAATAATCCGCGTGAGCCGGATCGGATGCTTAAGATTGTTGCGTTTCATTAGCGGCTAGCGGTTCGGCCGGTTCGGCCGGCTCGGCTTGGTTAAACTTTTCCATCTGAACAGACCAGGCTTCCAGCCCAGCAAAGGGCATCACATATAGCACCGTGGGCAGCACCTGCAATTCTGACTGACCAGGAGTGGACTCGCTCCAGGAATACCTGACCAGATTACGCCTTTGAAGCGCCGCCAAAACACGATTATAGGTTCCGGGCTTCGGAGGAGTCTGGAGCAAATTCGGAAGATACGATTTCAATTTGGTAAAAAAGTCATCCAGAGAAAGAATGACAGCCCCACCCTTACCAGCCTGCCGATGCTCATCGTAAATTTTCCATAGGGCGAGCACAAACAGGGACTCCGTCTGGTCAAAACGTCGTTGCAAGGCGCAGGTGTCCAAGGGCCGGGCTTGGAGAACCAAACGCTCATCATCGTTAATTAAATCCATGTCCAGCAAGCCCAACACAGACCGAAGCGGTTCAAACCACACACCGGACGCGCGCTGATATAGATCACGCGAGCGGGGTTCAAAACCAAGCACGGAACCGCGATCTAATAGTTCGGCAAGGGCGTCCTTAAAGCCCCGCTGATCCGCCTCCGGCAAGGTGAGAATAGAAACAAGAGAATGTGACGTCGTATCCATGTTCATGCAATTCGCTCAAGGGTGAATCTTTCAATCTGAAGCCCGTGGTGCTGATCTAACGGAACATTTTCCGGGTGCCATGGATCGTTGCGATTAGCAGGAGTGACTAGCCACCGCATCGTTCCGTAATGCTGATGCAGCACCGAAGCAAGCAAATCAAACATGTCATCCTCCGTTCGCGAGCGAAACTCGTTAGTCGCGCAATGGTCACCAACCTTTGGCAGCCGGGTGCGGATAAATTTGGCAGCGCGCATTGGGCTCAAAGACTCATTATATCGCTTACGCAGGCGCTCCAGCGCCTGATTATCGCCAGCCCGTAAAACCCTAATTGCCCCGGACATTTTTACTGGCTCTCGCCGCTGGCGAGGAAACAGCAATGATTCCACACCCGAAAAAGATTCCAACTCCGGCACCAATGGGCCTGGCAATTTAAGATCCGGCAAAGAGGTGAAACTCCGATCCTTTGCCTGCAAGTCCACTTGCTCAAACACACGTTTAATCAGGTCAGCATGCCGCCCACTGCGATCATTGACGTAACTAAACCGTTCGTAAGAAACTTTATGAAAATGCGACACCCGGCCATCGATTTGCCTGGCCATGGCCGTGATACTACCCAAGGTGTCAGCAAGATGGTCCAAGAGAGCATTCACCTGCTCGCGGGCCTCTGGCTCCTCCGTTTCACTTCTTGCCGCCAAGGCCGAGGCCAGATGTTGTTTAACCCCATAATCCCAACGAAAATCATCAACCTTTCGACGAGCATCATCCAAACGATTGACTAAACCTTTTGCAAACAGTTCGTCATAGCAAACCTGATGTTGTCCTGCGCCAAATTCGTCAAAGAAAATACGGAGGTTATCTTTTCCCGTAGCAGCTTTTCCTTGTCGATCAATAAACTGACGAAGAATCAAATAGACATGGCTCAATTGGTTGGTAGCAGACTCGGCCCGGCGAGATAAATCGGACAGCTTGGAAAACATTTCATCCGATGACCGATACCGCGGATCAAATGCCCCCGGTTCGGTCAACGCCTCACAAACTCCACGCAACGTGTCGGCAAATGAATGCACCTCAGCCCGACCGACGGATGACATTTTACGAAAGGCATCAAGCAACCACCGGATAGTCGGTTCAACGACAACGCGTCGGTCGTCAATGCCAAGATCGCGCTCGTCCAACCACCCCGCAGCATAAAGCCGGTTGAATACATGATTAGCCTTGGCCTTAGCGTCAATCAAGGAGGTCTCAACTTGGCCATCAGGCTGCTCCCAATCAACTTCACGATGAAAAGCGATACTTTCCGCAATCAAATGCAGCGCATCAGAACGTAATAACTCCCCCGCACTGGCTGCGCTTTCACGATCCAAACGATCAATGCAGTCAATCAAAGCGGGGGCCGTCCTGCGATCTGCCAATGGATTAAAAAACGCAGGGGAAGTAACAGCCAATAGTGCGGCGGAAAGCGGAGGGGGTTGCGCTGGTGGTTTGGCCATATCTATTGAGACCTGATGAGCCTCATCACGAGTTGCTACGGTCATTTCCAGGAGCGACATGGCGGAATTATGAAGGGAGTTGGGCGTAACGCCAAGTGTGAAGGGTGATGCGGTTTGAGGTGAGCAAATATTGGACGCCCTTTTGAGTTTCGACAATCTGCTCGATAAAATCTTTAAATATCATGAATCAACTATAACGGATGGGGTGGGACAAATACGGGGTAAGGGGCGAAATATTCCAAAAATTCTTGGGCTGGGTTGTGAATAAGTTTTGCACCTTATAAACAGTGGTGGGTTTGCATTTGTTCTACCTCTTCTACCAGGCTGGATGCATGAAAAAAACTGAAAAATTAACCGTTTAAACTTGGTTCGATACTGGATTATGACTAGTAGTACCACTAATTCTTAATCCTCGTTCGGTGTTGAGCGGGCAATTACCCAAGCAGGCAAGGCCATTGGCAAAAAACCAGCGGCAGAAGTAAATATTCCTTGAGATGGGGCGCTTGTGCAATGCGAGACGATCCCAATCAATTCACCCGCATGGTTGACTACGGGACCGCCGCTGGATCCATTGGGAATTTCGCTTTCTGTATCAAATGAAAAGGTGGAGTTTCCTAAAAAATAAGTCGCTGTCCCAGCCACCCAAGATTCACGATGTGTCCAAACCCATACTGGAAACCTTTCCCCCAGTTTTAAATTTGGAATGTTTTTCAATAATTTAACGGGGATGACTGGTTCACACGATTCATCAAAGGCGACTGATTCATAATAATAATTTTGAGGGTCGGGACTGCCAAGCACAGCGATGTCGCTTACCGCTTCAACTGCCAGCGTGGTGGCAAGGAAATCGCCGACTTTGGTTTTGATATTGTTCAAGTAACCCTCCCCGTTTGTGACCATATTTCCGGTCGAATCCCAATTCGCACAATGAGATGCCGTGATTACAAGGTCGCCTTCGATCAACACACAAAGACCTTTGCCGCGATCTCTTGAATGGATTTTGAACGTGGCTCCAGCAACGAGTTTTTTTATTTCCTCAGAAATGATCATGGCTCGAAATGGCATCGCGACCGTTTCACGGCAAGCCCCAACCGCGGTAGGCGCCGGCGACTTCCAAGAGAAGGCAAAAGGTGAAATCGCATGCGCTCATGAGTTGATCAAATCGGATTTGCGATTTTCTTTCAAGGACTTTAATCACAACAAAAATCGTAAAAATCCGCTTGTGCGGTTTTTTTCATTAGCAACCACCAAGATTTGTGATAAGATGCTTTCAACATTAGGAGCGTCAGCCGTAGAGCTGACCGGCAACCGAGCGAAAGCTACGGTGCCTAGAGCCAGAGAGGATTTTCTGGTTCGATGAGCGGAACTCACAGTTCCGAACAACATCTGTAAAGATGAACCGCCCTGATGTCATGTTTGGGCGGTTTTTTATTTGCAGGCTTCTGGTGTGTTTGAAAGCAGGCACACAATGAAAATCAATACCGACCGTAAGGCGTGGCTGGATGATCAAAAGAGAATCAGCAGCAAATCCATCCGCGTGAAGCGTTCCGACGTGGACGTGTTTAAGAACAGCCGCGCCCACGGCATCCTCGCTCAACCAGCCATCCTGCAAGGCGAAGTGAAGAACCACGACCAGCTGTTCGACTACGTTCGCATATTTGCGGGTGGCGAACCGGTAATCGTGGTCGGCCACGGCTGGAATCCAACGGAGCAGTTTGTTGCGCAGATGACGGTCAAGGAGTTCATCCGGCATTGGCAAGGGGACTGATAATTGACATTCCTAATCTGCCCTTGTCAGGCCAAGCCAAAAGGCTCAAAGCAGGCGAAATTCGAACGCAGAATTGATGGGATAGAATGGGGGCACGAGTCCGCCAACTGACATGAAACCGGTATAGTAAACGAGTGCAACAAATAGGTGTTGCAACCGTGGGTTGCACCGAAAAAACAGAAAATGTTTCAGCTGTATTGCGGAGCGAAAACCAATGGCCTTCCGTGCAACAGATTGCAACACCCTAAGTGTGAAATGGTGCATGAAACGGGCGTTTCGTGAGTTTTCGGCGAAGTGCGATTATCGCTTTTATTCATGCGTGGAAGGGGTGTGTTTAGGGGGTCGTCGCGCAAGGGAAGTTTTGGTTTAGCAAACCAGCGCCTTCAGCCACTCGGCCATCTCTCCAACCTGTTGACGATTAGAATGCGGTATTCCGGCCGAATACCTTGCGTTTCGTCGCGCGTGAATTTTGCAGGACTTCGCCTTGGTGGCAAGCGGATTCGTAATGGCATCAATCCGATGGGCTGACGCGGAACGGCATTTGAAAGGAGGGAGGCTGAACTTTCGCTGTGGATGAAAGTATGGCGCCCGCGAGCTTTTCATTCTGCTTTGTGTCCGGGCGTCTTCGTGGTTATTTTATCCGCATGAATCGCATCCAATCCGACCAGCTTTTTGTCGAGGCGTTGAAATACATCCCCGGCGGCGTCAATTCGCCGGTGCGCGCCTTTCGCGCGGTGGGCGGCAATCCCTTTTTCGTCAACCGGGCCAGCGGCTCCAGGGTCTGGGATGTGGACGGCAATGAGCTGATTGATTATGTGCTCACGTGGGGGCCGGCCATCCTCGGCCATGCGCACCCGAAAATCATTGCCGCCGTCAAGGCCGCCGCCGAATTGGGCACGAGCTTCGGCATCCCGAATCCGCTCGAAGTCACGATGGCCAGGCTCATCTGCGGGCTGGTGCCGAGCGTGCAGAAGGTGCGCATGACGAGCAGCGGCACGGAGGCGTGCATGAGCGCCATCCGGCTGGCGCGCGGGTTCACGAAGCGCGACAAGATCATCAAGTTCGACGGCTGCTACCACGGCCATGTGGATTCGCTGCTGGTGCGGGCGGGCAGCGGCGCGCTGACGTTCGGCCACCCGGACAGCGCCGGGGTGCCCGCGGCTTTTACGTCGCACACCATCGTCGCGCCCTACAATGACGTGGACGCGGTGAAGGCGATTTTCGCGGCGAACCAGGGCCAGATCGCCGGCATCATCGTGGAACCGGTGCCGGGCAATGCGGGCTTGTATCTGCCCCGGCCGGGCTATCTGGAGTTTTTGAGTGAGATCACCAAAGCCCACGGCGCACTGTTGATTTTCGATGAAGTGATGACGGGCTTCCGCCTGGCCCGCGGCGGCGCGCAGGAGCGGTTCGGCATCACGCCGGACTTGAGCACGTTCGGCAAGGTCATCGGCGGCGGGCTGCCGGTGGGCGCGTTCGGCGGCCGCGCGGAGATCATGGATTGTCTCGCGCCGCTCGGTCCGGTGTATCAGGCGGGAACCTTGAGCGGCAACCCGGTGGCGATGGCGGCGGGGCTGGCGAATCTGCAAGAACTCGGGGCAGGTAGGGACGCCGCGCTGCGGCGTCCGGACAGCGCGGCGCGCTGTCCCTACCAGCAACTCGAGGAGCGCGGCGCGCAGCTCGAAGCGGGAATGAAAGACGCGGCGAAATCCGCCGGTGTTCCCGTAACCTTCAACCGCTGCGGCTCGATGTTCTGCGGCTACTTCACGAGCCAGCCGGTTCACAACGTGGCGGACGCGATGCACAGCGACCGCGAGAAGTTTAAGAAGTTTTTCCACGGCATGCTGGACGCGGGGGTTTACCTCGCGCCGTCGCAGTTCGAATCCGGATTCCTTTCCACCGCGCACACGGCGGCGGACATCGAAAAGACCGTCGGCGCGGCGGCGAAGGTCATGCGGACGCTGTAACCTTTTCGATAATGGCTCGTCTTATCACCTATCCGCCACCAACCAAAACCGGCGGTTTACACCCATAACCAAAGGAAATATGATGAAAATGACCAAAACATTCGCAATTGTGACCCTTGTGGCCGGCAGCCTGTTTGCCGGCAGCCTCGCGCTGCAAGCGGAAGATGCCCCCAAGACCCCGTCGGCTGGCGGTGGTGCTCATGCCCGCCAGGGCGGTGACATGATGAAGGATCTGGGCCTCACCCCCGACCAGGAAACCAAGGTCAAGGCGGCCCGGGAAGAAATGATGACCGCCATGAAGGCGCTGGCGCCGGAAGACCGGAAAACAAAGGGGAAGGAAATCCGTGAGGCCTTTGCGGCCAAGTTGAAGACCATCCTCACGCCGGAACAGTTCGAGAAATGGCAGAAGCACATGCAGCAAAACCGTCCTCAAGGGGCCGGTGGCGGCGAGAAGGCCAAAACTCCGGCCACGCAATAATCATTTTCTGACCTGATGGAAAATTTCACGGGACGGCTCCGGCCGTCCCTTTTTATTTCGCCTGCTGCCATTTGCCGTAAATGCGTAAATTGACATTGAGCAAACGGGCGGCGGCGGTTAATGTGTCGCCACTGCGCGCGTAGCTCAACTGGATAGAGCGTCGGTCTCCGAAGCCGAAGGTTGTGGGTTCAACTCCCGCCGCGCGCACCATGTCAAACAACTTCTTTCCGTTGTAAAACATCAAAGGAATCAATCATTTTAGGAGAATCCGCCTTTTCCACTCGGTTGGGGTGGTCATCTGAAAATGGATTGAATCACCCTTAAAACCAGAACAGAAACCAGAACAATTCACGGGACTGAAGAAAATGGGAATTCAAGCCGTCTGGCTTGGTTTTAGGCGTTTTGGGGGGATTCAAGACCCCTTTGGGGACGGAAAACACGCCCCTGACCGTTTGGCGCAAGAATCCGACCCCATTCCGATGAATAGTTAAACCGTCTTGGACGGGCCGTCCATCCATCATCGGATTTTGACTGGAATGACTACCTTCCAAAAAAATCGTCAGCGAATCCGAGCCAGATTTCAAAACCGGTTTGACGGCCTTTTCAGTCACCCCTAGATGTGAGGGAGAGTTGGATTGATTTTTATTATTACGGCGCAACTTGTCCACTTGTCTGAGTGATGAAGTGGCTTTGAAACCGTAACTTGCTCCGCACGACTTTCGTTTGTTACGCTCCGCGTCATGCCGAACGGCCAAAACGAAGCCTTCTCTCGTGTCTTGATTGACAAGGCATTAGAGTTTAGCGGGTGGAACCTGCTCGACCCGCATGAGGTTCGGTTTGAACTTAATAGCGAATCAGGCCGTGCCGATTATGTTTTGATGGCCCAACGCGGAACGCCGTTATGCGTTCTGGAAGCCAAACGCGAGGACGTTGACCCTTACGATGCCAAGGAGCAGGCACGCGGCTACACCGAAAATTTACACGCTCCGTTCATCATTCTTTCCAACGGCAAGGAGCATTGGTTTTGGAACTTCACCCGTAAAGACCAAGACGCCTACCGCATTGAACGATTGCCGTCACGGGCGGATTTGGAACGGTTGCTTCTCAAAAATCTCCAGCCACCACGCCCTTTGATGAGCGAAATCATCACGCCGGATTATCTGCGGGCGTTCAAATCAGATTTCAAGGTGCGCCGTTATCAAATCAATGCCTTGGACACCGTATCGTCTCAGTATGACGAACAGCGCAAACGGAAATTCCTATTGGAAATGGCGACCGGCACCGGCAAGACAATGTTGTGTGCGGCGTTGATTCGTCGTTTTCTCCAGACACGAAACGCCGAACGTGTCTTGTTCATCGTTGACCGGATTGAACTGGCGAAGCAAACGCTGGAAGATTTCAACGTCGTGCTTGCCGAGTTCAAGCCGGTGTTGTTCAAGACGGCCCGCCGTAAGCCTGCCGAGTTGCTCGGTTCAAGCGTCGTGGTCGCCACGATTCAATCACTCATGGTTGACCGTCGTTACCGTGAGGAATTTACGCCGTTCTTTTTTGACCTCGTGGTCAACGACGAGGCCCACCGTTCCATTTACGGCGATGCCCGCGAAGTGGTTCAATTCTTTCAGGCAACACGCATCGGCCTGACGGCCACGCCCAAGGCGTATCTGAAAAACATCAACGTCGCGGCATTGCAGGAAGAAAACCCGAAGGCACTGGAAGCACGGTTCCTGCGTGACACCTACCATTACTTCGGCTGCGAACCCGGCTTTCCAACTTTCCGCTACGACATCATCGATGCGGTCAAAGACCCCGAAGGCCCGTTCTTGTGTCTGCCAAAGATTTTAGACCTGCGTTCTGACATCACCACCAAAGCCCTTGAAGAATCAGGTTGGGCTGTCATGGTAAATGAGCAGGAGGAAAGTTTCAAAATCCAAGACCTTGAACGGAAAATTTTCACGCCGACCCGCAATCGTGTCATGTGTGAGGCGTTCTTGAAAGAGGCGCAACGTGACCCGACGGATAAAATCGGCAAATCCATTGTGTTCGCGGTGAACCAAAATCACGCCACCGCCCTCACCAAAATATTCAACGACATTCAGCCAGGCATCGCCGTCACCATCACCAGTCGGGTTCAAGATGCTTCATCCATCGCCAAGGAATTCCGTGACGGCAAACGCAGTGAACGCATCGCGGTATCAGTGGATATGCTTTCCACCGGTTACAATTGCCGTGATGCCCTCAACATCGGCTTGATGCGTCCGATTTTCTCGCCGACGGAATACATTCAAATCAAAGGGCGAGGCACACGGCTTTTTACGTTCAAGGTCGGCAACACCGAATACGAAAAGAAAAATTTCTTCATCCTCGATTTCTGTGCCGTCGCTGAATACTTCGAGGAAAAATACGATTACACGTTGCCGCTGAAAATCCCTCGCGAGAAAAAAGAACTGCCGCCGCCGATTCCATATCCACCTCTCACTGGTGGCGGTGAACCGATTCACGAGCCGGGCGGTACTACCGAACCACCGCCGCCGCGAATCATTCCGACATGGGAAGGCGTGGACACACTGGTCAGCCGTGAAATAACGATTGTCGGGCCGGACGGCGAAAAGGTGGACGTGATGACATTCCGTGGCGGCTACGAGCGTGACATCCGCGATTTCGTTGACCGCACGCCCGATTTGAAAGCCGCAATTGAAGCCGAGGACGACGACACGGTTGAAACCATCGTCAACGAGCAGTTTTATCACCGGCCAAAAATGTATTATTCGTCGGACAAACTCGTCCAGTCCTACGGCGTTCCGGCCAGCACACCGGCATTCGTGTATAATGCCGTCGGGCGGAAACCGTTGCCGACCCGTGATGCGATTGTGACTGACACCGTGGACAGCATCGCCGCTCGGTTCAATCTTCGATACAACGAACAGAAATGGGTGGACACCACCGCCCAATTAATTGCCGAGGATTCCACGGCGTTGCGGCGTTTTATGACGGGCGACATCACCGTTTTTACGGCCAATCAGTTTCGCACGCTTGGCGGGCTGGATGCTTTGGCACGGTTTGACCACCGTGATGAAGTTTTTGAAGCCCTGCGCCAGTCAACCCTTGTCCGTCAATCCATGCTCACATCAAATAGCTAATGATTATGGCAAAAACCAAGGAAAAGCCAAAATCATGGAAAGATAAGCGCAAAATTGCCCGGCACAGTTGGACTCTCCCGTTTGTGTGGTTCGAATGGTGTTGCGAGTGGATTTCCTATTGGTTTAGCCATTGGGCATTTCTTGAGGTTTTAGAGTATCTCGGAAAACTTTCTCTACTAGGTGCGCTATTCGTTTATATTTTTAGTGCGGGAGAAAGACGAGAAGCAGCCAATAATCAAAAGAAAGCAAAGCAATACCAAGCGTGGCAAATGATAAATTCTGCGTCTGGTTTAGCTGGTGACGGGGGGCGAAAATTAGCCTTGGAAGACCTCAATGGAGATGATGTTAGGTTAGATGGAATTAATTTGAACAATGCCGTGCTTCATTCGGTCGTGCTTAAATGCGCAATCATGAAAAATGGCAACCTTAATAATACTGACCTCTCATCTGCAAATATTAGCCTCTCGACGTTTTATAAGGCTACATTCCTAAAATCATATTCAGTTGGAGCTTGGTTTCGTGAAAATTCGTTCATAGGAGCGGTCGCAAAACAAGCAGTTTTCATTAATTGCCATTTTAAAGATTCTACATTTGAAGGCGCTGACCTTCGCGGAGCAGAGTTTGCAGACTGTGAAATTAAAAATTCACGTTTTAATTTTTCAGATTTACGCAACGCTACGTTTTCCTCCAACCTTGAAACCAACCATAATTATTTTTACGGAGCAAATATTCAGGGAATCAAGGCTTCGCCATCACTTCAGGCGACAATGATAGCTCAAGGAGCCGTGATGATTGAAAAAGACGCACTTTGGGAAAAATATAAGCGTGAGCAAGGTTTTGACCTAGAATTGCAAGAAATGCGTTTTGAAATGCGACCTTAAATATTTTATGGATATAGACTCTTCAAAATCCAATTTCTTTTCCTCTGGTCTGCGTCAGAAAGTTGACCAGTTGATGGACATTCTTTACGCGGGCGGCGTGAACAACCCGATGGATTCCATCGAGCAATGCTCCTACCTGCTGTTTCTGCGGCTGTTGACGGAGAAAGACGATACGCTGGCACGGCTCGACAAAAAATACACCCGTATCTTTTCCGGCAACTGGTCACGTTATGCTTGGGGCAATTTCGTCACGCTCGCGGGGGACAATCTTTTCAATGCCGTCCGTGATGCGATTGAAAAACTTCACGAACTCCCCGGCCTCACTGACACCGGCAAACTTTTGTTCAGCCGTGCCACGTTGAAAATTTATGACCGGCCCACGCTCCGTGCGGTCATCCAAGGCATTCACGAAATGGATTTGGCCGCCCACGACGGACACGATTTCAAGGGCGATATGTATGAATATCTGCTCTCGAAACTCGCGGCGTCCGGCACGAACGGTCAATTCCGCACGCCACGCCATATCATTGACTTGATTGTTGAATTGGTGAATCCGCAGCCCGTCCAGCGTATCTGCGACCCGGCTTGTGGCACGGCTGGCTTTTTGATTTCAGCACTGGTCCATATCCTGCGCCAGAACACCAAACCCGCCGACCTCAAACGTGGCCTTGCGGATGGCTCGATGCTCAAACCGGCACAGTGGAAATTTCTGGAAGAACAGGCGTTCACTGGTTTCGACAATGACGCCAACATGGTCAAGATTGCCATTCTCAATCTCTACCTTCACCAGTTGGAACGTGCCAAGATTGACCATTTCAATGCGCTGACCACCGGCTTCGGCGGCAATTATCCCGGCAAAATGTTTGATTGTATCCTCGCGAACCCGCCATTCTCCGGCAAGGTTCAGGACGAAAGTATTCTGGCCGACCTGAATTACAAGTTGGATACCCGTGCCACCGAATTGCTCTTTTTGAAATGGTTTGTTGACCATCTTGCGCCAAATGGAAGGGCGGGCGTCATCGTGCCGAATGGCGTTCTGTTTGGCTCAACCAACGCCGCGACTAAACTGCGTGAAATGCTAATGACGGAATGTGATTTACAAGCCGTCATCAGTTTGCCGAGCGGAGTTTTCAAGCCCTATTCAGGCGTCGGCACTGCCGCCCTCATTTTCCAAAAAGGCAAACCGACGCAATCCGTCTGGTTCTATGACATGACCGCCGACGGATTCAGTCTCGACGACAAACGCGGGCCAATTGAAGCCAATGACATTCCCGACGTGGCAGTAAAGTGGCCGGGCCGTGATGAAGGTGCAAACAGTTACCGTGTGCCGATTGAGAAAATTAAGGCGAATGATTGGAGTCTCGCGGCGGGCCGTTACAAGCCGGTGACAACGGTAGCGGTGAACCATGACGACGCAGCGGATATTCTTGGCGACGTGCTGAAACTGGAAAGCGAAATCATCAAACGCGGCAACGCTCTACTCGCTCAAATCAGCGGTAAGAAATGAAACGCTGGCCGACAAAACCGCTGGGTGAAGTGGCACAAGTATCTGCTGGCGACCCAGCCCCGCAACGACCCGAAGATTTCTCGGACGATGGTTTTCCGTTCGTGCGGATGCAGGATGTTGGTCGTTTTGGGCAAACAACGAATCTGGTTGAAACGAAAGACAAGGTTTCAGCTTCGGCTTCATCAAAATTAAAACGCTTTCCCGCTGGCTCAATTCTTGTCCCGAAAAGTGGTGCGTCCATCCGACTTAATCATCGGGCAATTCTCGGCATCGAAGCACACGTCGTAAGTCACCTTGCAGTCATTGTGCTAAAGGCATCAATGGTGCCACGCTTTGCTTACTATTGGCTTTGCGGAATAGATTTGTCCGGCGTTGCTCACGATGCGGACTTACCTTCCATGAAAACATCGGAGTTGGCAAAACTCCAAATTCCCGTTCCGCCGCTGGTGGAGCAGGAACGGATTGTGAAATTGCTGGATGAAGCAGACGAGTTGCGGAAAATCCGTGCCAAAGCCGACAACCGCACCGCCAATTTAGTTCCCGCGCTGTTCAACGAAATGTTCGGCGACCCGGACACTAACCCCAAGAAGCTACCTATCGTTTCCTTGGGCAACCTTCTCTCATTCAAAACTGGCAAGCTCGATTCAAACGCAGCAGTCAAAAATGGAGCATACCCATTCTTTACCTGTTCCCGTGAGGATTTCAAAATTGATAGATACGCATTCGATTGTGAGGCTCTTCTACTTGCAGGAAATAACGCCGTCGGGGAATACTCGGTGAAGCACTACAAAGGAAAATTTAACGCCTACCAGCGAACCTACGTTTTGCAACTTCTCAATGCCGACCACTCATACGGGTTTATGCAACAAGCCTTACAACTTAGGCTTCGAGAATTAAAACGACTCTCGCTGGGGACGAACACCAAATACCTGACGATGGGTATTCTGACGAATATCAAAATTCCTCTGCCAGATTCCACGCTGCAACTTGAATTCGCCCAACGTGTGGCGGAAATCCGTGAGTTGGAAGCCGCACAAGCCGCCAGTCGTCAACGCCTCGAATCCCTCTTTCAATCCATGCTTCACCGTGCCTTCAACGGAGAACTTTGATATGGACGATATACGCTATTCCGAATTTCTGTTTTTACAGGCTGTTGCCAACCGGAAAATTGACCTGTTTATCTCCTGTGACGGCGGGGTGCAGGCAAAATCTATTGGCATCAAGCATGGAATGTATTCTGAAATGGCGGCTTCATTACTTGAAGATTTCTACATCCAATTTACAGACAGTTCGATTCAACTTTTTGTAGCACGGCTGCGGGGAGAACTGTTTGGCGACCACAAGACACCGGCACACTTTCACGATTACGAATGGAGCAATCCTCGTAGCACCATTCACAGTATTCTCACGCAGAGTTCTCTGCGGCAAATCGCCATCACATATCGAGGGTTACGACGAATCGAAGAACTAAGAGATTTGCTCAAGGCTGACCGCATTCTTGAAGATTTTGGCGTTTTGTTGAGCATCCGTTATTTCCGCAGAGATTTTCAGGACGCCATCCAACGGGATGCCTCTGTCCCGGTGTCGGTGCTGTATGCCGACATGGATGATTTCGGAAAAATTAACAAGCAATACGGGCAGGATGCTGGCGACGTTGTGATGAAATCATACCTCGAAGCATTTAGGGATGGCCTTGGTTCTTTTGGAGCTGGCTATCGCGGTGTCGGCGACGAAACATGTGCGTTGATTGTTGGTCAAGACCATCAACGTGTCTTGGAAATAGCGGAAAAAATCCGTAAGACGGTTGAAGCGATGCAATGCACGCATAACGGAAAGGCATTGCCTAAAGTCACCGCCAGCATTGGAGTTGCCACCACTCCATCACTGCCAAGAACGATGGAAGTCGAAACCGTTGCACAGGACAGACAGCGGCAAGCAAAACGCGAGGGAAAGAATCGCGTGGTAGGCACGTCGTTGCTTACCCCACCATAAAAACAGTCTATGAAACCATACATAATTTACCTCGACACCTCGTTCATTGTAGAAATGTATGAGTCTGTGAAAGGCATCAATGTGCCAGTCCGTGTTGTTAAAAAAACAAACATTTCAGGCAATGTTTCGGGCGGGTTCATAAGCGGTGGAGCAACTATGGAAGAGGAAAAGGAATTTCCAATTCAATCCACCAAAATGTATGACGAATTATTTTCTGAATTGGAAAAAATTCCGTTAATCGATTTGGAAAAAGTCAAAAATGATGAAATTCCTGAATTGTTCTGGATAGAGGGCGTCTTTGGGGGTAGCCATTCATCCATTGTGTCCGGCTCAGAAACCACATCTGCAACCGATATTTTTCTCTACCAGAATGCAATCGGAAATCCGACTCGGACAATGCCGCTTGTCACCAATGATGCCTATTTCGTGAGTGGCTACGACCAAATTGCTAAACATGGTTGGGCGTTGACATGCGGATTTGGCATTCAAGCGCGAATGTTAAGTCGGCTTTTATGTTTGAATAAACACAGGCCCATTGCGGCACCAATGGTTATCCTTAAAACAAGCAACGACGTGTCTCCGCTCGAAAGAAAATAAAAGGATAAACTTTTATACAGCAAGCGAGATTTTGGCAACCCATGCAGTTTTCTCGTTGCCCATGACAACGGAAAATCCCCTGCGCCGATACCAGTCCGGCAAATCCGGGTTGTCTCTGAAATCATGGTGTTTCACTTCGCCCTCAATCCTCTTCACTGATGCCGTTACGTCAACGTGTGATTCTTCGAATAAAGTATTCATAGATTTTAGATTGGTTAACCCCGGTCAGCGATGTCACCGCCGTCGCCGTGGTAATTTTAGAATGCCAACGTTCAGCGGAAACGCAATGTCTCCAACATCTCCAATGGTTATGAGTGTTTCGTGATGTTTACGCACTTTTTTACGAAAATTATCACCGGAAATATTTTGGCGTGTCAGTGATGAATTTTTCATGGCGATTTCAGTAAATCATATCGCCAAATGAAGTCACTATTCGCAACATCTGCAATGGTTATAGGGTCTTTGTTGAAACTTCGCCCTCTTCTGAATACGCTGACGGTATGAGAGAAGATGAAACCGAAGCCGAAATTGCCGCCATTCGAAAGCGACTACCGCAATACCGAGAATCACAGATTGCCTTTGATAAGCAGAGACAGCGCATAGCAGAGGAAAAAGCTCGAATTGAACAACAGGAGCGGGTTTTGCTGGAGGAAAAGGAAAAGTTGCAGCAGCAGGAGCAAGAGGAACAACGGCAACGGGAACTACTAAAGAAAAAAGAACAGTTGAAGCAGCAGAGGTTTGAGGAAAGAATCGCTTTCTTGTTGTCTCATCCATTGGAATCCGCAACGCAAGCGGAACGGCGGGAATTGAAACGGAGGATGAAGCAAGCAGATATAGGACGGGCAGAACTGACTCAGCAGAACATTCTCGACGAATGCAGTTCGCAGGGGCAATGCAAAGTCACTGAGGCCGACCTAAAACATGCGTTCCCGAAGGAGGTTTCACTCATTGATAAAAACATTTTTAGGCCGCAGGTTGACATCAAAGAATTCAACAAATTCTTGCTGGCAAAAAAACTCTCTTTTTCGCTCCCCGACTACGTTTTCAAGAAATTGAAATAAAAGAGGCTCTGGCAATTTGTCGGAGCCTAGTGATTTTCAATAACGCAACAAGTTGCGTATTTGATTCAATCGAGTGTTACGTCACCGCACAAAGAACCCGCCCGAAGGCGGGTTGTGGCAGTTCGTTTGCAATTGTCTGAGCCGATTCCGAATCCACCTACCCAAAGAACTGGCACAGAAACAATATCGGCGAATCGGAATTTTTGAGACCCCGATTACGCGGCCTTCAAACTGTAATTGCCATCGACTAAGGTGAAAATGGCTTTGGGACCAGTGGACTTCTTTTTGAGGACGTTCTTAATCTTCCACGGACTGAACACACTGCCCACCGCCTCAACGATGGATTCAACCGTCATCGGTTGGCCGTTCGTGGTGAGAACTTCGGCGATTTTGTCGTCCACCTTGGGCCGGAGTGAAGCCGGTTTCCACGTCGGGTCTAGTTCTTTCACTTCGATTTCCAAGGCCAGCAGTTCGCCGGTCAATTCCGTGTGACGGGCCTTGAGCGGTTCAGACAGGCCAATTCGCTGTTGCTTCAAAGCTTCAATCTGAAGATTGATTTCGGCGAGGGCTGCGGTTGCGGTTTTGGTTCCAGTTTTCTTCGTGTCAGTCGTTTTCATGGTCGTTGTCAATTTGTTGTTTCAAGGTGTCGAGTTGTTCGGCACGTCTGGATTGCTGACAGGAAATCCGCACCCCGGCAACGAGCGGCGCAAAAAAGTTTATGGGGCTAAAATGTGAGTTTGCTTGCCATTTTCTTCATGTGCTCGCGGTTCAAATGTCCGTAAGTTTTGCCAATCAAAACGCCCCCGTCCTTGTGGCCGGCCCACTTGGCAATCGTCATGTAGTCAATCCCCGTCATTACGCAGGTTGAAATGAAATAGTGTCTGGTCAGGTGAAGGGTGAAATCTGGCATCTCCACGACAGCGCGAACGCCTTCGACCATTTTCTGAAACGACTGAACAGCATTGGATGTCCGATGCGGTTTGCCCAATCGATATGACGGGAACAGAAATTTAATATCTGGCAGAGCCTTTTCCTTCATGCACAGCAGGTGATTTTCCAGATTGGCACTGAAATCAACCCGACGGCTCTCAAAATTCTTGGTGGTGTCACCTTGAAACGCGAGTTGCTTATTTTCCCAGTCCACATTCTCCCATTTCAAATTCGCCACTTCCGATTTGCGTCCACCTGAATACATGCACAGCAGCAAAAAATCCGCGAACTGTTCGCCAGTAATGGGGCGGCTTCGCAGGGCTTCGGTTCCAATTTTCAAGATGTCATCGCCGGAAAACAATTTCCGCTCCACGGATTTGACCTTCAAATGGGTGATGCCTTCCATCGGCAATTTAGAAATGTATTTTTCCGTCTTTGCTAACTTCAACATAGCCCGAAGTGCCTTAACGTGGTGGTTCGCTGTGCTCGGTGTAAGCCCCCGTTTGAGCAATTGTCCGCGATACGCGAGAATTTGTTGGGTCGTGATTTTGCCAATTTTGAGGTCATCCCCAAGAAATCGTTCCCAATGTTTTAAGCAATTGTCCTCGCGAATCGTTGATACCGGAGACTTGCCGCACACCTTGACGTAATGCTCCCTGAACGTCTTGAAATCCGGCCCTGATTTTAGGCTCGTGATTTCTCCGTCCTTGATGCTTTTCAAAAGGTCATACATGGCCTTGATGGCATCATTTCTTTCGGTCACTCCTTTCAGCCTGATTTTGCTGAGTTTTCTGAGGCCCGTATCAGCATCGGCAATCATCGTCTGAACGTAAAATGAGCCATTCCGTTCCCATAAACCGCGAATTCTCCGGCTTGAACGGTCAAAAACTTGATGGAATGAACTCACCCTTGGACCAGAACAAATTCCAGAACATTTGGCGAATGCTTGTCCTGTTAAACCGGGTATGCTATTTCTGGCCTTGTGCTAACGTAGTTGGGTTGGATTTAACCGTCGTAGCTCCGAAGCCGAAGGTTGTGGGTTCAACTCCCGCCGCGCGCACCATGCTTATGAACGCGAAACGCTGGTTTGCCTGGGTTTGCCTCGCCCTGATGCTGGTCGCGGAAATTTTTCTCTACCGCGCCAATCACGAGCGCGATGCGGCCGTGACGGATTGCCGCGATGCGCAGAACCAGTTGCGGCAGGCGCAGACGGAGCTGGAGGAATTGAAAAGTTCCAACGCCGGTTTGCAGGCGGCGGAAAATTCCCGGCTCCGCAAGCAGAACGAGATTCTCACCAACAAACTCGCCACCCTGCAACGCCAGGCGGACCAGATCCGGGCGGAAAATCAGCTGACGGCGCAAAACCTCAACACGGCGCGCACGGCGCTCCAGCTGCAGCAGGATCATCTACAGCAGTTGTCGGCGGACAAGCAGCGGCTGGCCGCCGCCGGCGCGGCGGTCATCCATCAAAACACCTGTCTCAATAATCTCCGGCAGATTGACGCCGCCAAGCAGCAATGGGCCTTGGAAAAGAATAAAACGGACGAAGCCGTGCCGGCGGCGCAGGATTTGCTTCCCTACTTGAAAAATGGAATTTTTCCTTCCTGTCCCGGCGGCGGGCTGTATTACATTAATGCCGTCGGCCTGCTGCCAGCCTGTTCGATTTCCGGCCACGTCCTCCCGCCATAATTTCTGCTTCCCTTTTCAGGTTTGGATTTTATATTTCCCGCCGGTTTTTTAACAAGCACTAATCTTATGGCCGCTGATACTTCTGTCGTCAAAGCCGTGGAAGCCCCACCGCTGAAACCTCTCGTTATCAAATCCAAGCTCGCGCCCACGCCCAAAGCCGCGCCGAAATATTCCGTGGTGGTGAAAAACGCCGCCGGCGCGGACGTCCTGCTCGCCGACCCGCGCGCCAGCCGCGCGCTCGTGGCGCTCATGGATTTGCACGCCGTCATCGGCGGCGCGGCCTCGCACTGGGGCGGCCCGGCGGCGTTCGCGGAAATCATGTCCGCCATCCACGGCGTGATGTTCTCCGTCAAGGACCGCCCCTGGCACGAGGCCTATAATTTTGTCAACGACGCCGGCCACTGCGAAAACGGCGTCTATGCCGTGCGTGCGCTTTACGGCTTTGACGGCATGACCACCGCGTCCGTCAAAGGGTTTCGCGGCATCCACAGCAAGCTCACCGGCCACGGCGAATCGCATCTGAATCCCGAAGGCGTCTTGCTGAGCAACGGCCCGCTCGGCAGCTCGCTGCCGCAGGCGCAGGGCCTCGCCATCGGCGACCGGCTCGCGCAGAACGACCGCGTCACCATCTGCGTCGTGTCCGACGGCGCGAGCATGGAAGGCGAAGCCAAGGAAGCCTTCGCCGCCATTCCCGGCCTCGCCGCCAGGGGCAGGCTGAATCCGTTCGTGATGATCGTTTCTGACAATGACACCAAGCTGTCCGGCCGCGTGTCGAAGGACTCGTTCAGCATGGCGCCGACGTTCACCAGCAAGACTGCGCTCGGCTGGCACGTCATCAACGTCGCCCAGGGCAACCATCTGCACGACGTTTATCTCGCGCTGGAAAAAGCCATTGCCGCGGCGAAGGCCGATCCGGCGAAGCCGGTCGCGATCCTCGCCAAAACCGTGAAGGGCTTCGGCGTGAAATCCACGATGGAAAGTTCCTCCGGCGGCCACGGCTTCCCGCTGGCCAACGGCGAAAAAATTGTCGAGTTCGTGGACGAAATCTGGGGCGGCCAGACGCCCAGGGAATTCGCCGACTGGGCCAGGACTTTCCGCACCGATTGGGAAAAGCAGGTAGCCGCGAAAAAGGCGGAAAGCGGGAAAGCGGAAAGCGGAAAAACCGCGCCCGCGAAGCCCAAGACCGACAAGGTGCAGTCCGGCCTCGCCCGGGCCGCCGTGCGCGCCGCGCAGGCAGGCCTGCCGGTGTTCTCGGTTTCGTCGGATGTGCAAGGCTCCACCGGCATCAGTCTTTTCCATAAAAGTTTTCCCGATCGTTGGATCGAAGTCGGCATCGCCGAATCAAACATGATCAGCACCGCCGCCGGCCTGGCGAAGTGCGGCTTCATTCCCATCGTGGATACGTTTGGCCAATTCGGGGTGACGAAAGGAAATCTTCCGCTCACGATGGCGGCGCTGTCGCAGGCGCCGGTCATCGCGATGTTTTCGCATGTCGGTTTCCAGGATGCGGCGGACGGCGCGAGCCATCAGGCCACGGCGCATTTTGCCGCCGTATCGGCGATTCCGCACACCTGCGTCATCGCGCCGAGCTGCCCGGATGAAGCCGAATCGCTGATGTATCAGGCCATCCAGAAATACGCCGCCGACCGGGCGGCGGGCCGGGACGGCGAAAATTACCTCTTCTTCGTCGGCCGCGAAAATTATCCGCTGTCCTGGATCGAAGGCGCGCAATATCCGTGGGGCCGGGCGCAGATCCTGTCCGCCGGCAGCGACGTGGTGCTGATCGGCTGCGGCGTGCTGGTGAACAAGGCGATTGAAGCCGGCCGGCTGCTCGCCGCGAAAGGCATCCGGGCCACGGTCATCAATAATCCGTTCGTGAACCAGGTGGACCTCGAAACCATCGGCGCCGCGGTGAAGCAATGCGGCAAAGTCGTGACCATCGAGGATCACCAGGTCATCGGGGGCATGGGCGCGCAGGTTTCGCACGCGTTGTCCGACGCCGGGATCGCGCACACGCTGAAATCGCTCGGCATCCGCGGCGAATTCGGCCAGTCGGCGTATCTGGCGGAGGAGCTTTATGTGAAGCACGGTTTGACCGCGCCGAAAATGGCCGAAGCCGCGCTGGCGCTGCTGGGAAAATAATCGCAGCCAACCGGATTCAACCGCCCGCGGGCAAAAAGTGCGCGGGCGTTTTTTATTGTTTCGGAGGGACGAGCTCTGCGAGTCCCCGAATAAATAAATGGGAATCGCATGCCTTGGCCATCCGGCTTGCGCGGATGCTCGCCCCACCGGCGCATGTCCGATTTCCGTCTTGGCTTTGGCCGTTGGTCGGCTAATCTCTGCGTTCTAAATTTATGATTGAAACGGACATTGAACTGCTGAAAGGCATCGCCAACCAACTGCGCATCCACTCCATCACCTCCACCACGGCGGCCGGCAGCGGCCACCCGACTTCCTGCCTCTCGGCGGCGGATGTCGTCGCCGCGCTGTTCTTCGGCCACATGAAGTATGACGCGAAGAACCCGCATTTCCACAACAACGACCGCTTCATTCTCTCCAAAGGCCACGCCGCCCCGCTGCTTTACTCCGCGTGGGCGGAAAATGGTTTGGTGCCCGTCGCGGAACTCGCCAAGCTCCGCCAGTTCGGCAACGACCTCGAAGGTCATCCCACCCCGCGCCTCGCGTTCGCCGATGTGGCGACCGGTTCGCTCGGCCAGGGTCTCGGCGTCGGCGTCGGCATGGCGCTCGCCGCGCGGCAGGATCAGCTGGATTACAGCACCTACGTCTTGCTCGGCGACGGCGAGATCGCCGAAGGCGCCGTTTGGGAAGCGGCGAACCTGGCGGGCTTTTACAAGTTGAGCAACCTCATCGCGATCGTTGACGCCAACCGCCTCGGCCAGAGTCAGGCCACCATGTTCGGCCACGATATCGGCGTTTATGTGAAGCGCTTTGAATCCTTCGGCTGGCGCGTGGAAACGCTTGACGACGGTCATGACATGGAAGAAATCATGGAGGTTTTGAGCGGCGTCGGCCTCGACGAACGCCCGCTCGCCATCATCGCCAAGACCTATAAAGGTGCCGGCGTTTCATTTTTGCAGGACAAAGACGGCTGGCACGGCAAGCCGCTCAACGCGGAAGAAGCCGCCAAGGCCATCGCCGAGCTTCAGCCCAGCGCGAAGTCGGGTCTCGGCGTCGCGATTCCCGCGCCGACCGCGCTGCCGGCCCCGAATCTCGCCGCCCCCGCGAGCTATCCGGCCATCAGCTATAATCTCGGCGACAAGATCGCCACGCGCGAAGCCTACGGCGCGGCGCTCGTCCGCGTCGGCGGCGCCAATCCGGCGGTCGTCGCCATGGACGGCGACACGAAGAATTCCACCTACGCGGAAAAATTCTTCAAGCAGTTTCCGGAACGCTTCACCGAATGTTTCATCGCGGAACAGAATCTCGTTGCCGTCGCCATCGGTTTTGGCACCCGCGGCCACGTGCCGTTCGCCTCGACGTTCGCGACGTTTTTCACCCGCGCCGCCGACCAGATCCGCGTCGCCGGCATCTCGTCCGCCAACCTGAAGCTCGTCGGTTCGCACGTCGGCATCAGCATCGGCGAGGACGGCCCGTCGCAGATGGCGCTGGAAGACATCGCGCTGTTCCGCGCCGTGCAGGGCAGCTCCGTGCTGTATCCCGCGGACGCGGTGGCCACCGAAAAATTGCTCGAAGAAATGGCCAAGACGCGCGGCATCCAGTTCCTCCGCACCTCGCGCCCGAAGACGCCCGTGATTTACGGCAACGACGAACGATTCCCCATCGGCGGCGCGAAAGTGCTGCGCGAAGGCACCAAGGCCACCATCGTGGCCGCCGGCGTGACGCTGTTCGAAGCCTTGAAAGCGGCGGATACGCTGAAGGCCGAAGGCATCAGCGTCACGGTCATTGACGCCTATAGCGTGAAGCCGCTCGGCAAAAAAGAAATTCTGGCCGCCGCGAAAAAGACCGGGAACACGGTCATCACGGTGGAAGACCATTATCCCGAAGGCGGCCTCGGCGACGCGGTCGCGGGCGAATTGTCCAGCGAAGGCGTGAAAGTTCACAAGCTCGCCGTCAACGGCCTGCCCCGTTCCGGCCAGGCGGCGGAACTGATGGCGGCCTTCGGCATCGACGCCGCGGCGATCGTGAAGAAGGTCAAGTCGCTGTAATCGCCGAAAAGAAAAATCAAATTAGGAAAGCAGGAACGCAGGATATTATTCCGGTTCCTGCTTTCTTGTTTTCCTAATTCAATTCGTATCGGCCGGCGGTTTTATTTTTGCCAGTCGCACCAACTTGAGGCACATTCTCTTCAGCGATGGCGGAAAAACGAAAATCATTGCAGGGGCAGCTGCTGCTCGATAGCGGGCAGCTGGGCGGCTCCTTTTTTCAGCACACGGTCCTGCTCATCTGCAAGCACGATGCCGAGGGCGCGTTTGGCCTGGTCTTGAACCGCACCGTGGGCAAGACCGTCGGCGACCTGATCATCGCCGACCTGCCGGAAACGCTCAAGACCGCGCCGCTCTTCCTCGGCGGTCCGGTGCAACCCGGCGCGTTGAGCTATCTCCACACGGACAGTTTCATCCCCGACGCCGACGTGCTGCCGAACCTCGCGCTCGGCCATTCGCTCGATGATTTGCTGGAGATTGGCGAGAGCTTTTCTCCGGCCAGGAAAGTGCGGATGTTCGCCGGCTATGCCGGCTGGAGTCCGGGGCAATTGGAAAGCGAAATGAAAAGGAAGGCGTGGCTCACGTTTCCCGCTTCGCTAAAACTCGTCTTTGAAACCCCGCCGGATCAACTCTGGCAAAAAGTCCTGCAAAGCAAGGGCGGCTGGAAAAACAAACTGCTCGCGCAGACGCCGGAGGACTTGTCGTGGAATTGATTTTTGTTCTTGTCGGAGCCGGCGGGAGGGGGCTCCAAATAAAAAATGTTTGAGCCTCGTCACCTCGGCTCCTACGAAAAATCAATTCGCCTCGACGCAGAGGCATGTGGTTCGGGGCCGGGCTTTGATTTCCACGCCTTTCAAACTCGCGGGAATCAGGCAAAAATCGCCCGGTTTCAGTTGCACAAATATTCCGCTGCGGTCGTCGGCGATGGTCGCCGTGCCTTGGGTCGCCGCGATGATGCGCAAGTATTGGCCCGATAGCGTCAGCGAGCCGCCGTTTTCGAAAACCATTTCCTGGACGTGAAACAGCGGATCCTGCACCAGATGCCGGAATTTAAAACTGCCGGACTGGATATAGTTGGCGGGCACCAGCTTTGGCTCGAAATCGTTGAAATCAATGCTCGCCAGCGATTGCGCGATGTGCAGTTCGCGCGGCCGGCCGTCCAGGCCGGTGCGGTTCCAATCGAACACGCGGTAGGTGGTGTCGGAATTCTGCTGGATTTCAAAAATCACCAGGCCGTCGCCGATGGCGTGGACGCGGCCGCTCGGCAAAAACATCGTGTCGCCGGCTTTGACCGGAATCCGGTGAAAACAATCCGCCACGCTGCCGTCGGTGATTTTTCGCTCGAATTCTCCCCGCGTGACTCCGTGCTGGAGGCCGACATACAGGCTCGCGCCCGGCGCGGCGTCGGCGATGTACCACATCTCCGTCTTCGGTTCGCCTTTGAGGTCCGCCGCCTTGCTCGCGGGGGGATGGACTTGCAGCGACAATTTTTCCCGCGCATCAAGAATTTTGCAAAGCAGCGGGAAGCGGCCTGCCGCCGCGGGTTTGGCGTCGCCGAGAATTTCGGCCGCGTGGTTTTCCATCAGCCAGCGCAAATCTTTTCCGGCCAGCGGACCGTTGGCGATGACGCTGGCGTCGCCGGGCCGGTCGGAGATTTCCCAGGCCTCGCCGATGGGCTGGCCGGCCGGAATCTTTTTGGCGTAAAGCCGTTCCAGTTCGCGCCCGCCCCAGATGCGTTCCTTGAAAATGGGCGAAAATATCAGCGGATAGAGCATGGCCTCAAGCGGCGACCGGTTCGGCGTCTTTGACGGATTTCATTCCGCCGGCATCCGCGGCTTGTTCGGTGAAATGGCCGTGCGTGCGGAATTTGGCGTAGCGCATCTTCAGGCGTTCCGGAATCGGCATGGCCAGCACGGCTTCGAGGTTTTTGAGCAGGCACGTTTTCAGATTGGCCGCCGTGGCCGCGCCATTCGTGTGGGCGCCGCCCAGGGGTTCCGGCACGATTTCATCCACGAGCTTGAGTTCCAGCAGATCGTTGGCCGTGATGCGCAAGGCGGCCGCGGCTTTGGCGGCATTGGCGCGGTCTTTCCAGAGAATAGCCGCGCAGCCTTCCGGGCTGATGACGGAATAATACGCGTTCTCGAGAATCAAAACCCGGTCCGCCACGCCGATGCCCAGCGCGCCGCCGGAACCGCCTTCGCCGATGACCGCGGTGATGATGGGAACTTCCAGCAGCGTCATTTCGCGCAGATTGACCGCAATCGCCTCGGCGATGTGGCGTTCTTCCGCCGCGACGCCGGGATAGGCGCCCGCCGTGTCAATCAGCGTGATGATGGGCAGGCCGAATTTATTCGCCAGCCGCATCAGGCGCAGCGCCTTGCGGTAGCCTTCCGGATGGGCGGAACCGAAGTTGCGCAGAATGTTTTCCTTGGTATCCCGGCCTTTTTGCGTGCCGATGACCATCACGCGATGTTCGCCGAGCCTGGCAAAACCGCCGACCATGGCGCGATCCTCGGCATACAGCCGGTCGCCGTGCAATTCCTCAAAATGGGTGAAGGCTTTCTGGATGTAATCGAGGGTGTAAGGGCGGCGCGGATGGCGCGCGAGCTGGACCCGCTGCCAAGCGGACAGGTTCAGGAACACCTGCCGGCGAGTTTCCTCCAGCTTTTTCTCGATAATCTGGATTTCCTCTTCAAAACTGATGCCGAGCGAGTGCTTCTCCGGATGGGCCCGGAGTTCGTCCAGCTTGTTCTGCAATTCCGTGATCGGCTTTTCGAAATCGAGCTGATGCTTCATGCGTGCGGAATTTTAATGGGTTTCATCATGTAATCAATGCGGAATTCCGGCTAAAAAGCTAAAGGCCGGACTCGCGTCCGGCCTTTGCGGTGATAAGGTTTATACGCCTTCACCGAGGCGCTCAGAAGTGTGACGCGGCCAACTTGGAAGCGCTGTCCGGACCGCGCCACGAGCAAAACCTCTCTGCCAACCCTAAAACGGACAGCGAAATTCAAACTTCTATGGAATCAGACGCTGCGGTTGGAAATATGTTCAAAGATTTCTAAATTTTTTCGAGCCGGGTGCTACCGGTCAAAATCCGGCGAGATCCGTGAATACTTTTACCGGCGACTGCGGCGGGCGGGATTGGATGACGCGGGCCAGCGGGGTTCGGCCGGATGGTTGGATGGATTCCCGGAACGCCGCTTCCTTGCCGGCGCCGGAAACCAAAGCCCAAACCTGCCGGGCGTCGGCGATCGCGGTGTAGCTTAATGAAATCCGGCGCGGCGGCGGCTTGGGTGAGTTTTCCACCGGCAAAAATGGGGCCGGGGAGTTCAGCGTTTTTGGATCCGCGTTCGGAAATTGCGAGGCGATGTGTCCGTCCTCGCCCATGCCTAACAAAACCAGATCGAGCCTGGAAGCGCCGGCATCCTTGCCGGCGAGAAGCCGCGTCTCACTTCCCGACTCGCCGGCAGGGATGCCGGCGCTCCCGGCGAAGCGGCGAAGTTCCGCTTCCGCAATTTTCACCGCCTCGGCGGGCAGAATTTCTCCGCGCAGCCGGTGAATCTTTTCGGCGCCAATCTTCAGCGGCAAAAGTAAAAGCTCGTTCGCCAGCTTGAAATTGCTGTCCGGATCGGTCGGCGGCACGCAGCGTTCGTCCGCCCAGAAAAAATGGACGTTGCCGAAAGAGATCTGCCGCTGTCCGGCTAGCTCGACGGCGGCGGTGAAGCATCGTTGCAGGATCCGCCCGCCGGAAAGCGCGACGCAAGGCGGCTTGCCCGCGCGGTTGGCCGTTTCGATTTCATCCAGCCACGCGCTGGCGGCCGCGCGGGCCAGTTCATCCGCGCTGGCGAAGGAAAGGAGATCAAAATTTGTCATCGGGATTCATTTGATCGCCTGCGGTTCATGCCAGGTGTGTCCGAGTTGCGACAGCAAATCGTCGGCGGCAATCGGGCCCCAGGTGCCGGCGGCGTAAAATTCGCGATTCGTCAGCGCCTTGCCTTCCCAGCCGGCGCGGATGGAGTCCACGATCTGCCAGGCCGTCTCCACCTCGTCGCGGCGGATGAAGAGCGTGGCATCGCCGGCGATGGCTTCGAGCAGCAACCGCTCGTAAGCTTCCGGCGTATAGGCGCCGAACTCGGTGTTATAGCTGAAATTCATCCGCACCGGTCGCGCGCCCAGGGTGGTGCCGGGAATTTTGCCGTTGAACCGCAGGGAAATCCCTTCATCCGGCTGGAGCCGGAGCGTCAGGGCATTGGCGTCCAGATTGTTTCCGCACTGCGCGGCGAACAGGACGTTCGGGGTCGGACGGAATTGGATCCGCACTTCGCTCGCGCTCAGGGGAAGATTCTTTCCGGTGCGGAGATAAAACGGCACGCCGCTCCAGCGCCAGTTGTCGATGAGCAGCTTCATGGCGACGTAGGTTTCCACGTTGGAATCCGGCTTCACCTTCGTTTCCTGCCGGTAGCCGGGGCGGGGGTCCCCGCCGACGTTGCCGGCGAAGTATTGGCCGCGCACAATCTGCTTCGCCACGTCCGCCGCCGAAAGCGCGCGGATGGATTTGAGCAGCTTCACTTTTTCGTCGCGCACGGCCTCGGCCTCGAGCGACACCGGCGGTTCCATGGCGATGAGCGACAGCACCTGCAGCATGTGGTTCTGCACCATGTCGCGCAGCGCCCCGGCCTCCTCGTAATAGCCGCCGCGCTCGCCCACGCCGAGCTTTTCGCTGACGGTGATCTGGACGTGATCCACGGAATTGCGGTTCCAGAGCTTCTCGAAAATGGAGTTGGAAAACCGGAACATCAAAATGTTCTGCACCGTTTCCTTGCCCAGATAATGGTCGATCCGGAATACCTGCTGCTCGTGCGCGTAGCGCGTCAGTTCGCGGTTGAGCGCGTGCGCCGACGCCAGGTCGTGGCCGAACGGCTTCTCCACCACGATGCGCTGCCAGCCGGTGCTTTCCTTGTTCAACAAGCCGGTGTGGTGGATTTGTTCGACCACGTCGCCGAACTGGCTCGGGGAAACGGCCAGGTAAAATAAAATGTTTTCGCGCAATGGCCCGCTGCCGAAGGAGGTTAACTGCGCCTCCAGCTTCTGGTACGCGGCCTCATCGGTCAGGTCGCCCTGGCAATAGGAAAGATTTTCGGCGAAGGCGTGCCAGACCTTGTCATCCACCGGCTTGGTGCGGGAAAACTGGTCAAGCGCCGCGCGCAGTTCCGCGCGCCACGAGGCATCGGTCTTTTCGCGCCGGGCGAAGCCGATGACCCGGAACGACGGCGGCATCTGCTTGTCCTTGAACAGATGGTAGAACGCGGGAATCAGCTTGCGCGCGGTCAGATCGCCGCTCGCACCGAAGATGACAATGGTGCAGGGCATAAGCGGTTTGCGCTCGGACCCAATGTCGCCGTGGCAAAATTCAACCTCCGGATTCGCGTTTATCATGACCGCCACTCTCGCGCAAAAGACGGCGGATTTCAACCTTGCTTGTGAACGGGGGTCACGTCGGCGAGGGGGGCGGGTTTTTCCTGCAGGCGGCGGAGCTGGTTTTCCAGTTGCGTCACGCGGCTGCTGAGCCGCTCCAGAATTTTTCGCGTCTCGGCGGGAACGGTCACGCAGTCTTCGCAATGGTGGCGCGTGGCGGCGCTGCCCTTGACGGGATATTCAAATTTCTTGCCGCAGGCGCGGCAGGTGCGTTGGCGTTCTCCAGAGGCCATAAAATTATCTTTGCCGCTTTTCCAGATCGGTGACGGCGCTGGTCACGCCGCCGTCCATCAGCAGGCGGCGTTCCTTGGAGCGCGTTTCGCCCACGGCGGTGACGCGGATCGCCGCTTCATCGGTCACCGGGCATTCGTGCTCGCAAATCCCGCAGCCGATGCACAGCGCCGGGTCCACGTAAGGCCGGCGCAGCGTGATGGGATTCCCGTCGCGCTTGGTGATGGTGACTTCCCGCGAATAAATCGCCTTGGGCGACACCGGGCAAACTTCCTCGCAGACCACGCACGGCGTTTCCATGCTCCACGGCAGGCAGCGGCCATAATCGTAAAACGCGGTGCCCAGCTTGATCGGACCTTCCTTCTCGAACGGGCCGGTGCCGGTCTTCTCTTCAATCGTGATGCGCTGGATCGCGCCGGTCGGACACACCTGGCCGCAGAGCGTGCAGTTCACTTCGCAGAAGCCGAGCTTCATGTTGAGGATCGGCGTCCAGATGCCTTCGATGCCGGATTCCATCAGCGCGGGCTGCAGCACGTTCGTCGGGCAGGTGCGGATGCATTGGTCGCATTTGATGCAGCGGTCGAGAAAATCCTTTTCCGCCACCGAGCCGGGCGGGCGGATGACCTTCTTGTCGTAGTTGCGGTCGCTCGCGCCGGAGGTCCGGCCGAAGGCATAAAAACCGAGGCCGATCAGCGTGCCCAGAAATGCGCGGCGGCCCGGCACCACGGGCGCGGTGACTTCGCGTTTTAACTCCGGCATGAACTTGAACGAGATCGCATCTTCCGGGCAGTCCTCAATGCAGTTGAAGCAGACAAAGCACTCGCTCTTGCGCAATTGCGTGTGCGGGTCGGACGCGCCTTCGCAGCTTTTCAGGCACAGGTCGCAATCCACGCATTTGGTCGGGTCCCGGTCGATGCGCCAGAGCGAGGCCACCGACAGCGTGCCGAGAAACGCGCCGAGCGGACACAGCACGCGGCAGAAAAAGCGCGGGATGATGACGTTCATGCCGACCAGGAACAGGAGGATGAAGCCGATGATCCACGCGCCGACATGGAAATATTGCCGGACGTAGATGCTTGACGGCACCAGCAGGTTGATGAGCGGCAGGATCACCGTGCTCATCGAGCGGTGAAACAGGCAGATGGGATCGAGCCAGCCGATTTGGAGCGTGCCGCCGATGGCCGCCGCGATCATCGCGATGAGGATGACGTATTTCAGCGAATACAATTTCTGGTAGCGGTTGGCCTCGATGCGCTCGCGCTCCTCCGCGCGGCGCTTGCCGAGCAGCCAGCCGGTGACGTGATGCAAAATGCCGTAGGGGCAGATCCAGTTGCAGAAAATCCGGCCGAACAGCAGCGTCGGCAATATCAGCAGCAGACTCCACAACAGGCCCATGTAGACCGTGTGCGTGGTGATGGCCGTGGCGAAGGCGACCAGCGGATCGAGTTCAAGGAACAGCGAGACCGGATAGCCTTTCAAATAGCGCAGGTCGGTGATGAAGACAAAAAACAGGAACAGGCTGAAAAAGAAAACCTGCGCCACGCGCCGGGTGTTGCGAAGGGTGAGCAGGTTTTTCATGGGGCGAATTTTCACCAGCTGGCCCGGCAAATCAAATCATTTTTCTGACATTACTTTGGGCGCACGTTCCGGTTCTGGACAAAAACACAGCCATGAAACATCATCGGTTTGTTCCCGGAATAGGCCGACCGGCTTGCCATGGATCTTTATCAACATAGGAATCCACACGCGCTGGTGAGTTGGACCCGCATGGCTCGCTACTTGGATCTGGCGTTCGAATTCAAAAAGTTGGCGCTGGGGCTGGACTCACCCAACCCTCTGCCCGAAAAGATCACCTACGACTATGAGTTAACCGGCCTCAAGCGCGGCTATGCCCATTTGCTGGATCCCGCGCCGCCCGCCGCCGCCCCGGTGTTGCCGGTGGTTCCAGTTGGCCCGCCCGCAGTTATTATTGGTGGGGCGAGTGTCCCCGCGAGCCGTCTTCCCTCGAACTCCGCTGCGATGCCCCTCCCGCGCTGCGATGCCTGGAGCCGCTGGGCCAGACAAATGCGGCAGCAAAGCGGATACGGCTGAGGCCTTCTTTGGCCGGCCGGAACCCAACGGGGTTTATTGGGTGGATTAACCAAAAAATAAGCGTCAAATGTCAAATAATGGTTGGTTGAAATCAGGATTCGATGTCAGTGGTTAAGGGTTCATTTTATGATGTAAAAACCAGCTTGTAAGCCAAGTGATGAAAAAGCATTTCCCCTCCATTTATCAGCGGTTTTTCGTAATCCCCTGGGTTGGTTTCGTCGCGCTTCTGGCTTTGGGTTCCGGCGTCTGGGTGTCGTCCGTCGGGGCCAGCGATCCCCCGCATGATACCGTGGCCGGTTGTGGTAGTTGCCACATGGCGCACCATGCTGCCGGACCAACGCTGACGACCAATGCCGTTATTGCTAATTTGTGCATGAGTTGCCATACGTCCGGCGGCTCGGCCTCAGGCCGGGCGTTTGCGTCCGTGGATCAAGCTCTGACCTGGCCTGGGGCGGGGACCAATGCCGCGGGCACCTCCCATCGGTGGGATTCCGGTGCGGCCGGGCGCCTGCAATTCGTTGGCGGCGCGGTGACGCCCTCAACGGGAATGATTACGCCGGCTGGCGCTTATGCCGGCTATTACGCCCGGACTTACACGATTCAAATCCAGTCGTCCGGCATGGTCGGCGCCGCGCAGTTTTCCTGGTCCGCCGCCGCGTTCGGCGGCGGTGCCGGAACCAATCTGACTGGCACCAACGTGCTGCTGGATTCGGGTATTTACCTCTCGTTTGCCGACGGCACCAACACTTCATTTTCGGCCGGCGATCAATGGAATTTATTTGTCCGTCCCGATCTGCGGAATCCGACGAACACCGATTTGCTGGTGCGCTTGCTGAATGGCACGGCGGCCTGTTACACCTGCCATGATCAGCACAGTGAGGCCCTGCCGCCGTTTGATCCTCTGGCACAGCCTTACACCACGAATCTGGCCGGCACCTTCATTGGCACCAACCGCCATTTCATGCGCATTGCCAACGACACGCACCAGATGTGCAACGACTGCCACGCCTCGCGTGCGGTGACGAATGCCATTTTGGGATCGCATCCGGTGGGGATTTTCTTCGCCACCAACGCCTATTACCAGCGGCCCGCACTGCTGCCGGTCGAAGTCGGCACCACCAATCTGGGTTGCCTGACCTGTCATAAAATTCACCGCGCTCCGGATGGCGACGGCAAATTGCTTCGGCTGGTCGGCAGCATTTCCCTCTGCACCGACTGCCATACGCTTGCGGCCACCAATTCGGCGCATTTTTCCGCGACCAACATCGCGACTCTCTGGCCCGGTGGCAAATACGGCTCGCTCATGCCGGCGCGCACCGATGTGAATGACCAGGGCACCTGCTTGAATTGCCATGCGGTTCACGGCTGGCCGGATGCGGCGAATCCCACGAATCATTACCCGCATTTGCTCGCCGATTATCAGGAGAATTTCTGTTACACCTGCCACGGCACCAATGCCGCCGCCGGCGTCAAAGTGGTGCAAACCGCCTTCACCAATATTTATCACCATCCCGTGGCCAATAACGATCCGTATCGCCGGCCCGGCCGGTCGGTGGAATGCGTGGACTGCCACAATCCCCATAAAGCGAGGGCCGGGTCGCATGTTTACTCCGCTACCGCCACCCAATACCGTAACGCCATCACCAACACGCCTTCGCTCCTTGGGGTGGACGGCGTCGCCTTTAATTACAGCGCCCTGACCAACTATCAGGGGGTGATGACGAATCTTTACACTTACATTACAGACACCACTGGGGCGAGTTTCGAATACCAAATCTGTTTCAAGTGCCATACCGGTTACAGTTTTCCCGGCTACACGGCTGGCACCGCTAACTTCACCAATGGCAGTGCTGTGGTTACTGGCAACAGCACGGCTTGGACCACGAACTGATTGGCATGTGGCTGGCCAATACGAATGACACCCGGACGTATGTCGTCGCCGGGGTCGCGAGTGCCACGAGTCTGACCATCACTCCGGTCTATGCCGGCGCCAATGTCGCCGGGCAGTCTTATTTCCTGCAAAATCCCACCGCCGGCCTGACCACTTATTACAGCGCGGGCACCACGACTTTCACGCCCGGTAGCACCGCCGTGACCGGCAGCGGCACCAGTTGGAATAGCGGCATGATTGGTTCCTGGATTTACGGCAGCAACAATCCGGCGGTGCTCTATAAAATCATCGCCGTCGGCAGTCCCACCACCCTGACCATTTCCCCGGCCTACAAATGAAAAGCGCCATGTGTATCCCAAAACCAATGAATCGCCCCGTCAGCATGTTGAATCGCCTTGCCTGCTGCCTGGTGATGGCGATGGGAGTTGGACTGTTTGCTGGAAATCTTCAGGCGGCGATCGCCCAGCGGGGAACGGCGACGACGGCCACCGTCACCACCGGCACGAGTTTGACGGTCAATAAGCCGTCCGGTGTGGTGGCCGGTGATGTGATGATTGCCAGCATCGCGCAATACGCCGGCAGCGCCGGCAGCGCGGCCGGTTTGTCTGGTTGGACCGCCGTCACCAACGGCTCGCTCGGCGGCTCCACGTCACGCTACGGCACCCTCCTGTATAAAGTCGCCGGCGCTGCGGAACCCTCCAGCTACACGTTCACCCTGACGCCGAGCGTCAGCGGCGCCGTCGGTGATATTGTGGCATTTTCCGGTGTGGATAACGCCAGTCCGCTGGATGTCCCCGTGGCCGGTTTTACTTCCTCCACCACGTCGAATATCACCGCCACCGCCATCACCACGGTGACGCCCGGCGCGGCGGCCATCATGTTCGGCCTGACCGCGAGCATGGCCTCCAGCACCACGGGCGCGACATGGAACAATTCCGGCTGGTCGGCCGGGCTGACGGAAATATTTGACAGTCAGGGGAGTGGCACCGGCACCAGCGCCACCTCGATCGGCGCGGCTTGGAAAACCCTCATCGCCGCCGGCACCACCGGCGCGGGGGCGGCGGTGACCTCCACCAATATGCAGCGCGGCGCCGGCGTGTGGGTCGCGTTGCGGGCGCAGGCCAACGCCGCCAACGCCGCCAATTCCACCGTGGCCGCCGCGCCGGCTACCGTGGCCGCCGATGGGGTCACCGCCTCCACCGTCACCGTCACCTTGAAGGACAGCGGCGGCGCGGCAGTTTGGGGCAAGACCGTGTCGCTCATTTCGAGCCGGGGCGCAGCGGATGCGGTTTCGCCGGGATCAGGCGCATCCGGTGTGAACGGCGTGATCGCTTTCGCCGTGAGATCCGCGACCCCCGGCTCATCGGTGTTCACCGCCACCAATGCGACCGACGGCCTGACGGTCAACCAGACCGCCTCGGTGAACTTTCTGGCGGGCACCAACAAGGACTTTCTGGTTTTCGGCGCCAACTACCTCGGCAGCAGTGCCGTCATCAATCCCGGCGCCGCGACGGTCGCGTGGACGGTTCCGAATGGCTCGACGGTAAGCAGTCTGTCCCCGGCTTATGTGCTTTCCACTTCCGCAACCGGTTCGCCGGTGTCCGGGTCGGTTTTGGATTTCACCACGCCGCAGAATTACACCCTCACGGCGCAGGACGGCTCGACCAGGATTTACACCGTCGCCGTCACCGTGGCTCCGCCGAGTCCGGCCAAGGATATTCTGGCGTTCGGCACCAATTACGCCGGCAGCAGCGCCGTCATCAATACCAACGCGGGCACCATTGCGTGGACGCTGGCGGCGGGTTGGCCGCTGACGGGTCTCTCGCCGGTTTATACCATTTCATTGTTTGCGTCGGGCGCGCCCGCGTCCGGCACGACCCGCGATTTCACTTCACCGCAGATTTATGCCATCACGGCGCAGGATGGTTCCTCCAAGAATTACACGGTGACGGCCTCCAATGCCATCGGCGCGCAGACCTATGGTATTTCTCTGGACACGGACCTCGCCCAGGAATTTAGCCCGATGAATCGCTCCGGTCATCCGATTATGACCGGTTTGACCAACTATCCGAATTCGCTCGCCCCCAAGGCGCTCGGCACGAATGCGATGAAAGCCCCGTGGATCGTCAACGTCGGCTCCCAGACCATGCTCTGCTCCGATTGCCATGACGCCACCACGACGAATTACAATCCCGCCGCCGCGCAAGGCCCGCACGGATCTGCCGGCCAGTACATGCTGCGCGGTCCGAACGGCAACAACTGGCCCGCCGTCACCCTGGCCAACATCTCCCAGAGTTGGTGCGCCAATTGCCACAATAGCTCCAATGCCGCCCACAGCGAGGGCAATCACAGCGGCTTCTTTTGTTACCAGTGTCACATCGTGGTCCCGCACGGCGGCAAGGTGTCGCGGCTCATGGCCACCCGGGGCAGTAGCTTGCCCGCTCGCTACGCCTGGCAGAACAATACTAATAACGTGTCAATCAGCGTCTTTCGTAAGGCCGCCACCTACGGCCAGAACGGTTATTGCAACGCCTCATGCTATCACGGTAATGCGGTAACCGTGAACCCGGAGAACTGGTGAATGAGCTTGATGCCCCATATCCTAGCCCTCCTTCGTTCGCCCAAATTCATCGTCGGCGAGTTGGTCGGATTGGCCTTATTCGGGGCTGTGGGCGCGGCGCGCGAAAACTGGCATGTCTTTAAAACCCCGGGTTTCACGGCGCTGGCGGCGCTCATGGCGGCCAGCCTCAGCCTCGTCGTCGGGGAACAGTTTCGCCGGCTGCGCGCGGGCTGGACGCGTCCGCTTGCGGAATCCTCGTTCCAATCCGCGCCGTTCCGCGCCGAATTTGAACGGCCCGCCACGTTTTCGCGGCCGGAGAAAAAAATCTGGAGCGAGCGGCGTCTTGGGCTCGCCGGTTCGTTCGTTTTTCATTCCGGTCTGCTCCTCCTTATCCTCGCCGGAATGTTGCGGGCTTTGTTTGCCGCGGATGCCATGACGGATGTTTTGGAAAATGAAACCCTCGCCCCGCAGGCCTCCGCTTGGGGCGGTCAGTTTCCCGGCGTTGCCGCCAGACCGTTCGCGCTCGACCGCGAAATGACGCTGCGCGAAGTCAAGGCCGCGCGTTATGCCGGCGGCGACCTGCAATCGCTCTCGCTGCGAATCGGCGTGGACGGCGCGGATCGGGAAATCTGCGTCAATCAGGAACTCCGGCTCGGGGGCAACCGGATTTTTTCCGCCCGCGAGTTTGGTCCGGCCGTCCTGGTGGAATCTTTGCATGCGGGTAACACTACCCGCTGCGCCGTGCTCCTCGCCGAGAACGGTGCTGGAAATTACGAAGGCGAACTGGCCCTTGCCAATAATTTGCGTGCCCACTTCCGTTCATATGTTGACCGGAACGGCACCCGTCCCGGCATTGTCGAGTTGCGGGTAATGCGCGGCCACGCCCTGCTCGCCGTTGAAAGTATGCCGGCGGGGGCGTCGTTGGCGTTGCCGGATGACGTGAAGATCACGCTGCAAGGCTTGCCCTTTTGGGCGCGTCTCCATGGCAGCCGTGATGCTGCGCTCTGGCTGGCCTACCTCGGCATGTTGCTGACGATGACTGGCGCGGCCATGATGTTCTGTCTGGTCAAACTGGATTTCTGCGTGGTCGTCACGCCGCTGGGCAAACGGGAAAAAGTCTTCGTCGCCCTCAAGCCGCAGCGCTTCGCCCCGCTGTTTCAGGAGCGGTTTGAAAAACTCATTTGTGAATTCGGCGGCAATCATTCAATTGCAGGAATCTTGCAGCAACCGGTCGGGCGTTTCCCCCTCTCCCTGGGAGAGAGGGCCGGGGTGAGGGCGGACGTACCTCCCCCAATCCATCCATCCTCCATCCTCCATTCTCTATCCTCGTCTCCGGCTCGCACGGCTAGCTGGCTCTTGTTCGCCGCCTGTCTCGCTTTGACCTCCGGCTGCGACCGCCGCGTTTCGACAACGCAGGCCAGACAGCTCGTCGAGCGTTATAATCAGGTTGTCTCCGAAGCCTATCGGCGGGGCGATATCCGGCTCGTTGACCCCGTCGTCGGGCCGAACGAAGGCAAGAAACTCACTGGCCTTATCGGCGTCCGGCTGGACATGGGCATCACACTCGATTCGAAACTGCTTTCGCTCGAAGTCGTCAGCACTGAGCAGGTGAAGAACGAGTTGCGCGTTCGTACGAAGGAGCGTTGGAGTTACCGCGATTTGAAAATCGGCACCGGCGCACAGGTCGGCCAGGCGTCGCAAGATACCTATGAGATGACTTATTTTTTCACGAACGTGGCCAAAGCCTGGCTCGTGGACGAAATCAAATTCGCTACGCCGCCGCAGGTCGGGCGCACCAATACGCCGTGGGTCGCTGATCGCGCCTCGTTGCATGGAACTGACAAACCGGAGGCCAAGCCATGACGCCCATCGCTCAGGAAGCCGTGGTTCACTGGATCGCCGTGGTGTTTTACATCGGCGGCCTGATGGCGTTTGCCTACGCGCTGATTTTTTCGCATCCCAACAAGATTGCGCAGGCGAAATGGCTCACCGCCGTCGGCCTTGGGTTTCACGTGGTCGCGCTGGCGCTGCGCTACGTTCACGTCGGCCATGGGCCTTATATGATGAAATACGAGGTGTTATCGTCTGATGCGTGGATGGCGGTGGCGATGCTCCTGTTTTTTCTCTGGCGCAAACCGAACTGGTCCGCGCTCGCCCTCGTCGCCCTGCCGGTGGTGATCTTGATGATGGGCATCGGCCTGTTCACGAATCCTGAGGCGCGGAATCTGCCGCCGACGTTGCGCTCCATCTGGCTGGTGTTCCACATTCTGTTCACCAAGCTCGCCTTGGGCGCGTTTGTGCTGTCGCTGGCCTCGGCCATTGTGCTGCTGCGGAAGCTCAATGGCGCCACGGGACGCTGGCTGGATCGTTTGCCGGGCGTGGAGGTTTTGGAGGCCAACACGGTGCGTTTCATCGGCTTCGGTTTTGTGTTCTGGACCACGACCATCGGCATGGGCGCGATTTGGGCGAACCAGTCGTGGGGTCGCTACTGGGGCTGGGACCCGATCGAATCGTGGTCGCTGGTGACGTGGCTGGCGTTTGCGGTATTGCTCCACGCCCGGTTGTTTTTCAAGCTTAAGGCCCGCGCCATCGCCTGGGCCACCATCGCGTGTTTTATTTTATCCATCCTCACGGCCTTGGTGTTTCCATTCATTTTTCCGTCCATGCATTCGGCCTATTTTCAATCATGAACCGGCGCGCTGAAATCCTGCTCATCACGCCGCCGTATCACTCCGGCGTGGTGGAATCGGCCGGTTCATGGCTGCCGTTGAGCCTGCTCTATGTCGGCGGCGCGCTGCAGCGCGCCGGTTTCGGCGTGGCGCTCTACGACGCGATGACAAAATTTCACACGCATGAGCAGGTGCGGGCGACGCTCCGTCGCGAGCAGCCGTCCGTCGTGATGGTGACGGCAATCACGGCCACGGTGCTGGACGGAATTGACGTCTGCCGGATGGCGAAGGAGGAGATTCCCGGCGTGCGGACGGTGCTGGGCGGCACGCATCCGCATTTCATGTATGACGAAATCCTCCGCCACTCGCCGGAAGTGGACGTGATCGTCTGCGGCGAAGGCGAGGAAACTTCCGTCGAACTGATGCAGGCCTGGGCCGCGAAAGAAGACTTGTCCAAGGTTCGCAGCCTCGCGTTTCGCCGGGACGGTCAGGTGGTCGTCACGCCCCGGCGCGGTTTCATCCGCAACCTGGATTTGGTGACGCCGGCGTGGGATCTCGTGCCGTGGTCGGAATACACTTATCGGCCGATGCCCGGTTCGACGCTGGCGATTGTCTCGTCGTCGCGCGGTTGTTTGCAGCATTGCTCGTTTTGCTCGCAGCGGCTGTTCTGGAAGGAGTCCTGGCGCGCGAATTCTGCCGAACATTTTGTGGATGAACTTCAGCTGCTCCGCGAAAAATACGGCGTGAACGTGGCGATGATCGCCGACGAAATTCCCACGCTTGACCCGCGCCGCTGGCGGAGGATTCTCGACCTGCTCATCGAGCGCGATTTCGGTACGACGCTGCTGCTGGAGACGCGCGTGGATGACATTGTCCGCGACGAGCCGATTATGCCGATTTATCGGCAGGCGGGCGTGGAGCACATTTACATCGGTGTCGAGTCCGTTAACCAGGCCACGCTCGACCTTTATAAAAAGGACGCGAAGGTGGAGCAGGGGAAGCGCGCCATCGAGTTGATCCGCGACCATAACATGATTTCCGAGACCTCCTTCGTCATGGGCATGCCCAACGAGACGAAAGCAGAAATGCAGCGCACCATCGAGCTTTCCAAATACTACGATCCCGACATGGCCTTCTTCCTGGCCATTACGCCATGGCCGTATGCTGATCTTTATCGTGACGTGAAAGATCACATCGCCACGCGCGACTATCGCAAATACAATCTCGTGGAGCCGGTCATCAAGCCGGTGAACATGACCATTGACGAGGTGCGCGCCGAGCTGTTCCGGGGCTTCCGGGATTTCTACATCCACAAAATGAACGGCTTCCATGCGCTGCCCAAGTGGAAACAGGAGTTCATGAAATCGCTCATGAAGCTGCTCATGGAACATTCCTATCTCAAGGAACAGATGGCCGGTCTGGAGCTGCCGGCGGGCATGACCGATGCCGCCGAGGTGTTCAACCTCGAAAGCAAATGTCCGGTGACGCGCGTCAAAAACTTTATCAAACGCAAACTGAAACTCAAACCCGGCCCCGTCGGGGTGGCGACATGAAAACTTTTTACTATTGTATCTGGATTTTGCTCGTCACCCTCAATTTCGGCGTGCGGGCCGCCGCCCCGAATGTCACCCCGCTGGGCGCGCTGTCGGCGTCGCTTCGGGCACCGGCGCGCGTGGCTGCGGATGCGAATGGGAACCTCTACGTTACCGATCCGGCCGCGGGGCGCGTGATCGTGTTCGACGCTTTCGGCCGGCAGATCGCCGTCAATGATGGCTTCGCCGGGCCGCTGGCGATTGCGATTGCGGGCGATGGCCGCATTTATTTGAGCGAGGAAAAAACCGCCAGCGTCAGCGTGTTCGACGCGCAGTGGAACTTTCTTTACTCGCTTGGCGTGGGGGCGAATGAGTTCCAACTGCCCGGCCATCTGGCTGTCGATCCCCGGTCATTGGGTCGCGTTTATGTTTCCGATGGTCGCGCCAATGCCGTTCGCATCTACCAGGACGCGGCACTGGTTGGCCAGTTCGGGGGGGCGGGCACCGGTAATGGTAATTTTGATTTTCCCGCCGGCATTGCCGTCCGCGCCAATGGCGAGGTTTTGGTCGTGGATCAAAACAATGATCGGATTCAGGTTTTTACCAACGGCATGTATGGCCGCCAATTCAAGCTCGGCTCGGGCGGCATGTTTGGCGGGCCGTCCGGCCGTTCGCAGGCGCTGTTTGTTGATAATGCCGGTCGCGTCTTCGTCGCGGATTCCATGCAGGGCTTGGTGAAGGTCTTCGATGCCGGCACCGGCTTGGCGCTGGGCACCGTCGGCGATTGTGGTATGGCTCCCGGCCAGTTGAACCTGCCGCTGGGGATCGTGATGGATTCGTTGAACCGGCTCTGCGTCGCGTCGGCGAACAATTCGCGGGTCGAACTTTTTGGGGTGGACGATTTTCTGCATCTTTCGGTGCAAACGGCGAACGGCAATCTCGCGGTCGGTAATAATCTCGTTATTTCGGCGCTGGCGGGCGGAGCCGGCAGCGCCGGTTTTCAATGGCGGAAAAACGGGGTGAATGTGGATGGTGCGACCAATGCGGCGTTGACGGTGGCCGGCGTCACCACCGGCGACAGCGGCAATTATTCCGTGGTCATCAGCACTTCGTCCGGCACGGTGACCAGCAGTGTCACGCCGGTGTCAGTGCTGGCGGCGCCGAATATTCTGGCCGGCCCGGTGAGTCAGAAAATCCTCGTTGGCGCGACGGCGAGCTTTGGCGTTATCGCCACCGGTTCGGCTTTGAATTATCAGTGGCAGTTCAATGGGCGGAATTTGCCCGGGGCCACCAATGCGAACTTGACGCTGGCGGGTGCCCAGGCCGCGCAATCCGGCCGGTACGCCGTCCGGATCGGCAATGCCGTGGGTTCCCAAACTACTCCCCCGGCAGTTTTGTCGGTGATCACGCCGCCGCTGGCGATGGACATGGTTTCTACCGCCCCGCGACCGGATCAGACGTTGCAGCTGACGCTGAACGTTGATCCGGGGTTTGTTTATGAATTGCAGGCAACGACGGATTTTGTCCAATGGGATTCGATTGCCAATTTAGCCGCCGATGGCCTGTTTGACTTCATTGACGCGGATGCCACGAATCATTTGAGCCGTTTCTATCGGTTGAGTTGGAAGCCTTGAGGTGGCTGATTTCTGAAACGCGGGCGGAAGGGAGTCCGGCTTGTTGCGAAATGACGGGTCACTTTTTTGCCGGATCACTGAGCACTTCATTTGTGCTGCCGCGCCGGTAGCCTTGCAAGTCCAGCGTGACGTGCGCGTAGCCGATTTTTTTCAATTGCTCGCCGACGGTGGCGAGTTTCCCGTTGGCCAGGAGCGCCGGGATTTCTGCCGGCGCCAGTTCGATCCGCGCGAGATTTTGTTTCTGCAATTCATGGTGTCGCACGCGCACATCGTGGAAACCGAGGTCGCGCAAAACATATTCCGCCTGCTCGATCATCCGCAGTTTTTCGGGCGTCACCGTCTCGCCGTACGGCACGCGGGAGCTCAGGCACGCCATTTGCGGCTTGTCCGCCGTGGGTAAACCGAGTTGCGCGGACAACTCGCGGATTTCCGCCTTGGTCAAGCCGGCTTCCTTGAGCGGCGCGCGCACCTTAAACTCCGTCGCCGCCTGCGCGCCGGGGCGGAAATCGCCGATGTCGCTCGCGTTTTCGCCGTAGGCGATGACCGCAAAACTTTCCGCCTTGGCCAGCGGCGTCAGTTCCTCGAACAACTCGTGTTTGCAGAAGTAGCAGCGGTTTGCCGGATTGGCCGTGTAGTTGTCGTTGGCGAATTCTTGCGTCTGGATGACGCGGACGGGAAAGGCGAACTTCGTCGCCAGCTCCAGCGCCTCGGCCAGTTCGCGGCGCGGCAGGCTGGGCGAGTCGGCAATCGCCGCTAGGGCGCGGTCGCCGAGTACGTCGTACGCCACGCGGGCGAGCAAGACCGAGTCCACGCCGCCGGAATACGCCACCAGGCAGGAGCCGTAGCTTTTCAGCAGCGCCCGCAATTTTTCCAGTTTGTTGTTCGCTTCGCTCATCACTTCAAATTTGCAGCGGCGGTCTATGACCGTCGCCGTCCGTCATTTCAATTTCCGGCGGTCACAGGCCGCCGCTGCCGCTTCAAAAATCTCTTTCACTGGCACCTTGGCTTTGATCGCTAGCTTCCTGGCCGATTCAAATTCGGGTGCCGCCTGCACCACTTTACCACCGATCCGGCCGATTTTCACGGTTACTTTGCCGAAGGGCGTTTTCACCTCGGCAAATTCACGCCGCAGCTTGCGCCGCTCGGCAATCGTCTTGCGTACCCCAAAAGCCGTCGTCTCGCGCAAAATCATTTCGCTGAATTTATCTGCGTCGTTTTCCGCGCATAGCACGGTGAGCAAAATCCCCGGCCGGTTTTTCTTCATCTGGATGGGCGTGTGGAAAACATCCAGCGCACCGGCCGCCAGGGCGGTTTCGACAAAGGACCCGAGAATTTCGCCGGTGCAATCGTCCAGATTGGTTTCCAGCACCGCGACTTTATCCGACTCCCAATCCAAGTTCGCGGTCGCAACTTTGGACTTTAGACTTTGGACTTTGGCTGAACTGCCCAATACGGCGCGCAGCACATTGGGCCGGGTTGTGTTTTTGCGGGTGCCGAGGCCGAAGCCGATCTTTTCGGCGACGAGATGATCCATCGCGCCAAAGCCTTCAACAAATTCCGCCAGCAGCGCTGCTCCGGTGGGCGTCACGAGTTCATGGGGTTCTTCGCATTGGGTGATGCCGATGCCGCGCGCGCCGAGAATCGCCAGGGTGGCCGGGGCGGGCACCGGAAACCTTCCGTGCGCACACCGGATCCAGCCGGTGCCCTCGACGACCGGCGAGGCGAACACACGCGGTTTCCCCAGCAGCTCCAGGGCGATGGCCGCGCCCACGATGTCCACGATGGAATCCACCGCGCCGACTTCATGGAAATGGACTTCATCCGGCGGCCGGCCGTGGATTTTGCCTTCGGCTTCCGCGATGCGGGCGAAGACGGCGATGGATTTCTGCTTCACCCACGCGGAAAGTTTGCTGCGCAGGATGATCAGTTTGATTTCAGAAAAATTGCGCTGATCGGCGTGGTGATGTGCGTGCGGCACGCTGGGAGTTGCGCTGAATTGCAGCGAACGCAGGTGCACATGTCCATGACTGGCTTCGTGATGGTGTCCGGCTTCATGGGGTTGTTCGTGGCCGTGCGCGTGGTCATGGTCCTGCGCGAGGTGGACGTCGAACTTGATGCCGGCGATGGCGGATTTTTGCTGGCGCGAGATATGGAGGTGATAGCCGTCCAGCTTGAGTTTCTTTAACTCCCGTTCGAGTTTGGCGGCGTCCACACCGAGGTCGAGCAGCGCGGCGATGAACATATCGCCGGCGATGCCGCTGAAAATGTCGAGGTAAAGGGTTTTCATTTGAAATTCATTGAGTCGCCGATGCACCCAGGTTGGCTCAGATGGAATAAGGTGGCTGATTAAGGGGAGGATCTGTGTTTCATCTGTGTGTATCTGTGGCTAAAGCGTTGATCTGGCTGGCGGCATAGCCGGCGCCAAAGCCGTTGTCAATATTCACCACGGTCACGCCGCTGCCGCAGCTGTTCAGCATGGCCAGCAGCGCGGCCACCCCGCCAAAGCTCGCGCCGTAGCCGACGCTCGTGGGCACGGCGATGACCGGTTTGGCAACCAGCCCGGCGAGCACGCTGGGCAGCGCGCCTTCCATGCCGGCGACGGCCACGATGACATTTGCGCGCTGCAGCACATCCAGCCGCGCGAGCATCCGGTGCAGGCCGGCCACGCCCACGTCGTGGATGCGCTCCACGCGGTTGCCCATGACTTCGGCGGTGACGGCGGCTTCCTCGGCCACCGGCAGATCGCTCGTGCCGGCGCAGACCACCGCGATGAATCCGGCCCGCTTGGGCAACGGCTTTTTCTCAATGGTCACGCAGCGGGCGAGGGGATGATGGACCGTGCGCCTGATTTTTTTCTTCAGCGCGCGGACGTGTTCGGCGGTGATGCGGGTGATGAGGACTTGTTGGCCGTGCGCCAGCAGCTTGGCGGCAATTTTTACGACCTGTTCCGGCGTCTTGCCGCCGCCGAAAATGACTTCGGGGAAATTCTTGCGGAGCGCGCGGTGGGTGTCCACCTGCGCAAAGCCGAGGTCGGCCACCGGCGCGGCTTGGAAGGCGCGGAGAATCTTTTCGCGCGGGATTTTTCCGGTGCGAAATTGCTCCAGCAATTGGGTGGCTTCCGCGGTTGTCATGGCGGGAGACAATGCCTCACGAAATGCAGGCTGTCACGCGGGAAAATCTGTTCTTTAAATGGTTGCCTGGCCGGGTCTGGTGACGTTTTTCACCGGCAAAGGCTGTTTGTTGATCACGTTATTTCTTAATGCGAATTATAAATACCACCCGCCTTTGCTGAAATTTCAAAAGTTATCTCGTTGCTTCATATCGTTGGCTGCTGAAATTGATGCACTTGCTGCTTTTAGCAAGATTATATCGGAAATTAGCATAAAATGGGGGAGGTAATAATAATGTCTGACTAATGATGGCTGGCAATTGAATCGTTGGCCCAATCGAATCTCATGAAAACCAAACGCCCGGTTCTCCTCGTCACGCCTGCGGTTGGGTTCCCCGCTAACGCTGGCAGGTTAGCTGGGTTGGATATGTTGTGGTGCTCCGCCGCCGTAAGCAATCTGATTAAGTCAACTTGGCCTAAAACGTTCTTATATGAGGCAAATTTCCACTAAACTGTCCCGTATAAAGACAAAATGTGGCGCTGAAAATAATGTGCAATATGTTTTAAATCAATATCTTATATGTTTGTCGCGTCTTGACAAACGGTGCTTTTTTTAGTCCAATAATACCCTAATTTTCCATTATGAACCTCAATGCAAAATCCAGCGGGAAGCCAATTGAAATTTTGGCTGTGGATGATACGCCAGCCAATCTGCATTTGCTGATGGATTTTCTTGAAAAACAAGGTTTTTGTGTTCGCCCGGCCATCAGCGGGAGGGGGGCTCTGTCCGCGGTCAGCCGGCGGCCGCCCGATTTGATTTTGCTGGATGCGGCCATGCCGGAAATGGATGGTTTTGAAGTTTGCACCAAACTTAAAGAAAAGGAATCCACGCGCGAAATCCCGGTCATTTTCATCAGTGCCCACAATGCCACGGAGGATAAGCTCAAAGCGTTTCAGGCGGGTGGCGCGGATTACATCACCAAGCCGTTTCAAATCGAAGAGGTGCTCGCCCGGGTCAATGCCCACCTGGAAATCCGGCAGTTGCAAGTGGCGCTTAAAAAATCCAACGAGAGCTTGGAAAGCATGGTGGCGAAACGCACCCGGCAGTTGGAAGAGGCCAATGCGAAGCTCTCGATTTTGGATCAGGCCAAGAGTGATTTTCTCACCTTGATTTCCCATGAGTTGCGCACTCCCTTGCATGGTCTGTTCGGAGCTGCCGATCTGGCCTTTGAAAAATTCAAAAAAGATTCGGAGATGTCCGAATTAAGCGGCATTTACGAAGTCTCCCGGCAGCGCATCATGACGATGCTCGACCACGCGCTTTTGCTGACCACCATTCAGGCCAAAGGGGGTGTCTTTGCCAACAATGTCAGCCAATTGGATGACATTCTAAAAGCGGCGTGCGAAGAGATGGCTGGATTGATGCAAGTTTCCAATATCCACATCTCGCCCTTGCCGCTGGGCTGCGGGAATGTTTTGGGGGATTGGTTTTATCTGAAAAAAGCCCTGGTTTCATTGATTGAGACGGTGGCCAAATATTCCAAGCCCAAGACTCGGATTGAGATTCGTGCGCATGTCTTAGCCAGTCAGGTTTGCCTCAACATTGAGGGCAGTGGCCACAATATTCCTGAAAATCAATTGAAAACCTTCTTCGATGTGTTGGCGATTCCCGATGCCCCCGCGGGCGATCTGGGTCTTGCTCCGGCGGTGGCGCATCGCATTATCGCTCTGCTGGGGGGGCAGGTGCTGGTCGCCAACCAAAAAGCGAAAGGCATTCAGATTCAGGCCTGGCTGCCCCGCTTTGCCGTTCTGAAGAATGATGCCGGAAGCACTAAGGCTTTACCCTAATAGTCGCGTATGTGGACCGGACATGAATTTCTAGCCCGGGTAGAAACTTGCTGAGCCATCGGGCGCCAACCTCTTTTAGGTTGAGGCCGTTTTTCCGCATCCGACGCCAATCTTTCGCATGATCCAAGCCGCCAAACAAACTAAGATTTTGCTGCGTGGAATTGTTCAACGCCACTTTTGGCAGGCTTGGAGTCTGTTGCTGTTGGGGGTGGTGGGCACCGTTGTCGTTGCCTGGGGAACTAAAAAAGATTTGGATCTGACCGCGAAAAGGCAGTTTGAGTCCGTTTGCAACGAAATCCAAATCAAGATTAGGGATCGGCTTGGCGCGCAGGCCATGATCTTGCGGAGCGGCTCCGTATTTTACGAAAATTCCGGCGGCGTCAATCGTCAAGCCTGGCGGGCTTTTGCCGGGGGCCAGCGGTTGGAACAGGCGCTGCCGGGGATTCAAGGTTTTGGCTTCGCATTGCTGGTTCCGCGGGAGCAGTTGGCGCGCCACCTTCAGGAAATCCGGGCTGAAGGTTTTCCGGAATACCAGGTGCGTCCTGAAGGTGATCGCGCCATTTACTCGGCCACCATCTATCTCGAGCCTTTTACCAATCGAAATATCCGCGCTTTCGGTTACGACATGCTGACCGAACCCGTGCGGCGGGAGGCCATGGAGCGGGCGAGAGACAACGACGCCGCCGCTCTCAGCGGAAAAGTGACGCTGGTGCAGGAAACCGATCAGGATGTCCAGGCTGGCACCTTGATGTATGTGCCGGTCTATCGTCCAGGCATGGCTCATGCCACCATCGCCCAGCGACGCGAAGCCATTATCGGCTGGGTTTACAGTCCTTACCGGATGAACGATCTCATGCGGGGTATCCTGGGAAAATGGGAATGGATGGGCGGCCAGCGCATTCGCCTGCAGGTTTATGATGGCGGGCCGAAACTCAGCTCTGAAACCCTGGTCTTTGATAGTCACCCGGATAAAATCCTCCCCGCTCAGCCAAACGCTTTGCTGAACCGGCAAAGCCAGTTTGTCGCCGCGGGGCGTTCGTGGGTTTTGAGCTTCACGCCCGCCGGTAGCCAGGCGGCTGTCATGGATTACGGCAAAGTCTGGATTATCTTGATTTGCGGCGTGAGTCTAAGCCTGATGCTGTGCCGGTTGGAAACATTGCTGCTGGCTGCCCGAACCAACGCCAAGGAAATGCAGCTCCTGGTTGAAACCAATCCCGACAATGTCATTTTAAAAGATGGCCAGGGTCGCTGGCTGGTGGCCAATGAACCGGCGAAAAAGTTATTTCAGCTGGGAGATGGTGAGGGTTGGCGGGGAAAAACCGATGCCGAATTGGCTCAGTCAAACCCGCGACTCCGGATGTTTCACGAAGCTTGTATCAAAAGTGATGAGCAGACGTGGAAGGAGGGTCGGCACAGTGTCATCACGGAGCAGGGGGTCGGCCCGGATGGAAAATTGCAGGAGCATGAAGTTTACAAGACGCCGCTTTTTTCGCCCGGCGGCCGGCGTCAAGGTCTGGTGGTCATCGGCCGCGATATGACCGCTAGGCGGCAAATGGAAAGAAGCCTGCGTTTTTCCGAGGCCATGGCCAGTCAGAGTCGGGATATCATTCTCCGAATCCGCAATTCCGACGGCCGGATTCTCGACGCCAACGCGGCGGCGGAATCAAATTACGGCTATTCCCGGGCGGAGCTGCTGGCGAAGACCATTTACGATATTCGCGAAAAATCCGCCGCGGGTCAATTAAGCCAGCAGATGTCGCTGGCTTTCGGGCAGGGGATTCTTTTTGAAACCGTCCATCTCCGCAAAGATGGATCCCGCCTGCCGGTGGAGGTAAGCTCCCAAGGCATCCAGCTCGAAGGCGAAGCCTGCATCATCAGCGTCATCCGCGATATCAGCGCCCGGAAAAAGGTTAAAGAACGCCTGTATCAGTTGGAAACCGCCGTGGCGGCCAGCGCCACCGGCATTTTTCTGGCTGATCGCCACGGGTGCATCATTTGGACCAATGCCGCCTTTACCCAATTGACGGGTTATAGCGCCGAAGAAGTGTTGGGATGCACTCCCCGCTTCCTTAAATCCGGCCGGCAACCAGCCGGATTTTATAAGGAATTGTGGGGTACCATTCTGGCGGGCAAAGTCTGGAAGGGTGAACTGCAGAACCGCCGGAAAGATGGCACGATCTATTTTGAGCAAAAAACCATCACGCCGGTGCATGATGACGCTGGTAACGTCTCGCAATTCATCTGTGTTCAGGAAGATGTTACCGAGCGTAAAAATGCTGAGGCCAAGCTCCTGGTCAACGAGGCCCGCCTGCGAACCTGGTTTGAAATGCCGCTGAGCGGCCTTGTCGTCACCTCGCCCGAGAAGGGCTGGATTCAGGTCAACGACCTCCTGTGTAAAATGCTGGGTTACACCCGTGAGGAGCTTTATGGCATGACCTGGGCGCAACTCACCCATCCGGACGATCTTCCGGAAAATGATGCCAATTTCGAGCGTGTCTTGCGCGGGGAGACGGAAGGCTATTCCATGGAGAAACGCTTTCTCCGGAAAAACGGCGAATATCTGATGACGGATCTGACCGTCCGCTGCGCTCGTTTGGCGGACGGAAGAATGGATTACCTTGTGGCGCTCATTCAGGACATTACCGAGCGCAAGCGGGCGGAAGATGAGTTGCGGAAAGCCAAGGGAATTGCCAGCCAGAAATCCGCGCTGCTCAAGTCCATTTTGGATAGTCCGCAAAACGTGGTCATCTTTTCCCTGGACGCCAACTACTGCTATACCGAGTTCACCCAGACGCATCAGGCGACGATCAGGCAAATCTGGGGGGTGGATATTGCCGTGGGCATGAATCTGCTGGATATCATCAGCAACCCCGCCGACCGCGCCAAGGCAAAGGCTAATTTTGACCGGGTTTTGCGCGGTGAATCCTTCCTGCTGGAGGAGGCGTACGGCGACCTATCGCGCCTGCGGACATTTTACGAGGATCGTTACAGCCCGATTTTTGGCAACGGCGGCGCGGTGGTGGGAATCACGGTATTTGTCATCGACATCACCGAGCGCAAGCAGGCGGAGGCCGCCCTTGTTGCCGCGCGCGATTTTCACCTGCAATTGCTGCAAAACGCTCCGGCGCTGATCTGGCGGGCCGGCCCGGATGCCAAGTGCAACTGGTTCAACTCCACCTGGCTCGCCTTCACCGGTCGCACCCTGGCGCAAGAGCAGGGCGATGGCTGGTTCGAAGGAGTGCATCCGGAAGATTTGGCGGCTTGTGGCGAAAAATATCTGGCGGCGTTTCACCGGCGCGAAACGTTTACCCTCGAATACCGTCTGCGTCGCCATGATGGCGAATATCGGTGGATTTCGGATCATGGTCGGCCGTTTGATTTGCCCGGCGGCGGCTTTGGCGGCTACATCGGTTATAGTTACGATATCCATGAAAATAAGCTGGCCCATGAATTATTGGAGCGGCGGGTGGCGGAGCGCACCCGTGAAATTGGCATGCTGTCCGAGGTGATTGACCAGTCGACGGTGGCGTTCGCTATGACGAACCCGGACGGCAGTGTTATCACCTGCAATGAAGCCTATGCCAGGCTCCTGGGCTACTCGCGCGCAGAAATTCTGGATACAAAATTAAAGTGGATCAAGGAACTGACGCCGCCCGAATGGCAGCCCGTCAGTGCCGAAAAATTGGCGGAATGCCTGCGCACCCGGCAGGCGGTGCATTTCGAGAAGGAATACCTCCGCAAGGATGGTGGTCGCGTGCCGGTGGAATTGTTCGTGCAGCCCATCTATGGTCGGGATGATGAATTATTGCATCTCCGCGCGTTTGTCACGGACATCACGGAGCGCAAGCAGGCCGAGGATGCGCTGCGCCGGGCGCTGGCCCGGGAGCATACGCTGGCCGAGGTGGTTGACTCCTCCGTGATTGCCTTTTGCCTGGGCACGCCGGATGGCAGATTGATTTTGGTAAACCAGGCCTATGAAAAATTGACGGGCTACAGCCGGAACGAGTTGAAAGCGGAAGGTTTTAGCTGGAGCAATATACTGACTCCTCCCGAATGGCGGGAAACGGAAGCCTTGATGGTGGAAGAATGCACTCGCACGCAGGTGCCAACGCGTTACGAGAAGGAATATATCCATAAGGATGGAAGACGAATTCCGGTGGAGCTTTTCGTTCAGCCGGTTTTTGATGCCGGTGGCAAATTGATTCATTTGCGCGCCTTCGTGTCGGATATCTCCGAACGTAAAAAAAACGCCGAAGAGCTGGGGGATGCGCTGTTGGCGGCCGGTCGGGCCAGTCGGGCGAAGAGCGAATTTCTGGCCACCATGTCTCACGAAATCCGCACCCCCATGAATATCATTCTGGGCAATACCCAGCTATTGCAGCGTGAGGCGAGCTTGACTAAAGAAGCTCATAACAAGCTCCTGACCATCAATCGCAGTGGCGAGCATCTTCTCACCATCCTCAATGATATTTTGGATCTGGCCAAAATTGAATCCGGCCGGGTGGAGTTGCATGTGGTGGATTTCCAACTGGGCGGGTTTCTGGCTGACCTTTTCAATCTGTTTAACGCCCCGGCCCAGGCCAAGCAATTGACTTTTGCCATTAAAAAGGTCGGCCATCTACCGGAATCAATTCAAGCGGATCAGCAAAAAATCCGGCAGATCCTGGGCAACCTGTTGGGCAATGCTGTTAAATTCACCAAAACCGGCGGTATCGAATTGAAGATTTCCGTGAAACCCGATGCCGGTAACAAGGTGTGGCTGAATTTTGCGGTGACCGATAGCGGGCCGGGCATTGCGCCGGATGAGTTAAGCCATATTTTCGAAAAATTTAATCAAGGTAAGCTCGGTCGGCAGTCGGAAAGTGGCAGTGGTCTGGGGTTGGCCATCTGTCAGGAATACGCCCGCATCATGCAGGGGCAAATGAGCGTTCAAAGTGAACTTGGCCAGGGCAGCACGTTCCAGTTTGAGGTTCCCGTCGGCATCGCTTTCGACACCTCTTTTTACATCAAGGAAAATAGTGGGAAAGATAATCATTCGCTCGCAACCTTTTCTGGTTATCGCATCTTGATTGCTGACGATGTGACTGGCAACCGTGAGGTTCTCCAGGAAATGGTGGCAACTGTCGGGTTTAATTGCCGCGCGGCGGCCAATGGGGCCGAAGCGCTGGAAATCTTCGCCCGTTGGCAGCCTCACCTGATTTTGATGGATACGCGCATGCCGGTGATGGGCGGGCTTGAAGCGATTCGCCGGATTCGCGCCGCTGACCAGGGGCAGCCGGTGAAAATCATCAGCATCAGCGCCACCGCCTATCCGGAAGATCGGGCTCACGCCCAGGCGGCCGGGGCCGATTATTTTATTTCCAAACCGGTGAAGTATGATGAGCTGATTATTCGAATGTGCGGCGCGCTGGGATTGGTTGTTCCACAAGAGTTTGAATTACAAAAGGGTGGCTCCATTCATCCGGCGGGATCGGGCAACGACCTCCTCACCGCAAAACTTTTAGCGGCTCTGCCCGAAACTTGGGGTCATGAACTGCGCGAGGCGCTGCTCGCCGCCGATGCCAGTAAAATTGACAGCCTGTTAAAGGTGTTCGAACGGCAAAATCCTGAAGCCGCCCAAAGTATGATGAAGCTCGCTGGCCAATTTGACTACGAAGGTATTCTTGAGCAATTGGACCAGTGTGCCGCTTGAGCCGCTGGTTTGATGAAGCTTTCTTCCTTCGTTTGCCTGGCTGGGCGCGGTGCTTTGGTGTGGAAAAATGACCGCGGTTTTGATAAGGCTCGAACATGCGCTTCCCCTTGATGCTGGTCGTTGGCCTGCTGTTGCTGGCGCCGCGGCTGCCGGCGGTTAGCCCGCCGGCGCCGTTCGTGCATCCCGGTTTGCTGCACTCGGCGGCGGATCTCTCGCGCCTGAAGAAAATGGTCGCGCAATCCGCCGAACCGTGGCGGAGCGGGTTTGAGCCGTTGCGGCGTCATCCGCAGTCCCAGGCGGGCTGGCGCCTGGCCGGGCCGGTGGCGGAGGTGGATCGTTATAAGCCTTCCTGCCATCAATTTGATTTCGATGGCAACGCGGCATATCAAAATGCCTTGATGTGGTGTCTGACCGGCGATGAGGCGCACGCGAAAAAGGCGGTGCAAATTATGAATGCGTGGTCGGACACGCTGTCGCAGTTTGCCGGCCGGGACAAAATCCTTGGGGCATCCCTCGGTGGTTTCAAGTATGTCAACGCCGCCGAGTTGATCCGCTATACCTATCCCGGCTGGCCTCCGGCTGAAGTGCGGCGGTTTGAACAGATGTTGCGCCGCGCCGTTTACCCGGCCATTCAGGATTTTGCCACGTTCGCCAACGGAAATTGGGATACCGGCTGCATCAAAACGATGTTGGCGATGGGCGTGTTTTGCGATGACCGCGCCCTTTTCAACCGCGCCCTTGACTACTTTCGCAGCGGTTCGGGCAACGGCCGGTTGACGCACTATGTCATCAATGAGGCCGGCCAATGTCAGGAAAGCGGGCGCGACCAGCAACATGCGCAATTGGGGCTTGGCCATCTGGCCGAGGCCTGCGAGATCGCCTGGAACCAGGGGGTGGATCTCTACAGTTTCGCGGACAACCGGCTGTTGCGCGGCTTTGAATATACTGCGCAATACAACCTCGGTCACCCCGTGCCCTTCACGCCCATCACCGATACCACCGGCAAATATAAAGCCAAGGTTATCTCGGCTGAGCGTCGCGGTGAGTTGCGCCCGATATACGAGATGGTATGGAACCATTACTCCGGTCGTCGCGGCCTTCCTGCGCCGTTCACCCGGCAGGCCGCTGAAAAAATCCGACCGGAAGCCGCCGCCCAAGGCGCCGATCATCCCGGTTTTGGCACGTTGCTGTTTAGCCGGCGCCCTTGACATCAGTGCGAAGGCTTACCTTTCAAATTTGTCAACACCAATGCAGATTTGTGGTAATTTATTTAAATCGCAGCCAGCCTGATTGACAGTCTTGGTGGGTGGTGGCATCACATGATTCGGATAAAATTAATCGCGGTTGTTATTGCCGTTGCCGGCGGGTTGACCGCAGCGCAGCTGCACGCCGCCGTTTACTATGTGGCGACCAATGGCAGCGACGCTTACACGACCAATCAGGCGAAGAGTCTGGCCACGCCTTGGCAAACCATCAATCGTGCCTGTAGTAATCTCCTTGCGGGTGACGTTTGTTTGATCCGGGCCGGCACCTACCGCGAGACGGCGACCGTGCGGTTCTCCGGCACATCCAACGCTCCCGTCACATTTCAAGCTTACACCAACGAGACCGTCACGATTGACGGCACCGATGGCCTCACCGGCTGGACCACCAGTGTAAGTAATATTTGGGATGCCCCGATGGGTTGGACGCTGGGGGATGGCGATCAGATCTTCATCAATGGGACCATGCAGCCGGCCGCGCGCTGGCCCAATGCCGGCAGTTCTTTTCCATGGCCGAACAGTTTGATCAAGCCTTCGCCGGATTGGTCTTATCTGGTTACCGTTGGCTACACGAGCAGCACGAATGGTTGGTTCACGGATACCAACCTGCCGGCCCGCGCCGATGGCTATTGGAACGGGGCCACCGTCCACATCCTGTCCGGTCATGGCTGGATCATGAATCATCCCGCCGTGAGTGGCTACACGAACGCCAGCAAAAAAATCGTCACGAATGATGGCAATGGCGCCAATGCCGCCTACGCGTTTTCCGTCGGCAACGAATATTATCTCACCGGCATAAAAGCGGAAATGGATGGCCCGGGTGAATGGTTTTACCAATCCAACACCCTGTCCCTCTATTCCACGAATGCGCCGACCGGCGTGACGGCCAAGCATCGGAACTACGGTTTTGATCTGCGCGGCAAGGACTTTATCAAGCTGGTCAATTTGAATTTCTTCGCCTGCACCATCCAAACCGATGCGAATTCGACGGATCACACGTTTGATGGATTGGTGATGCAATACCTCGGCCACAGTTCCAGGAATTCCAGCGTCTCCGGCCTGACCTTGCGCGACCGAAGTGTCCTGCGCAACAGCGACTTGGGTTGGGATTCGCGTTATCTGCTGTCGCTTTCGGGAAATGACTGCCGCGCCATCAACAATAATCTGCACGATTCCGGCTATGTGCCGAATTGGGATGCGCAGGCTGGCGGTTTTGGTTACCGGAATTTATTCAGTCACAATACCCTCCAGCACTCTGGGCGGGGGCTCATGGGCAGCATGGGTCGGGCGGCCATCATGGAATATAACGATTTGAGCGATGCCATGAAGCTGACGAGTGATGGGGCCGCATTTTATACCTATTTGGAAGCCGGCAATACGGTGTTCCGCTACAATCTGATCCATGATTCAATGGGGCCCAAGGGCCATTCCGGTGCCGGCATTCAAGGCTTCTACTTGGATTGCCAGAACAGCAGCTGGATTATTCATCACAATATCATTTGGAATATTCCTAATAGTGCCATCCAAATTAATTGCCGGCACAATTTTGATCAGGTGTTCAACAACACCTGCTGGGGCAACGGCGGAGCGCTTAGCACGAGTTTCAATGCCGATGGCGAATCCGGCACGCATGTTTTCAATAATCTGTTCAATGCTAATCCGAGTGGGAGCACTTGGACTAATTCTGATTTGCGGTTCAACTTTATTAATTCGAATACGAACTCGCTTTACGTCGCGCCCACCAACGGCGATTTCCGGTTGCAGACCGGTTCCCCGGCGATTGATGCGGGCGTGGTCATTCCCGGTGTGACGGATGGCTTCCTTGGCACCAGCCCCGATCTGGGAGCCTTGGAATATGGCGGAGCCGATTGGACGACCAATGTCGGCTGGAATCCCATCCCGCCTTCGCCCGACCCAACCTACAACTCGCCAGTTTGTGTTTTCGCCAATCAGGTGAGGGACGGCAGTTTCGAGAGCGGCATACTGGCCCCCAACTGGACGACCAACACCAGCAGCGCCGTAACCCTTCTCTATAGCAACGCGAGTGCGTGGACCGACAAGCGCCTGCGAACCGGGTATTACGGCTTGCAGTTCAACGTTGGAACTTCGGAAGTCTCGCAGGTGGTCACCGGTCTGTTGGCCAATTGCGCTTACAAAGCCTACGCCGGAATCCAGACGACCAACCCCGCCACCACGGTCCGGTTCGGGATTCGAAACTCCGGTGTCCCGGGAGCCGAACTCCTTGTTCCCGCGAATACGGCCGCCGATACTAACGCTGCCGTCAACGCCTCCTCGATGTGGAAAATGGTGGCGCTGGCGTTCACCACGGGGCCGACGAACACCACGGCGGAGATTTACCTCAACGTATCCATTCCCAATGGCGTCACGCCGGTCTATGCGGATGATTTCGGCGTGGAAACGGATACCAAAACCGATACCGACACCGGCTGGACCATGGTCAACGACACCAATGCCGCCATCATCTACAGCGGTGCTTGGACTTACGCCACCGGCCGCACTTCCTATGGCGACTATCAGGCCGATATCCATTACACGACCGGTATTTCAAACTATGCCCAATATACCTTCACCGGCACGGGTATCCGGTTTATCACTGAAACCTACACGAACGCGGGAACTTTTGATGTCTATCTCGACAATGTTTTCCAAACCAACGTGGACCGCAACAGTGCCAGTCGGTATGGCCAGATCGTGCGCTATGCCAGCACCGGCCTTGCTCCCGGCCCGCACACCATCAAAGTGATGAAGCAGAGCGGCACCTATCTGGAGTGTGACGGCTTTGCCTGCCAGTCTGGCGGCGGACCCTATACTGCGCCGCCTGCGCCCGTCGGTCTGGCGGCAACGGTGACCAACTCCAGCGAAATCGATTTGTCTTGGACCGTGAGTAGTGGCGCGGTGAATTATAATGTCAAACGCGGGGACGTCAGTGGCGGGCCTTATCCCATCGATGCTGCCGGCGTGACGGTCAACAGCTTTAGCGACACCGGCGTGTCGACCCTGACCAATGACTACTTTTATGTCGTGTCCGCCGTGAATGGCTTTGGTGAGAGCCCCAATAGTCCGGAAGTCATGACGATGCCGTATTGGCGGGACACGGACATTGGGGCGGTGGGGCTGGCCGGCAGCGGCACTTTGAACAACGGTTTGTTCACGGTTCGCGGCGCGGGCAGTGACATCGGCGGCACGAATGATTCCCTGAACTTCATGTATCACACCATGACCGGCGACGGCACCATCATGGCCCGGGTGGCGAGTCTGGTGATCGGCGGCACCCTGGATGACAAAGTGGGTTTGATGATGCGCGAAACCGTCAATACCAACGCGCTGATGGCGGCGGTGATTCTGAACAGTGGATATGGCAAGCACCGGTTCGGGAGCCGTTCGGTAACGGGGGGTTCGGCGGTTTGGGTTGATGGCTCAACCAATATTATTGTGCCGCTGTGGTATAAGCTGACGCGGGTTGGCAACGCGTTTACGGGCTATGTCTCCACCAACGGCACCGCTTGGACGACGATGGCGTCAGCGACGTTTGCAATGTCCAATACCATCAATGTGGGTCTGGTGGTTTGCTCGCGCCAGACCAGCGCCTTGAACACCACCGGTTTTGACAACGTCCTGTCGCGGGCCTCACTCCCTTCGCCTCTGTTGGCCGGTGGACTTTTCAGCAGTCATAGCCTGACGCTTAATTTTAGCGGCACCAGCGGCCAGACTTACCGGGTGATGGCTGCTACCAACCCGTTTGTGGCTTTGCCCAACTGGTGGGTGTTGACCAACGGGGTATTTGGGAATGGCCCGGTAATTTTCACCGACTCCGCAACCTCCAGCGACGCGCGTTTTTATCGAATCCTGTCACCCTGAGCGGGGTTGTTTGATATTGCTCATTTTCTCTTGCCTCCAACGTTCGCCCCGGTTCTTTGGTTCCTAGTGAGCCGCGGTGACCATGTATTCCTTTAATATTCGCACGTAGAGCCGGTATTCCTCCAGCGAAACGCCCGGCGGCGTCTGATGATCCACGCTCGGAATGAAGCCGCCGCTCTTCATCAACGGCCGGAGCCGCTCAAACTCGGCACGGATCGCCGCTTCGCCCTGATGCATGACCAGTTTGTTGTAATGCCCGACCATCCGCAGGTTCGGGTGGAGCCGCCGCAGCTGGTTGCCATCCACTCCGGCCTGGCGCTCCAGTGGCAGCACGCCGTCCACGCCCACCGCTTGCAGCCACGGCACGAGCATCGTCACCTCGCCGTCGGTGTCCACGATGGTCAATAGATTCAATTCCTTGGCCCGCGCGATCAGCTTCCGGTAATACGGGGCGAGGAATTCCTCGAACGTCGGTTGCGAGATCATCGGACCGTTGTTGTAAGACATGTCCTCGGCAATGGTCATGAAGGTCGGCACACAACTTTTGGCGATTTGTTCCAGCAGGCGCAGGTTGAAATCCAGCAGGTCTTGATTGATCCGGTGTACCAGTTCCGGCTCGTCGTAATACGCGTAGCTCAGCCGTTCGAAATCCATCAGCGTTCGCGGAAACCAGAAAAATCCCTCCAGCGTCACCCACACCACCGCCTCGCCCTGCGCCTGGCGGGCCGCCCAGGGCCGCATCCCGGCGATGGCCTGCGAATGATCCGGATAGAGCTTGGGCCGGATGCTCAGATAATCATCCATGCTGCCCACCATGCCCTCGGTGTGGTGCTGGGTGGCCTCGATGGTTGCCTGCGTCGTGCTGAACCAGAACTGCTGGTAGGGATCGAGGCCGAAATATTGGGCGATCTCGAAGACCTGGCCAAACTTCAGTTCGCGCGGCAATCCTTCGCCATGCCAGCGGGCGATGGTTTTGTCCCACCACATCGCCCATTCCCAGACCGGCAGGCGGTCCACCGGCTGGAAATTCATCACCGCCCGGAATCTTTCTACATGGTTCATATCATTATGGCCTTTCACCAAAACGGTTTTACTTTGCCGGCATGATTTCCGCCCTTTGCAAAGTCACCGGGCCAAACAAACCCGCCGGTTCCAGCGGTGTTTTTGCCGTGAGCTTGCGGATGTTCGTGCGGGTCAGGCGCTGCGATTCCGGCAGTCCGGCGTCGCCGATGATGCGGTTCGGCCAGAAATTCACGACCTCGATCTCCAGCTTGTTTACTCCCGGCTTCACCGCCTTCGTCACCTCCACCCGCCACGGCGGGCACCAGACGATGCCGCAGGATTGGCCGTTCACTTTCACCTCGGCCAGTTCGCGCACGTCGCCCAAGTCCAGAAATAGGATCTGGGATTTGGCGTCTGGGATTGGGGATGGCAAGGTGAACATTTTTTCATAAACCGCCGTTCCCGAGTAAAACTTGATGCCGGGCTCCGTGCGGGTTGGCCAGCTCGCGAGCGAATCAAACTGCGCGGTGGCCGGCCCGCCCCATTGGGGGTCGAAGTGCACCGTCCACGCGCCGGTTATTTGCTGAACGGTTTTAAAGTTCAGATGATTGTCGTAAGCCGTTGTTAAATGATTTGAAGCTGGCTCGCGGAAGACCACAAACCACGAACCACACGGCGCAAAGTCCAGCGGCACATGGGTGCGTCCGTCTTTTTCCTCGTAGCCGGCGGCGAATTGACTTTCGCCCGTCACCGGGTTCCATAGTTCTGGGGCTTTGCCGGTCACACGAAACGCAGTGGTCATGGTGGTCTCGGCATTGGTCGCCCGGTTCGCCACAAAATAGATTTCGGTGTCACCTGTTTTCCGATGGATGTAATCCAACTGTGAACCGGGGCCGGCTTGAAACTGGCAGTCGGGCGGCACGCCGTCGGTCAGCAGGACTTCGCGTGCAGTCTTTCCGGCGATGACGCGGCCGGGGCCGACTTGGCCGCCCCACAACTCATCCGCCAGTTTTTTCACCGCGGCGTCGGTGGACTTCTCATTTTGCAGCGTTTCGCCGTGCCGCGGCTTTGGCCCGATGACCGTGGCGCCGGCCGCGACGAGGGCCTTGATTTTTTTCAGGACGCGCAACGAAATCACGTCGCGCTCCGGTAGCACCAGCACCCGATAATTGATCCCGTCCGGCAGAAAGATTTTTCCGTCCTTCACCGCGGCGCGTTCGATCAGCGCCTCGGCCGTGATGACGTCGTAATCGTAGCCCGGCCCGAGGTGCGCCGGGTCCGAGGACTTGAGTTGCGCAAAATTCGGGACGTGGTCGCCATAGTAATACAGCCCGTCGGCGGCGAAATGGCCTTGTTGCAGCATCCACTGGCAGCGGTTGATATAGCTGAAGAACGGCGCGGATTTCTGCCACCACGTCACCTTGGGATTCAGGTGCGTGCCGGCAAAATACTGCTGGCCCGGAATGCCGGTGTCGTCCGGCGAGCACACGAAGGCATGCCAGACAAGGACGTTCAATCCTTCGCACAGCGCCTTGTCGAAGGATGGCTTGAGATTGTCCCAGATTTTTTCCTGCCAGTGTGGCCCGATGGTGGTGAAGCCTTCCGCAAAGACATAGGGATGCCCGTAGGTATGGGCCGCGCTGGCGGGCTGCTTGACGAAGAAACGGTTCGTGTCGCCGATGCGGTGCGTCCAGGACCACGCCCAGAATTCGCTCATCGGCGCGTCGTCCCAGCCGAGGCAGCGCTGGGCGTCAATCGGCACCGCGTGCGGCCCGCCGCTTTCGGGATGGATGCTGATGCCGTGCTTGTGCGCGTTGTCACGGAATAGCCGGAAATGTCCGTCAATCGCCAGATCGCCGAGCGTCTGGCGGTAATCAAACAGAAAACGGTCGCTCGCGTCGCGGCTGTTCACGATCCGCCCGGCCAGCACCGGGAGCCACGAGGTCAGGTCGTAGCCGCGCCGTTTCTGAAATTCCGCGCGCAGCGTCGGCGTCCAGTTGGCCAGTTCCACCTCCCAACTGTCGGTGTGCAGATACTTCAAGGTGTTTCCGGCGAGCGGTCCGGCATCGGCGATGAGCGGTTCGACAATTTTGTCCCAGTAGTTTTGAAACGCCGTGGCGCTGTAAACGTCAATCGCGAAGCCATTCCAACCGTCGCTGCACGTTGAGACGTAGGCATGGTCGCCGATGGTGTAGCCAAATCGCAATATTTGCCAGTCGCCCGCCGGCGCCTCCCAGTTCAGGGTGCCGTCCGGTGAAAGTCTCCCGGACAGGTCCACCACATCCGCCGCCTCGGCATCCTGTTCGCCGGGCGTGGCGTGGATTTCGGCGAACAGCGGCGAGGAGTCTGGCGCGGAGAACGGCTTGAGCGATTCCTGGAGCGCCTTCTGTTTCCAGTTTTTCAGCGGCGGATGGCTGGCCGGCAAATTAGCCAGCACTTCCGGCAGTTGTAGTTCGGCCACCTGCACATTGCGCGGGGCGGCGGGGTTCTTCGGATCGAACGCGTCCAGAAACACCACGCGGACGGCGCGGGCGGTGCTGGGGGGAAATTTCACCACCGCCTCGGCGCCATTCTTCACGGCAAAGGCTTTGACGGCGTCAAAATGGTTGCCATCCGCGGAAACTTGCAGTTCGCAGTTGCGCGGGCCGTAGCCGGGGCGGCCTAGAATTTTCAATGCCGATAGGACCGCTGGTTTTTCCAGGCTCACTTGCAGCCATTCGGAATGCTGGCGGGACGGACCTTCGCCGGCCTTTGTGCCGCCGGAAACCCAAAACGTGGCGTCATCGCCATCCCCGGCCAGGTCGGCCAAATGTTCCGGCAGGCTGGAACTGGCGGTGAGGGTGCTGCTGTTGCCTGACGCGTCTTTCCGGCGGTAGGCGACCACTGCCGTGTCGCGATAATAACCCTCGCGCGCCGGCGGCGGGGGCAGTTTCACCGTCAGATGGGTGCCGCCGGAAGTCTTCAGTTCGGACCAGACGTATTTTTTGGCGGCATCCTCCGGCGTCACCACCGGCCCGCCCAGATTCCAGCCGCTCTGGATATTCAGGCTGATTTCAAGTCCGAGCCGGTTCGCTTCGCGCAACGTGTGTTTGTAGAGTTCACGCCATTCTGGCGTGAAAAAAGTCGGACCGTGCGGCACGGGGGTGTTCCCATCTTGCGCCGCGCCGTTTGCGTCAAAGATGACCGCGCCGCCGAAGCCCTTGGCCTTCATTTCTTCGAGATCGTGCGTGATGGATGCCTGGGTGACATTGCCGTTAAGCCACCACCAGTAAGCCCGCAGCCGGGCGGTGTTCGGCGGATTATTCCAGCCGCTTTCCAGACTGCTCGTCTCTGCCTGCGCCAGACCGCCGGCTAAAACGGATATGACAACGGATGCAAAAATAATGGTTCTCATGTTTTTTTGGAGCGCTCGGGTGGGGTCGGAATGGATTGTATTTAATATGATAATCCGTTCAATGCTGAATCCACGTCACCGGCCCCAGCAGGCCGGAGGGACTGACAGGAAATTGCTTTTCATGCGGGCTCACTTATTTGACGGTGCGCGGGTGAGTTGCGCGACGAAGAGGGCGAGGCTGCTCCAAGGTGCGAGATTTTTTCTGGGAGAAATTTTTTCGAGGTGGAACGCTGGCGGGGGCAATTCATCATCATGGCCATCAGTTGGTCTGGACGCTTTTTGGCTTGGCCGCCGGCCAGCTATTTTTCCATTCCGCCATCAGTTCTTTCACCAACGCCGCGTGCTCGGGTCGTTTGGCGAGATTGGTGTTTTCCTGCGGGTCGGATTGATGGTCGTAAAGTTCCAGGGCATCCACCTTGGTGTGGTTGGCTTGGTTGACCCAGACCGTAAAACGATAGCGGTCGGTGCGCATCGAGTAGCCCATCAACCCGCCCTTCTGCGAGCGCGGATACTGGCTGAAGGCGGCGGTTTTCCACGCCCGGTTCGGGTCGGCGAGCAACGGTTTGAAGCTGGTGCCTTCAAGGTGTTGGGGCAGCGGCAGGCCGGCCAGTTCGGCCAGCGTGGGATAGATGTCCACGAATTCCACCAGCGCGGCGGTGTGCTTGCCGGCGTTTTTCATGCCGGGCGCGGAGAGGATGAGCGGCGCGTGGGTATCATTTTCCACGTTGCTGTGCTTGGCCCAGGCATCGTGCTCGCCGAGTTTCCAGCCGTGATCGCCCCAAAGCACGATGATGGTGTTTTCGCGCAGGCCGAGCCGGTCCAATTCCGCCAGCACGCGGCCGACCTGGGCGTCCATGTAGCTGACGGCGGCATAGTAACCGTGCTTCAATTGCCGCGCATAGTCATCCGGGAGATGCCGCCCGGCGGGAACGCCGGCGTAGCTGCGCAGTTCCCCGCCGGTCAACACGGCATAGTCCGGTGCGTCCTTTGGCGGAAACGGATTGGGCGCGAGCGGAATCTTCGCGGGGTCGTAGAGTTCCCAATATTTCTGCGGCGAAACGAAAGGCAGATGCGGCTTGATGAAGCCGACGGCCAGAAACCACGGCTGCGTATTCGTCTTCAGGCTGGCGAGTGTTTTCACCGCGATGTCGGCGAGTTCGCCATCATGCAGCGCGTTGTCCGGGCCGTCCGTGGCGCGGAACGACGGGCCGCGGGCTGCTTTTTTACCCGGGGGCGCGTCCGCATCCGCCGGGGCGCGCTCGGCGCCGTGCGGCGCTTTGGGAAAAATTGTGGGCACGGACCACGAGGCGGGATCATCCAAGCCGTGATGATAAATCTTACCCATCGCCGCCGTGAAATAACCGTGGTTCTTGAAGAGCTGCGGCAACGCGACCACGTCCGGCAATGCTTTCCGGAAATGCGTCTGGAGGTCGTAAACCTTGGTGGTGTCCGGGCGCGTGCCGGTGAGCAGGCTGGAGCGCGAGGGGGAACACACGGCTTGCTGGCAATAGGCGCGGTCAAAGACCATGCCTTGGCGGGCGAGTTGGTCGATGTTCGGGCTTTTGATTTCAGATACGCCATAGCAGCCGAGTTCCGGGCGCAGATCGTCCACGGCGATGAAGAGCACGTTCGGCTTGGCGGCGGGCGCAGCGGCACCAATTGCCCCCATTGGGGTGGTGACGAACAAACCGGTCAGCAGCAGCGCGGTGGATTTTAGTTTCATGATGCGAATCTAGACGTTCACTTCGCCTTCAAAGTTTCGATGAGAAATTCCGTGATCGTTGCGTGCCGGACATTGGGCGCGCCGGGATAAACCAGTTGCTGATAGGAAATTGCTTATCATGCGGGCACTAATACTGGACGCTGCGCGGGTGAGCCTGGCTGCGGAAATAATTGTCTTCATTTTTTTTGTAGCGCTCGGGTGGGGTCGGTCTGGATGGTATTAAATACGATAAACCGTTCAATGCTGAATCAATGTCACCGGCCCCAGCAGGCCGGACTCGGCGAGCGGATCATCTTTCTTCCAGAGCCGCCAGCTCGTGAACGTGTAGCGGCCGGTCGGGCTGGGTTTGCCGTCCTGCAACCATTGCGGCCAGGACTTGAGGTTGCCGCTGGGATTGCGGTCGCTGTCTTCGGGCAATTGCTCGTCGCCAATCTGGCGGTTGATCCAGAGGTTGACGACGCGCAATTCGAGCGTGTTCTCGCCGGGCTTGAGCGCATCGGTGACGTCCACGCGGAACGGCGGCTTCCAGAGGATGCCAAGGTCGCGACCGTTGAGGCGGACTTCAGCCATGATCGCGACTTTGCCGAGGTCCAGGACGATTTTGGATTTCGGATTTCCGACTTTGGATTGGAAGGTTGTGCGATAGACCGCCGTGCCGGAGTAATAGCGGATGCCTGGCTCGGGACGTTTGGACCAGTCTTCAAGTTTTTCGAATGTCACCGGTTTATCCGGGCCGCCCCACTTCGGGTCGAAGCTGACTTCCCACGGGCTGGCGAGTTCCTGCGCGGGCTTGAACTCGGGCCAGTTTCGGGCTCCGGCCTCCGGCCTCTGGCCTCTGACCTCTTTCCTGAACACCACGAACATCGAACCGCTCGGATCGAACCGCAGCGGCAGCGTCGTGCCGCCGTCTTTCATCTCGTAGGCCGCCGCCGGCTCAGTGCGGCCGGTGTCGGGATGCCACAGTTCCGGTTGTTTGCCGATGACGCGGAACGTGCAGCGCGCCTCGACTTCGTTTGGCTCCGGGTTGGCGATGAAGTAAATATCAGACTCGCCGATGCGTTTGTGGATGTAGCGGATGGGGGCTGTGGCTTTGAAATCTTCCGGCACGCCCATTTGCGCCAGCACGCGGCTGGGGATGGTAATGTCGGGAATTGCATCCACCGCCTCCGGGCCTTCCTGCACGTCGCCCCACGGCCCCATGCCCATCGGGCCGAGTTCCATCGCGGCGACCCACCCTTGCGCGGGCGCGGCGTCGGCCATCCAGTTTTCCGGCACGGTCTGGGCGGCTTCCCAGGTGCCGTCGGTCCGGATTTCCTGCGTGCGGCCGTCGCAGTATTTGATGTTGAGTGCGCCGGCCAGTCCCGCCGGATTCGGCGTATCCAGCGTGTTCACGGCGGCGACCGCGAGGAGGTTCGCGCCGGGCTTGAGTAACGTGCTCACGTTCATCGTATAACCTTGTTTGTGATTTTCGCCTTTGCCTGCCTTCTGGCCATTGACCCGGCACTCGAACGTGTTGTCGGCGGTCATCACCAGCCGCGCGGTCTCGATGGCGCCGTCCACGTTGACGGTGCGTCGGAAGCAGCGTTTGCCCGGCGGCGCGCTGCGGGCGGGCTTGCCTTCAGGAAACCAGATCCACTTTGCCGAACCGAACGAACTCACATTGTCGTAAGCCGCGTCCGGCTTCGGCTGCAGCTCGCGCGGCCGGATGACGCGGCCCTTGCCGAACGGGCGTTCGAGGTTCGGAGTCCCGCCCCACAGTTCGCTGGCCAGCATCTTCACCTCCTCATCGCACTTCGGATAATCTTGCAAGCTCGGCGACTTCTTCGGCGGTGTGCCGATGATGGTGGCGCCGGCTTTGACGAGGTCGCGAATCTTGCGCAAGAGCTTCGGCGTCATCGTCTCGGCCTGCGGCAGCACGAGTATCCGGTAGCTCATGCCGTCGGGCAGCGTGAGCCGGCCGTTTTTAACCGACATGCGTGTCAGAACGACCTCGGCCGGGCAGAGATCGAAGTTGTGGCCGGGACGCTCGTAGCCGGATTTCACCGGCGACTTTGCGCGCTGCGGCGAGCTCTCCGGCGCGAGGAAGCAGAGGTCCGCGACGAACAAGCCTTGCTGGAGCAGGAACTGGCAGCGCGCCAGATATTCGTGCCACGCGCGCGACATCTCCCACCACGTCTGCGTGCGTTCGTAGTGCAGGCCCCACGGTCCCATGCTCATGCCGGGCGCACGGTCCGGGTTCGTCCACGGCTGGAGCGCATAGCGATGGAATACAAAGCGGTTGATGCCTTCGCAAAACGCCCAGTCGCCGAGATCCTTGATGTTGGCGGGATGCCCCTGCCACTTCTCCTGGTTCGCCGCTGTGAACGCCTCCGCGCCGAGGATGCGCCGGCCATAGACGTGCGCCGCTGACGCCATCTCCGTGCAACTATACGCCGCGCCGAACTTGCCCCATGACCAGAACTCCGCCATCGGCTCATCGGCGCGGCCGGCGTAGGTCAGGTCGTCGCCCGGCGGCGTGTCGTAGGCTTCGATGGAAAGCCGGATCCCGTTGCGGTGCGCCAGCGTGCGGATATGGCCGGCGTAGTTATCACAAAGCAGATCGTTGACCGTCTGCCGCACGTCCCACAGGAAACGCTCCGACACCTCCGCGCTGTCCACCACGCGCCCGCTCATCACCGGCAGCAACGGCAGCGGATCGTAGCCGCGCCGCCGCTGGAATTCCTCGCGGAACTTCGGCGTCCAGTTCTGCGAGCCGACCTCCCAGCTGTCAATGTGCGTCGAGACGAGCGTGCGTTTCTCGCCGACGAGCGGCTGGTTGTCGGCAATCAGCTTGCCCATCAGGTGGTTGAAGTGGACCTCCGCCGCCTCTTTGCTGAGCTTGTCGCACTCCAGCCCGCGGCCTTCGAGCGGCGCGGGATGATTGTCCTTGCCGGTCGTCGTGTGGCCCACGCGCAGCAGCGTCCAGTTGCCCGCCGGCACGTCCCACGCGAGCCGGCCATCTTTGCCGAGCTTGGCCGTGAGGTTCACAATGCGCTCGCGCGGCACGACTTTCTCGGCCGACGGCGCGGGGAACGTCGTGCGCGCCGGAATCTCCTCGCGCGTCTCCGCCGACTTGCCGCGGAAGTGCGGAATGACGTAGTTCGTTGCGGTCGTCGGATAAGCGAACACGGCGATGTCCCGGTAGAAATCCTGGTTCGCCTTCGGCTGCTGCAGCCCGCCGTCGAACCGTTGCCCGCCTACAATGTTGGTCTCTGTCCAGACGATGCGCTGCATGGAAAGCTCCGGCGTGATCCACGGCCCGCCGCTGCCGCACCAGCCGGCGTCGTTGTTCATGTTCACTTCCAGGCCGAGCCGGTGTGCCTCGGAGCAGATGTGCTTGAATAGATTGCGCCACATCGGCCCGGCGAATGTTGCCGGCCCCTTTGGCGCACCCTGGTCGGTTTCCATGTAGAGCACGCCGCCGATGCCGACGCGCTTCATGGCTTCCAGGTCGGCGGTGATGCCGTTGCTGGAGATGTTCCCGTCGAGCGGGAACCAATATACCCATGGCCGTGCCGTCGGCGGCGGTGCGGCAAAGTTCTTTGCCAGCTCATCCGCCGATGCCAGGCTTCCCGTCAGCACGCAGAGCGCTGACAACGTGATCGTTATTCGTTTTCTCATTGTGACTCCTTTACGGTGGTGAATGTCACCGGCCCGAGCAGGCCGGAGGGCAGCAGCGGCGAATCCTTTTTATAGGGATTGTAGGTGGTCGAGGTGAATTGTTTTTCCGCCGGCAGCGTCCGGTCGCCGATGAGCCGGTTCGGCCAAAGGTTCGCCACTTCAATTTCCAAATTGTTTTTGCCGGGCCGGATGGCGCGGCTGGCCTCCACCCGCCAGGGGGAACACCAGACCACGCCGAGATCGCGCCCGTTCAGGCGGACGCGCGCGAGATTTTTCACGACCCCCAAATCCAGAAAGCATTTTTGGCCGGCCACCCGCGATTCGTCTGGCAGCGTGAAGGTCTTCCGATAAACCGCCTTGCCGGAGTAATATTGGATGCCGGTCTCCGGGCGCTGGCTCCAATCGTCGAGCGAATCAAAAATAATTTTTTCGGGCCCGCCCCACTTCGGATCGAAGCTCACTTCCCACGGGCCGGTGAGCGTCACGTTTACGGTCGAAAGAGCGGAAAAGTTTTTTTTGTGAGCGGTCCCGGCGGTCGCCGGTTGGCGGAAAATAATGAAACAGGATTCCAGCGGTTCAAACCGCAGCGGGATGATCGTGCGGCCGGCGCTGAACGCGAATTCCGGTAAGGCACGCGTCTCGCCCGTCATGGGATTCCAAAGTTCAGGTTGCTTGCCGGCCACACGGAATTCGCAAACCGTTTCCGCGGTGTTCGACGCTGAATTTGCCAGAAAATAAATCTCCGTAGCGCCGTCGGCGCGGTGGGTGAACCGGATGGGGCCGTCCGCGGCAAAATCCGGCGGCCCGCCAGATCCGTTCAGCAGATTAGTGATGATGGCAAAACCGCCGTATTGGTCCAATGGCTGGATGTTTGTCGCCCGCCAGAATATCCGGCCTTTGCCGAAGGGGTGCGAAAAAACGGTTTTGCCGTCAATGTCGCCCCAAAGTTCCCTGGCCAGCTTTTGGATGGCGGCGTCGCATTGGGGGTAATCCTGCAGGCTGGGCGATTTGATGGGCGGCGGGCCGAACACGGTCGCGCCGCCGCGCACGAGTTCCTTGATTTTTTTAAGCAGGGCGGGCGTCATCGTTTGCCGTTCCGGCAGGACGAGAATTTGATAGCGGGTGCCGCCGGGGAAAATTATTTTCCCGTCTTTGACCCGGGCGCGTTCGAGCAGGGTTTCCGGTGCGCAGCCGTCAAAGTTGTAGCCGGTGTGATCCGGCGGGGTGCCGGTCGCGGCGGAAGCCGGCGGACGGAAAACGTGCGGCGCCCCCTCCGCCGCGAGAAAACAAACGTCGGCCACCGTCACGCCGCGTTGCAGAAGATGCTGGCAGCGGGCCAGATAGTCGTGATAGGCGGGAACCATGTCCCACCAGGTTTGCGTGCGGTCCCAATGGACGCCATACCGACCCATCGTCATGCCGGGCCAGCGGTTGGTATCCGGCTGATGCTGCATCCGGTGAAAATCGAAACGGTTGACCCCCGCGCAAAATGCCCAGTCGCCCTGCGCTTTCAAGGCCGCGGGGTCGGCTTTCCAATCTTCGCCCGGTTCGCTCGTGAAAGCTTCCGCCGCCACCACGCTCCGGCCGCAGGTGTGCGCGATGGACGCCGCCTCGATGACGCTGTAGGCCGTATCATATCCAAAGTGCCAGAATTCGCATTGCGGCACGTCCGCCACGCGGCCCAGTGTCAGGTCGGCGCATGGATTCATATCGTAAGGTTCGACGGAAAGCGTCAGCCCGCTCCGGTGGGCAAGTTCGCCCAGATACCCGACGTGGTTTTCCACGATCAGTTCCTGCGCGGTCTGCCGCACATCCCACAGGAAGCGTTCGGAGATTTCCTCGCTGTCCACGATTTGTCCGGTGAAAGCGGGCAAAAACTTCAACAGATCATAGCCGCGCCGCTTCTTGAATTCCGCCCGGAACCGGGCGGACCAGTTTTGCGAGCTCATTTCCCAACTGTCGAAATGCAGCAGGGTCAGTCCGCCGTTCGCGTTGGTATGCGGCCCGATCCGCGCCAGCAGTTTCTGGATGTAGGCCGCATAATGCGCATCCAGCGCGGCGCGGTCAAACTTGCCGCTTTCAAAACCCAGTCCGGGCTTCGGCGCGGGCCGCGTGGTCTGGCCGGTCGATGTGTAACCCAGACGCATGATGGTCCATCGGCCCGGCGGCACGTCCCAGGCCAGATGACCATCGGGTGTCATTTTCTTCGTCAGTTCCACCATCCGGCTGGGATTGATGCGCGTCTTCGCCGGCAGCCTGGGAAATTCCGCCGGTGCGGGCAGGAAAGGTTTCACGCCCGTCAGCGAGGAAAACGGATCGCGATAGTAAAACGCCTTCTCGTCCACGTCGGATATCCGGTTCGTGCCGTCCGGGGTCGGAAACGCCAGCACGGCGGTGTCCCGGTAAAAATCCTGCCATTCCTGTTTGAGTTCCGGCGTCAGCCGGCTGGGTCCGAACCGTTTTATAAAAGCCGGCGAGCCCGAAGCGCGCGGCTGCGGACGCGCCAGTTCGCCCGTCCAGGTTTGCGGGCCGGTGACATTGGTTTCGCTGGCGACGAGATGTTGCATGGATTGCTCCGGTTTCACCCACGGTCCGCCGGTTCCGCACCACCCCGGTCCAGTCCCCAGCGCGATTTCAATGCCGAGCCGGTCAGCCTCATGCACCGCGTGCGTGAGCAGGTTCTGCCATTGTGGGCTCATAAAATCCACCGGCCCGCGCGGAATCCCGATGTTGACCTCCAGAAAGATCGCCCCGCCGATGCCCGCCTGCTTCATCGCCTCCAGATCCGCCGTCAATCCTTCTCTCGTCATGTTGCCGTCCATGAAATACCAATACACCCACGGGCGAGCGCTGGGCGGTGGTTTTAGAAAATCGGCTTCCAGAGCATTGCCGGGCGCGGGCAGGGCGGCATTCGTCGCCAGCCCGGTGGCCAAAAGAAACGCAAAAATACGCCGCAGCGTCAGTTGTTTGATCATATCGGCAGGCGATTATTTATAAATCAGGTTCGCGATCACTTTAGCAAACCCGGCTGACTTCCAGATGCAGCAGCCGGCCCAGCTTCTCCAGCTTCGCCGCGATATGGCCGACGCCGACCGCGCAGTGGTGCGCCGGGCCGTGCGCGTTCCAGTCGTTCGCAAATTGCCGCGCCCCGATGCTGAATTGATAGCGCGAATTCGTGTTGCCGATTTCCAGGATCGGGCCGGGCACGGATTCGCCTTCGGCCGTGAGCAGTTTCAGTTTTCCCTCCGCGGTTTCCACGACCGACAGCAGCGTCACCGCGCCGTGCTTCACGGTCATTTCCACCGAGAGCCCCCGGCCGACTTTGCCGTGATAGACTTTCAGCGGTCGCACCTTCGTCTTGCCCTCCGCAATTTTGATGTGGCCCGGCCCGTCATGGCCCATCAGGACCACGTTGGCCGCAAAATCCATCGCGTAATATTCTGTGAACGAGCCGCCGGCGCCGAATGCGTCCATGATTTTCATCGCCTGCGCGTTCTTCACCTCGTATTCGCCGGCCACCGGAATCCCCCGCGCCGTGAGCAGCGAATTGCCGAGGATGATCGAGCTGATGGCGTCCTCGTTTTCCGCGTTGCCCGTGCCGCTGTAAAAATACGCGAGCGAGCCGAGGTCGTGCGCCTTCACCAGACGGTCGAGCGCCACGGAGGTGCGGGCGGCCCGTTCCAGTTCCGCCGGCGAACAGTCAGCCTGCACGTCAAACACTTTTTTGAACCGGGCGACGCGGTCTTTGATTTGTTTGGCCGAAACTTCCCGGCGCAATGCCGCGAGTTCATCCACCTCTAAAATTTCCATATGACCGCCGAACGTGGCGCATTGCAGGGTCGTGTCCGAGGAAATATCCAGCATCCCGCTGTAGTAATGGCCCATCAAACCGAGCCGGTTGTGGAACATTGTGTGCGCGACGCGCGCGGCTTCGATCCACGCCTCCACCTCGTTCCAGCAGACCGGATCGTCGTGCAGCATCCCGGTGACCTGGTGAAAATCAATGCCCGCCCGCTTGAAGACGTTGGCGATTTCCGGCACCGGGCACGCGGCGCAATGCGCCAGCCATTCGCCCGTCATCCGGGTGCGGTCGCCCAGGGCGTTGAATTTCTCGTAGTCGATTGCCGCCGCCGGCGCGAGGTTCAGGATGATGACCGGCACCTTCGCGCGCTGCACCACGGGCAGCACGGTCGAGGACAGCGCATACGTCGTGACGTGGAGGAAAATCACGTCCACATCCGCCGCGCGAAACTGGTGGCCGGCCTCCAGCGCCTTTTCCGGCGTGTCCACGAGTCCCAGATTGACGATCTCAACGCCGGGCCGTTGCAGCTTGCCTTCGACGATTCCAAGGTAGCCTTCCAGCCGTTTTTTTAGCCCGGCAAACTGCGGCCAGTATGCGTTCAGGCCGATGCCGAATAGACCGATTTTTGCGGGATATTTCATGATGATGGCCGGTGCGCTGTTAAACTAAGTTCGGTGTGATGTTCATAATCTGCCGCAAATGGTTAATATCGGCATTCCAATTTGCATTGAAAATCTGCCGGAACACATACAAAATCCGCCGCCAATCCTTGTGAGCAAAAACTATTTTGCCTACCTGCCGGAAAACCGGCTCTGTGCCGCCTGGGGGTGCACGGTCACGGCCTTGGGACATACCCGCATCCGGCCTGGGTCGAGCTATCCGCCTCAACGCCACCCGGATGATCACCACTTCACCTGGGAAAGCGGGCGGATCATTGACGCCTTCCAGATCGTCCAGATCACCCGTGGCCACGGCATTTTTGAATCCGCCCGGACCGCGGGACCGCAGCCCGTCGAAACGGGTGGTGTGTTCCTGCTTTTCCCTTCCATCTGGCATCGCTATGCGCCCGATCCACGGGCAGGGTGGACGGAAAATTGGGTGGAATGTCGCGGCCCTGCCTTTGATACCGCCCTCGCGAGCGGTGCCCTCAATCCGGATCGCCCGGTCCGGTCGGCCGACCGGGCGTTGGAAAATACCTTTGCCGTAATCCATGCGTGGGCGATGCGCGATCCGCTGGCCAATCAAGGCGTCATTTCCGCGCTCGGCTTGCAACTTCTGGCGCTGTTGCTCCGCGAAGTCGCGCCGGATACTCGCAGTTCGGAGGCGGCGCTCATCCAGCGCGCCATGATGCTCATGCTGGAGCGCTCCCACGAACCGCTCAACATGCCGCGACTGGCCCGGGAGTTGAACGTCGGTTACACCCGGTTTCGGGAGTTGTTCCGGGCCCATGCCCATACCAGCCCGAAACAATATCACCTGCGCATCCGATTGGACCGCGCCCGCGACCTGCTTCGCAATACCGACAAGCCCTTGAAAGAAATCGCCCAGTTGCTGGGGTTTCACTCCGCCTTTCATTTCTCCTATCAATTTCGCGCGATGCAAGGCCTTTCGCCCCGGGCTTGGCGGGAGCAGGCGCGATTACCGCGAAGTCAGTTGGCCCGAACTGGATGATGGCTGATATTTACAAGGCGGGAGCCGGGAGCTCCGGTGCCCGCCCGCAAGGGCAGGGGAGCGGTGCCGCTGGCCGACCTGCTGCTCGTCGCGCTGAAGCCCAATCCAACCACGGCGCAGCGCGAGTTGGTCATCGCCTACCAGTCGCGCCAATGCGGCAACCCACCACTTCGCGAATGGCTGACCCGCCGCAAATCAGCCTGCTACACGAGCATTGGTAAAACTTGGGATTGCGGTCTGCTGGCCTACGCCGCCGCTCGGGACGCCGCCTGTTGGCAGTTGGACCGGACGGAAGCCGGGGTTTGGAATCTCCTCGAAGGCATCGAATCTTGCGTTTTAGACCTCCAGGTCAGCAAATGATGAGCAGTGTCCCGTTGGGAGACGAGTTTTTAAAACCAATACCCATGCCCAATTAAGGCCCTGACTCATTTTTAACCATGGGGCAAACACCCCATGGCCATGCTTTCGGGTTTGTGTTAATTCTGCCCTGGAGATTGAACACCAGTTCTCCGTCTGGTAATTGATTATATGCGCACGCCTAAGCATGGCTGCCTAGGTTGAATCGATTTGGAGCAAATTAAAATCATCACGAAGGAAACGAATGGCAAACAAAATGCAGCATCAAAAATGTCGAGCAGTTAACCCTTGGGGAATGCTGATGCTCGTCTTGTTACTTGCACCAATTACTTTCGGTCAGCCGACCAGAGGTGCTGAACACATAAAGCCGTTAATAGGCGAGACCGTTGTGCTTCCGAAATCCGTCCCGGACCCCATTGAACCGTTCAACCGCGTGATGTGGGGCTTCAACCAGGCGGTGATGACTGGTTTCGTCAAGCCAACGAGCCGGGTTTATCGGTATGTCGTCGTGAAGCCGGTTCGCACCAGCATCGGAAATTTCGGCAAGAACCTCACTTATCCGGGCCGCTTGATCAACAATCTGCTGCAGGGAAAGTGGCCCGGCGCGCGTGATGAAACCTACCGATTCGCCTGCAACACCACGGTCGGCATCGTTGGATTATTTGACCCGGCGACAAAATGGAGCATCCCCAAATCCGACGCCGACTTTGGCCAGACCTTTGGGCAATGGGGCTGGCAGCCGCAGTTTTTCATCATGCTGCCGATTTTCGGGCCCAGCAACGAGCGCGACACCGTCGGCCTCGCCGCCGACACCGCCGCCAACCCCTTGCTCTACATTGCGCCCTACGATTTCGTGGCGAATGATCCCCTGACCTGGCTGGGACCTTACTCCTATTTTTCCTACGCGGTCATGTATAATGACCTGTCTGACACCGTGGACGAATATGTGCGGTTCAGCCAGGCCGAAGCGGACCCGTATTCCGAGATCCAATATGCCTGGACGTTCGCGCGGGCAAACCAGGTGGCGGATTTTCAGGTGAAAGGCGCACCGGACGAAGTCTCGCTGGAAACCATCGAATCCGTCTTTTTCACCTTCAAAGATCCTGAATTTCTGAACCACGGAAAGACGCGGTCGGTGCGGATTCCCGCGACGGGCAAAGACTTGAAATTCACATGCTGGCTGCAACCGGGATCGGCCAACGTGGTTTACATCATTCCCGGACTGGGCGGTCATCGGCTGGCCCACAACACCCTGGCGCTGGCCGAGCTGGTCTATAAAAACGGCTTTTCCGCCGTGGTGGTCAGCAGCCCGTTCAACGCGGAGTTCATGGAACACGCCTCGACCGCCGCGCTTCCGGCGTACCTGCCGGTGGATGGCCACGACCTGCACGTGGCGCTCACCGAGATTGATCGCCGCCTGCAGGAGTTGTATCCCGACCGGCTGGGCCATAAGGCATTGATGGGTTATTCCATGGGGGCGCTGGAAACCTTGTTCATCGCGGCTACGGGGGCGACCAACCGATATTCCGTGGTGACGCCGGGCCGGGTGTTGCGCTTTCCCCAAGGGAAGCAGGGCATGAAAGAAGTGTGCATCGCCCCGGTCACGAACCCGGTGCCGCTGATTCAGTTTGACCGCTACGTTGCCATCAGTACGCCGGTGCGAACACTTCACGGAATGTCCATGCTGGACGGGTTTTACAATGCGCCCCTGGACTGGCCGGCGGTGGAACGGGCGGGCGACCTGGAAAACACATTTCTCAAGGTGGCCGCGTTGAGCCGGACCACGCTTACGCCGCAAACCACGCTGCCCTTCAGTGCCATCGAATCCAAATTCCTCATCGGCCTGACTTTCCGGCTCATCCTGCGCGATGTCATTTACAGCAGCCAGCAGCGGAATAATCAGGGCGTGCTGCACCAGGCCATCCATAATTTCCGGCGCGACCCCGTGTATCAGGAAATTCTGCAGTATTCCTTTCATGACTATTTCGAGCAGTTTGCCACTCCCTATTATTCCGCCCGGGGCCTGCCCGCGCCGACCGCTGACGCGTTGGAAATAGCCGGCGATCTGCGGACCTATGCTGCCGGTTTGCGCGCCAACCCCGACATCCGCGTCATCGTCAATCAAAACGATTTTCTGCTGACCGAAGAAGACCTGACCTGGCTCCACGCCACGTTCACCCCGGCGCAATTGACGGTCTTTGCGAAAGGCGGGCACTTGGGCAATCTGGTCAATCCGGCAGTTCAAAAATCCATTCTCGCCGCGCTCACACCGATGCGTCCGCCCGATCCCAAACCGGAAGCACCGCTGAAGGATATGCACCCATGAATTAAAAAAATCCCGCGCATTTTGCCGAACTTCTTCCGTTTACACTCCGGCGCGACAAAGGGTAGCTTGGCAACCCATGATTGACACCGCCCAGCGCAAGCCGCTCTCGCCCACCTGGCTGCTGGTCATCCTCACCGGACTCAACCTGTTTAATTATCTCGACCGTTATGTGCTCTCGGCGGTGCTGACGCCGCTGCAGAAAGATCTCGGTATTAATGACGGCCAGGCCGGGCGGCTCGTGACGGCATTCATGATCGGCTATTTCGTCACGTCGCCGGTCTTCGGCTGGCTTGGCGACCGATGGTCGAGAAAATGGCTCATTGCCGCCGGTATTTTCGTGTGGAGCCTGGGCACGGTGCTGACGGGGTTCGCACCCACATTCGTGATGATGATTTTGTTCCGCGTGCTCGTCGGACTGGGCGAAGCAAGCTATGCGACCATCAGTCCGAGTCTGATTTCCGACAGCTTTGCTTCGGCGAAACGCAACAACGCGCTAACCATTTTCTACGTCGCCATTCCTGTCGGCGCGGCGTTGGGCACAATCATTGGCGGAGTCATCGCCGCGAAATGGGGCTGGCGGCACGCGTTTATCTGGGCCGGCGCGCCGGGGTTGATCCTCGCGCTGGTGATGCTGCCGTTTGCCGAACTCAAACGCGGCCAGGCCGAGGGTAAAACAACTGAAGCGGCAAAGAAACCATCCGTCCGCGACATCGTGCATCTGTTTCGCATTCCGGATTATGTGCTCGTGGTGCTGGGCTACACGGCCTATACGTTTGCGCTGGGCGCGTTCGGTCATTGGGGTCCGACGTTTCTGCATCGCACGCACGGCGTGGCCGTGGAGCAGGCAGCCACCTTTTTCGGCGCGGTGCTTGTCGTGGCCGGACTGGTGGGCACGCTGCTCGGCGGATTCGCCGCGACCGCTTGGCAGAAGCGCAATCGCGCCGGCTACGCGTGGACGCTGGGGCTCTCGGTGTTGGTTGCCGTGCCGCTGGCATTTGGCGCGTTCACCGCCACGTCGGTATTCTGGTCCATGACGTTTCTGGCCGCATCGATGTTTTTTCTCTTTTTGCCCACGGGACCGGTCAACACGCTCATTCTGGAAACGGCGCCGGTGAATCTGCGCGCCAGCGCCATGGCCGTTTCCATTTTTACCATCCACCTGTTCGGCGATATGTGGTCGCCGGAGATTGTTGGCCGGCTCGCGGATTCATTCGGTGGCAATTTGCAGAAAGCCGTTTTGATTTTACCGGTGGCGTTGATTGTGGCCGGCGCGCTGTGGCTGGTGCTGGCGGTGAAAACGAAGCGGGGCGCCAACCTGGTTTCCGCATGAGTGGATTTGCTGCAGATTTACCCGGTCAGTGTTAACGGATTGAAGGTCAAAGGCAGATGCAGATGTAATACCGGTGGCTTAATTTGACCGTCAAGGTTTCCATTTCAAACGGTAATATGCCGAGACCGGGGTCTGCCCCCCAAGGTCGGGAAAGGTGTCCGTCACCTGGATCAGGCTATTGGCACCCACCGTGTTGGTTGCAATATCCACCCAGCCCGATCCACCGCTGAAATTGGTTGAACGCTGCACCTCATAAACATAGTCAGGTTATGAGCCTGACGAGCTACCGGGCTGCTCCACCCCGCGATTCGCCTTGTCATTATTGTATTTTCTCGCCCTGAACAGCCGGCGATTGACAATCAACGATTTTTTATCGCCAGATTGTCGCCATTTTTAAGGCTGTTTTTCATGATATAATTTCGCCGCCTCCGCCCGGTTTGCCGCACACCATCCATCCCGTGCGGGTAAATAATCTCAATGAGATTTCAACCGGGATATTCTAGCGGGTTGTCGGCAGCCGCATCTGGTATAAACAATCGGACTGAATTGATATTTATATCATTTACAGACCGAAGCGATATTCACGGCAAGCAGCAAAAGCAATATAGGAATTATTCCCCAGCCTCCTTTCCCATTGCGGGCTGAGGCACATTACCAATGGTGGCTCGAGCCCAACCGCTTTGAACCGCAGTTCCTGAAAACCCTGCTTCGACCCTATCCCGCCGAAGACATGGCCTGCTGCCGCGTCTCCCGGCTAGTGAACAACGCCAAGCACGACTGCCCGGATTGCCTTATGCCTGGATAAATACTGGCCTCATTACGGTGATTCAATCGGTGGTATAACATCAATAATTTGGTGATTTCCTCGTTACCGGCTCAGCAAAATATTGATCGAGCAATTTTTCGATTCGATAAGCCTCCAATATCTTTGGTCTAATTGCCGCCAAGTCTGAGTCGGATAAAATCGAATCCCACCCCGCCTGATTTCTTTTGTGGAGTTGCAATGACATTCTGAAGCATTTCAAAGCTTCATCGTGGCATCCGAGCAGGCAGGCATCACACGCCAGATTATACCAGAGCAGGTCGTTTTCAGGGAAATGCTTCACTGCTTCCTTAAGAACTTGATATGCTTCGTTTAAACGATGCATATCCCGCAAACACAGATTCTCGCTAAAATAACCCCAATAATCGTCCGGAGAAATGGCTTTTAACTGCCTTGCCAAAGTGAGGGCTTGATCAAAACGTCGGGTGCGGCGACAGCTTCGGCTCCTAAATTGAATTACTAACGGATGCATTTGGTATTCCGGTTGAATCTTGTCTAGTTCTATCAGGGATTCTTCCGGAAGCCCTAAAGCCAGCCAGGCCTCGGCGCTTTCAGCATGAAAACAATCTGGATACGGTAGATCGTTGGACTTATGCATATTTCAGTAAAGGTTGGCAAAATTGTGATCCCAGGGAGCCCCCGTCCAGACACTTCTCCGTGGCAATGTTTGATATTCCTCCGGAAGGCTGGGAGTTTTGGTTTTTGGCAAGCGGCCCAGTTTTCTTAAGCAGAAGCTTTCAATAGCCTGGCGGCTCTCGAATACTTTGTTCGAATACTTTTTCTCCAGCATCCAGCCATGCATTTGGCGGGAATAATAAATAATGAGGGGTTGTTTGGACTTTGTTTGTTTTATTTGTGTTTTCATTTTTTAGTTTTTTTTACATGGTGAAATAAACAGTGAACTCCGTATGCGGGTTTAATGGCATTACTCCTACACGCACAGTGGGATATCGCAGACAAGGGAAACCGTAAAACCGACTTGGAAAGGACCTTTAATCAGAATCACAGAGAGGGAAAAGGCGAATCCCTACAACTACAGACCATTCTCGGTCGTCGCTAATACAACTCATTACAAGAATACAGTATAACTAATATAAAGTGCTGCGAAAGAACGAGGCGATTAATGATTTCCAGTGCCTATCGTCGCTTTTTAGCCGATTCCACATAAGGTATTCCAGCGGAATAATATATGGACATGTGTCACACGTGTGCCAGGGCCTACCCATCACGGCAATAGGTATATATTTCAGACTAAATAGAGTCCCCGGGCAAGTTACAGGCACGGGACGTCTGGACTTGGGAACCCATTCCCCCCGCCACCATCAGACCAATCTCGGGTGTGACTAATGCAAATGATTGAGCAAGTTTAGAGGAAACGAATATTTCTGTTTTTTTCAGGCGTGAGATGCTGGCTAAACGATGGGAATGGGAAACGACTTTAAGACTAGCCGCAAATCAGCAGAACTTATTAAGTAGAACTGATTAAGCATGGCTAAAAATAGGCAAATCACCCGCGTAGCGTGAAGTAAATGAGCCCGCCCAAAACGGTAATTTCACGCTACAAACATTGGAATTTTAGAACAATTTGCGTTTGTTAAGTATACAAGCCCGTAGGGCCCACGGGCTTGTATACTTAACAAACGCATGGACAGCGGATGTCCTAGGGTATCGGCTAGATTTGGCCGTATGAAAACCATGCAA
>CAIXUZ010000023.1 GCA_903922735.1 uncultured Verrucomicrobia subdivision 3 bacterium
CAAACATTGTGTGTCTTTAATTACATGCTTATCCGGTTGCTTGCCATACGACCTTCCAACAATAGCCCAGCACTTTAGTGCTGGGGTTTGCGGAGGAGAAACGACCAGTCCCGAAGGGACGGCAGAAGATTCTTTCGTCCCTGCGGGACTTGGATGGTTTGATGAACGCCAAACCCAGCGCTGAAGCGCCGGGCTATTTTCAAAAACCAGTCCGCGCCCAAGTTGTCAACCAACCGGATAAGCACTCTTTAATTAAGGGCGAGCTGGTTTTCTAAAGCCACTGGCTGGTGCTTGAATGTCATCCAGAAAAATCAACGGATAACACTGATGAAACTCTGACCTCAAAAGGCATATGGCGTTTTGACATTTCGGTAAAAAACCTTTTTCCTGCCCCAAAAAATTTCTAAACTACAGTGTGTCACTAAAACTTGGCGATAAAATTTCTTTAACCATTATCGACACCGCCTTCGGCGGTGAAGGTGTAGGCCGGCATGGCGAATTGGTTGTTTTCGTCCCATTCGTCATCACCGATGAAATTGTCGAGGTGGAAATTACCGAGTTAAAAAAGAACTTTGCCCGTGCCAGGCTGCTTCGCATCTTAACTTCATCGCCTGAGCGCGTGGAGCCGCAATGTCGCTACTTCGGGACCTGTGGCGGTTGCCAATATCAGCACCTTGCCTACGCCGGGCAGTTGCGCGTGAAGCAGAAACAAATCGCGGATTTATTTGAACGAATCGGAAAAATTTCTCGGACGGTGGTTGCCCCGGTAATCCCCTGCCCTTCGCCTTATGGTTACCGTAACCGAATCATGATTCGCAGCCAGTGGAATGGACCTGCTAAAAAACTGGAAATTGGCTTTATTCGCACGGACAACAAATTCGTCGAGGATATAGACGAATGTAAAATCGCCGAACCGGCACTGAACCGTCAGATCACAGAAGTTCGTGCCCATCCGCCTCACAAGGGCGGCATCAAGGTGGTGTTGCGCGTTCAGCCGGAAAACTGGGAGGTGCCAAAGGATTCATTTTTTCAGAATAATTTTTTCCTGTTGCCGCAACTGGTTGAGACCGTGCGAAAATTTTTGCAAGCCGGCGAGGCCCGGCATCTGATTGATTTATATTGCGGCGTCGGCTTCTTCAGCATTGAAACCGCGGGTGTTGTAAAGTCGTTCGTCGGCGTGGAATACGACCAGTTGGCCATCGCCGCCGCCCGACGAAATGCGACGACTCGCAATATTGTCAATGGTGATTTCTTAGCGGCGAAGGTGGAAGAGGTTTTGCCTGGGCTTTTACAGAAATTCAGCGCTGAACCAACGTCGGTGATTCTCGACCCGCCGCGCAAGGGTTGCCAGCCAGAAATGTTGGAGCTTTTGCGCCGGGCCAGGCCGGCACAGGTGATTTATGTTTCCTGCCACCCGGCGACGATGGCGCGGGATTTGAACATTTTGTGTGCGGATGATGTCTTTAAACTGTCGCAAGTGCAGCCGCTGGATATGTTTCCCCAGACTCAACATGTGGAGTGCGTGGCCGACTTGCGCCGCCTAAACTGAACTTGCCAAACTAGGACTCTTGCTTTCAACTGAACTATTCCGATGCCAAAACAAAATCAGATTGACCCGCGGAAACAATTTGTTCCCCGGATTTTGCCGTGGGTGCTTGGCGGCATCATGTTCGGGTTTTATTATTTCACCTTAAACCGTTGGGTGAATGTGCAGAGCATTGGCCAGGTGGCGAACGTTTCCGGCTGGGTCTGGCAGCCGCAATTTTTTGGCCCGCTTCAATTTTTGGTCACATACCCTTTCCGCTGGCTGCCGCTGGCGCACATTCCTTTGGCGCTGAATATATTTTCTGCCGTTTGTGGTGCGGCGACGCTGGGGTTTCTGGCGCGATCCGTGGCCTTGTTGCCACGCGATCGCACGGAGGCGGAGCGGCAGCGGGAACGAAGCGACTTTGTGTTTTTGACCGGATGGCAGGCCTGGGTCCCGCCGGTGGTGGCTGTTTTGTTCGCAGGATTGCAGTTGAGTTTCTGGCAACACGCCACCAGTTACTCTGGTGAGACGTTTCAACTGTTGCTGTTCGCCATCATTGTCTGGCTGTTGTTGGAGTATCGCCTGGACGAGCAAATGTGGCGGCTGGTCGCCGCCGCATTTATTTACGGCGCAGGCATGTCAGACAACTGGGCGCTGATCGCCTTTTTCCCGTTGTTCATTGTCGCCCTGGTCTGGTTGCGGAAACTCGATTTTTTCAACCTGGAATTTCTGGTCCGCATGGTGCTGGCCGGTTTGACCGGCATGTTGTTTTTCCTATTGTTGCCGATGCTGGCGAAACTTAACCCCAACTTTTCCATCGGGTTCTGGGAATCGCTGCGTCCCAATTTGCAGCTGGATTGGAACGTTATCAAGTGTCTTGGTCAAACCACGCTGCGCTACAACCTGGCGTTGATGTCGCTGACCACGTTGCTGCCGCTGCTGGTTGCTGCTATCCGGTGGAGCTCCAGTTTTGGCGACAAGAGCCATATTGGAATCGCATTGGCTGCCAACATGCTTCACCTCGTTTATGCGGTGATTTTCGGCGCCTGCGTCTGGGTGATGTTTGATCCGCCATTCAGTCCGCACGGGTTGGCTTTGGGGTCCCCTGCCCTGACGCTGTATTATCTCACCGCCTTGACCATCGGTTCCTACTGCGGCTATTTCCTGTTGGTATTCGGAAGATACACCGCTCCTACGCGGCGAAATCCGCGATCGAATCCCGCCTTCTCCGGCAATTTCAAATGGCTTTGCCCTGTCATCGTCACCGGCACCATTTTATTTAGCGTACTGACTGTGTCAGTCTTGTTTTATAAAAACGCTCCGATCATTCATAGTCTGAATGACGATGCGTTGATGAAATACGCACGCCTGACCACCCAGAGCCTCCCGCGTGAGGGTGGAATTCTGCTCTGCGATAGCGATAATCCAAACCAAAACCAGCCGCTGCGTGCTTTTTTGATTCAATCCATGCTGGCTCGCGAGGGGCGCTGGCAGAAATTCGTTGTGGCCGACACCCAATCCTTAAACTGGCCGCCTTACCACCGGTATCTGCACAAAAACTTTCCCAAACAATGGCCATTGCTGGTCGGAAGCAAAGAAATGAACGCCGTCAATCAAATCGGCTTGTTGTCCCTGATCACCCAGCTAACAAAAAGCAATGCCGTTTACTACGCGAACCCTAGTTTCGGCTATTATTTTGAACAGTTGTACATGGAGCCACACGGTTTGATCTACCGGTTGAACGATTTGCCCACGAACAATCTTGTGCCGCCGCCGCCGGATAAGAGCCTTATTGCGGAAAATGAATCCTTCTGGTCGCAAGCCGTTCCGTCGGTATCTCCCGGCATCAAAACCGCTCTTAATCCGCCTGATTACAACTTCCCCGCCAATTTCTTCGACTGGGTGCTGATGCATCTGCATGCCACCGTCGATCCCAATCCCAATCCGATCTACGCAGGAACTTTTTACTCCCGCAGTCTTAATTTTTGGGGCGTCCAACTGCAACGCGCCGGCCAGCTTGATTTGGCGGCAACCGCTTTTAACACCGCCTTCAATTTGAATCCGGAAAATGTGACCGCCACCATCAACCTTGCCTTCAATAAAAACCTCCGCGCCGGTTCCGCTGAAGTGGTGAATATTTCCGAAGTCACCGCCGACCAGTTTGGGCGCTATCGCGATTGGAACCAGGTGCTAAACGCCAACGGTCCGTTTGACGAAACTAGTTTCTGCTTCCAAAACGGTGTCCTGCTCGTGCGCGGCGGCTTGATTCGTCAGGCTATTGCCCCCTTCAATCGTGTCCGGCAGCTCTCGACCAACAATCTCCCTACCCGGCTCTGGCTCGCCCAGCTTTACCTGTTTAACCGGATGCCAGACCTTGCGCTGGAAGCTCTTCACGATCCGCTCGCCGACCTGCGCCGCTTTGGCCTGACCGAAAAAAATTCCACCCAGCCAAACATCCTCGCCTCCGCCGCGAATTTTCAAAAAAACAATTTGTCGCGCGGTGTCGAAATTCTCGAAGCCGAAATTAACCGGCATCCGGACGACGATAATCTCCTCACGGCTGCCACGCAGGCATATTTCATGCGCGGTCTCTACACCAATGCCCTCCGCGTCATTGACCGCAAACTTGCCCAGGCACCCGACGCGCCGCAATGGCTTTTTGGCAAAGGCTACGCCAACATCCAGCTCAAAGCATATCCCCAGGCCATCACCGCCTTGACCCGTGTTCTGGAAATATCCACCAACGATCCCACCGCCCGCTTCAACCGTGCCCTCGCTTATCTCCAAAGCGACCGCCTGAATGAGGCGCGGGACGACTACGCGAAATTGCTATCCGCTTACACTAATTCATATCAGGTTGCCTTTGGTCTCGCGGAAGTAGCCTGGCGGCAGCACGCTACGAACGAAGCCATCCGCAATTACCAGCTTTACCTCGCTAATGCCCCGACCAATTCCATCGAATCAAAAACCGTCCGCGAACGCCTGACGCAATTGCGTGGCAAATGACGACGCCATGCGCGTCACCCACATCATTACCCGGTTGGTCGTCGGCGGCGCGCAGGAAAACACTCTCGCCACCATCCGCGGCTTGCTACGGAAGCCCGGCCTCGAAGTGAAACTCGTTTCCGGCCCGGCCATCGGTCCGGAAGGCTCGTTGGAAGGAATTGCCCGCGATATATTTTCCGACGCTTCAGCCAGAGATTTCACCATCATCCCGGAACTTGTCCGCCCGATTCATCCGCTGAAGGATTTTATCACGCTCCGCAAACTCGAAAGTCTCCTGCGTGAACAGAAACCGGATATTGTTCATACCCATAGCGGCAAAGCGGGTATTCTAGGCCGCCTGGCCGCGAAACGCGCCGGTGTGCCGATCATCATTCATCATATTCACGGCCCCTCGTTCGGCCCGTTTCAAGGCGCGCTTGCCAACTTCGTATTCACCGCCGCCGAGAAATTTGCCGCCCGCGTCACCGATCATTTCTTTTGCTCCGCTGATGCCATGACAAATCTATATCTTGCCGCCGGCATCGGACGACCCGAAATGTTTACCCGTGTTTTCAGCGGCTTTGAGCTGAATCCGTTCCTGGCTGCGACTAACGACTTGGGATTGCGCCAGCAGCTTGGTTTAGGCGCTCATCATTTTGTTATCGGCAAAATTGCCCGCATTTTTAAACTCAAAGGCCATGCTGATTTGGTGGCCGCCTTCGCAAAAATCCTGCCCCAGGTGCCAGACGCCCGGTTGCTCTTCGTTGGTGACGGGGCTCTACAAGGTAAGGTTAAAAATCAAATCCACGCGCTCGGTCTTGATGGTAAAGTTGTTTTTACCGGGCTTGTTCCACCCGGGGAAGTCGCCCGCCTCGTTGGTATCATGGATTGTGTCGCGCATCTTTCATATCGCGAAGCCTTGTCGCGCGCGCTTCCGCAGGCGCTAGCCGCCGGCAAACCGGTTGTCGCCTATGATTTCGACGGCGCGGCTGAGATCTGCCGGGAAAACGAAACCGGCTTCTTGATTCGCACCGGTGACACTGATGCGGCCGCCCGGCGACTGCTTCAACTCGCCCGCGATAACGCACTGCGAGGAAGACTGGGAGCCTGTGGCCGGCAATTTGTCAGGGAGAACTTCTCTGTCGAAAAAATGGTGGACGCTCAATATGATGTCTATCAGCAACTGGCCGCCCGGCGCGGCATCCGCGTGTGATCTTTCCATTTAACTTATTCTTAGCCGCGTTTCTGGGGGCCTGTGGCACCTCGATGCTTGCGCTGCCGCTCTGGCGGAAGTGGTGTCTGCGCACGAACCTTGTGGACGACCCCGGCCATCGCAAAATCCACAGTACCCCCGTCCCGCTCGCCGGCGGATTTGCCGTGCTGACGGGAATTCTGCTGCCGCTCGCTGCCGGAGCGATACTGCTAAAGTTTGGCGTTTTAAAGATTTCTTCCGCCGGACTGATTGTCCACGGCATTGACCGCCGCGCCGTCGAACTCGCCGTGCTCGCGCTCGGCGCTGTGGCCATTGCGATTCTTGGCTGGCTGGATGATCGGCATGAGTTGAAGGCGCTGCCGAAATTCATCGGACAAATCTTGATTGCCGTGGCCGTGGCGGCGGCCTGCAAGCGCATCACGCTGTTTATCCACAGTGACCTCTTCAGTTATGCGGTCACGGTGCTCTGGATTCTCACTGTCATCAACGCCTTCAACTTCATGGACAACATGAACGGTCTCTGCGCCGGACTGGGCGCACTGGCCGCATTTTTCTTCGCGCTCATCGCCGCCGCCAAAGGCCAATATCTCGTGGCCGTCACGGGCTTTCTCATGTGTGGGTCGCTGGTGGGATTTCTGCCATGGAATTTTCCCCATGCCCGCGCGTTTCTTGGTGACGCCGGCAGCCATCTCGTCGGCTATCTGCTCGCGGTGATGGCAATTCTGCCGCACTTTTATACCAAACAGGAGCCGCGTCCCTTTGCCGTGCTTGCGCCGCTCCTGGTGCTGGCCGTCCCCCTGCTCGACCTGGCGCAAGTCAGCCTGTTCCGCACATTGAACCGGAAGCCGTTCTGGATTGGCGATACGAACCATCTCTCCCACCGGCTCACCCGTGTCGGCTTGAATCCAACCCGGGCGGTGTTGCTCCTCTGGTTCATTGCTGCCGTGATCGCCGCGCTGGCTTTCTGTCTTTGATTTCTTTTCGTGTCTTTCGTGTCTTTCGCGGTTAAATTTTGCCGGTGAAAATTCTCTTCATTGGCGACATCGTGGGCGAACCCGGACGCAAGGCGGTGCAAACCATTCTGCCCCGCCTGCGCGACGAACACGCGCTGGATTTCGTCATCGCCAATGGCGAAAACTCCGCCGGCGGCAATGGCATCACACCGCAGATCGCCGGTGAACTCTTTTCCGCCGGCGTGGACGCCATCACCAGCGGCGATCATTTGTGGGATCAGAAAACTGTGCAGGACCTGCTTTACAGTGAGCCGCGTTTCCTGCGCCCGCTCAATTATCCGCCAACTGTGCCGGGGCGCGGCGCACATGTTTTTCAGGTCCGCAACCTGCCGCCTGTCGGCGTGATGAACGTGCAAGGCCGCGTGTTCATGCAACCGATGGAAAACCCGTTCACCACCGCGGAATCCGAGGTGAACCGGCTGCGGGAACAGACGAAAATCATTTTCGTGGATTTCCACGGCGAAGCCACGTCGGAGAAAATCGCCTTCGGGCGTTTTCTCGATGGCCGCATCAGCGCGGTGGTCGGCACCCACACCCATGTGCAGACCGCTGATGAACAGATCCTTCCCAACGGCACGGCCTATTTGAGCGATGCCGGTTTCACCGGCCCGCATGACGGCTGCCTGGGCCGCGAAATCGAGCCGGTGTTGAAAAAGTTTCTGACCGGCATGCCGCAGCGGTTTGACGTGGCCAGAAACAACATCAAATTGCACGGTGCGCTTATCCGTATTGATGATGCCAGCGGCAAAGCCGTAAGCATCCAACGCGTGGCGGAAAAGCTGGACTGAGATGCTGACGACGCTCCGCAAAGCCGAATACGCCGAGCTGATGATTTTGTTCTTCATCCAGGCGGCGGCTATGGGAATCTGGTTTGTCCCGCTGGGCACCATTATCGACGCCCATGGTTTGCAAGCCATCAAGCCTTTTGCCTTTGCCGCCTCCGCCGTCGCCGCTTTCATTTCGCCGCTTATTTTCGGTGCGATGGCCGACCGCCATGTGCCGCCCGCCAAAGTCCTGCGGGGCCTCGCCATCGCCTCCGCCGCGCTCATGGCCATCATCAGCACTGCGCTCAATTTCAACTGGAACGCCTGGCTCGTCCTGGGCCTGATCCAGATTTTTTATCTCGCCTACGCGCCCATGTTTAGCATCTCGACGGCGCTGGTGCTGGCGCGACTGGATGACGCCAAAAAGGAATTCGGCCCGATCCGGTCCATGGCCACCTTGGGCTGGGTATGCGGCGCAATTCTGATCAGCGCGCTGAACCTTGATCGCTCGGGACTGGCTGGTTATCTGGGCGCCGTGGTCTGGCTGCTGGTCGCCGCGTTCACATTTTTTCTGCCGACACTCAAGGTCCCCGCCTCCGCCGAACACCTATCCTGGCGCGAACGCCTCGGCCTTGATGCGCTCACGCTGCTCAAAGATCGCAACACCCGCGTGGTCTTTATCACCACCACCCTGTTCAATATTCCGCTTTGCGCGTTTTATCCGTATGCGCCGACCCACCTGCATGACCTTGGCTTCGCACACACCAGCGCATGGATGAGCCTGGGACAAGTCACCGAAATCATCGCCATGTTCAGCCTGGGCTGGCTGTTGTTGAACTGGCGGCTGAAATGGATTTTTGCCTGCGGCCTCGGCTTCGGCGTGGCGCGGTTTGCGTTGAGCGCGTTCAATACGGAAAACTCCCTGCTGCTGGGCATCACCTTGCATGGCGCGTCGTTCGTTCTGGTGTTTATCACCGCACAAATTTATCTCGACCAGCAGATCAACCCCGCCTGGCGTTCGCGGGCCCAGGCGCTGCTGACCTTGATGAACGGCGGCGTAGGCAACCTGATCGGCTACCTCGGGAGCGGATGGTGGTTTGACTCCTGCACCAAATCCAGCGGCACAAACTGGATGATTTTTTGGGGGGGATTATCCGTAACCGTTGCCATCGTGCTCGGTTATTTTCTGACCGCCTTTCGCGGAAACACCGCCCCTGCCCTGCGGAAATTAAAAACTTAATCCGCCAGAATCTTTTCGATCAGCGCCAGTTCTTCGGGGGTGAAATTCAGGTTTTTCACCGCGCCCACGCAATCATCCACCTGCGACACTTTGCTCGCGCCGATGAGCGCGCTCGTCACCACCTGATGCCGCAGCACCCATGCCAGTGCCATCTGTGCCAGCGTCTGCCGACGCGAGGATGCAAGGTCGTTCAGCTTTTTCGTCTTGGCAAGCACCGCGTCGGTGATGTCAGCGGGACGGAGAAACCGTGGATCATGACCCGCGCGCGAATCGGCCGGGATGCCCTTGAAATAGCGGTCGGTCAATATCCCTTTGGCCAGCGGCGAGAACACCGTGGCGCCGATGCCTTCGGCTTCGAGCGTCGCCAGCAGCTGCGGTTCCACCCAGCGATCCAGCATGGAGTAACGCGCCTGATGAATGAGGCATGGCGCGCCCAGCTCGCGCAGAATCTTCGCTGCGCGCGCTGCTTCGGCGGCCGGATAATTGGAGATGCCCGCATACAACGCCTTGCCGCTCTTCACCGCGTGGGCGACGGCGCCCAAGGTTTCTTCGAGCGGGGTCTCGGGGTCGAGGCGATGCGAATAAAAAATATCCACATACTCCAGCCCCATCCGCTGGAGCGATTGGTCCAGCGATGCCAGAAGGTATTTGCGGGAGCCCCATTCCCCGTAAGGCCCCGGCCACATATAATATCCCGCCTTCGTCGTGATAATCATTTCATCGCGCCACGGGCGCAGGTCGTCGCGCAGAATCCTGCCAAAGGTGGTCTCTGCCGCCCCGTCCGGGGGGCCATAATTATTCGCCAGGTCAAAACAGGTGATGCCGAGGTCGAATGCCCGCCGGGCAATGGCGCGGGCATTGTCATAAGAATCCTTCGCCCCGAAATTATGCCAGAGCCCGAGCGAGATCAGCGGCAGCTTCAGCCCCGAACGACCACAACGGCGGTAAAACGTTTTGTCATCGTAGCGCGTGACGGCGGGTGAATAGTCCATGGCGGAAGATTAATATCCCGCTGGATTGAATTCGATAAAAATTCCGGCGGAAGGCCATGGAACGACGGGAAAACGCCTGCCGGAGAAATTGCATCACCATTCCGCAACTGGCGGCAATCATCCACTGTTGTCCGAAGGCTTTCCGGCGTTGAGTAAAGGTCGTTGTGCTTCGTGGAAAGACTATTCCACGTCGTCCGATTGCCTGTGAACCATGTTTTGATGGCAATAATCCATAAATATGTCCATTTGCACAATGTTCTCAGGCTTACGGATGAAGTTTTCAAGCCTTAGGACGGTGTTCTCAAGCTTGAAAACATCGTCATCTAGCTTCAATAAACCGTTTTGTGACCATTCCCCATCGTGCTGTGACAATAAAACTTCATCCAATAGCTACAATTCGAAGCCGAGTGACCATTCGGCTTTGATCTTATGGCAATAAAAATTGTTTATTGCCATAAAGATGCTATGTTTTTGCAATATTTCCTTGAATAATGGCCGTTCCGCCACGCGCCACCGCCGCAACTTATGAAGCGACACAAACTCAATTTCGGCAACCGCACCGTCTCCGAACAGCTCGCCATCTGCCGGCGCGTGGCCGAGGGCGCGGCGAACGTGCCCGAGGAACATCGCCATCATTTCACGCCGTTCAACCTCGCCGGACGACTGGCGGACGCCGAGGCATCCCATTTGGAAGTCGAGCGATTGAAGTTCGCCCTCAAGGCCGCCTTGTCCCGCCGCAACGAAACCCTGGGGCAAGCGCGGAACAGTGCCGACGCCAACGCCGGACTGCTGGCCATCCTCGCCAACGGCAATGCCGCCGCCATGCTCGCCGCCGGCCTCGGCGTGGTGCGCGACAAGCAGCCGGTCGGCCTGCCGTCCGCGCCGGGCAATCTGCGGGTGCTCCCGACCGACTTTGAAGGCCGCGTGCCGTTACGGTGGCAACGCTCCGTGCGCCGGTGTGTTTTTTTCGTGGAAGCGACCACCGATGCCACCGCCCGCACCGGCTGGAAACAGGTGAAATCATCCACCAAACAAAGCTGCGAAGTGACCGGGCTCGCGAGCGAGAAGAAACACTGGTTCCGCGTCTGCGCTGTGAACGCCCACGGCACCGGCCCGTGGAGCCAGCCCGTCAGCGCGTGGGTGAAGTGACAATCGGTGGTATCGCCAGGAAATTGACAACGTCAATTCACAAGCCTCTTTTCTTCAGTGTTGCCCCTGGCCTGAACCTTTGGCGCGAACCTTAAGGCGGGCCCGGGTCATGCGTTCGCGGAGGCCGCCTTCCTTGAGAAAATCCTGTTCAAGCTTTTTGAGTTGTTGGTCGAGCAGGTAGTTGGCCTGGTGGATCAGGCAGATGAGGATGTTCGCCACGACTTCGGGCGGGCGCGTTTCGATAAAGGATCGATACAGCTCATACGACTCATCATTCGTTGAGCCTAGCTTGCGGACGTAAAGGGCTTCGCGGCTGTTTTTGTCCCATTGGCTAAAGCCACGCTGCCGGAGGTAATCGCGTTAATCGCCGAGGAGTTCTTCCAAGCTGCCGCGCGCCACGTTGGTGAGCTTGATCTCGCTTTCTTTGGAGGTGCCGGAAACCTGACTGCCCTCGGCGATGTTTTTATTGCCGCTGCGCCCCGCCTGAACCATCTGGTCGTGCGTGCGCGAGCGCTTGTCAATGAAGCGGTCGCAGAAGCGGACCGTGGCATCATAGATGATCTGGGATTTCCGGTAGGCGAGGAGGTTTTCGTAGCCGCCATGTGGCGGGATGAAGCCTGGATAGGACGCGGAGGGCTGAGACGACGGATGGCTCGTGCCAGCTTTTTTCGTCGGATTGGTCTTCTGGGTCCTATCTTTCGGCATGGTCACAGCCCGAGTTTCTTAAACCGGTTGTTCACTTCCTTGAAGTGGAAATCCAGCGAGCAGAGCGCTTCGAGTTCGCCTTTCTTGAACAGCTTTTGCACTTGGGTATCCAGTTTGAGCTGCTCGACAAAATCCGCGTCGTCGCGGCCGGCGTGTTTGACTTCCCAGGTCTTCATCGCGGCGTCCTGGCAAATCTTGTAGGCGGCTTCGCGGGTGAGACCTTTCTTGATGAGCGCGAGGAGGATGGTCTGGCTGTTCCACATCCCAAGCGAAAGACCGAGGTTCTTCTTCATGTTCGCGGGATAGACGACGATGCCGTCCATCAGGCGCGTGAGCAGGCCGAACATGTAATCGAGCAGTGTGCAACTATCGGGGAAAATGATGCGCTCAACGCTGCTGTGACTGATATCGCGCTCGTGCCAGAGGGCGACGTTTTCCAGCGACGCCATCGCGTTGCCGCGCAGGACGCGGGCGAGGCCGGTGAGTCTTTCCCAGGTGATGGGGTTGCGCTTGTGCGGCATGGCACTGCTGCCTTTCTGGCCTTTGGTGAACGGTTCTTCGGCTTCAAGGACTTCAGTGCGTTGCAAATGGCGGAACTCCACCGCCCATCGTTCGATGCTTGCGCCGACGAGCGCCATCGCGAGCTGAAATTCGGCATGTATATCGCGCTGCACCACCTGCGTGGCGATGGGCGCGGGTTGTATGCCGAGTTGCTTGCAAACGTAAGCCTCGACGCGCGGCGACAGGTGTGCGCTCGTGCCGACAGCGCCGGAGAGTTTGCCAACCGCCACGACATCGCGCACGGCTTCAAGCCGACGGAGGGCGCGTTTGAATTCGTCATACATCAACGCGAGCTTGAGGCCGAAGGTCGTGGGTTCGCCGTGGATGCCGTGACTGCGACCCATGCAGGGCGTGAACTTGTGTTCCTTCGCGCGGCGGGCGATGACAGGCAGCACCGCTTTCACATCGGCGATAAGGATGTCCGCGCTCTGCATCATCTGCACGGCGTAGCAAGTGTCACCCACGTCGCTGCTGGTGAGGCCGAAGTGAAACCAGCGGCTGGCATTGTCATTGATGGCCTCGGCGACGGCGGTGGTGAAGCCAATGACATCGTGGTTGAGAACTTTTTCGAGTTCCCTCTGGCGGGCGACCAGCCCGGGGAGATCGACAAACCATTTATCGCAGCCGGCTTTGATCTTTTTGAAATCCTTGGCAGGGACGACGCCTTCCTTCACCAGCGCTTCGCTGGCGAGGAGTTCAATCTGGAGCCAGATCTTAAGTTTGTTTTCGTCGGTCCAAATCGCCCGCATTTCGGGGCGCGAATAGCGCGTAATCATGGAGCCAGATTAAACGAATCATCGAATCGTTGAAATCTTAAATAAATCGAGATGGCAAAGCGGTGCGGCGAAGCGGCATCGGCAACCGGACATTGCACGAGTCCGGAAATGATCATAGCATAAAACGAAACAACCAAAAGCTCCCAGAGGTTTTAAATCATTTCCAAAATTCAAACATGAAAAGAATCTGGCGAACCATCATTTCACTGGCTGCGGTTTTCGGTTTTGGCGTCGCCTGTTTTGGCGGCTGGCAGGAAGGCGTCGAGCGGCAAACAATTTCATTGGATGGAATCTGGCGATTGAGCTACGGGCCACAACGGACTGATGGGCTGCGCTCGCCGACGGATCTGGCCCGGGCCGGGTGGCCGGCGATCGAGGCGACGGTGCCGGGCAATGTCGAATTGGATCTGATGAAGACCGGCGTGTTGCCGGAGTTGTCGGTCGGAACCAATATCTATCGGCTGCGTGAGTTGGAAGACAACCAGTGGTGGTATCAGCGGAAATTTCCCACCCCAAAACGACCGGCCAACAATCGTGTCGAACTTGTTTTTGAAGGCATTGATTGCCTCGGCACAATTTTCTTCAATGGGCGAGAAATCGGGCAAACCCATAATATGTTCATAGCCCACCGTTTTGATGTTACTGACTTCTTACGCAGTGATGGCGGTGAAAACGAACTGGTCGTCCGGCTCGATTCCGCCGTGCTCGCGGGACGCCAGCATCAGCCAACAGCACTGGAAGGTGCATTTGCCGCAAATTGGGAATCACTTTCTATTCGCAAGGCCCCGCATATGTATGGCTGGGATATATCACCGCGAATCGTGTCGGCCGGCCTGTGGCGAAGCGTGCGTTTGGAATTGATCCCCTCCACCCGGCTGACCGATGTTTATTTCACAACTCTGCGCTTGGATTCCAACCGCCAAAAAGCGCAAGTCTTGGTGGATTGGGATTTTGCGACGGACGGTTTCGCGATAGACCGCTGGGAGGTTCGCTTATCCTTAGAACGCGACGGCCAAAAAATCTTGCAAAAGACATTCCCGGTGTTCGGTTCCCATGATCGCCAAAAATTGGATGTGACACGCCCTGATTTATGGTGGCCGCGGGGTTATGGCAAACAACCGCTTTACGATCTGCGCCTCGAACTTTTGAATGGCGATGGCAAGGTTCTGGATACCAGGCATCAACGGGTCGGTATCCGCACCATCAAGCTGGTGCGCTCGGATATCACCACCCCGGAAAAGCCCGGCGAATTTGTTTTTGTGGTCAATGGCGAAAAGATTTTCGTGAAAGGGAGCAATTGGGTGCCGCTCGACAGCCTCCATAGCCGGGACAAGCAGCACCTGCCGGCTGCTTTTGACATGCTCGTGGATCTGAATTGCAACATGCTCCGTTGCTGGGGCGGCAACGTCTATGAAGACCACGACTTCTTTGAATTATGCGATCAACGCGGCTTGATGGTCTGGCAGGATTTTGCGCTGGCCTGCGCCATCTATCCGCAGACCGACGCTTTTGCCGCCGAGATGCGGGGCGAAGCCGCGGCGGTGGTGCGGAAATTACGCAATCATCCCAGTCTCGCCTTGTGGGCCGGCAATAACGAGATTGATCAGGCTTACACCGGCTGGTTTGGCTGCCCGCTCGATCCCAACACTGACCGGTTAAGCCGTCAGGTCTTGCCCGAAGCAGTCCGCCAGTTTGATCCCATTCGTGATTATTTGCCCAGTTCGCCTTATTACAGTCCGGAATTGATCAAGGCGGGCAACCGAAGTGAGAACAGACCGGAAGATCATTTGTGGGGTCCTCGGGATGACTTCAAAGGTAAATTTTACACTTCCTCACCCGCGCATTTCGTCAGCGAAACGGGTTATCATGGTTGCCCCGACCGACGCAGTTTGGAGCAGATGATGGAACCGGGCTTCGTGTGGCCCTGGCAAAACAACGAGCAATGGCTCACCCATGCCGTTCGGCCGCTGCCGGGCGAAACCGGGTATAATTACCGGATTCCGCTCATGGCCAAACAAACCGCAGTCTTGTTTGGTGCGGTGCCGGAGAATCTCGATGATTTCATCCTCGCTTCGCAAATCAGTCAGGCTGAGGCGGACAAGTTTTTCATCGAGTTGTCCCGGATGCGCAAATGGCAGCGCACCGGCATTTTGTGGTGGAATCTACGGGACTGCTGGCCGGTTATTTCCGACGCGATTGTTGATTACTACGACCGCAAGAAACTGGCCTATCAATATATCAAACGGGTGCAAACCGATGTTTGCGCGATGTGCGGTGAACCGGAAGCCGGTCGTCAGCCATTGGTGATCGTGAATGACACCCTGGCCGAAGCGAGCGGTCATGTTGTCATCCGGGATGCGGACAGTCGCCAAACCATTTTTGAATCAAATTATCATGTCGATCGCAATGGTCGGGCGGAGGTCGGTTTTATTCCTCAAGCCAGCAAACCGGCGATGTGGCTGATTGAATGGACGGTTGGAAATCAGAAGTTTCACAATCATTATCTAGCCGGTCCTCGTCCTTTCAATCTGGACGATTACAAACGCTGGTTAAAATCCTTGTGAAACAAAGCCAGCTTTCAAGCTGACCGTTCACCGCCCGGCCATTCTGCGCCGCGCCGACTCAAGGATCTCCCGCTCGCGCGCCGTCAGGCTTTGGATGCCGTGCGCGGAAATCTTGTCGAGAATCGGGTCCACCTCGTCGGCCACGATTTCCGCCGGGGTCTTTTCAACCGGTCGGGATGGCGATTGATCAGTCTCGCGGATCGGAAAGATCGGGAAGGCTCCCTCCAGTCGCGCCCCCCTGCCCCGCATGATTCTTTGCACAAAAAACCAGCCCATCGCCATGCCGCCCAGATGCGCGGCGTTGGCAACGTTATCCCAGAGGAAAACAATCCCCGTCACCGCGAGAACTGCCGAGACGAGCAGCAGGGTTTTGGCCCGCAGATTCACGGGGATGACAAAGAAAACCAGCATCGTCAGCTCGCGCTCGGGAAAAATCAGTGCAAATGCCGCGACCAACCCGAACGCGCAAGCTGAAGCGCCGACCACCGCGCCGCCGAACAGATCCGGCCACAGCAACGCAACCAGCACTTGAAAAATGCCACCGACGATGCCGCTGGAAAACATCAGCGCGAGGAACTTCCTCTCGCCCAGCAAAGCTTCGAGTTCCCGGCCGAAAATAAAAATCGCCCAGCAGTTCAGTAGCAGGTGCAGCCAGCCGGCATGCATGAATTGATAGGTCACCAGCTGCCAGACATAACCTCGTTCCAAGCCTTCCTTGCTCAAAGCCAGATAGGAGAAAAAATGACTATGCGGCGCAAATTTGGCGGCGGCGAGTTCAGCGACAAACACAATCACATAAACCGACAGCAGCAGCACCGTCCACGACCAGCGCAACTGAAAGCGTGGCGTCCAGCGTGCATCACCAAACTCCGGCTGTCTCATGTAGTCGCGATCTTCAAGCATGATAAAAGATTCTAGCTGGGTTCTGGATATTATCAAACGTCATTCGTTACGGAGTGGCAGAGCGACGAGTTCCCGGGCTGACATTCGGGCTTCGGCTATGATGCTCGGTGATGGCCGGTGCAGCTCCGCACCCACCCGACTGCTGCCCTCAATTGCCCCCGCCCATCCCCCAATGCTCGTCTCACTTCCATCTCCAAGGGGGACTGCGCCAAGGCGTTGAAAATAAGATTGCCCTGTTACGGATTCGGGCTAAAGATTGCCGCATGAACCCCAAAGCCACCGCTCAATATGCGAAACTAAGTTTGGGTGAATATTACTGTTAGTCCTAAAGAGCCATCATGCACCGTTCACAACCATTGAAGCCTGCCATCATGCTGAGCTTGGCTGCTGCTGCTGTGGAGTTGCCGTTCCTGGCAACCTGCCTGCTGGTTCAGTTGTTCAGGCATTGCGATCACTGCAGGCACGAATGGCTGAGTTGGCCGATTTTATCCGGGGTTGCGCCATGGTATATTACTGCTTTCTACTTTAAGCTTGTCCCGCGAGACCTCACCATGTTTCAAGTCCGGTGCGGCTTGGCCTCGTTCACCGTGTGTTTCATCGCCTTGGTTTTTGCATTAAGCTGGCGAAGTGCGCTTTGGCGACAACTGCTCGCGGCCAGTTTGTTTCTCTCGGCGGCCCTGGCCATACTGGCTTTCGGCGTAATCGCGGCATGAAACAAAGGACTAACAAAGCAGACGCACAGAACCCCGCGATGACGTCGCTGTTCCAATCGCGGCGTTGCTGGCGCGGGGTCTGTGATCTGCGACGTTAAAATCCTCGTATCCTAACAATCCTGCCAGACCTTGCTTTTGTCGCCTCCAGATACCGCAAGCAATCCGCCGCGTCATCAACGCCAACACCATCCTCGTCGGCATCCACTTTCAGAACGTCCTCCGGCCGGTTCTGCGCTTTCCGCTTTTCCACCCTTGGGAGGTCGAATCTCGTCCGATATCTGGCATGGCGACGAAGAAATAAAGTATCATCACCAGTAAGTTGCGATTGTATAGATAACAAGCAAAGTAAATGAAATGACAAAGGAGGGTTAGGTATTTAGGGCCGGCTGTGCGATATAAGAGCAGAGTCCGGTGGCAGAACGTTTCTTCAGCGGGGTTCCTCACCCCCACCTCCTTGGCGTCTGCCACCGGACATTTTTATATGTGGCGATGAAAGCCCTAATGGCGACGCAAGGAATTGGCGGAGATTTAAGAAATTTTCAATCTAGCAAAGAGATAATTCGGCCCACCGATCCACCATCGATATCACACGATCCGGCGCCACCAGAACATCCACTCTTTTCCCTCGCGATTGGGATACGAGCGCGGCATCCAGTCGGCCAGCAATTCAAAGTGCGGCGAGAAGCGTGCCCTTTGTTCCGACGGCGTGGTGGGAAACGGCGGACCGGTTTCCTCATCCACAATCAGGTAATTCACGGCCAGATAAAATCCTCCCGGCTTCAGCCAGCGCAGCACCGCGCGAACATAAGCATCGCGTTCCGCCGGCGGGATGGCGCAAAACAACGTGTGTTCGAACACCCAGTCGAACGGCTGCGGCGGCTCGTCATGCAGAAAATCAGCCAGCGCAAAACCAGCCGCAAGGCCGGTGCTTTTGGTTTTTTCCTCAGCGTGAACCATCGCACTGGGCGCAATATCAAAACCGCAGGCGGTGAAACCGGCGGCGGCAAAAGCGCGAACATCATGACCACTGCCGCAACCGGGAACGCAGACCGTGCCGCGCGACAAGTCGGGGTGCGCGGCAAGAAAATCCACTAGCCCGGGCGACGGCGCACCTTTTTCCCAAGGCATATCGCCGGTTTGATAACGGTTTTCCCAGAAATCGCGGCTCATGGTCGTGACAAATTACGAATAATGGATGCGCGGCACATAAAACGAAATTCAAAGGTCGCAATTCTAAATTTGAATCATGCCATCCACCAGTTGAATCACACGCGGCGCGGCGGCGGCGACTTTCGCGTCGTGCGTGGCTATGACCAGCGTCATCTGTTTTTCCGAGCGGAGCGATTGGAGCAATTCCATGATCTCGGCACCGATTTTGGAATCAAGATTGCCCGTCGGCTCGTCTGCGAGCAGGAGCTCAGGTTCGTTGATGAGCGCACGGGCAATGGCGACGCGCTGCTGCTCGCCGCCGGAAAGCTCGGAGGGCTTGTGATCCAGCCGGTCGCGCAAGCCGACGCGCGCGAGCAGTTCCCCGGCCCGCTGCGCGGCATTGCCGGTGGAAATCCGGGCGATGCGGGCGGGCAGACAGACATTTTCCAACGCCGTCAGTTCCGGCAGCAAATGATAGGCCTGAAATACAAAGCCGACGCGGCGGTTGCGGAAGCGCGTTAATTCGCCTTCCGAAAACCGCGAGACATTTTGCCCGGCAAAAATGATTTCCCCGCCATTCGGCGTGTCGAGACCGCCGATGAGATGCAGCAGCGTGCTTTTGCCGGTGCCGGACGCGCCGCGCAAAGCCACGAAATCGCCCCGCGCAATCTCCACGTCCACCCCGCGCAGCACTTCCAGCGAGCGCTTGCCCATGACGTAAGTTTTTCTGAGACCGCGTGCGGATAATAGAATTTCGCTCATCGCCGGCCTCCGGTAGAAAAAATATTCAACATCCAACCTTCAGCCTCCACCATCCAAGGCAGCGCGGCGCGGCAGCTCATTGAAGGTTGGGCGTTGAATGTTGAATGTTCGATGTTCCCAATTTTACTCATAACGCAGCGCCTCCACGGGTTTCAGGCCGCCGGCACGGATGGCGGGCAGCAGACCGCCAAGAATGCAAATCACGAACGAACTGACACAGATAATCGCCACATCGCCGGGGGTGATGAGCGCGGGCAGTTCACCAAAGCCATAGACGGAGGCGGGGAACAATTCCCAGCCGGTGGCGGCGCGCATGAAGTGCAGAAATTCATTCCGATAAGTGACGGCGAGCATGCCCAAGCCGTAACCGGACGCCACGCCAATGACGCCGATGATGGCGCTCTGGCCGAGGAAGATGCCGGAGATTTGCAGCTTCGACGCGCCGAGCGCCTTGAGCATGCCGATTTCGCGCGTCTTCTGGATGACAAAGGTGATTTGCGCGCTCAGGATGCAGAGCGCGGCGACGAGGACGATGAAAAAGAGCAGGTAGAACATGACATTTTTTTCAACAATCAGCGCATTGAGAATGCCGGAGCTTTGCTCCATCCAGGTCGTCACGGAATAATTGTCGCCGAACTTGACCAGCAGTTCTTTTTTCGCCACCCCGGCTTGATACGGATCGTTAAGCACCACGAACAGACCATGCACCGCATCGTTCAGGTCGTATAAATCCTGCGCGTTATCGAGCGAGGTCATGACGACGCGGGCATTATATTCGTAATAACCGGCGTCAAAGATGCCGCGCACCTCGTATTCGTCGGGCAGAATGGCCTCGTCCTGCTTTTTGTCGTGCGCGGCCCTCATTTTTTTGATCTGACGCGCGGAATAAATGGAAAGGCGATCGCCGACCTGCAGGCGCAGATTGTTCGCAAAGTCCACGCCGACAATCAAGCCGCGCCCGCTCAAGTCAAATTTCCCCGCGATGATTTCATTCGGCAAATTGCTGACCCTGCCTTCCGTGGCCGGGTCAATACCGCGCAACATCGGCGCGTCCTGCAAGGCCGGCCGGTTCGTGTCGCCCGCCGTTTCGACAAGCACCGGGCCGAAGACAAAAGGCGAAACGCCTTTCACTTTGGGATTCCGGGCCACGGCCGCGGCGACGGCGGAGTAGTTTTTCATGGTGCTGCCCGCCTGCGAAACGGTGAGGTGCGCGTTGAAGCCAAGAATTTTTTCACGCAAATCATGGTCAAAGCCGCTCATCACGCTGATCACGATGATGAGCACCGCCACCCCGAGCGCGACCCCGAGAATGGAAATCAATGTGATGATGGAAACAAAAGTCCGTTTGGGCCGCAGATAACGCAGCGCCAGGAAGAGTTCAAACGGCAATCGTGACATCGGGAAAGCCTAAAGAGGCCGGGCGACGGTGTCAATTTTCCGAGCGAGATAATCGCTTAGCATCAAACCCTCCGCACTTGCCGCCCTGCCCGCTATGCGCTAGCTTGCGTCCCGCTATGGATATACCGCCAATCTCCCCGCCCTTCACGCCGCCGCCGTTCATCGCCCCGCTCCCGCCGCCGCGCAAAAGCCATGGCTGGATGATTTTTGCGATCGTGCTCCTGGTGGCGCTGGCGTTCAGCCTGTTTGGCAATCTGGCCCAACTCGTCGGCAGCGCGCTGTCATTCCGCACCGGCTTGCATTCGGAATCGTTTGGCTCCGGGCGCGACGCCGGACCGAAGCTGGAAGAATTTGTTCTGGAAAACAACAAGTCGGCGGACAAAATCGCAGTTATCTCGGTGGATGGTACCATCAGCAGCCACGAATTCAACGGCAGCGGGAACAACCTCGTGGACTTGATCAAGGCGCAACTCGACCGCGCGGCCAATGACAAGCGCGTGAAAGCCGTCATCTTGAAAGTGGATTCCCCCGGCGGCGAAGTGCTGGCGTCCGATGAAATCTACAATGCCATCCGCGCGTTTGAAACCGACGGCCAGGACGACCACGGCAAGCTGGCCAGCAAAGGGAAACCGGTAATTTGCTCCATGGGCAGCCTCGCGGCATCCGGCGGCTATTATATCTCTTCCGGGTGCCGCTGGATCGTGGCCAACGAACTGACCATCACCGGCAGCATCGGCGTCATCATGCATGGCTGGAATTATCGCGGGCTGATGGACAAGGTCGGCGTCGCGCCGATGACCTACAAAAGCGGCAAGTACAAGGACATGTTGAGCGGCGAACGCGCACCCGGTGAAATTCCGGCCGAGGAACGGGCCATGGTTCAAGGTTTGATTGACGAAACCTACGAAAAATTCAAGGACGTGGTCGCCGATGGCCGCAGCGCCGCACATGCCTTGAACAAGAAAGCCGGCAAAGCGCTCGCCGAGAACTGGAAAGATTCCGCTGATGGGCGCGTGCTCTCCGGCAACCAGGCGCTCGAACTCGGACTCGTGGACGAACTCGGCAATTTTGACGATGCGGTGGATCGGGCAATGGAGATTGCCGGCGTCAAGTCGGCCAACCTCGTCGAATATCGCGAGCGCTATGATTTTGCGAATTTGTTCTCCATGTTCGGCCAGAGCAGTCAGGCGCATGAAATCAAGCTCAACCTCGGCGTTGAGGTGCCGAAACTCCGCGCCGGACTGATGTATTTCCTCTACCAGCCTTGAAAAACGTCACCGTCATCCACCACCCGCTCGTCCAGCACAACCTCACGCGGTTGCGCGACGCGCGGACGCAGCCGCAGGAATTTCGCCGGTTGTTGAGCGAAATCGCCGGTTTGATGACCTACGAAGCCACCCGCTCGCTTGGCGTAAAAAAAGTTTCCGTCCGCACGCCGATGGAAAAGTCTGCCGGCGTGCAGCTGGAAAAGGAAATCGTCCTCGTCCCCGTGCTGCGCGCCGGGCTGGGAATGCTCGGCGGCATTCTGGAAATGATTCCACATGCCCGGGTCGGCTTCATCGGTTTGAAGCGCGAGGAAACCACCTTGCAAGCGCATTTTTATCACAAGAGCCTGCCGAAAAACCTGAGCCGCTGCGAAGTCATCCTGATAGATCCGATGCTGGCCACCGGCGGCAGCGCCGTGGCGGCGATTGATTTTCTCTGCGAACAAGGAGCAAAAAGCATTCACCTCGTCAGTCTCGTCGCCGCCCCCGAGGGCATCCGGCGCGTGCGGAAAAGCCACCCTACCCTGCCCATCTTCACCGCTGCCATCGACCGGCAACTGAACGGCGTCGGCTACATTCTCCCCGGCCTCGGCGATGCCGGCGACCGATTGTTCGGAACTTAGTATTTTTTCTTTCGCAGCGCGCGGTGCAGGTTGCCGAATTGAAATTCCACCGACGTCAACAGCAGCCGTTTAAGTAATACCGCCAGTGGAATGGAAAGCAGCGTGGACGCCATCACGTCGGAAAGGTGATGGCATTGCAATGCGATGCGCGACCACATGACCGCCACGGCATAGAGCATCGCCACGGCGCCCCAACCGCGATGCACCAGCCAAACCGCCGCCGCGAGACCCACCGCCGAGGCGGCGTGCCCGGAGGGAAACGAGCTGAAGGCAAACTTGCCGATGATCCAATGCCCATCGTGCCACACGCCATAAAAACCTTGGGGCACATCGTGGTTGCTGGGCCGGGTGCGACCGAACAGCACGCGCAAAATGGTGGCGGCGAGGCCGGTCAGTTCGGAGGTGAGGGCGATGAAAAAGATTTTTGCCGCCACGGGCGGCCGGTTCGCGAGCAGGAAAGCCAGGGCGAAGAATATGCCCGCCGCGCCAACCACCCAGCCCTCGCCGATTTTGGAGCACCACCAGGCGAGGTTTTTAAGCGTCGGATTGTGCGTCGCATCGAGTGCGGCCCCCGCGCGATTGTCCAGCAACCAAGCCAGACCCAGAACTGCGCCTGCGGTCAGCAGCCAGAGCAGCGTGCTCAATCGAAATTTGCGCGGGGCTACCATGTGGCGAGTGTATGCGTTGGGCGGGCAAAGCAAAATCCAAATTGCAGTTTCTCGATCCGCCGGGGCCGGGGTGACGAGGCTTAAATCAAAAAAAGTTAGAGACTCCTCACGTCGTCTCCTACATTCTGGTCGTGTCTATGTCATCCTGGCTGGAAAAACTTGCCGCGAAACCGCAGCGCTCCATTTTGCTGTTGAGCCTCCTCCTGCTGCTGTCAGGCAACTGGATTCTGCCGCTCACCGACCGCGACGAAACGCGCTTTGCCGAGGCCTCGCGTGAGATGCTCCAGCGCGGCGATTATGTGGTGCCCTGGTTCAACGGCGCGTGGCGCTTCGACAAGCCGGTTTTGATCTACTGGTGCCAGATGGCCAGCTACAAGCTTTTAGGCGAAAACGATTTTGCCGCGCGGCTGCCATCCGTGCTGTTCACCGCCGCCACCGCCCTGCTCCTCGTGCGCTGGGGTCGAAAACATGCGGATGCCAAAACAGCCTTCATCGCGGGCGCAATGTTCGTGGCGGGCTTGCACGTCGCCATCATCGGTCGCGTGGCGACAGCGGACATGGCAATGGTCTTCTTCACCACGCTCGCCGTGTGGAGCGGCTGGGAACTGATGCGGCCGGAATCATCCGGGCGAAAACTATGGTGGTGGATTTTTTACGTCACGCTCGCGCTGGGATTTCTGGCAAAAGGGCCGGTGGCGTGGCTGCCGCTCGGCGGCATGATTTCGGCCTGCGCGCTGCGGAAGGAGTCTTTCCGCCTGCCGCTAATGGAAACGCTTGTCGGCCTCGTAGTGACGATGTCGTTGGCGGCTTGCTGGGGAATTCCTGCACTGACACAAACGCACGGTGAATTTCTCAAGGTGGGGCTGGGCGAACACGTCATTCATCGCTCGACCGGCGTGAACGACGGTCATGGCCTGGCGGGATTGTTTGGCTTTATCGCGCTGCTGCCATTGTATTTTGCGACCTTCTTCATCAGTTTTTCCCCGTGGTCCACGCGCGTGCCATCCGCCTTGCATCGCTGGTGGCCGGAACGAAAGCCCGACGACATCGGATGGTATCTGCTGCTCCAGGCGGCACTGGTGTTCGCGGCATTCTCGCTGGTGCGGACGAAGCTGCCGCATTACACGCTGCCGGCGTTTCCGTGCATCGCGCTGTGGCTGGCGTTGCAGCTCGGGCGTGAAGGCAATGCTTTCACCTGGTTCAGTAAACGATTGGCGGCAATGGCGGTGTTTGTGTTGGTGCTGACGCTGGTCGGAACTTCCATCTTCAGAAGTTTTCTGCTCACGGAAAAGCTCTGGAACGTGGCGAAGCCGCACGTCCGCCCGGAAACCAAAATCGGCTGCTTCGGCTACACAGAACCGAGCCTTGTCTGGAAATTTCGCAGCATTGTCACCAACCTCGTGACCCTTGGCGAGCCGAACCAGGCGCTGGATTTCCTGACTAACGTGCCGCCCTTCATCCTCGTCCTGCCGACGGGCGAAATGGCGAAACTGCCGGATACAAACGGGCTGCAAATCCGCGTCCGCGGGTTGGACATGGTACGATTCAAGAACCGAGATTTGACGGTGATTGTGCGGCCGTAAGTTGCAAATCGGCCGCTTTTATGTTTAAATGCGACGGCTGACGGCGCATTCGGTTGAATATTTTCCCGAGGGCGCTGTCTATTGTTTGAATTGTTATGTGGAACATGAATTATCTTTTGTTTGTGATGCTGCCCGGCCTGGTGATCGGCATCTGGGCCCAGGCGAAACTGCATTTTGCGTTCAGCAAATACAGCCAGGTGCCGGTGGAATCCGGCCTGACCGGCGCAGAGGCGGCGCGGCGCATTCTGGACAGCGCCGGTCTCAACGACATGCCCGTTGAAGAAGTTGAAGGCCGGCTTTCAGACCATTACGATCCATCGAAGCGTGCGCTCTTTCTTTCCACGGATAATTACCACGGCAACTCCATCGCCGCCGTCGGCGTGGCGGCGCACGAGGCGGGTCACGCGCTCCAGCACCTGCATCAGGACGCCATGTTTAACCTGCGCATGGCGCTGGTGCCGATCACCCAGTTCGCCAGCTTCGCCTGGATGGGAATTTTGCTGCTCGGCTTTTTTCTGCATCTCATCCCGCATTACCTGCTGTTTGCGGTGGCCATCTTTGCGGTGCTGACCCTGTTTCAGCTCGTCACGCTGCCGGTGGAATACGACGCCAGCGCGCGCGCCAAGGAACAGCTTTTCCGCCTCGGCCTCGTGCGCGAAAGCGAGCGCGCCGGCGTAAGCAAGGTGCTGAATGCCGCCGCCCTGACCTACGTGGCCGCACTGGTCACCTCGGTGCTGGAACTGGTTTATTTCATCGCTGCGGCGCGGAATGACCGGAGCTGATTGTGGCGGCCGAAACTCTTCATTTCGAGAACGCGCGGTTCGCGCAACAGCTGTTCAACCACGAACCGCGCAATTTGCAGGCGCTGGAAACCGAACTGGGGGTGAAAGCCACATCGCGCGAAGGCTGGATCAAACTGGAAGGCACCGCAGACAATATCGAGCGCGCCAAACATCTGTTCGGGTCGCTGGAAAGTATGTTGAAAGCCGGTTCACCGGTGAAAAACCGTGAATTCAACCACGCGCTCACCGTGGTCAAGCACGACGGCGGAGCAACCCTTAAACAAATGGTCAGCGACCGCGTGCAAACCCACGAGCGCAAGCCCGGCGTGACCGCCAAAACAGTCGGCCAGAAAAAATATCTCGAGGCCATCCGCAAGCATGACATCACGTTCGGCATCGGTCCGGCGGGCACGGGCAAAACGTATCTGGCAGTGGCGATGGCGCTGTCGGCGATGCGCGAAGGCAGCGTTTCACGGATTATTTTGACGCGTCCAGCCGTGGAAGCCGGCGAGGCGCTGGGATTTTTACCGGGCGATCTGCTGGAAAAAATAACGCCGTATCTGCGCCCGTTGCATGATGCGCTGCACGACATGCTGCCCGCCGAAGAAATCGCCAAGCACATGGAGCGCGCGACGATTGAAATCGCCCCGCTCGCCTACATGCGCGGGCGGACCTTGAACGGCGCGTTCATCATTTTAGATGAAGCGCAGAATTCCACGACCGAACAGATGTTAATGTTCCTCACCCGGCTGGGCCACGGCTCCAAGGCGGTCATCACCGGCGACGAGACGCAGATTGATCTGCCGTCGCACAAACATTCCGGCCTGGCGGAAGCGCATCGCGCCCTCAAACATACGGAAGGCATTGGAATCATCGAATTTTCGAAGCGCGATGTCGTGCGGCATCCGCTGGTCCAGCGCATCATTTCGGCCTACGAGATCCATCGCGGCACGGCCAAGGCGGAATCGGAATGAACCTGGTCATCGCCAACCGGCAGCGGACGAAGAAAATCAACACGCGCCGGCTAAAGCAAGTCGTGGCGGAGCTGCTCATCGAACTGCAGATAAAGGAGGCGGAACTGGGCATCAAACTCGTGGAAGCGAAAGAAATGGCGCGAATGAACCGGCAGTTTCTCCAGCATGAAGGCTCGACGGATGTCATCACGTTTGACTACACAGAAAAGCGGAAAGCAGAAAGCGGAACGCGAAAAAACATCCACGGCGAGTTTTTCATCTGCGTGGACGACGCCGTCAAACAGGCCAACGAATTCAAAACCATCTGGCAGGCTGAAGTAGTGCGCTATGTTATCCACGGGGTTTTACATTTGCTCGGATACGACGATTTAAAGCCGCAGCTGCGGCGCCGGATGAAGCGCGAGGAGAACCGGCTGATGCGGCGGATGGAAAACCGGTTTACGCTCGCACAACTGTCCCACGCGGCTAAAATGAGCGCATGAGAAAATCAATTTTCGCGCGATGGCGGGCGAGCTTCTTCACCGGTCTGGCGGTGGCGCTGCCGGCGCTCCTGACGCTGGCGGTGGTGAAATGGCTGTTCGGCACCATCTCCAGCTTCACCGACACCCTGCTTTTTTTCCTCCCGCATGTGCTGGATCCAAAGGCGGTCTATGAAAACGGCCAAACCGGCGCGATGTTCTGGCATTGGAGCCTGCTGGCCCTGATGCTGGCGGTCATCCTGATTTCCACCGTCGGCGTGCTGGCGAGGTATTACATTGGCAAGCGCCTGATCGAATGGCTGGATGTGGGCATGATGAACGTGCCGATCATGAACAAGTTTTACGGCGCGATCAAACAGGTCAACGAGGCGTTTTCCGGCAATAAAAATTCCTTCAAAACGGTCGTGCTCGTGGAATTTCCGCGCGAAGGCATGTATTCCGTTGGATTTCTCACCAGCGAGCAGCATGCCGAGGTGCAGCAAAAGACCAAGGAGCAAGTCGTCGCCGTATTTATTCCCACCACGCCGAATCCGACCTCCGGTTTTCTCGTGCTGGTGCCGGAAGGAAAAGTGACCAAGCTCGACATGAGCGTGGCGGACGGCATTAAATACATCGTCAGCCTCGGCTCGATTTCACCGGAGCACCTGCCAGTGGCGGAAAAACGAGGATAAAAGCTGGAGGGTGCCCCATAGAAACAACTCTCCGCCCTGCATGTCATCGGCCATCCTTCATTCTCCATCCTCGACCCTGTGAAAACCGAGTCCAGCCATGGCATCATTCTGCGGACCCGCCCGCTCACGGAAACCAGCCTCATCATTCATTGGCTGACCCCCAGCTTGGGCCGGGTGGCCACTGTAGCCAAGGGCGCCCGGCGTTCCAAATCACCATTTGCCGGCAAGCTGGATTTGTTTTACGAGGCAGATTTTTCATTCAGCCGCAGCCGTCGGTCAGAATTGCACAATCTGCGCGAAGTAAAGCTGTGCCAAACGCATGGGGCGATTCGCGAGGATATGTGTAAATTGCGACAAGCCGCTTACGCTGCCTCGTTTATCGAACAGGCGACCGAATCGGAGACGCCACTGCCGGTAATTTACAGCTTGCTGGATAGCTGGCTGCAGAGGCTCTGCCACCAGACCCTTCCGCCCCACGGGATTTTCGCTCTGGAACTCAAGCTGCTTGCCGAGTTGGGGTTGCGGCCGGATCTGAAATCAGCGCAACTGACATCCGGTTCAAAAAAAATCTCGCAATTGTTATTGGCAGCCGACTGGCCCCGAATTCGGCAAGTAAAACCGACGTCCGCCCAGACGGACGAATTGCGCCAATGGCTGCACGATTTTTTGATTGTTCACCTCGGCAAACCACCCCGCGGCCGCACGACGGCAACCGCCGAAAGTAATTGAAATTGCTTCCGTCCCGGCGCTGATTATATTCGGCATATCAAAACTGCGGACCGAATCATCAAGAAGTTTTCCAGCTTGCGCATGCAACTGGTGGCCAGTGTGTTTTTGTGGATTTCGCCGGCTCTGCTTCTCATCTTCATCATCAATCAGGAATGGTTCTGGCTATACGCCCCGGAATCTTTGCGCCAATATGCCTCAGGCGTATCGTGGGGAAGCTTCATCGTCGGGCTTTTGGCCTTGTTTGCGGCGTGGTATGGCGGCGAACATTTCATTTTACGGCAGGTCCGGGCACTGGCCAAAACTGCGCAACAACTCATCAAAGGAAATCTTGATGCTCGCACCGGCCTGAAAAACGCCGAGGGTGAACTCGGCCAGCTCGCCGCGACATTTGATGGACTGGCCGATTCACTTCAAAAACGCCAAAAAGAACGGGATCGGGCGGAGCAAAAATTGCTGGATCAAGCGCACCAACAAACCATCGTAGCCGCGCTGGGCCAGTGCGCCCTGACGAATAATGATTTGAACGCGCTGTTCACCCAGGGCGCCTTGTTGACCAGCCAGATGCTGCTGATTGAATACGCCGCTGTGTTCCAACGCCTGCCGGACGGGCGTTTATTGATGCTGGCGGGAAGCGGCTGGAAATCCGACCAAACCGGCCAGGCAATTCCTTTTGATGAAACCACTTCGCAGGCCGGATTCAGCGCCGGCACCGGCGAGGTCGCCGTGGTGGCGAATTACCCGGCCCAATCCCAATTCCAACTGCAACCCCTGCTGGCCGAGCACGGGGTGGTCAGCGGCGTGACCGCCGCCATCCCGACGCGCGGCCGGCCGTTCGGCGTGCTGGCGGTTTTTTCGACGCATCGCCGTGAATTTGGTTCCGAGGAAATCCAGTTTTTACTGGCCGCCGCCAACACGATTGGCATGGCGGCGGAACGCAAACGCGCCGAAATGGCGATGCAGCAACTGGCCGCGTTCGTGAAGGAAAACCCCAATCCTGCTCTCGAACTGGATGCCGGCGGCGAGGTGAATTACTTCAACGGAGCAGCGCAGCAACTGGCGTTGTCGGTCGGGAAATCGCATCCGCGCGAAATTCTGCCGGAAAATTACGGCGCGATTGCCGCTGAATGTCTGGCAACCGGCCGGAGCCGGTCCGATTTGGAAACGCGCATCGAAAAACGCACTTTGGCATGGTCGCTGCATCCGGTGCCTGCCAGCCAGGCGGTCCATTGCTATGGCGAAGAGATCACCAGCCGCTTGAATCTGGAGGAACAGCTCCGTCAGTCGCAAAAAATGGATTCCATCGGCCAGCTGGCGGCGGGCGTGGCCCATGATTTCAACAATATGCTCACCATCATCCAAGGCCAGTCGAGCAAATTGCTGACCAAAACCACCCTGGCACCGGATGATCTCGACGCCATTCTCACCGTCTATGGCGCCGCGGAGCGGGCCGCCGGATTGACCCGGCAACTCCTCATGTTCACCCGCAAAAACGTGATACAGCCAAAGCCGATTGATATGCGGCAGCTGATTGGCAACCTGAACAAAATGCTTTGCCGGATGCTGGGGGAAACCATTTCACTGCACTTTGAACCGCCCGCAAAGATCGCCAATATCTACGGTGATCATGGCATGCTGGAACAGGTGTTGATGAACCTTGCGGTCAATGCCCATGACGCGATGCCCCACGGCGGCACCCTCACCATCGCGCTGGATGATTTTGAGGTGAAGGCAGAATATGCCAGTCAACATCCGGATGCGCGGGCTGGACAATTTGTGCGGCTACAAGTGACGGACACCGGCTGCGGCATGAGTGCGGGGGTGCGCGCCCGGATTTTTGAGCCTTTCTTCACAACAAAGGAAGTCGGCAAAGGCACCGGCCTGGGCCTGGCTACGGTTTTCGGTATCGTCAAACAGCACTCCGGCTGGGTTGAAGTCACCAGCGAAACCGGGCATGGCAGCACCTTCACTGTTTATTTTCCCGCCAGCAAAGAGGTTTTGCCGGATGAGCCAAAGGCTATTTTGTCGTCCCAGGCGGTTACGAAAGGATCGGAAACCGTGCTGGTGGTGGAAGATGAGATGATTTTGCGAGAAATGGCCCGTGATTTTCTCGCCGAATGCGGCTACCAAATATTGGAAGCCGGATCCGGACGCGAAGCCCGGCGCATCTGGCAGCAGCACCGCCATGAAATCCACCTGCTCCTCACCGACATGAAAATGCCCGAAGGCATGTCCGGCCTGGAGTTGGCTGAACAAATGTTGCAGGAGCAGCCGGAGCTGAAAGTCATCTTCACCAGCGGCTATTCTGACGACGTGGTCAGTACGGAATTTCTGGCCCGAACCAACTCGCGCTTTCTCGCCAAACCTTACTCTTATTCCGACCTGACCCGGATGGTCCGCGAATGTCTCGACAGCAAAACCACCCCCACGGTTCCCGGCTAGACGCAGATTAATTTCAAAACCGAGTCCACCGCTTCTTCAATCTTGACGAATTGCACCGCCCCGGTGCGCGGTTTGATCTCCACTTCACCATTCAACAATGACTTTTCGCCCAGCGCGATGCGGATGGGAAAGCCGACCAGTTCCGAATCCTTGAATTTCACGCCCGGCCGCTCGTCGCGGTCGTCGAGAATCACATCCACGCCGCGCGCGGTCAGCTCCGCATAAAACTTCTCCGCCATCTGCATCGCCTGACTGTCTGGCGCGACGGCCAGCGGCGTGATGCACACCTGATACGGCGCGACGCTCAACGGCCAGATGATGCCATCTTTGTCGTTCCCCTGCTCGATCACCGCCTGCAAAGTGCGCGTGACCCCGATGCCATAGCAGCCCATCACGCTGGGCTTGCGCGAACCATCCATGTCGAGGAAGGTCGCATTCAGCTTCTCGCTGTATTTCGTGCCGAGCTTGAAGACGTGGCCCACCTCGATGGCGCGGCGAATCTTCAGCGGCTTGGCGCACTTGGCGCACGGCTCACCGGCGGAAACAGTGCGCAGGTCGAACCACGCCGTCACCTTGATGTCCCGTTCGATGGAAACGTTCTTCATGTGGAAACCGTCTTCGTTGGCACCGGTGGTCATGTCGTTGGCGCCCTGCAAACGCCCGTCGGCAAACACGCTCACGCTCGCGGGAACATTCACGACGGCACCCAGCGAACCCGGCCGGGCGCCTAGCGTTGCCACACATTCCTCCGGCGTCGCCGGCCGCACCGCCACTGCACCGGTGCGCGCCATCAACTTCGTTTCATTCAATTGATCATCGCCGCGAATCAGGATTAAAATGATTTTTGAATCGGCGACATAAACCAGCGTCTTGATTTGGCGGTTGGCGGGAACTTTGTAAGGATCCTTGCTCAAGGCCTCAATCGTCACCACCCCGGGGGTGGCAAACTTCTCGATGGCGGGACCCATGTCGCGCGCCGCGGTTTTTGGAATGCCGCTGGTCGCTTTCTCGATGTTAGCCGCGTAGCCGCAGGCCTCGCAGAACGCCACCTCGTTTTCACCGGTCTCGGCGGGCACCATGAATTCATGCGAGTAATTGCCGCCGATGACGCCGGTGTCCGCCTCCACCGGAAACGCCTTCAGCCCGCAGCGGGCGAAGATGCGCGTGTAGGCGTCATACATTTTCTTATATGCCGCCATGGCGCCTTCATCCGTGGTGTCGAAGGAATACGCGTCCTTCATGATGAATTCCTTGGCGCGCATCAGGCCGAAGCGCGGGCGGATCTCGTCGCGGAATTTCAGGCTGATCTGATAAAAGTTCTTCGGCAACTGGCGGTAGGAATTGATCTCGTTCGCGGCGAGCGTGGTGATGACCTCCTCGGCGGTGGGGCTTAAAAACCATTGGCGACCGGAACTATCCTTGACCTTGAACAGCACGTTGCTGGCGGTCTCAGCACGACCGCTCGCCTCCCATATCTCCGGCGGCTGGAGCGCGGGCATGAGCACTTCATTGGCCCCGGCGCGGTCCATTTCCTCACGAATGATCTGTTCGACCTTGCGCAAGGCACGCAGGCCGAGCGGCAAAAAAGTATAAACGCCGCCGGCAAGCTTGCGGATGAGTCCCGCGCGCAGCAGCAGTTTATGGGAAACGATTTCCGCGTCGGAGGGCGCTTCGCGGAGCGTCGGTATCAATGTTTGGGTCCACTTCATGTGTCTAAATTATACTGGTTTACAAATATCCGTTAATCCTGTTTAAGGGCGTAAAATATAGTGATTTGCAATACGAACAAGGGAATTTTACCGTTTTGATTATGGGCAATGCAATCCTCGCTCCACAGCGTTAAACAATTTCTGTCCATGCTCTAATTTGGCAATATCCGGAGCCAACTGACCCACTCTCGTTTTCTGGCCAGCAATCCTTCAGTTTAGTGGATAGAAATAGCGAATTTTCTCAATCAAAAAATGGTCACCATGTCTGCAAATAGATGGCTCATGATCCCTCCAAAATAAGATAAATGTCCATGCCATGGGCACGCTTACTTGATCATGATTTCCCATTGCTCGCCGAAGAAGTCTGCCGCCACGACGCCTTTGCCACCGACACGCTCGCCGAGCGGCACGCTCAGATCGAGGATGGCCCAGTCCGGGAGTTTCGGGGTCTGTTGGGCATTGGACAGGCTGGCGTATTGCGGGAAGGTAAAACCGGAGTTGATGACCACGTATCTCGACGGGTTCAGCGGGTTGGGGTAGATAAACGCGGGCACGTTCTTGGTGGCGTCGTAGATCTGGTCGCCGACTTTGATTTCCTGCGCGCTCCATTTGACGGGCAAACGGTCGGCGATGCGGGCCAGAAGCCGGTTTGACGAGGGGTCGCCCCAGAGGATGAGGTTACGGTTCTTGATATCATCATCCATGATGGCGGAATCGTCCTTCACACGCGGCTCGCCACGGAAGAATCGCCGCCAGTGGAATACGGCTTCGGCCAGCCCCGTCTTCGCCCATTGGCCAACCGCCGCATTCAACGGCTGGCCCGTAGGCCGGACCATCACGAACGAGTCCGTGAAGGCGTCATCAATCGGCCCCTGAAGATTGTGGCGCTTGGCAATTTCTGATTTGCGATTTCCAATTTCTGACGCAGCCGCCAGCGCCCACTGGCCGTTGGCTGTGACCAGGCGAGCCGACCACTTCGCGCTGGGAACTACTGCGGGGCCGTCCACTTTCTGATTGTCAATGCTGATGCGCGGCCGGCTATTCCTGAAACCATCTGGCCCAGGAGCAAGAGTGATTCCCGCCACATTGCTCACTTTCAGCGATATGCCTTCCGCCGTCAGTTCAGCCTCAACCCTTGCCGGCTCCCACTGTTTCTCCATCGCATCAATCGTCACCCAGTGCGCGGAGTTGAACTTCAACGAGCAGGTCACCAGCGTCACCCGCTTCGGCTGATGCACAATCCCCTTGTTCACGGCCTCATCCACCAATTTCGCCACGACCTTCTTGGCTTCCGGCTCGTAAGCATGAGCGGTGTTGGGCCCGATGATGTGGGTCATCTTCACGCCCTCCTTGAGCAGCGCAGCCCCCATGAGGTCGGCGGCGGCTTTTTGCGCGTCAATCTCCCCGCTGTAGGCCACGAGCGTGGTGTTGACGAAGTTGACGGGGCACGCGAGCGGGTCGTAGAGATTCCAGAGCTTCTGCTCCCACCACGGAACGGTGTCGAGCTTGTCGCCTAGCTTCTGGTAGTTCTTGACGTCCACAAAGCCCGCCCCGGGATTCACGGCCGCGAACTGGTCCGGATGATGGGCACCGAGGTGCCATGCGCCCGCGCCGCCCATTGAGAAGCCGCGCATGGCGAGCCGGCGGCGGTCAATCGGGTAGTGCTTCGCCACATTTTCGAGTCCTTCCCACACGTCCGTCTCGCCCGCGAATTTGAAGGCGTTCATGAAACGGCCATAAGGTTCCAGCACGAATGCGTCGTCCGGCAGGAACGCGCTGAGGCCGCGCAACTGGCCCTCAATGAACGCCACCTCGTTCAATGTGTCGCCGCGCCCGTGCAGCCAGATGTCCAGGCGACGCGGCTGGTCGCCGCCGACGAGATAGGACACCGGCACCCTCAGGCCGTAAGGCTGCACCGAGCCGTCGATGCGCGACACATAGCCGCGCACCACCGTTATCTGCGTGACCGGTGCCGGCGTGGTTTTTTTCCGGCGGGCGGCTTCGGCGGCGGCGGCCTCCGTCGGGATCTTCAACGCAAGCAAGCCGGCCTTGGTGTTCCACGGCGCCAGACCAGCGGCGAGTTGCTGCGCGCGCTCCGTGCCTTGCTGGAGCAGAATGCGCGCGGAGTTGAACTGGTTCGTGTTGTTGAAAATATCGTCCTCCAGGGCGTAGCGAACGGCATTATGGTAAATTTGGACGTCGGGCAGCAGGGCGAGGAGTTCCGGCTTGTTTTTGAGCGCGACGGGCAAAGCTTCGATCAGTTTGCTCAGCGAGGCGACTCCCGCCGTCAGCTCGGCCCTCACCTCGGGCGGCACGACCACGCCGGGCGGCGGGTTTAGCTTGTGGGGATTGGGCTGGAATTTGGGTCCCAAAGCCTTCGGCGCCGCCGCGCCAGCCGGCACGAGCGACAACCCAGAAATCAGCAAGATGGACAATAGCTTACTAATAAGAATTTTTGTTTTCATGACTCGTGTTGAATGATCACTTCGCGGTCAAACGATTGATTGGCGCCCCACTAAGATGTTTGCCATGAAAGTGTGTTCTATCCCGGTTCATAGAAGCAATTATATTTCCGCGTTTTCAATAAGCGCTGGATTGCCTCTGAATTAAATGGTGTGATTATATCGCCCGCCTTCCACCATAAACGGTCTCATCGATAGCGGAATGTCTAGCGGGGGCGAATCACCATCAGGCACACATTCTCCTCACCAACGACTTCATGGACGACCATTCAACTGCGCGCCGGTTGTTGGTTAAAAAATGCGCAAATTGTTCCTGCTTTGCGCAAAATGGCGGTAGGAGCGAAACAGCAGAGAGTTTATCTTAATGGGTGACACGCTATGTTTAACGCTAAAATATCCACCCTCGACCTGATCGTTATGGCGGTTTATCTGGTTGCCATCGTCGGCTGGGGATTGTTCAACTCGAAACGCAAAAATGCGGAGGATTATTTCCTGGGCGGGCGCGGCATGCCGTGGTTCGTGGTCGGGCTTTCGATGTTTGCCACGGTGGTTTCCAGTTCATCGCTCGTCGGCTGGTCGGGCGATGCGTACAACACAGGCATTTCGGTTTTTAATTACGGCATCTCGGCGGCCATCCTGCCCATTGTTTTCTTCCTCGTGTTTTTCCTGCCATTTTACCTGCGGAACAAGATTTACACCCTGCCGGAATTTCTTGAAGGCCGCTTTGATGCCCGCAGCCGAACTTACCTTTCGGTGCTGACGGTCATCGGCTATATGTTCGCCGACCTGGCAGTGACGTTGTATGCCGGCTCGCTGATGCTGCACATGGTTTTCCCGCAATTCAGCCTCCCGGTTTTAATCTGGGGGCTGGCCATTCTCGGCGCTTCTTACACGCTCGTCGGCGGATTGTCCGCCGTGATGCGCGTGGAATTGATCCAGGCCTTCGTGCTGATGGGCGGCTCGGCGATTTTGACTTTCACCGCGTTTTCAAAAGCGGGCGGCTGGTCGGCGGTCATGCACGCAGCACCGCCGGGACATTTGAGTCTGATCCGGCCATTGAACGATCCTTCCGTGCCATGGCCGGCGTTGTTCATCAGCCTGCCGCTGGCGGGGTTTTATTTCTGGGGCTTGAGTCAGACGATGGTGCAACGCACGCTGAGCGCCCGCGACACCAACCACGGCCGCTGGGGCAATCTGCTGGCGGGCGGGTTGAACTTCGTGATTTTTTTCCTGATGATCCTGCCGGGCATCGCCGGGCGCGTGCTGTATCCGAATCTGGAAAAAGGCGATCAAGTTTATCCCAAGCTCGTTTTTGAAATGCTGCCACCGGGCATTTTGGGTCTCGTTTTGATTGGCTTCGTCGCCGCGATGACCTCGGTGCTGACCTCCACGCTCAACTCCGCGCAGACGCTGGTGACGATGGACCTGGTGAGCAAGCTGCGTCCCAATATGACGGGCCGGCAGCAGGTGGTCGCCGGCAGCACGGCCGGCATCATCATCATTACCGTCGCGGCCATTTGGGCGCCGCACATTCAGCAGTTCGATTCCATCGTGAAATATTTCCAGCAAATCCTCGCCTACATGGCGCCGCCGGTGGTGGCGGTGTTCCTCACCGGCCTGTTCTGGAAACGCGCCAGCGCCACGGGCGCCTTTGCCGGTCTGCTTTCCGGCCTGGTGATTGGCGTCAGCCTGATGTTCGGCATCAAATACACGCCGCTGGCGAGCTGGAATTTCCTCTACGTCGCACCGGTCGTCTTGATTTTGTCGCTCATTATCATCGCCGCGGTCAGTCTGCTGACCGCGCCGCCGAGCGCGCGGGTGGTAGAGCGGTTCGTCTGGAACATGTCATTCTTCCGCGAGGAATCGAAAGAGCTGGCCGGTCTGCCGTGGTTCAAAAACTTCCGCGTGCTGTCCGTGCTGCTGCTGCTGGCGGCGGTCATCTTTGTTTTCATCTGGCGTTAAAATATTTTTATGAAACTCGAAAAGTATTCCGGCAATCCCATCCTCTTACCGAATCCCAAGCAGCCTTGGGAAAGCCTGGTCGTCTGCAATCCCGGCGTGATTCACGACCGAGGCACGTTTTACATGCTCTACCGCTGCGCGGGCAACGATGCGCAGCACGTCATCCGCTTCGGCCTCGCGACCAGTCGGGATGGCTTCAATTTCAAGCGCGCCGCCAACCAGCCAAACCTGGAACCGAGCGCGGACGGCGAGGACGCCGGCTGCATCGAGGATCCGCGCATCGTGAAAATTGACGGGCGTTACCTGATCACCTACGCCTATCGCCCTTATTTTCCGCGCAAATACTGGCTGGCCGCCGACAACTCCGCTTTCAATCCGCGCGACAAAACGCAGCCCAAAGCCTTCGGCGAAAACCTCACCTCGTCCGGCTTGCTGATGACGACCGATTTCAAAAAATACCGCCGGCTGGGTCGCATAACCGACCCGACGCTGGACGACCGGGACGTGATACTATTTCCGGAAAAAATCAACGACCAATACGCCCTGCTCCGCCGTCCGATGCAGTGGGCCGGCAAAAAATACGGCACAAAATATCCGGCCATCTGGATTTGTTTCGGCGATGACCCGCTGAAGTGGGGCAAAGATCATTTGCTGGCCAAGGGCAAATTTCACTGGGAGCGCAAAATCGGCGGCTCCACGCCGCCGCTCAAACACAAGCAGGGCTGGTTCGTCATTTATCACGCCGTGGACGCGAAAGGCATCTACCATGTCGGCGCGATGATGCTGGACTTGAAAGACCCGCGCAAAGTCATCGCCCGCACGCCGGAACCGATCATGTCGCCGGAGGCGGAATATGAATGGAAAGGTCTCTACCCGCACGGCGTCGTGTTTCCGACGGCGAATGTGGTCGTGAACGGCAAACTGTTCGTCTATTACGGCTGCGCCGATAAATTCATCGGGGTCGCCACCGCCAACTTCAACCAGCTGGTGAATTACGTCCTGCAATTTCCAGCATAACTATCCCCCGATATCTCATGAAAAAACTGATTCTTTCGCTTTTTGCCGGCACCGCAATACTGGCGACCCAGGCCCAGGCGGAGCCGATTCAAATCACCGCCGACCCGGGAGCGCCGCTTTGCACTAATTTTCTCGGCTTCGGCGTGCAATGGAGCGCCTATCCCTGGTTCGACCTCACCGAGGCGGAGTGGCAGAAAATCTTTGAGCGGCTGGACTACATGCGCGTGCCGATTGTCCGGCTAATGACGCGTTCCTACACTTATTGCGACGGATTCGATGCGGACGGCAAGCCCATCTACAACTGGGATAACAACCGCATGAAAAAAATATATCGCCTGCTCGACTACTGTCAGGCGCACGGCGTAAAAGTCATACTCGGCGAATGGGATCATCCCTCATCGCAGCAGGACCGGCCGGACATCGCCACGGACAAACTGCAGCAATATCACATGGACGAAAACGACCCGCGCTGGCATCGCATCATCGCGGACGAGGTGGAATACCTGCGGAACGTGAAGCACTACACCTGCATCGTCTATTTCAATTTGTTAAATGAACCGAACAGCAATTCCTCCGGGCGCATCCCGTTCGACAAATGGAAGTCGGCCATCACCTCACTCAACGCTGAATTCGCCAAACGCGGCCTGGCGAAGGATGTCAAAATGGTCGGTCCGGACGTGACGTTTCTGCCGCGCGACGGCTTTTGGATTGAACTCAACGTGCAACAATGTCCCAAGGAGGTGGCGGCGTATGATTTTCATTACTACGCGCCCGCGGCGGATCTCGAATCCGGCTATCTCGAAAAGTTTTGCTGGATGAAGAAGAATTACATTGACCGCTACGATCCCAGCGGGAAATCCAAACCCTTCTTCATGGGCGAAGCCGGCATGACCGGCGGCCCCGTCCAGCCGCAGGGTGGCAGCGACAGCCAACCGCACATCTACGGGCACAACTACGGCGTCTGGATGGCCGATTACAACGTGCAGTGCGCCCGCGCCGGCATGGCGGGAACGATTGCGTGGGACCTGGACGACGCGATGCACATCAACAAAGACAAAGATTCCAAGTGGCCCGACGTGACGAAAACCCTCTTCAAGAAATGGGGTTTCTGGAATAGTCTCGCCAACGAAATCGGTCATCCGGAAGACATGAATCTGCGGCCGTGGTTTTTCACCTGGTCGCTGCTGTCCCGCAGTTTTCCACCGGGCTGCACCACGCTAAAAACCTCAGAAACGCTCGCGCCCGGCCTGCGCTCGCTCGCGGCGACGGTGGGCGATGACCTTTCCATCGCGCTCGTCAACGACTCGGATGTGCCACAGGAAATCCATGTCCGCGTGCCGGGCAGCAAGAAGATTTCACAACTGGCGCGCTACAATTATTTCCCCGACGAGAAGCTCACGGACAAAAATGGTTTTCCGCAGGCCAAAGAGATTCTGGCGGACGCCGATCTGGCCGCGGGCTTGATGGTCAGCCTGCCCGCGCGCAGCGTGGTGATTTTCACCTCGGTTAAGTGAACGGAACGCCGAAGGGAAATTCCGTTCTGGTTGGGTTTTTAGCAGAAAATATGAATCAAATCCTGAACCGGAGATATTGTTCCAGATTTGCCTTGTTTCTGTTCGTTTTGCTTGCCGCCGAAAATATTTTCGCGGAGCCGGTTTCAGAGGCACCGGTGGACATGGTTCATCCGCTCATCGGATCCGACCGTTGCCGCAATTTTTTCATGACCGCAGCGGCGCGGCCGTTCGGCATGGTGAAGCTCGCGCCCGACACGGAGATTTTCGGCTACTATCGCACCGGCTACCAGAACGCCCAAACCAATATACTGGGTTTCAGCCAGATTCATGAATTCCAAATGGGCGGGCTCGCGGTGATGCCGGTTTCCGGCAAGGTGAACCCGATTCCCGGTCCGGAACGCTGGAAATCAGGATTTAATCCGGCGGCGCAAACCGTCACGCCGGGCTACCAAAAGATTCACCTTGATCGCTATGACATTACTGCCGAACTCACCGCCACGCGCCGGGTCGGATTTCATCGCTACACGTTTGAGCGGGCGGACGAAGCTGCCGTGCTCATGCCCCTCACAGGCATATGGAACGAGGCGCGAATGTATAGCTGCGATGTCAAACGCACCTCCCCCGACGGGATTGAGGGCAGCCTGATTTTTGCCGACGCGCGGCTCTCGACCGATTCCCGATTGGTCGTGCCCACGCAGGTTTTCTTCATCATCGCGGCCGACCGTCCGCTCAAGTCGCTGGACGGCTGGCGCACACAGGAAATGGTTCGGAACCTCAATGGCATCAAAGGCGAGAACAATGGTCTGGTGCTTGATTTTGGCAAAGTGGCCGCCGGCACCACGGTGCAGATGAAGGTGGCCATTTCCTACTGTTCCGTGGAGCAGGCGCGGTTGAACCTGAACGCCGAATTGCCCGGGTGGGATTTTGCGGCGGTACGGGCCGCGGCGCGCGCCGAATGGAATACCGCCTTGAGCCGCATCGAAATCACCGGATCGTCCGAGCGCAAAATAAAATTTTACACCGACCTTTGGCACAGCCTGCTGGGTCGCGGGGTCTTCAGCGACGTGAATGGCAAGTATCCGATTTACCACGATGGCCAGTTTAGCGAGATCAATCACGACGTGAACGGCCAGTATCCCATCGGCGGTAAAAAGCAGTCCACCGAAATCAAATCCGTTCCGCTCAATGAACAGGGTGAACCGGCGTTTGCGATGCACGTTTCGGACGCGTTTTGGTGGACGCAGCAAAATCTCAACACCCTCTGGGGTCTGGCTTACCCCGACGTCCTGCGCGAGTTCTGCAATTCATGGCTGCGGTTTTATGACGACACCGGCGAATTGCCCATGGGCGCGAGTGTCGGGCGCTTGGATTACATCATGTCGGGCGACCAGGCCGCGCCACTGCTAGGCCGGGCGGTTCAGATGGATCTGCCGGGCGTGGACGGCGAACATGCATTGGTCGCGATGAAAGCCATGCATAAAGGCACAAACCGCCCGATGGGCGACGTGGACATATACGCCAAATATGGCGGCTGGATGCCGGCGGATCTGGGTGAGCGCAAATGGTCGGTCACCCGCACCGTGGAAAATGCGTGGTGCGACTGGATTCTCGGCGAGGTCGCGCAAAAACTCGGTCACACGGAAGATGCCGACCGCTATCTGCGCCGCTCGCGGGGCTGGACGAATCTTTACAATCCAGCGAACGGCTGGCTGCAACCGCGTAATTCGGATGGCTCCTGGTTTGAACCCTTTGATCCCCTGCTCTGTGGCAGCCAGCATTTCCTGGAAAGCTACTCGGCGGTGCTGACGTGGTTTCCCGTTCACGACCTGGATGGCATGAGCCAAATGATGGGCGGGCAGGAGAAAGCCATCCAGCGGCTGAACGAACAATTCGAGCGCGCCGCCAGGCAGAATTTCCGTTTCGGCTGGTTGCAGTATGAAAACAACACGGGGTTTCACCATGCGCATCTGTTCAATGGGCTGGGCGACCCCGTGAAAACACAGCGCTGGGTGCGCAGGGTTTATGCGGCCAATTACCGCCTGACCACCACCTCGGCGGAAGCTTACGCCCACGACGACGAGGATCAGGGCCAGATGGGTTCGCTCAGCGCACTCATGGCCATGGGGCTGTTTCAGCTCCGCGGCGGCTGCGAGGCAAATCCCGGCTACGAACTCACCGCCCCGATGCTCGACCGGGTGGTGATTCACCTGCAGCCCGATGCTTACACCGCCAGGGATTTCATCATCACCGCCGGCCCCGATCCGGAAAAAAATGGCTATATTCAATCGGTCACCTTCAACGGCCGGCCGCTCACCCGGCTGGTCATCACGCAAGAACAGATTCGCCAAGGCGCGCGGCTCGACTTTAAGCTTTCCGACCAACCGAACCCATTATGGTCAGAGCCGGCAAAATGAAAGTTTAAATCAAAATTTGATCATGCAAAAAACAATCAGCCGAAGCTCCAAAACAATCCTCGCAACCGCAAAAAGCTCGTGGCCGCGGCTCGCCTTGAAGTTTTCCGGCGCGCTGGCGCTGGCGTGGTTCCTGATCCGGGTGATTCCCAAACCGAGCCGTTCCAATTACCCATGCCAGCGCGCGGCGTTTCCGCTCGCGTCCAGTTTTGTGATATGGCTTTGCGGGATGCTGACGATCAAGGCGTGCGGAAAATATTTTTCGCGCGGGCGGCTGGCGGCCGGCGGCGCATTGGTTTTTCTGGCCGCGGTGGTGTGGACGATCATTTCATTCACCGGCGACAGCGCGGCGCAAAATATCGCGCCCAAGAAACCGTCCGATTGGAATTTCATTCCTGCGCCGCCGAACCAGCCGGCGGGCGTGGCGCGCGGCATTTTTCCCGGCCGCGTCGTCTGGGCGCGGGATCCGCTCGCGACCAGATGGGCAGGCCGCTGGCAGCAAATAACCGACCAGTGGTGGCTTGACGAAAACACCGACCAGGCGCGCGTGGACCATTTGCTCGTCAGCACGCTGACCAGACTTACCGGTAAAACGAACAGCGCAGAGGCGTGGCGCGCGATTTTCGGGTATTACAATCTGCATTCGCGCCAGCTTGAAGCCCGCGGCTACCAGCCTGGCGAAATCGTCGCGGTGAAGGTCAATTTGAATAACAGCACCAAACCGGGCAAAGTGGACAACTATATTGACGCCACGCCGCAGACGATTCTGTCGATGGTGCGCCAGTTGGTGAACGAGGCGAAGGTGCGGCCGCAGGACATCGTGATTTATGACGTGCGGCGCTACATTCCGCCTTGCATTTTGAGCAAGGTCTGGGGTGATTTTCCGGCCGTGCGATTTGTCCAGCAATCCTCGCCGGCGGAGCCGCAGCCCAAAAATCCCGCAACCGGCGACTATCACAACCTCGAAAAAGTGAACTGGGTCGAGGGCATCACCTATTCACGCGACAATGACAAATATAAGGACGCGCGGCTCATCCCGAAGCAGATCCAGGACGCGACGTATCTGGTGAACCTTGCCATTCTCAAAGCCCATTCGTACCCCTACAACGAAATGGACCGCGGCGACAGCGGACAGACCGGCATTTCGATGTGCGGAAAAAATCATTTCGGCTCGATCAAGGGGCCGTATGAACTGCATTCCATCATCAACCCCGATCTGGAGGCCACACCGCATTTTTATTCACCGCTGGTGGACTTGGCCGCGTCGCCGAATCTCGGCGCGAAGACCGTTCTTTATGTTCTCGACGGGCTTTACTGCGGGCGCAAATGGCAGTCGTTTCCGCAGCATTTTCCGAATCCGCCGTTCAACAACCGCGTGGAGCCTTACGAAAATTCCGACTGGCCGGCGAGCCTGCTGGCGTCGCTCGACGGCGTGGCGCTGGATTCCGTCGGGCTGGATTTGATTTTCGCGCAGACCAAAAACAACAACGATACGAACGGCCATCCGCGCATTTTGATCCGCGCGAACGCGGATGATTACCTGTTTGAAATGGCGCAGGCGGAGCATCCCCCGTCCGGCGCGGTTTACCGGCAAGGCGGCAAAACCGTGACCAGCCTGGGCGTGCATGAGCATTGGGACAGCGATGCGACCAAGCAATATTCCCGCAATCTCGACCCCGGAAACGGAACAGGCATTGAGCTGATTTACCTGCCCATCACCGGGGCAATCAATGCGGCCACAAATTCATCGGCCGAAACCGAGAAGGAACCCGCCACGCACGCACCCTATTCGCCGACGGTTTTACCGGGCAACGGCCTGACGCAACACCCCTTTCTTTATTGCGGTGAATGGGACACGCGCAAGCCGGACGCGCAAGCCATTTTCCTCGTGCGCGATGGCAGAATTGTCTGGCGCTACAACCTGCCGATGAAGGCCGCGCGCGGCGGCATCCAGGAATTCGACGACGCGGGCATGCTCCCGAACGGCGATGTGGTGTTTTCGCGGATGTCCGGCGCGGGGATAGTTTCGCCCGACAAAAAGCTGGTATGGAATTACGAAGCGCCGGTCGGCACGGAGGTTCATTCGGCGCAATATCTCGGCGGCGACCGCGTGCTGGTCATGCGCAACGGCAATCCCGCGCAGGCGATGATCTTCAATGTCGCAGCCAACCTCCTCGAACGGGAGATACCCATTCCGACCACCGTGACCAACCCGCACGCGCAGTTCCGGCACATCCGCATGACGCCGGCGGGCACGTTGCTCGTGCCCCACATGGGCGAAGGCAAGGTGGTGGAATACGATTTGCGCGGCAGGGAAATCTGGTCGGTGAAGGCGCCGAGCGCCTGGGCGGCGGTGCGTCTGCCAAACGGCAATACGCTGCTTTCCGGCAATGCCAAAGGATACTTGCGCGAAGTGAATCCGGCGGGTGGGACGGTCTGGGAATTCACGCAAAAGGATGCACCGGACATCAAGCTATTCACCATCCAAGGCGCGGAACGCCTGGCAAATGGCAACACGGTGTTTTGCAACTGGTGTCCGAACGGCGTAAAAAACCAGACGGACTGGCCCACGACGGTGCAGGTGCTGGAAGTCACACCGGAGAAGAAAATCGCCTGGGCGCTGCGCTCCTGGCAGGAGCCGGCGGATTTGGGGCCGGCGACGATGATTCAACTTTTGGATGAGCCGGGCGGGGTCGAACGCCCCGGCCAGACACGATAGCGCTGGTGTATTTTTCAGTCCGGACGGAAATCGTTCGGCGAAGCCTTGAGGATGCGTTGAAACGCGGCGCGCAGATTTTTTCCCGTGCCGAAGCCGCAGGCGCGCGCAATTTCCTCCGCTGTATGCTGGTTGTGGGTGGCGAGCAGGGCCTTGGCTTTTTGAATCCGCAGCCGCACGAGGAATTCCGCCGGTGAAGTTTTTCGTTCCGCCCGAAACCGCATTTCCAATAATCGCCGCGAGACGCCGGCGATTTCGGCTACCTGATCCATTTTGAAAGACCCGGCAAAATGATGGCGCATATGGGTGACGGCCTTTTTGACCACCGGGTCGTCAATGTGCAGCACGTCGGTGGACGTTCTGGCCGCGACTTCGGAGGGATCAATCAGCACCGGATCCGGCGGCGGCGTTTTGCCCTGCATCAACTGGTGCAAGAGCCGCGCTGATTCATAACCCATCCGGTACGCGTTGACGCAAACGCTGGTGAGCGTCGGGGTGGAAAATTCGCAGACCATCAAATCGTTGTCCGAGCCGATCACCGCCACGTCCTCCGGCACGCGCAGGCCCAGTTCGCGGCAGGCGGACAGCACGATGAGCGCGCGGTAATCATGGACGGCAAAAACGCCGGCGGGCAGCGGCAGAGTTTTCAGCCAGCGCTTGATGGGCTCGTAGCGCTCATTCCACAGGGCGTCGCGCGTCATGTGCGGCAGACAAAAAGTGTTGGCCTTCAGGCCGGCTTCCCTGGCCGCTAGCTTGAACCCTTGCATGCGCTCGTCGGAATACCACCGGCCCTGGACGCCGTGATACGCCAGGTTTTTCAATCCCAAACTGATCAAATGTTCGGCGGCCAGCCGGCCCACCTGCGGATTATTCTGCGCGACGCGGGGGATTTTGCAGTCAGCCCCGAGATCCTCGCCGATATTGACCATCGGGATGCTCCACTTGCGGAACTGCTCGGATTGTTGGTAATCATTCGCCTGCAAAATAATCCCGTCCACTTTCCAGGATTTCAAGCGCGACCATTCCAGCGGGAAATCCTCGGCGCTTTCCGGGTTCACCGGGCAGGAAGTCAGCAGCCAATGGTGTTCGCGGGCGTATTCGTTGACGCCATTGAAGAAGCGGGTGATTCCCCACGGTTTGGAATCCGGCAGGGCCACGGCGATTTTCGGCTGGCGTTTCAAGGGGGAAACAGATTTGCGCAAAAGGTACCATGTTTGCGTAAACCGTCAATTGCCGCGCATCCGCGAAAACTTCAGACTGGCAAGGTTGACCCATTGGGTTTCGGCGCCATCCGCCGGATTTTAAGAAAAAAATTATGCGTATCTTGCGACTGTTTTATTTGCTGCTGGCCACCGGCTTGACCATTGGGCGCGTCCAGGCGGGCGATTTTGTCGGCGTCAGCGGCCCTGATTTTGTCCTGAACGGCCAGTCGTTTTTCTTCTCCGGCGCGAATAATTACTACCTGATCTACAAATCCAGCCGGATGGTGGACGACGTGCTCACCAATGCCGTCGCCATGAATCTCAAGGTCATCCGGGCGTGGGGCTTCATTGACGGCACCATCAAGGACGGGAAGGTTACGCAGCCGTCGCTCGGTGTCTATGATCCATCGGGTTTCGAGCGGGTGGATTATTTCGTGTCCCGCGCCAAACAGCTGGGTTTGAAGCTCATCATCCCCTTCGTCAACAACTGGGATGATTTCGGCGGCATGAATTGGTATGTGGCGCAAACCGGCGGGGGTTCGCATGAGGATTTTTACACGCGGGCCGCATGCAAGGCTGCCTACAAAAATTACATCGCCTGTTTTCTCGCCCGCACTAACCAATACACCGGCCTGCGCTACACCGACGAACCGGCGGTTTTTTCGTGGGAGCTGGCCAACGAACCGCGTTCCATCGACGCGACCTGCGCCACGCTGACAAATTGGGTGGGCGAGATGAGCGCCTACATCAAGAACCTCGACACCAACCATCTGGTCTGTGTCGGCGACGAGGGCTTTTACAACCAGCCAACGAACAGTGACTGGACGATGAACGGCTCTTCGGGCGTGGATTGGTTGCGTTTGCTGCAATTGCCGAATATTGACTTCGGCACGGTGCATCTCTATCCGGACAGCTGGAGTAAAACCACGGACTGGTCCACGAACTGGATCGCGCAACACCTCCACGACGGTCACGCGCTCGGCAAACCGGTCATCCTTGAAGAATACGGCTACACCGCCAAACCCGCACGCGACACGGTTTATGCCCAGTGGACACAAATCATCGAGAACCGCGGCAATGGTGATTTGATCTGGATGCTGGCCGGCGTGCAGGACGATGGCTCGCTCTATCCCGACTACGACGGCTTCGCGGTTTACCATCCCGGCACCACGGCGACGGTGCTGGCCAGTCACGCCGCCGTCATGCTAACGCAAAGCGGTTTGGCCCCGACGCCGCTACTTTCCATCGGCGCCGCCTCGGTCAATCAGCCGGCAGCCGGCAGCACCAATCTGGCCTTCACCGTCACGCTTTCACCGGCGGCGACCAATACGGTCACCGTCAATTTCGCCACGAGCAACAGCACCGCCATCGCCGGCACGGACTTTGTGGCGACCAATGGCACATTGAGTTTTTCGCCAGGCGTCACGTCGCGCACCGTTGCGGTCACGATTCTGGGGGGCAGCATCGTTTCCGGCTCAAAAGTTTTCACGCTCAACTTGAATTCCCCGACGAACGCGATTCTGGGCAATGGTCAAGCGCTGGGAACCATTGTCGGCCCGGCTCCGACCCCGCCCGCTTCGGGCGTAACTGTCGGCTTCCGGGTGGACGGCGACTGGGGCGCCGGTGCAAATATCTGGTTGACTATCACCAACGCCACGGCTTCCGCCATCAACAACTGGACGCTGGAGCTTGATTACGCCTCGACGATTTCACCGTATAGCGCCGCCACGCTGTTGTCTCATGTTGGCAATCATCATGTGCTGACGAATATGTCTTATGGAATCGTCCCGGCCAATGGCACACTCACGTTCCAATGCAGCGCCACACCGGGCAGCCTCGGAGCAAGCCAGCCGGCAAATTTTGTTTTCAATGGGGCCAATGCGGGCGGCGGCGGTGGTGGCATTTTGACGAATTTGTTGATCACGACCGCGTCGCTGCCGGCGGCGGGCGTAGGCGTGGCGTATTCCCAAACGCTGGCAGCCAGCGGCGGCATAACCCCCTACTCGTGGAGTCTCGCGAGCGGAACCTTGCCGGGCGGCTTGTCGCTCGCCACGAACGGCTTGATTTCGGGCACGCCGAACGCCACTGGCACATTTGATTTCACTGTGCAGGTGGCTGACAGTACCAGTGTCACGACAAACAAGGCTTTTTCCATCACCGTGGCCACGCTGCCGACACTGACCATCAACGATATGAGCCTCCTACTCGCGCCGGTCACCAATGGCGGCGGAGGCAGCAACTCCTTTTTCTCCACGAGCGGCAATCAGATCGTTGATTCCACCGGCAATCCGGTGCGCATCACCGGCATCAACTGGTTTGGTTTCGAAACCGGCAACAAGGCGCTGCACGGCCTCTGGTCGCGCGGTTACAAACCCATGCTGGATCAAGTGAAGGCTCTCGGCTTTAATACGCTGCGACTGCCGTTTTCCAACGAGATGCTTGCGCCCGGCGCGGCCACAACGAGCATCGATTTCAATCAGAATCCTGATTTGCAAGGACTCACGCCGCTGCAGGTGCTGGACCAGGTGGTCGCCTACTGCGGCCAAATCGGCCTGCGCATCTATCTCGACCGCCATTCCGCCAAGGCTGATGACTACATGAACGAGGATGTCTGGTACATTCCCGCCGACAGTTACTACACCGAGCAACGCTGGATTGACGACTGGGTGATGCTCGCGACGCACTACGCCGGCAATCCCACCATCATCGGCGCCGACTTGTTCAACGAACCGAAGAAGACCGCAACGTGGGGCAACAGCACGCCCGCGACCGATTGGAACAAAGCCGCCGAGCGCTGCGGCAATGCGATCCTCGCCGCGAATCCCGACTGGCTTATCATTATCGAAGGCACTGGCCAATATGCCGGCACGACGACCTGGTGGGGCGGCGATCTGCAAGGCGCAGCGACCTATCCAGTGACGCTCAACGTCTCCAACAAGCTGGTTTATTCCATGCACGATTATCCGGGCAGCGTGTTCGTGCAGACATGGTTCACCAACGCAAGTTATCCGACCAACCTCGCCGCCACCTGGCACGGTTTCTGGGGTTATCTTTATCGCAGCAACACCGCGCCGCTCTTGCTCGGCGAGTTCGGCACGCCGCTCGCCACCACCAGCGACCAGCAATGGCTCGACAAGTTGACGGACTATATTGACGGCGATTTTGACCTGAACGGCAGCAATGATCTCGCCCCCGGCAAAAAAGGAATCAGCTTCACGTTCTGGTGTCTCAACCCGGACAGCGGCGACACCGGCGGCATCCTGAACAACGACTGGACGACGGTGAACACCGCGAAGCTCGCGTATCTCACCAACAGCCTTGCGCCCATGCTCGGCAGCGGCTCCGGCACCAATAGTCAGTCACCGCAAACGCTCACCTTCACGGTCGCGCTGTCTTCACCGGCCAGCGGCGCGGTTTCGGTGCCATGGACAACGACCAACGGCACCGCCACGGCGGGAACGGACTACACCGCTGCCAGCGGCACGGTTAATTTTGCCGTCGGTGAATCTAACCAGACCATCAGCATTACCATCCCGCCGCATATCGCCACCGAAACGCGGCAGTTCACCGTGTTATTAAGCAATCCCTCCGGCGCCACCCTGGCCAAGCCTGCCGGCACGGGCACGATTCTCGCCAGCACCTCGCCGGCGCTTTCGATTGCCGATGTCAGCGCGTTGGAAGGCAATTCGGGGAGCAATGCATTCAACTTCGTCGTCACCCTCGCACCTGTCGGGACCAACACGGTCACAGTGAATTACGCCACGGCTTCCGGCAGTGCGACCAGCGGTAGTGATTTCATCGCCGCGAGTGGCTCGCTCGTCTTTGCGCCCGGCATCACGCAGCAAGTGGTGAGTGTCTATGTGCTCGGCGACCTCACGGAAGAAGCGGATGAGACATTCAGCGTTACACTTTCCAATCCAACCAACGCCATCCTCGCCCACGCGACGGCAACGGGGACCATCCTTAACGACGACATCACGCCCCGCTTGAGCGTAAATGATGCGACGGTTTACGAAGGCAACAGCGGCACGACCCCCGCGACATTCACCGTTTCACTCAATGTCACCTCCGCCACGCCCGTCACCGTGCAGGCACAGACCGCCGACCTCACGGCGGCCGCAGGCGTGGACTACCTCGCAACGAACACGACCGTGACATTCAATCCCGGGCAATTGACCAAGAAGGTAACGGTGCTGGTGGTTGGCAACACGAACCAGCAATTGACCCGCACCTTCGCGCTGAATCTTTCGAGTCCTGTCGGTGCGATTATCCAGGACGCACAAGGCATTGGCACGATTCTCGATGACGACGGTGGCTTCAGCGGCAAGCCGCAGGGCGGCACCTACAGTTACGCCGAGGCGCTGCAAAAATCCTTGTTCTTTTACGAATGCCAGCGCTCCGGCGTGCTGCCCGCCGGCAACCGTGTGACGTGGCGCGGCAACGCGGCGGTGAATGATGGCAACGACGTCGGACGTGACCTGACCGGCGGCTGGTTTGACGCCGGCGATCATGTGAAGTTCGGTCTGCCGATGGCCGCGAGCGCGACGTTGCTCGCATGGGGCGGACTGGAATATCCGTCCGCTTATGCCGAAACCGGCCAGCAGGCCTGCCTGCTCGATAATTTGAAATGGGTCTGTGACTACTTCATCAAATGCGATGTGTTGGACAGCAATGGTGATACGCTGGAATTTTACGGCCAGGTCGGCAGCGGTTCGGCGGATCACGCGTTCTGGGGCGCACCGGAAGTGATGACCATGGCGCGGCCGGCTTATAAAGTCACCCGCTCCGCGCCCGGCTCGGATTTAACCGGCGAAACCGCGGCAGCGCTCGCGGCGTGCTCAATGTTGTTTCAATCCTCCGATCCGAATTACGCCTCCAACCTGCTGGCGCACGCGAAGAAACTTTACCATTTTGCCGACACCTATCGCGGCAAGTATTCCGACGCCATTACCGATGCGGCGGCGTTTTACAATTCATGGAGCGGTTATCAGGATGAATTGATGTGGGGCGGCCTCTGGCTCTACCGTGCCACTGGTGACACCAATTATCTCGCCAAGGCGCAGACGGCGTATAACGCCATTTTCGTCGGCAACTGGGGCGATCAAAGTTATCCGGCGCTGAAGTGGACGCACGCCTGGGACGACAAAACCTACGGCTCGCTCATATTGTTCTCCGAACTCACGACGAACGCTGCCTATCGCGTGAATGCCGAGCGCTATCTCAATTGGTGGACGGTGGGCCGGCCGGATTCGCGCATTCCCTACACACCCGGCGGTCTCGCGTGGCTCGACACGTGGGGCAGCCTGCGTTACGCCAACAATACCGCGCTGATGGCGCTCATCTACAGCGACCGGGTGAATGACTACACCAATCGTTATCGCAACTTCGCCATCTCACAGGTCAATTATACCCTCGGTTCGAATCCGCAGCATCGCAGTTTCATGTGCGGGTTTGGCACCAATCCGCCGGTCAACCCCCATCATCGCGGCGCGCATGGCTCATGGGCCAACAATATGTATGATCCCCCGGTCAGCCGGCACATTCTATACGGCGCGGTTCCCGGAGGGCCGGACAATTCAGATGGGTACACCGACGCACGGGACAACTACACGGCCAACGAGGTCGCCTGCGACTACAATGCCGGCCTCACCGGGGCGCTCGCGCGATTGTATCAGCTTTATGGCGGCTACACGCAGCCGGATTTTCCCGTGGCCGAGACGCCGACAAACCAGTTTTTCGTGCTCGCATCTTTGAACCAGACCAACACTTACTTCACCGAGATTCGTGCGCTGCTGAATAATCGTTCCGCCTGGCCGGCGCGGACGGTGACGAATCTGCACTACCGCTATTTCGTGAACTTGAGCGAGCTTTACACCGCCGGCGGCACCACCAACAACGTGACCCTGACCGCGAACATGCTGAGCGGCGGCACGCTGAGCGGCTTGCGGGTTTGGGACGCCACCAACCGGATTTACTACGTCGAATTGAGTTACGACGGCGTGACGATTGTTCCCGGCGGCAGCACTTCATATAACGCCGAGGCCCAGTTCCGGCTGGCGATTCCGAATTCGTTCCCGGCCGGCGCATGGAATCCCGGCAACGATTGGTCGTATCAAGGTTTGTTGTATGGCAACCAGAACGTGACCAATTACGGCTACCTGGTCACTTACATGAACGGCGTGAAATTGGAAGGCACCGAGCCGCCGCGCGCAGGTTCGTATGCGACGTGGCAAAGCGCCTGGTTCACGGCACCAGAAATTGCCAATGCCTCCGTTTCCGGGGATGGCGCCGACCCAAACCACAGCGGTTATCCAAACTTGCTTAAATATGCGATGGGCTTGAATCCCAAGAGCGCCGATACGTCGTTACTGCCGCACTTGCAGCTGACGAATATTTCGGGCCAAGCCGCTGCGACGTTCACTTATCCCACGGACACGGCAGTTACAGATGCCACGCTATTCCTGGAAGAATCCACTAATCTCGTCATTTGGACGCCGGCGGTCACCGCCACTCTTTGGTCCACCAACTCCGGCACGCGCATCACACAACAGGTGCGGCTGCACCCGGCGGAGACCTTGAAGCAGCAACTTTATCTGCGGCTCCGGGCGCAAAGAACAAACTAGTGCGGTCGGCCAAATCGGTGGGTATGGCAAAATATAGGTTTAATGAACCTATATGAATCGCACGCGCGTCTCTTTCAAGTAACGAGTCTCCAGCAGCAAGGCGATTTTACGGATAATGTTCCGCCGCAGATCGAGCTCGACCGGGATATTGGGATCCTGATGCGCCTCGTTGATGCGCGTGCCGACGACAAATTCCACGATGTCGCTTTGCAGCATCAGGGACACGAGGTCCGTGGCGGGATTTCTTCGCTGGTGGGGGTCACCGGGATTTCCGCGCTCCAGAATCTCCGACACCCGGGCGAGCGTCACCGTGCCTTCGGTGACGAGATTAACGCCCTCCATTACTGCCGGCGGGGGGATTTCCGGGTCCAGATTCGCCAAATCCATCGTGGCCGGCCGGCCCAGCAGCCGGGATACAATGCCCGCCGTGGTGCCGCCGCAAATGGCGATCTTTCCGGCGAATGTTTGCACCAGTTCCGCCAGTTCGCCGTCCCGGTCTTTGCTGAACGGCGGGCCGGTGATGACCAGCAGCGGGCGCGGACGCCGGTAATAGATCGCGCCGCAAGTGATGTCGTCCTTCGCCGCGCGACCGTCGTTGGCCAGGGCTTCCGCCACCAGCTGGCGCGACAGTTCGCGCGACGATATTTCATGTTCCGCCGAAATTTGCCGCTGCAGGAAATCCGTGACCCGGTCCTGCCCCCAGCCCAGCGGCAAACCGGCGCGCCCCAGGCCGGACTGGCTCACGCCGTCGGAAAAAAACACAATGCGGTCGCCCGGCTGCGTGTCGAATTCGCTGTAGTGGATGACGCGATCCTTCCAGGTGTCCAGCGTGAGGCTGGCGCGCTCGATCGGCACCGGCGTCGGCCCGCGCAACAGCACCAGCGGCGGATTGCCGTGTTCGATCACGCGCGTTTTGCCGTCCTCGTCCAAATCCACAATCGTGAAGGTGGAGTAGCTGATTTTGCGCTGCTCGCAGACGGGCAGCGTGTCCATGATGGTCTTCGCGCTCTGCCGCACGTCCACAAACGCCGAGGTGTAGCGCAGCGCCATGGTCGCCGTCAGATTGGCCAGCACGCCGGCTTTCACCCCGCTGCCGAGGCCGTCGGATAAAACCGTGATGATCCGGCCTTCCTCCTTGATTTTGCGGGAAAGAAAAACGTCGCCGGCGACGACCTGCCCGGCCTTCGCCTGCCGGCAGAAATCAACGTCGATAAAGCTTTCGCCAGTCATTGTTTTCCTTCGGCTCGTCGGGCTTCGGCGGCGAAAACGACTCGATGATCGAGTTCAGCGTGATTTCCGCGTCGGCGGCGTTTTCGCCGAGCAGATAGGCGATCTGCTGCGTCGTCGCAATCTGTTTCTGGATGACTTCGCGCGCCTTGCGGATGACCTGCTCCTTGCGCACCGCCGGCTTGGTGATGTCCTGGATGATGCCGCCGACGAGGCAGTTTTTTTCGATACTGAAAACCGTCGCGTGCAGGATGGTGTTCTGAAACCGCAGATCGCGGTCCAGGATATCCTCGCCGCTTTTCAGCACATTGTGAAACAGGCTGGCAAACGGCATCACCTCGGCCAGCGCCATCCCCTCCAGCGCAACCGGGCCATTGCCCCCGGCCGTTTGCTCCGGGGCAAATAAATTCACAAAGGCCGCGTTGTACTCGATGACGCGCAGGGCCTCGTTCACGATGACGACCGCCGACGGCATTTTTTGGATCAAGGCGTTGGCTTTCTTAAACGCCAGCTGGCGCATATAGGTCACGCACATCGCCCGTTCGGCCTTCTGGCCGATCAGGGCGATGCCGAAATCGCGGCAGGTGTCGTAGCCGCAGCCGCCGCAGTTCAATTCGTCGTCCGGCGAAAGTTTGCCGACGTTGCGCAGCGCCTCGCGGATTTGCGAATCGGGATACCGCACCACCACCAGTGGCGCGACGCGGAAATCCGCGGGGGTTTCCACGCTCGGCGGACGCGGAAAGACCGCCCCGCCGGATGCAAACGAGCGCAGCACGAGGTGGCGTTTCATCACCGTCGCATCCCGCCGCCGCACTTTCGGGCCGTTCACGCAGCCGCCTTCGCACGCCAGCAGTTCGAGAAACAGGCCGTGGTCCGGCTTTAATTCTTCGATGCCGTCGAGCGCTTTCTTGATCGCGCCAATGCCGGAAAAAGCCATCAGCGAACTGTCATTGACCGGGCAGGTGGATTTCATGCCGGCGATCATGCCGCCATCCACCGGATACCAAGCGCCTTCCGCCGATTTTTCGGGAACGAAACGATCCCCCGCGGCGGCCGGCAGGCTTTCCGGCGCGATTTTTTCCTGCTCCAGCCAGCGCCGCAAATCTTCAAACGTCAGCACCACGTCCAGCAGTTCCGGATGCTGCGCCGCTTCCAGTTTTTTGGCGATGCACGGGCCGATGAACACGATGCCGATGTCCGCGCCGAAATTCTGCCGCAGCATTTTGCAATGGGTCAGCAGCGGCGAGAGCAGACCGGTGAGCAGTTCCGCGCCGTTCGCGCGATGCTTTTGCAGAAACGCGACCACGGTTGGACACGCGGATGACGCCAGCACGCGCGCGGGATTTTTTTGCAGCAACGCCGCCGCCTGCGCCGAAACCTGCTGGGCGCCCAGCGCCGTTTCCGACACGCCGGCAAAGCCCAGTTTTTTCAGGGCGCCGATGAGCTGCGCCGGTTGGGCGCCGGGAAATTCGGCGACGTACGACGGCGCCAGCGAGATAAAGACGTTTTTTTTCAGGGTCAGCAACTGGCGCGCGTGGGCGAGGTCATCGCGCACTTTCTTCGCGCCGTTCGGACAAACCTCGACGCAGTGACCGCAGAAAATGCACAGCTCTGGCACCACCGACGCATAGCCGCCCTCGACCTTGATCGCCTTCACCGGGCAGTTGCGGACACACTTGTAGCAGTCCTGGCACTCGCGCTTCTCCGTAAATATGGGGTTCAGGTAGTTCACGGCTTGGCCTTCGGTCCATAATGATTGAGCAGGCCGATGATGACGATGGGGTCGACCTCGTGATACATCTTCCCGTTGATCGTGAGGTTCGGCCCCAGCTTGCATTGCCCTTCGCACAAATGCCCGTTCAGCTCGACCGATGGCGGCAGGCTCTGCGTTTTCAAAAAATCCTGCACCACCTCGATGTTGCGGCTGTTCCCGCGGGAAAAACAGGAGCTGCCCATGCAAATGGTGATGCTGGCGGCGGGAATCTCAGGCATGACAGCACTCCTTTCCCGATTCCAGCTCCGCGACCGCCGGCCGTTCCCGCCGCCCGCCCGGGCCGCTGCCGATGTTCCGGCCGATGCTATGGATGCGGAGCCCTAGGCAGCCGTTGCAGGCATCCCCGGTTTCCGTGATGCACGCCTTGTTCGGATAAATCTCGTAAAGCCGGCGGTATTTCAGCGGCGTGAGGTTCGGCATGAAAACATTCGCGCCCCGCTGCAGGCCCAGTTCGCGTCCGTTTTTTTTATTGATGGTGGCCAGCGCCGTCGTCGCCGGAATGTTCGCATCCGGCCGCACCAGCCGCGTCAAGGCGATGGCCTTATAGACCATCAACTCGTGGTTCGGAACCTGTTCACCGTTCACCGACGGGAAGAATTGCATCCCGCTGCCCAGCGGCGTGGCCGGGTGCGGAATGAACGGACCGATGCCGATCATGTCCAGATCCATTTCGCGGAACAGCGCGATGTCCTTCGCCACGCTGGCGTAAGTCTGGCCGGGAATGCCGACCATGATGCCGCTGCCGACTTCATAACCCAAATCGCGCAGCCGCCGCAAAATGGCGATCCGGTCGCACTTGCGGTTTCCGGTCGGCGGATGAATCTCGTCGAACAAATTCCGATCCGAGGTTTCAAACCGGAGCAGGTAACGGTCGGCCCCGGCGGCGCGCCAGGCCGCCAATTCCTTGTCCAGCCGCTCGCCTAGGCTCAGCGTCACGGCCAGCGGGGTTTCGCTTTTGATCCGCCGGACCACTTCCGCCAGCCAGCGGGCCGTAATGCCGTAATCCTCACCCGCCTGCAACACCACCGTGCCATAGCCGAACTTCATCGCCTGTTGCGCGGCCTCCAGGATTTCATCCGCCTCCATCCGGTAACGCGTCAGGTTTGAATTTCCGATCCGCAGTCCGCAATAGGCGCATTGCCGCGAACAGAAATTGGAAATCTCCACCAGGCCGCGCAGATGCACCGCATCGCCAACCTGGGCGCGGCGGGTCTCGTCGGCGCGGCGCCACAACTCCTGTAGTCGGTCCGGATTCGCTTCGCGAAGCCAGCCGAGAATTTGCGCTTGGTCCATCTTTATGCTCATGCGGGCAAGGCCTCCTTTGGGGCCGGGCCGATCGCACGGTCGGCCGGCCTGCGCGGCCCGGCGTCCCGGGCCGTCATTTTTTCCGCATTTCGATAATACTCCAGCGCCGCCGGAAACGGCTGCAGCGCGCGCTCGAAAATTCCCAGGCTGTAGGCGATGGTCAGGCCGTAGTTCGTGATCGGCACGCCGGCCTGCTGGCAGCGCAGGATGCGGCTCAACATTTCGCGGCGGTTCCACATGCAGGCGCCGCAGTGGATCACCAGCTTGTAATCGGCCAGGTCGGCGGGAAAATCGCGGCCCTGCGCATGCTCAAACTGGATTTTCGCGCCGGTGTATTGCGTCAGCCAGCGCGGAATCTTCACGCGCCCGATGTCCTCCCCGATCGGATGATGCGAGCACGCCTCGGCTATCAGCACGCGGTCGCCGCCGCGCAGGTGTTCAATGGCGAGCGCGCCCCGCACTTGCGCCAGCAGATCGCCTTTGAAGCGGGACATGAGAATCGAAAAGCTCGTCATCGGCACCTCGCGCGGCGTATCGGCGGCGACTTTCAAAAACGCCTGCGAATCGGTGACGACCAGTTTCGGCGGCACTTTCAGTCGGTCCAGCGCGCGGCGCAACTCGCGTTCCTTTACGACCAGGCAGCACGCGTCGCTGTCCAGCAGATCGCGGATGGACTGCACCTGCGGCAGAATCAGCCGGCCTTTCGGCGCTTCCTTGTCAATCGGCACCACCAGCACGGCCATTTCGCCGGGGCCGACCAGATCGCCGAGAATCGCCGGACTGTCTATGAAATCCGGCGGCGCCGCGGCAAGCAGCGCGGCGCGCAATTCCGGAATCCCCATACCAGTCAGTGCTGAGGTGTTGACGATACGGACGGAAGCAGCTTCGCATTTCCTCTCAGCACGGCCATCTCCCGTGGGGAGAGGGAGAATCGTTTGCGGTCCCACCGGAAAACCAGCGACTGGATTTACCAATGTATCTGGCGAATTGTCCGGAACGTGGATGGCTGTTCCCTCTCCCCGGGGGAGAGGGTTAGGGTGAGGGGAAACGCGACAATCAGATTTGTTGAACACCACGACCGTCGGTGTTTTACGCGCCGTCAGCCCGGCCAGAATATCCTCCTCGTAATTTCCCCAGGCCCCGGCTTCAGTGACGAGCACGGCCAGATCGGTTCGCTCCAAAACCTGCCGCGTCTTTTGCACCCGCAGCGCGCCAAGTTCCCCGGTGTCGTCAATGCCGGCGGTGTCAATGAACAGCACCGGTCCGAGCGGCAGCAGTTCCATCGGCTTCTCAACCGGATCGGTGGTCGTGCCCGCGACGGGCGAGACGATGGCAACCTGCTGGCGCGTCAGCACGTTGAGCAGCGACGATTTGCCGACGTTGCGTCGTCCCAACAGCGCGATGTGCAGCCGCAGGCCTTTGGGCGCGGTGGTCATGGCCAATTCCTTTCCGGCGTGCCCAGCCGGCAAACCGCTTCCGGGCTGATCAAAACATCAAACTCGCCGCCGGTCAGCCAGCCCTGCGCGATGACGGTTTCGCGGATGGTCTGGCGGTTTGCACCGGCAAGCCTGGCGGCTTCACCGGCGCGTTCGTAACCCAGCACGGGCAACAAAGCCGTGGTCGCGGCGGTGGAATTTTCCACCTGCTTCCGGCAACGCGCTGCGTCCGCCTCCATCCCTTCGACACAGTGGCGGCGCAAAACCTCATCCGCCCGTGCCAGCAAATCCAGGCTTTCCAGGAGGCAATCCGCGACCAGCGGCAGAAATGGATTCAGCTCCAGACTGCCCGCCGCGCAGGCCATCGTGATCGTCGCGTCGTGCCCGACCACGCGCATCGCGGCCTGGCTCACGGCTTCGGGAATCACCGGATTCACTTTGCCGGGCATGATCGAGGAACCGGCCTGCCGCGCGGGCAAACGGATTTCGCCGAACCCGGCTTCCGGCCCCGATGAAAGCAGGCGCAAGTCCCCGCATATTTTCAGCAGCGACACGGCGTGCGCTTTTAAAATGCCGGACACTTCGACAAACACGTCGGCGTTCTGCGTGGCATCCACCAGATTTTCCGCGCGGGCAAAACCGATGCCGGTGATATCCCGAAGCTGGTCCACGACCTGGAAAATATATTGGCGCGGGGCGGCCAGGCCGGTGCCGATGGCGGTGCCGCCAAGATTCACGACCCGCAGCCGCTCCTCGCATTTGTAAATGCGCCAGCGGTCGCGGTTGATGGCTTCGGCATACGCGCTCATCTCGCGGCCCAGCGTCGTCAGCACGGCATCCTGGAATTGCGTGCGACCGACTTTGACAATGTCCGCAAAATTCTTTTCCGCCGCCTGAAACGATTCCTGGAGCGCTACCAGCTTTTGCTCCAACGCGTGCAGCAAACGGATCGCCGCCAGCCGCAGCGCCGTCGGATAAGTGTCGTTCGTGGACTGATGCAGATTGAGATCATCCAGCGGCGAGACGCGATCATAGCTGCCGGGAGGCAGTTCAAGGATTTCGAGTGCGCGGTTCGCCAGCACCTCGTTGACGTTCATGTTCGTGCTGGTGCCCGCACCGCCTTGCAACGCGTCCACGATGATGAAGCCGCCGAGGTCGCCATTGGCCAGTTCGCGGCAGGCACGATCTATGGCATCGGCTTTCGCCACATCGTCCGCCCACGCGCCGAGCAAGCGATTGGTGCGGGCGCAGGCTGATTTGACTTCGCCGTAAGCGCGGACGAGTGCGGGATGAACCGAACGCCGCGCGAGCGGAAAATTCTCCAGCGCCCGCTGCGTGTGGATGCCATGCAACGCCTCCGCCGGAACCGGCAGTTCGCCGAGTCCATCCCGTTCGATGCGAAAGGCGTGGTTCATGGCCGGATCAGACGAACACGTCGCGCTCGTTTTTGCGCACGCGGCCGACGAGCTCATTCGCGGTCGCTCCGATTTGGCCGGGCATCGTGGCGAGCTCCCGGTTGACCAGCTTCTCCCCGGCGATTTTCGTGTCCGGCGAGGCGTAGCCCATCAGGTATTCCATGCAGCTCGACAGCGCATTCGGACTGCAATGCTCCTTGATCAAGCCGGGCTTGGCCAGGTCCATGAAATCCGCGCCGGTGCGGCCGAGGCGATAGCACGCGGTGCAAAACGACGGCGTGTAGCCCAGCGAGGCGACGTCGCGCACGACTTCATCGAGCGAACGGTGATCACCGAGCTGAAACTGTTCCGCGTCGTGGCCGTCGCCGAGCTCCGCGTAGCCGCCCGGATTGCAGCGGCTGCCGGCGGAAATCTGCGACACCCCCAGCTGGAACGTCGCCCGGCGGGTGTCGGCGTTTTCGCGCGTGGACATGATGAGGCCGGTGTACGGCACGGCGAGGCGCAGGATGGCGACGATTTTTTTGAAGTCCGCATCGGACACCGCGTGCGGCGGACGTTCCGCCAGCGTCGAACCGACGGCCGGCTCAATGCGCGGCACGCTGATGGTGTGCGGCCCGACGCCGAATTTTTCTTCGAGGTGCCGGATGTGCTGCTGCAGCGCGAGCATTTCAAACTTCCAGTCGTAAAGCCCGAACAGCACGCCGATGCCCACGTCGTCGATGCCGGCTTCCATCGCCCGGTCCATCACCGTCACTCGCCAGTCGAAGTTTTTCTTCGCGCCGGCGGTGTGGATTTTCGCGTAGGTTTCGCGGTGATACGTCTCCTGAAACAATTGATAGGTCCCGATGCCGGCTTCCTTGAGCTGCTTGAACTGCTCCACCGTCAGCGGCGCGATGTTCACGTTCACGCGGCGGATTTCGCCGCGCCCGCTCTTGGTCTGGTAGATCGTGTCAATCGCCTTCAGGACGTAATTGAACCCTTCCTCCGGATATTCCTCCCCGGAGACGAGCAGCAGCCGTTTATGGCCCTGGTCAATGAGGATTTTCACCTCGGCGGCAATCTCCTCCTGCGTGAGCGTGCGGCGTTTCAGTTCCGTGTTGCCGGCGCGGAAAGCGCAATAGCTGCATTCATTTTTGCATAGATTCGCTATGTAAAGCGGCGCAAACAACACGAGCCGGTTGCCGTAGATTTCGTCCTTAACGAATCGCGCGGCCGCGAACATTTCTTCCAGCAGCGCCGGGTCCTGGATTTCCATCAGCACGGCAACGTCTTCCGCATCCAGGCCCTCCATCTGGCGCGCCTTGGCGAGCACTTCCCGCACACGGCCGGCATCAGAGCGCCGCGCCACGGAAAGCAAGGCGTTGATTTCGGCCTCGTTGATGATCGTGGTTCGCGGTTTGGGTAGTGTGGCGTTCATAGATTTTTTTCTTTTATTTTTTGCAGGATTTCCACCTTGGCGGCGTGCGCGGTGCACCATTGGATTTTGTTGCCGTCCACGCTCACGGTCGGGCCGTGGTCGCATTTTTCAAAACAGAACGAGGCGTTGACGGAAACCTTGTCCTGCAGCTCCTCCTTGTCCACCTGGTCCAGCAGCTCGTGCAGAATATGCTGCGAACCTTTCACAAAACAATTCGTGCCGGTGCAGACGTTGACCGCCACCCGTTCCGCCGCCGGGCCGTCGCCCAGCTCGATGGTTTCGCCGGCGATGCGGCGGCGGTTGTGATAATGCGTGTGCAGCAGGCGGTGCGCGTTCTTGCCGCCGATTTCGCCGAGATGCCGCTGATAACATTCCGTGACAAAATGGTTTTCTTGCGATTTGTGCAGTTCCATGTTTTTGTCCACGTCGTAAAGTCCGCGGGTGCGCAGCTTGCGGATGTCCGGATCGCGCGACACCGGCTGGCCCGCGCCGCCGATGCAGCCGCCGGGACAGGCCATCACCTCGATGAGGTCGAGGTCGCACTTGCCGCGCCGCGCTTTTTCGGCGAGCGTCCGCGCATTTTTCAAGCCGTGGACGATGCCCAGCCTTAGCGTGATGTCGCCCACCGGCACCTCGACGATGCGCAATCCGTCCTCGCCGCGAACCGCATGGATGTCGGGATTCAGCAGTTTCTTGCCGGTGACTTTTTCCGACGCGTAGCGCAAAACAGCTTCGCTGACGCCGCCGGAATTGCCGAAAATCACGCCCGCGCCGGTCTTGAAACCCATGGGCATGTCGAATGATTCTGGCTGCAATTTGGTGAAGCGCAAACCCGCCTCCTCGATCATCCGCGCCAGCTCCTGCGTCGCAAGCACATGATCCACTTCCGCGATGCCGTCGTGGGCGAATTCCGGCCGCTTGGCTTCGAATTTCTTCGCCGTGCAGGGCATGATGGAAACCATCACGAGATTTTTCTTCTCCACGCCCAGTTCCGCCGGCAACAATTCTTTCACCAGCGCGCCCAGCATCTGCTGGGGCGATTTGCAGGTGGACAAATTTGGCAGGAGTTCGGGAAAATATTGTTCCGCGAACTTCACCCACCCGGGGCAGCAGCTGGTGAACAGCGGCAGTTTTCCGCCCTTGGTTTTGCGGCCCAGAAACTCATTCGCCTCCTCGATCACCGTCAAGTCGGCGCTGAACGCGGTGTCATAAACCTGCTTGAATCCGAGCCGTTTCAACGCCGCGACCATCTGGCCGCGCGTGGATTCGCCGGGCGGCAGGCCGAACAGTTCACCGATGGCAATGCGCACCGCGGGGGCGATTTGCGCCACGACCGTTTTCGTCGGATCGCCGAGCGCTTTCCAGACTTCGTCGATTTCCTGTTTCGGCGTGAGCGCGCCGGTCGGGCACACGGCGGCGCACTGGCCGCAGTTGATGCATTCGCCTTCGCCCAGATCCTTGCCAAACGCCGGCAGCACCGCCGCGTCGTGGCCGCGATACGCGAAATCAATCGCCCCGATGCCCTGGATCTCCGAGCAGAACCGCACGCAGTCGCCGCACAGTACGCACTTGTTCGGATCGCGCACGAGCGAGAGCGACGAGCGGTCCACCGGCATCGGCTTGTGCACCGGCTGGAAGCGGACTTTCTGAATCCCGAGCTTGCGCGCCACATCCTGCAGCTGGCACGCGGCGCTCTTGCCGCAGGTGGTGCATTCACGCTCATGGTTGGCGAGCAGCAGTTCCACGGATATTTTGCGGATTTCGCGGATTTCCTCGGTCTGCGTCCGGACTTTCAGGCCGGGTTCGGGCGGCGTCGAACACGCGCCCTGGATGCCGCGCCCGGCGATGTCCACCAGGCACAACCGGCACGCGCCATAGACGCTCAAGCCGGAATGATAGCAAAACGTCGGCAGGTCAATGTCGGCCTTGCGGATCAGTTCGAGCAGGTTGCGCTCGCCGTTGATCGGCACCTCGATGCCGTCAATGTTCAAAGTTTTAACTGCGGTGGCGGTGGAGGCACTCATGATTTTTCAGTTCGGAATTGGGGTTCAGTTTTTACACGCCGACGACGGCTTCGAGCTTGCAGGTGTCGGCACAGACACCGCAGACAATGCATTTCTCTTGATCGATGACATGGGGCTGTTTCTTCTCGCCGCGAATCGCGCCGACGGGACATTTCTTGCCGCAGGCCATGCAGCCTTTGCATTTCGCCGGATCAATGCTCGGCTTGGCGAGCGCCTTGCACTGGCCGGTCGGACAATGCTTGTGAAAGACGTGGGCGTCGTATTCGGCGCGGAAATAGCGGAGCGTCGAGAGCACCGGATTCGGCGCGGTTTTGCCCAGGCCGCAGAGCGAACCTTTCTGCACGGCGAGCGCGAGTTTTTCCATCAGCCCCAGCGTTTCGCCGGTGGCGCGGCCTTCAATGATGTCGTCCAGCATCGCGAGCAGCTGGCGCGTGCCTTCGCGGCAGAGTACACATTTGCCGCAGCTTTCGCGCTGGGTGAAATCCATGAAAAACCGGGCGATGCTGACCATGCACGTTTTTTCATTCATTGCAACCAGGCCGCCGGAGCCGACCATCGCGCCAACGCCGCGGAGCGAATCATAATCGAGCGGCAGATCGAGGTGTTCTTTCGTCAAACAGCCGCCGGATGGACCGCCGATTTGCACGGCTTTGAAACCATTCGGCTTCACTTTGCCGCGCCGGTCGGTGATGCCGCCGCCGATGTTCAAAACCACTTCGCGCAACGTGGTGCCAAACGGAACTTCGATCAATCCGGTGTTGGCAACATGCCCCGTGAGCGCGAACGTTTTCGTGCCCGGCGAAGCCGTGGAGCCCAGCTTGCGGAAATTATCCGCTCCATCTTTGATGACACGGACGACATGCGCCAGCGTCTCGACGTTGTTGATGATCGTCGGCTTGCCCCACAGCCCGCTTTGCGCCGGGAACGGCGGCTTGGGCCGGGGCATCCCGCGCTGGCCTTCAATCGAGGCGATCATCGCGGTTTCTTCGCCGCAGACAAAAGCCCCCGCGCCTTCCAGCACCTCGCAGTTCAAGCTCTGGCCGGAGCCGAAGCTATCCTCGCCGAGGTAACCGTGCTTTTGCGCATCCTCAACGGCGCGCTTCATCCGTGCGACGGCGAGCGGATATTCCGCGCGCACATAAATCAAAGTCTCATCCGCGCCGATGGCGCGCGCCGCGATCATCAGCCCTTCGAGCACGCTGTGCGGATTGCCTTCCATCACACTCCGGTTCATGAACGCGCCGGGATCGCCTTCGTCGGCGTTGCAGATCACATATTTCTTCACGCTTTTCTGCACGCGCGCCGCCTCCCATTTGCGGCCGGTTGGAAAGCCGCCGCCGCCGCGCCCGCGCAGGCCGGACTTGGTGATTTCCTGCACGATCTCCTCCTGCGACATTTTCAGGATCGCCTTTTTGGCCGCCGTGTAGCCGCCGTGGTGGAGATATTCCAGAATGCTTTCGGGATCAATCACGCCGCATTCCTTCAGCACAAACCGCTGCTGGCGCTGGTAAAACGGAATGTCATTGATGCCCTGGCAATGTTTCTTCGTCGCGGGATCGATGTAAAGCAACCGGTCAATCACCTTGCCGCCCACCAGCGTCTCGCGGACAATTTCCTCAACGTCCTCAACCTTCACTTTGTTGTAGAGAATTTCGTCCGGCAAAATCGTGACCAGCGACCCCATCTGGCAGAAGCCCTGGCAGCCGCTCTTGTTCAGCCGCAAATCATGCGCTGATGCCTCGGCCTTGAATTCTGTCGTGACGCTGATGCCCGCCGCCGCGATTTGATCGTTGAAAGCCGCGATGACGGCGTAAGCGCCGTTGGCCACGCAGCCGGTGCCGGCACAGACAATGACGCGACGCTGGGTTTTTCCGCCATTGCCGGCAGCCGGATCAAAAATAAGCTGGGTATTCATTATGATTGTTCTCGGGCGATGATTTCTTCGACAAGTTTCACGGCGCCGGCGGGCGTCATCGCACCATGCACCCGATCATCCACCACCACGACCGGCGCGAGACCACACGCACCGAGACACGCAACCGTCTCGACGGTGAACAGCATGTCGTCGGTGGTGACTTTTTTACCTTCAAGCTTGAGGCGCTTGCGGATGGCATCGAGAATCCGAATGGAATCCTTGACGTGGCAGGCCGTGCCGTCGCACAGGCGGACCAGGTGCTTGCCCTTCGGCGCAATCGCGAAGTGCGAGTAAAATGTGGCCACGCCGAAAACGCGCGCCGGCGAAATGTCCAGCGCCGTGGCGACATAGGTTAATACTTCCTTCGGCAGATAGCGGTATTCCTCCTGCACCGCCTGGAGAATCGGCACCAGCCGCGAGGGTTTACGTCCGTGTTTTTCAAGGATTGTGAAAACTTTCACAAACTTTCTGCCGTTGCCATCAGGCTTGGGTTGAGCGCGCATTTAATGTGGGTGGTTAATGGGTAAGGGCCGCCGTGGTTGCAAGTCTGGAATTCAGGTCGTTTTTTTGGGGTCGATTTTGCAAGGTGGCGAAAAGTTTTTGCGAAAGCGCGGCGAGGGAACAGTAAAGATCCTCGTTGTGAACGATGACGTGCTCTGGCGTGTGCAGGCGGATCGGCGCAAAATTCCAGATCGCGCGAATGCCGCCCTCCACCATCAAATCGGCCACGGCCTGCGCCTCCCCCGCCGGCACCGTGATGATGCCGATGAGAATGTGCATCCGCTGCGCGAGATTGGGCAGCTTGTCCAGCGGCAACACGTGCTTGCCGTGGATTTTAGTGCCGGTTTTGGAGGGATCCAGATCAAACGCGGTCACAATCTTCAAGCCGCACTGTTCAAATTTACGATAGCCCAAAAGTGCCGACCCCATGCTGCCGGCACCGACGAGAAAAGCGTCGTTGATGTTATTCCAGCCGAGAAAATGTTCCAGCCCCTCGATCATATTCGCGAGCACATATCCAATCCGCGGGCGGCCGGCCACGCCAATGGATTCAAAATCCTTTCGCACCTGCGTCGGATCCAGATCCAGATCCTGAGCGATGTCGGTGCAGGAAACCGTTGCATGCCCGGCGTCCTGCCATTCCTTGAGGAAGCGATGATACAGCGGCAACCGCTTCAAGGTCGGTTCCGAGACGACTTTCAAAGGCGTCCCGTCCGGTCGTCCAAGCTGGGTTTTGGCGGTCATATCGTGATTGCTATATCAATAAACTTTTCTCTATTAAACAGGTTATTTCGAACTTGTCAACCGTTGCGGCGGTCTTAAAATAAGTATAAGGTGTCGGTGTCCATCGGATTAGCCTGTGGCAGATTACCATATAACCCAATGGATATTGGCATTCTATCGGTCTGATCACCATCATGGACGCCAGCCGGCAGCGGGGATCCAGATTTATCTGTCGTTCCATTCAATAATTATATATCGGTAATTCAATCTCGAATACTGCAAATGAAACCCAACCCGCGATCAACATCCTATCGCGCCCGCACCTTGGCGAAGGTTCCGGCGGGGCCGAAAACCGCCTTTCCTGAAACCCTGCTCCGGCACGTGGCCGGGGCGCGCCAGGCCGGCCTGCCGTGCATCAAGCGGATGCCGGCGTATTTGCAGCTTTTGCGTGTCTTGCAAGCCGGGGGACAGGAGCACGTTTCCGGCACCGTGCTGGCGCGGGTGCACAATCTGGAGCCGGTCGTGGTGCGCAAGGACCTGGCCATGACCGGTGCGGTCGGCACCCCGCGCATCGGCTTCCACATCACCGGGCTGATCGCCATCATCGAGCGGTTTCTCGGCTGGGACAACCAGACCAAGGCCGTGCTGATCGGCGTCGGCAGCTTGGGCACGGCGCTGCTCGGGTATCAGGGCTTTCATGATTTCGGATTCCGCATGGTGGGGGCCTTCGACTGCGATCCCAAAACGGTTGGCAAGTGGGTTCACGGCCGCAAGGTTCAGGCCATGGATCAATTGCTGCCCTTTGTCCGCCGCGGGGAAATTCGACTGGGCGTCTTGACCGTCCCGTCCCAAGCCGCGCAGGCCACGGCTGACTTGATGGTGCGCGCCGGCATCAAAGGTATTTGGAATTTCACCCCCGCGAAGTTGCAATTGCCTGATGACGTGGTGAGTCAAAAGGAGGATCTCGCGGAAGGTCTCGCGGTTCTCTCCCATCGCCTGCATCAAATCGGCGCCATCCGGTCACCCCGTCCCTAGAGCGGTTTGACTATTTCTGTGGGCATTTTTAAAGCGACCGGGCGTTCTCCCTCACCTCGCCCTCTGGCCTGACAAAAGCGGCTAACCGCTCGGTTGACCAACGGATTTTAAAGTGGCGGCCAGCGGCTGTTTCCCTCTCCCGGCGGGAGAGGGATCAAGGGTGAGGGAGAAATTACGCCAGCTCGACACGGCTACAGTGTTTCTGAAAACACCCTAAGTCCCATTTTCAGCATGTCAGCGTTTTAGCATTTGCAGATCTGTCCTCTGCCAGCTGCCCTCCCCGCTCCCAACCCAATGCCCAGTGCCCAATGATTAATGCCTATCCCGGCGTAGCCGGGTTAGGACCCCCTGCTTCAAGCACTTTGCGCCTTGGCGTCTTGGCGGTTACAAATCCACATCGAACACCTATTGGATGGGGCGAATGTTTGAAGTCTGACAACTGAGGAGGGATTGGAAAAATGGTTTGCAAACCTGGGGCCAGCGGAGAGAATCGCGGAAAATCCTGTGCCGGTTGCAAACCGGAAACCGGATTTGAAATGTCAGGTGAGCCGTGACCCCCAATGAATTTGAATAAGACCTCCATCAGTCGCCGGCAGTTCATCAAAGGCTCCGCTTATTCCTGTGCGGCGTGCGTTTTCCTTTCTGGCAGCGATCTCTGGGCGGAAAGCTTCATGGACCCGGCCAATTTCGGTCCGACACCTTATCCCGCCCTGCCTTATCCCGCCCCGGACTGGCTGCGCCACGCCGTCATCATTGAAGTTCCCACCCGCGGCTTCAACGTCTCGGATTACAAAAATCCCAAAAACTGGAAAAGCCCGTATGGCGATACCACCTACAAATCAATTGCGGCCAGGCTCGATTTCTTGCAGGACATGGGCATCAATGTCCTGTGCCTCTATTCCGTTTATAACTGCACCCCGACCACGAAACTCTACGCCTTGCGATATACGGAACCGAATCCGGACATGGGCACTATGGCGGATGTCAGGGACCTCATCCAGCAGGCTCACGCGCGGGGCATGCATGTCCTGAGCAATACGAACCATTATGGGGTCGCCCGGAATTCACCGCTGTTGGCCGAGCACCCGGATTGGTTTCTGCCGCCGAGCCAGCTCCGGGCGCACCAGCGGCTTTTCGACCTGAACCATGCGGAAGCCCGCGCCTACATTATTGATACGCACGTCTGGTGGTGCACGGAAGTGGGACTGGACGGATGGCGGATCGACTGCGGGGCCTGGTCCTTCAAAAAATCCGTCTGGAGCGAGATTATGACCCGTTGCGCTAATAAAGGTAAACGGATCCTCCTGACCCCCGAGGATAAGCGGCTGGTCGGCCATATCCAGGGGTCAGGCTTGCATGGCTATGCTCCGATTCTTGACCTGGCAAACCATTGCCCGCTGACCGGAGCCACCGAAAACGACCCGTATCGTTGCAAGGAAATCAGCGGCCATAATGTCGGGGAACCGAAAGACGAATGCAGCGCCTACAATTCCAATTCCGGCGGCTCGTGCGGGCGTGAAGGCTGTTATCGCGTCAAGGGCAGCCGGTTTATTTACGGGCATAATTCCATGTTCGCGCCCATGGTGCCCTGGATGCTGCCTGGGGAGGTGTTCAATGCGACGCACCTGGCGCTTCCGGTCACGGATTACAACGCGAAAATGCTTCATTCCTGGCTGGATTGGACGGACGTGGAATCCCAGAAAGCGGTGGTCGATGATTTCCGTAAAATCAATAAAATCCGGGCGGCGCATCCGGATATTTTCCACAACAACATGTATGAAACCAGGCTGATCAATGTTCCCTGCACCTCCACCCCGGCCTCGCCGGTAAAACCGTATGCGCGCTATATCAGCGGCCGGAAAGCCGGCATCGTGATCGGCAACAACAGCACCACGGAGGACGTGACTTTCAAGCTGGAGATCCCGCTGACGGCGATGCGGATGGATGGCTTGAACGAACTTAAAGTGACCGATTGCTGGGCCAGCACCACCACGCGGGTTGCCAGCAACGCGCTCCACCACCATTCCATCCTCGTGCCCAGAGACAAAGCGGCAGGCGGCGGCGTGCGCGTTCTGATCATCGAGCCGACCTGAGCTCAGACGAAACCGCCGCAGACTTGGGCGCGCCCGTTTTTATCATGCGGGCTAATTTACTGAACGGTGCTCGGGGGACGCCGGAAGTCTTTCCAGACGGGCGGGAATGTCAATTGCCAATGCGGTGGCGAGGGGCGCGGGGGTTGTAATTTTAGGCGGCATCGGGTCGAGTTTGTGGTGGGAAATCAATTTACCTAGGGGCTGGCGGCAGTTTTGAAGGTGAGCAGATACGGAATCGCTGGATGTTTTTGCGTGTCCTGAAAGCCGTGGAAATTCTGGCTGTTGATCCACCAGCCATACGTTTTACCCGGCTCCAGTTTCACTTTCATCACACACGTTTTGTGGTCGGCCTCGAAATGCGGTTTGCCAAGCGACTTCGGATCGGAATTTTGCCAGACGGAACACCAACTCCACGACTGGTCGGTCATGATCTTGCTGAATGTAATTTTGACCTCGTATTCGCCAGATGGAACGTCCTTGCTGCCGGCTTCCGGCAGGGTTTTGACGACCACTGGCGCAAAAGAATCAATATCCTGCGCGCAGACCGGTTGTGACGCAAAGCCGCACAGTAAACTGCCGACGATGATGACGATCCATGTATTTGATTTCATATTTTTCTCAGTTCTATTTTGGTTTGGTTTGGAAAATCAACAGATAAGGAATTGCCGGACGACCAGTGATGTCCTTGAAGTTTACGAAATTTCCGGAGTTCAGCCAAAACGCATAAGTCCGGCCCGGCTCCAATTTCACTTTGACCACACACGTCCGCGCATCAGCTTCATAATGCGGCGGATCGATGATATCCGGTGTGGAGTTTTCCCACGCGGTGGACCAACTCCACATACCGTCATTCATTTCCTTGCTGAATCGCACGCGAATTTCCGTTTCACCCGATTGAACATTCCGCGCACCAGAAACGGGAAAGGTCTCGACGATGACGGGCGGTTGCTCGTTTAAAATCAGATCAGGTTCGGATAAACTTTCTTTCCTTAGCGTCGGCGAAGGCTCATTCAGTTGCACCACCATAACCAGCTGCACAGTTTTTCCGTCTTTGGAAATATGGGGGATAAAATCCACTGACCAGCCCGTCAGATATTTATCCCCGTTAGCAGCGGTGTTTTCTTTCATTGAAGAATTACCGGTGGGCTGACCATCATCTAACGCACTGTTAGCACCATCCCAAATCGTGACACCGGCTGAATTTTTAACCGCATCCGTGATGGCGCTATACTGTCCAAGGGTCAATGTATCGGTGGTGAACAGTTTCGGATTGTCGGAATACAATCTGGCCAATCCCAGCCGCTGTCCCGCTTCTTCTGTCACATGCAGGAAATTACCTTCGATTGCTTGCATCGGAACGTGGTTTGTTGTTTCCATCTGCAAAACTGCCGCGACAAAGAACACCCGGTTGCCGTCCGCTGTTTTCCAGCCGCCGGTGATGGCGGTGTCCTTACCCCAATGAAGGTCCGTGGTGGAGGTGGCGACACAGGTCTTTACCAAAAACGGATTTGTTGTGGATTCCGGATTCTTTTGCACCAGCTTGTAGCGCAGCTTCACGCCGCGCGGGTTCTCGGTGAAGCCGGTGATTTGCAGGATGCCCATGCCGCCTTCGCGGGTTTTGAACAAATAGGTTATGGGCAAATCGCCCATGCCGCTTATCATCCAAGTATCCACGCCAACTTGAATCTTGCCGGCATTTTCAGCAACCCAGCCGGCATCCGCATTATTCCAGTTTGATGAATCAATCTCTTTTGCCGATGTTCCGTTGATGCAGCAAAGCCCATTTAATTCCAATATCTTCTTTGGCTGGTCTGGATTGTTTGGATTCAGTTCGGGAATTTTCAAAGTGCCAATGGCATCCACGCCATTTTTTTCCATAAAATCATTCGTCCGACGCCATGAATCTATCCCGCTGTCAGAATTCGTCGCCAGATTCGCGGTCGCGTAAGACAAAGAAGCCAGCGACACAAACCGGCCCGAATCAAAATCAATCGCGGAATTTGGGCCGGGCGATTCCAAGTTCACCACCCGCTCGATTACCGGGCCGAAGGCCAGCATGGGGGCGGCGGCCTGCTTTTGCGCCGCGAGCCGGGACATCTGCCTTTTAGTCTGCGCCGCACTTTCGTTCAAACTTTGGCTCAATTCGTCCCCGCCGCTCAAGTGCGTGAATAATTTGGATTGGCCTAAAGCCAACAACAGTCCCACCAGTAATACGCTCAAACCTTTCCAAAGATTGTTTCCGCGAAATGAAAGCATTCTGAATTGCTCCGGCTTGTAGCCGCGCTGCTTGGCCCAAGTGGTTGCACAGAGCAGTTGTCGCAGCAACCGCGCACCGATGGGAAAGCAGACAATCAAAAGGGTCACGAACACGGAAAATACAATCCATATCCCGAGACCGGGCGTTGATGACATCCAAGTTTGAATGGCTAAAATCATCACCGCTGAGTATGCCACCCCACCAACAAGTGAGATCAACGTTGCTTGGTTTCTTTCCTCCTTCGTGAGATGCACACAGATTTCACGCATCTCCGGCGATTGAAGCGCCGACCAAGTCCACCACGACTGGCGCGGATTGCGATTTTCAGTTTGAGCGGACTCACGTCCGCTGCTACTGGCATCGGCTGGCGGGACGGCGGTGCTACTTTTTTTAAATTTGCGCCAGACCAGATAGATGATGGTTCCGGGGATGAGAAAATACCCGACGCCCACTATGATAAATGGCGCGATACCCCAGAGAAAATTCATCAACTTCTTGTTCGGAACGCTCACTTCGATCTTGTCGGAAGCCAGCAATTTATCGAGCATCTTTTGCGTGAGATACGCATTGGGGGATGAGAAGGCGACTTCCACCGGCTTGCTGTTTGGCTTCAAACCATTGGTCTGATAGAAGGTGCCGGAAACCGGGGTCAACATCGAAGACTGGCCGCCGAGAGTGATGGTCGCGTGCGCAATTTGATTTGATTGGAATTTGTTGAGAAATTCCGACTGCGTCAGGACGATGACCGGGGGCGAATTATGATTATTCGATGAGAGCCACACAGAAACGAATATCAATAATACAACAGCCAAGCTAAACCAACGCGACGAGAGCTGTGTTGATTGCGCACCGCCAAAACTGCCGTTTTCACCCAGCTTTCTCTCTTTACGGATACTGTTCAGAGCGTCAAACAAAATGCACAACGTCAGGAGTGGCCACATCGACATCCATACCTTCCTAAGCTCCCCGTCTTTCTCTCCGTAATAGAGCACAAACACTGCAGCAATCGCCCATAACTGGAAACAAATTTGCAATGTCCGACTGAATCCCATTATCGGTAGCGGAGTGCCGAGCGGAACGAATTGACTGAACCAGCCTTTATTCCTTTTTACCGCGACTTCTTGCTTGCTGGTTTCCGTGCCGAGGGATTCCACCATGGTCTTCACCTGGCTGACTTGCTGGTAGCGGAGATTTGGATTTTTTTCCAGGGCGCGCAGGACGATGGCATCGAGGCGCACGTCGATCTGGACTTTGCTGGATGGCGCTTCGAGTTTCTTGCCCGGCAGTTCGCCGGTGAGCATCTGGTAAAACACGACGCCCAACGCGTAGATGTCCGCGCGATGGTCCACTTCGCCGGGCGCTTGAATCTGCTCGGGCGACATGTATTGGGGTGTGCCCATGACCTTGCTGGCGTCGGTCAAGGTAGGGTCATCGCGCTGAGATGACTGGTCCGGACGCCCCAGCGGTGCGTCCCCATTGCCGATGATTTTGGCGAGGCCGAAGTCGGCGACTTTCACGCGGCCCCGGCGGTCGAGCAGGATGTTCTCGGGCTTGATGTCGCGATGGACGATGCCCTGATCGTGGGCGAATTGCAGGGCGTCGCAAATCTGCGGGACGATGGCGAGCGCTTCGCGCGTGGAGACGCGGCTGGCGGAAAGCAACTGGCGGAGATTGACGCCGTCCACGAATTCCATGAGGAAGTAATAGAGGCGCGAGGCGTCGGGCGCAGGGCCTGAGGCGGAGGCGTTTTCAATATTTCCGAACTCGAACAGCGTCACGATGCCGGGGTGGTTGAGCTTGGCGAGGGCTCTGGCTTCGCGGGTGAAGCGCTCGGCAAAGGCGGCGTCGTGGCCGATGCCGGGCGGGAGGATTTTGAGGGCGACGATGCGGTCGAGTTCCTTTTGCCGCGCCTTATAGACGGCCCCCATGCCGCCCTGGCCGATGAATTCAAGGATTTCGAGCTGAGGGAATTTCGGGGCGAGCTCGGCGACGGTGGGCGGGGTGAAGCGGGAGGGTTGGGCGCTCCCCGATTGACTGTCCGGCCCAAGATCCACACCGGTGCCCAGACCGGCCTGAAGCAGGCACTGCGGGCACAGCCCGTCCGGCGCGTTCGGCTCAAGGGGTTTTTTGCACCCGGAACATATTTTTTTAGTGTCCATGATTTTGTCTTTCCACCCATTACACTACGGATTGGATGGCAAACGTTACTGACAAAATGAAAAAAGTTTCATCGGCGGGCCATCACCCGCAGCAGGTGGCGCAATTCCTCATCCACTTCCGCCGGCGAGGCCACCGTTTGGGCGACTTCGGCTTTCAGGCACTCCCGATAACGGTCGCGCAGGCGGCAAACCGCCACTTTGACCGCGCCTTCGGTCATCCCCAGTTTAACCGCGACGACGGCATACGGTTGCGTGTCGCGGCTGCCAATGAGACAAGGTTCCAGCGCCTGGAACAACGTTCCCCTGCCGTCCTGCTCATAATCCTGGCGCAAGCGGGTGAGCACGGATTTCAACAGCGTCAGGGCCCATTGTTTTTCAAAAACCTGTTCGGGCGTCCGGGTGTCCGCCAGTTCACTGGTGTAACGGCCTTCGGCGGTATCCAGTTCGAGCGGAACCCGCTGCAGCCGGCCGCCCCGCTTGAGCGCATTCGCCTTGTCCCATTCCTTGATCAGGAAACGTTTCATGGCCATCAGCAAAAACGAGCGGAACCGTCCCTTCTGCCGGTCGGCATGGGCGATCCAATTGTGTTCGAGGAGGCAGGCGAAGAATTCCTGGGTCAAATCTTTGGCGTCCGGCGGCGCATGCCCGCCACGGCGGACGAACGCGTAGAGGGGAAACCAATAGGCCCGGCAAAGTCGCTCCAGCGCCACCGCTGATTCCGGCGACGGCGTCCCGCCGGCACTCAAGATCACGGTCCATTGCGTGGCCGGGAAAATCCGGGGCCGGCCTTCTGATGTCACGCTGTCAGCCATTACCACTAATATTACGGAAATGCCGGCGAAGGTTACAGGCAAATGGCTTGAAGGGGGATTTTATTTGGGCGGCAGAGAGCGGTCAGGATTTGGCGGTTTTTGCCTATGTCCGGTCGGGGAAAATGGTCACTGAATAGCGGATTGGCCGGTCAATGTACGCACCGGCCCGCTCCTGTTCTGTTGATTGAATGGCTACAGCATCAAGCGAAGCCCGGCTCCTGTGGCAGCACCATGCCCATCCGACCATTCGGCAGGGGTTGCATATGTTTTTCGAGCGCTTGCTTCCCGTTTTCAGAGTTGTATTCCAAAAGCGGGCACAGTTCCTCCGGTTGCGAGGCGACACAGTGGGGCGCGACGATCCAAGGGCTGGTGATGTGAGGCACGACCTTGACGCCAGGATAGCGGCGGACCAGTTCGCAGATTTTCAACCACTCGGAGATGCCGCCGCACCAGGTCGGGTCAGACTGCACATAGTCCACGCACTTGCGGTCGAGGAAAGGCTTGATGGCCCACCGCGTATACCAATGCTCGCCACCGGCGAGGGTCAAACCGGTCTCACCTTTGATCCGCGCGTAGCCGTCCACATGTTCCGGACAAATGGGTTCTTCGATCCAAAACGGCTTGTAAGGGGCCACCGCCTTGCAGAGTCGCAGCGAGTATGCCACGTCATCGCTGTGGCGGATCGTATGATTGTCAAACATCAGCGTCGCGTCGGGCAATTCTTCGCGCAGCACGCGCACGAGGTCAACGTTCTCCTTGAAGCCGGACTCGCCATCCGGCGCGCCTTTGCTGAAATACCACTTTTGACACCGATAACCGCGATCGAAAGCCGCGCGCGCCTTTCGCCCCGCTTCGGCGGGCGCGATCCCCACTTCACCCGGCCGCCAGTAAACCGGCACGCGGTCGCGCTGACCGGAGCCGATGATCTGATAGGCGGGCTTTTTCATCAGCTTGGCGCGCAGATCCCAGAGGGCGATATCCACCGTGCTGAAGTTGATGAACTCCACCCCCGTTGGCGTGTGCCGAAGGATGGCCCCGGTGTCGGCGCGTCGGCGCGGTTTATCCAGGATCACCTCGCCGGTGAGCGGATCCCTGCCTTCGCCAAAGAGCCTGGCTTTGCCCGGGTAGATCGCCTCCCACAACGATTCGCCCCCGAGCGTGAAATCGAGCGCCTTCTTCCCGATGAACAGTTCCCGGATTTTTGGAAGATGCCCTTGCAGGACCTTCAGATTCTGATTGCCGCTGCCGGCAAATGTCCCGATGGTCCCATCGTCCGCCTCAATCGCGATGCCTTTCGCAAGGCGAATGTCCTTGATGATAACCGGCACCGGTGCGGCGAAGGATTTTGCATGCCAGATCAGACCACCGGCCAGGACCGCGCCGGTCTTGATGAATCCTCGCCGATTAATTGTATTCTTCATCTCCATCGATATTCCTCATTTGGTTTCTGGCCCACGACCGGCGCGGGCTATTTTTTGTAATTTCGGTCATTTTCGTCCGGCTTCATTGATTTACAACTTATTTTTCCGCGGGTCAGGTTTTGGCGGCGGGTTTGCCGGGGCAGTTGGCGATGTCGTGGGCGACTTGATAGGGGTGAGAAATGTCCAGACGAGGGCTTTGCACTTTGGACAGAACTTCCGCTCCGGTTTGCGGTGCGCGGCTGAGTTGGATGACACCCCCACAACCTTGTGGCCGGATATTTTTTACTCGAATTTGAAGTTCCATCCCCGATCACCATTCGCATCGGAGCTTGGCTTTATGATAATTTCACTAGACAAATTCGTATAATATGCTATACTACACCTTGTTCGGCGGCCCCGGCCTAGTGAACCGCTGCCGCTGGACGATGGTGTATAGCTGGTACTGCCTTGCCGGTGACATGCGGTTTTCCGCGCGGCGTGCGGGGCCGTTCTTTGACATCTGGATTTTGTCCCGCCGCCCGTCCTGTAATCTCTGCGAATGATGATGTAGTGCCGAGCCTGTGGCTCGATCACAGCGTGGCCAACCGGTGAATTCCGGCCAACTGCACCGCGCGCTGCGCGCGGCTTTTGTAGAGATTCCTAGGTTGCCCGGGTGGAGTTTGCCCTCTTCGTCCGGCAGCCTGGAAACCTTTAAAATTTCATTTTTTGGTGCGGTTTGATGCGGTCTGGTGCGGTCTGGTGCGCTCGGGTCCGGCCGGTCTCGGATGGCATCTCGCTTCAATTCTGTGAAATCAGTTTTATTTCGTTTATTTCGTGGTTAAAAATGTTTTTGCCGGTTTCGCCCTTGGCGGTCTTGGCGCCTTGGCGGTTTAAACCCGGATTCCGGTCCCAGCTTGAAATGATTCCTGGTTTCCTGGCTTCCTTATTTAATTTTTTGATCGGCTTCCGCATGCCGCTTTACCTTTGTCACCTTTGTGCAAAAAAAACCGTTTTCAAAACAGGGTGACAAAAAGGGACAAAAGGTGACAAAAGGTGACATCTGGCCTCCAACCTTCAGAAAGCGACCCCGGAAAAAACGCCTGTTTTTGGTCAAGAAACGGTCAAGTTTTGGATGCTCTATCAACGACTTACAACAATTCGCCCTCTGCCTGGTAAAGAAAAGTAAGGTCGAATTTGATTTCAGCTTTCTACTTTCTGTTTTGGTCCCATTTTCAGCATGTTAGCGTTTCAGCGTTTTAGCTTTTGTTTTAGGTTTGTCCTTGCCAACTGCCCAGTGCCCAATGATTAATGCCCGATGAATGTATTCCGCCCCCATGCCGGCCTACAGTTTACGCTTTGACCTCTGGCCTCCGCTTTCAAGCCCGCGCCGCGCACGCCAGAAAAGACGCGACAAAAACGCCAAAACGCGACAAATCGTGACAAAACGCGACATGGCTTGTGGTCTCAAGTCGCTGCGCTCTGTGTATAGCCGTTTACATCGATATTAGGACCCCCTGCTTCAAGCACTTTGCGCCTTTGCGTGAGTCAGTTCCGGTTTTCGGTCTCAATTTTCACCTTTGATTTTGCGTTCCCCTGCTTGGACGTTCGGCGTTGAATGTTGAGCGTTGAATGTTTCCCTGATTTTTGCTCTCAGCTTTTTGCACTTCCCTCCGTCATGGCTCCAGCACCGCGCCGCAAAGAATCACGCTTCCTTTCACCGGCGTCAAAGTCACCGCCACCGCGCCCGGCGCCCGGAGCGTGACGGGATAGACGAGCTCGAGGATTCGCTTCGTGCCGCCACTGCGATTGAAAACATCCACGCGGTCGGCGGGAAGCTTCGCAACCTTTACTTCAAACACCCGCTGGCCCGGCGTGGTGGAATCCGGATCAGCGACAAACAAGCGCAGCCGGTAATCGCCCGGCATCAGCAATTGGGTTTTGGCCATGATCGGACGCAGGGTCAGCGTGAGGGGCTTGGTGATTTCAATCCCGCTCCGACAAACCTCGCTCACAGCCGCCAGCGTAACGTTATTCGTCGGACGCAATGATAGCGGCAGCGGGATGACTGTCGCGCCCGTTTCCTGCTCACCCCGGCACTCCCAAAGTTCCTGGTCTGATCCGAAGTGGAAAGTGTAAGTGCCACGCGCCTGAGCGAGCAGATCATGCGAGGTTGGGGCAAATCGAATGCGCACCGGCTCCAACCCGAGCGCCTGCCGAAAGCTGACGATATGACTCAGCCAGCGCGTATTCAGCGAGACGATCAATCCTTGTTCGCCCCGCGTGATGCCGCCGATGGAACTGAACCGCGCGAACTGCTCAATCACTTTTCCCGGCTGACATCTGGCGATGAGCGTCCGCGCGCCGGCGGCGGCGCCTTTTTGCAGCAAGTCCTGCGCGTCCTGGAAATATCCGTGCGCCTCGTGGAACGCAGCGATGAATCCCTCCAGCCCGCGTTGGTAATCGAGGCGCTGCTGCTGTTCCGGCGTCAGCCCGGGCGTTTGCGCCCGGTCAATCAGCGCCAGCCGCGCGCGGCAGCCGGCAATCACTTCCGTGATGTTCGTCAGCTGGCGGTCAATAAACCTGTCGCTCGTGTCCCGGCCGAACCGGGGTGCGCCGGTGATCCACGCTTGCAGGTATTCCCCCATCACGTCCCGATTCTGCGCGCCAAACCAGCCGGCGGCAAAATCCCGGCAGGTTTCGCGCAGCGGCTGGTCTTGCGTCTGGTTCCAAACCTGTTTCGCGAGGCTGTCGAAGTAGAGATCGAGCGGTCGCGTGGTCCAATGAATGATGCCAAAGCCGGCTGCCTTCGCATCCGCCAGCTTCGCGGCGAATTCCGGGAGCGGCGTGTAAGGCCGGCCGATGTAGTGCCCGTCGTCGTGGTGTGCCCACACCACCGGAATCACGGGCCGGTGCGCGCCGATCTCCCGCAGGGGTGCGCGCGCGGCAGCGTTGCCCAGCTGCGGTTTTTCGTGGATGACGTCGTAATCCAAACCGATCAGCGGCACGCCGGCGGGGAAGAAACGGTCAGCCGCCGGGAGGAATTCAAAGCCCCAGGTGCCCGCCGCCACTTGCGTCCGCGTGGCCCGGCAATCCTTTAGCGCGCGTTCGAAGGCCCGCACAATCTTCCCCACGGCAAAAAGTCCGGGCGCGCGCCACAACGGTTCGGCTGCCGGCGTTCGCGCCATCTCCGCCGCGAATTCTTTCTGCCACGCCGCGGGCAGATCGCCGGCTTTCAGCGTGACCCACGGCGTGCCGTCGCGGCGAAACCAGACGACGAGCCGGGTGATCTGGGGATAGGTTGTCATCAGCGTTTCCACCTGGGCGCGATAATAGGCGTAGCCTTCCGCCGTGTCCGGATTCGGCAGCCAGACACGGTTGGTCGTGGAACCGGTCATCGTCGAAGTCGCCCCGCTCGCTTGGAAGCGCGCAGCTTCCGGCAGCAGGGTCACCAGTTCCTGAGGATTCGCGCTGGGCGTGTCCACGTCCACGGCGAAGTAAACGCCCATGTCATGCCGCCCCGCATCGGCAATAACCTTTTGCATCAGCGATTGCGCCGCCGCCACGCGTTTCTCATCCGGCACCAACGCCGCCTCCGAACCAAACGCCGGCTGCTCGAACACCTCGCCGCCGAAAACCCGGCGCACATCGGTCACATGCATCGTGGACCAGTCGCGACCTTTGATGGTCGTCGAGAGGTAGCCGACCGGTTTTGGGATTCCTTGAAACGTGAATCCCGCCATCGGATTGTTGCCGTAGGCGTGAACCATGATCGCGTTGAAACCCATCTTCTGCGACTGCGCGGTCCACTTCTGCCAGTCGGGCAAATTCCAGGTTGAACAGCCGCTCAAAAAATTGTGCCAGTCGAAAACCAGGCGCACGGGCATGAGCGGCGCGTTCTCCAACTGCCAGCCCGTAAAGTCAAACGCGCCGGTCTTGGGTGCGGGCGGCGTGTCGCCGCTCAAATAAAAGCCGCCGCCGAGTCGGACAAGCAGTTGATAAACTCCATAGACCGCACCGCACGCATCCGCACCGCCGATGATACCCAGCTCCAGACCACCGGTCTTACGCGTGCGAACGACAAAGGATTCCGGTTTCGTCGGAACGTAGCCGCCCAAACGGGTGCTCACCGCCTCTTCGGCAACCGGGCCGACGAGTATGGCCTTGCCCATGGCCGGCAAATTTGTGCCGAGCGCAAACCGGTCCTGCGGATACAGCCGGGCAAGATACTTCGCCAGGTCCGCCGCCGCGAGGCGCACGCTGGATGGCGCGTCCGGCGCGAGGACAATCGGCACATCGGCGGCGCGCAGGCTTGCGCCGCCCAGCAGGATGGACAGGATCAAGATGATTAAATTGCGGGATTTGATGCTCATAATTTTTACAACTGTATCAATGGCTGAATTCCTGCCACGCGTCCCGAAACCATTTTATGACTGGCCACGGCGTGCGAATGGAGGTGTTGCAACTCGCCGCCAACATGAACCGGTGCGAGTAGGGCCGCAGCCGGCCAAACAAATCCTCAACGTAGCGCCGTACCTCGTCAGCACTTTGAAATTTTTCCGTCTCCATGGCGCTAATGCCGCCGGTGATGAGGAACCGGTCACTGGTCAGTTGCATGACCTCGTCCAGCTGCACGTCGCCGAGCGGCGGGAACGCCACGCCTTCGAGGCCGTCCACACCCAGTGAATCCATCAGCTTCAGGTTGACCCGCTGCCGACCGCAGGCGTGGATCCAAAACGTGCTGCCGTGTTCGTGCGCGATGCGGCTCGCCTTCTCATAAAATGAAGCGGAGAATTTCTCCAGATAAGCCGGCGTGTGAAACGCGGCGTCGAGATTATCCATGGCCATCATCGCCGGGACGCCCACTGCGGCGATCTGGCGTACGAGGTCCAGTTGCGCCGCTTCGTGAAGCGCTAGTAATTCGCGCACGCGCGATTCGTCATCGTCAATCAGGTAGGTGGTGTTGACCGCACCGGCGAGCAGGTGCAGCGCCTTGAGCGGACTGAACAATTCACCCGCCACCACGAGGCCGTCGCGGCCGACCAGCGCCTGTTCCTGCGCGTATTTTTCCGGCAGGAAACGCCAGCGGCGCGCCCGCAGCAATTCCTCCAGCGCCTCCAGCGGATCGGCGGTGTCGTCGAGCGTGAACTTCTCCTGCACGAGCGTGGAGTCGGCCAAGATGTAGCGCTGCTGCTCGGTCAGCGTGCCGCACCGCATGGCATAGGTCCGGGTGATGACGCGGTCGAAACCTTCGTTATGAACTTCCTCGCGCGCCTCGACACCATCCCAGATTTCCTCAGTCAATCCGCCGAACCAGCCATGCTGCTGGTCGGAATAGACGTTCCGGCTGAAGACATCCAAGCCCAGATGCCGGATGAGTTCCAGCTGTGTGCGGCAGTGCGCAATCTCCGGCGGCAGCAGGCCGTGGTGCTGATGGTGCGCGAACCATTGCCAGTAATTCGGCGCGTAGACGATGCGCGGCGGGGTTTTGCGCCGGAGCACGGATTCCACGTAGTCGCGGTGGCTGGCGCCGCCCGCCGCACTCGTGACTGTTGGGGTTGATCTTTCAGAATTAAACATGATGCACCTCCACCGGTTTCATATCCGGAATCAATATCTGCATGATTGCCAGCGCCGCCAGGTAAGCGCAGCCGGCGATGAAAAACAGGCTCCAATAGCTGCCGCTCATCTGCAGAATATATCCAACGGCTTGCGAGAAAAGGATCGAGGTCAGCGAGCCGAACATCAGTCCCAATCCAACCACCGAGCCAACCACTTTTTGCGGAAACAAGTCCGGGACCAGCGTGAAAAGATTGGCCGCCCAACCCTGATGCGCCGCCGCCGCCAGGCCGATCAGCCCGGTCGCCACCCAGAGGTTAGAGGCGCGAGCGGCAAAGATGACGGGCACCACACACAGCGCACAGACCAGCATCGCCGTCTTGCGGCTGGCATTGACCGACCAGCCACGTTTCAAAAGAAAGCCCGACAGCCAGCCGCCGCCGATGCTGCCCATCGAGGTCATTGAATAAATCACCACCAGCGGCGGGCCGAGGCTGGCCAGATCCAGGCCGTGTTGCTGGTGCAAAAACTTCGGCAGCCAATAGAGGAAGAACCACCAGATCGGCACCACGAACGAAATCCCCACCACAAACGCCCACGTCTGGCGGTAGCGCAACAACTTGCACCAGGAAATCTCCTCCGTCAGCGGCTCCGGCGGATCGCTGTGGATGTGCGTCAGCTCCGCCGGCGAGACACGGCGTGACTGCGCCGGCGTCGCGTAAAGCCAATACCAGAAAATCAGCCACCCGAAACCCGTCGCCCCCAGAACGATGAAGGCCATCTGCCAGCCGTAATGCAACGTGAGCCACGGCACGAGGACCGGAGCCAGAATCGCGCCGACGTTGGAGCCGGAATTGAACAAGCCGGTCGCCAGCGCGCGTTCGCGGCTGGGAAACCATTCGGCCACGGTTTTGACGGCTGCGGGAAAATTCCCCGCCTCGCCCAGGCCGAGCGCGAAGCGCGCCACGCCGAAGCCAAAGACGCCGCGCGCGAGGGCATGCGCCATCGCCGCCAGGCTCCACGCAAAAATTGAAAGGGCGTAACCGTGCCGCGTGCCGATGACATCCACCAATCTTCCGAAGACGAGCAAACCCAGCGCATAGGCCGCCTGGAACGCCATGACGATGTGGCTGTATTCGATTTCATTCCAGCCCAGCGCTTTTTCCAGCGTGGGCGCGAGGATGCCCAGCACCTGGCGGTCCATGTAGTTGATGGTCGTCGCCACGAAGAGCAGCGCGCACACCGTCCAGCGAAAACCCCGGAAGCCCTGGAACTTTTTTTCCATGTTTGTGGCCGGGGTTGGCATGACTCAATTTGGTTTGGCAAACTTGCCGATGCCGTAGGGTTTCCGCTCGAGCCGGCTGCGCATGGCGTTGGCCTCGGTATCGCCGGTGAATTCTTCCTTCACCGGATCCCAGCGAAGCTTGCGGCCCAGCTTCATCGAGATCCAGGAAATGATGCAAGCGCTGGTGGAGCGATGCGCGATTTCAGCCGTGGTGACGGCGGGCTTGCGGCTCTGAATGCTTTCGAGCCAATTGAGATGATGGTCGGCGCTCCGGTAGAGCTGGATTTCGTCGGGGCCGATTTTCGAAGCTAGAATTTTCTCGTCGCTGGCGGCTAGTGCCTTGCCGTTCTTGCCGGCGGGATCGCTCGCCGTGGCCTGACCGCCGCCGCGGCTGACAAAGATCCAGCCGTCCTCGCCTTGAAACTCAATGCCGTTGGTGAACGTGTGATCAATGATCAGGTTCACGCCGTTCGCGTATCTGGCCTCGATGTGATAGTCGCCATGTACGTTCCACAGGCCGGATTTCGGGAACGTCGCCCAGCCCTCGATTTCCAGCGGCCCGGTGTGTTCCGTGTCCATGCCCCAATGCGCGATGTCCACATGATGCGAGCCCCAGCCCGTGATCATGCCGAGGCAGTGGGAATCGATCCGCAGCCAGCCGGGCCGCGAATAATCATTTTGCGGATGCACGCGCTTCTCGGTATAGGGAACCTGCGGCGTCGGGCCGAGCCACATATCGTAATTCAGATTCGGCGGCACGGGCATGTCCGGCTCCACCGCGCCGGAAGGATCGCTGGGCAAACCGATTTTGACCGTGTGCAGCTTGCCAATCCGGCCATTGCGAACCAGTTCGCAGCCGGTGCGAAATTGGGCGTTGGAGCGCTGCTGGCTGCCGATCTGGAAGATACGGCCCTTGGCGCGAATGAGGTCGCTGACGACCCTACCCTCGGCCAGCGTCATCGAAAGCGGTTTCTGAACGTAAACATCCTTGCCCGCCAGAGCGGCGGCGATCACCAGCTCCGCGTGCCAATGATCCGGCGTGCTGATCGCCACGGCATCAATGCCCGGCATCTGCAACAGCTCGCGGTAATCAGTGAAGGTCTTCACGGTCACGGCGGTCGCGCTGCCGGATTTCTTTGCGTAGTAGCCCTCGACCAACTTTTTGGCATCGGCCAAGCGCTTCGAGTCCAAATCGCAGACGGCAACGATGCGGGCGATGTCTTGCTTGAGAATGCCGGGCAGATCCATGTCGCGCGCAATGCGGCCGCAGCCGATCTGCGCGATTTGGATTTTCCGGCTGGGCGCGGTTTCGCCAAACAGCGACGACGGCACAATCATCGGACCCGCTGCCGCCCCCAGAGCGCCGAGCGCCGAGGCTTTCAGGAAATGACGACGGGAGAGTTGAAACGAGGATTTGGTTGATTTCATCGGTTGGTTCATAAATCCGCCTCTACCGCTTGCAACGCCGCCTTCATCCAGCCACACGCGTAAGCCATGCCGGCGTGCCATGGCGCACCGCAGGTCATCTGCGGCGCGTGATCGGGAATCAGCACGCCGTCGAATCCATTCTGCTTGAGAATCCGCAGCACGCGCAGCATGTCAATGTCGCCCTCATCTACGAACGTTTCCTGGTAGTGTGGCGCTTTGCCGCGCACATTGCGGAAATGAACATAGGCCAGCTTGCCCTGGCGGCTGTAACCCTCCACCGCGTCGTAGAGGTTGCCGTCCGTCATCTCCGCCAGCGTGCCGAGACAAAATTCCAGTGCGTTGCGCGGGCTGGGACGACGGTCAATGATCCGCTGATAAAGTTGCGGCTGGTTCACGAGCCGTGGCTGGCCGCGCACCGTCGGCGTCGGCGGGTCATCCGGATGCGCCGCGAGGGTGACGCCCGCCTCCTCGGCCACCCGCACCAGGGCGTCTAGAAATTCACCATGACGCCGCCATAATTCTTCGCTGGTGATCGGTGTGAGATTGCCCGCGGCGGCATTCTTGTCATAGACCATGTTCCAGATCATGCCGTTCGGAATCGGTTTATCATAAGGGCCGTCCATCGCCACGATCTCCGCGCCGCCGCGTCCCCACGGGCCTTTGACGCGCCCCGCGACGCCCGCAAGCGAGAAATTATAGCCGATGATGGGAATACCCGCGCGCCCGACCGTGCGGACGATGGTCTTGAGATTCTCCAATTGCTGCGCCTTCTTCGGGCCGTCGAGCAGCACGTCGTGCCAGTGCGCCGGATCAAAATTTTCAATCGCCTCAATCTGCAGGCCGTGCGCCGCCGCTGCCGCCTTGAGCGCGGAGAGTTCCTCGAACGACCAGAGTTTGTCCGGATCGCCCGCGAGTCCCCAGCCGGCATCGTCGCCGACGGGCTGGTCGTCAGGACGGTTGCTGCGCGACGAGCGAAAATAATCCACCCAATGCACGACCAGATGCGTCGCGCCGCACTGCCGCGCAAAACGGAAATGCTCCGCGTTGAGTTGATGCCGATATAATCCGAAGCCGAGTTTCATAAGTTTAAAAGCCGATGCTCACGCCGCCGTCCACCGGCAGCACCACCCCGGTGACGAATTTTGCCGCCGGCGAACACAGATAAACCGCCGCCCAGCCGATGTCGGCGGCCTCGCCGAATCGGCCCATCGGCGTGCGGCCAAGAATTTTGTCGCGCCTTGCGGGGTCGCCGGCGAGCGCCTGGCGCATCATGTCCGAATCAATCCAGCCGGGCGCAATGGCGTTGACGCGGACGTTGTCGGCGGAAACTTCCGCGGCCAGCGTCCGCACCATGCCGACATAGGCGCTCTTGGCGGCGGAATACGCGATCACTTTCGGAATGCCGAAAAGCGACGCCATCGAGGCGATGAAAATCACGCTGCCATGTTTGCGCGCGATCATTCCCGGCAACACCGCCTGCGTCAGCGCGTGCGAACCGATGACGTGCGTGTTGAGCACATTCAAGAACTCCTCGGCGCTGGTTTCCACGGCGGACTTTTTGAGATGAACCCCGGCGTTGTTGATCAGGATGCTCGGCGGCGCTCCGGCGGCGCGCGTGGCGGCGGCGACCAATTCCCCTGCCTTGCCATGCTCCGTCACATCGTGCCGGACGTAGCTGGCCGACGCGCCCAGTGCGACCACGGCCTGCTTCAATTCGTCTTCGCGCCGCCCCGCGAGCACGACCTTCGCACCGGACGCAACCAAACTCCGGGCCATGCCGAAGCCAAGTCCGGTCGCGCCGCCGGTGATGATGGCGATCTCGCCGTCCAACCGGAACGGAGCGGTAAGTAATTTGGATGATTCCATATTATTGAAAAGTTTCGGTGTCACTGGTCAGGAAGCAGGTCATATTTTTAGCGGGTTGCATCCGGCCTGGCTGTGTCTGCCCGCTTTTAGCAAGCCAACCCATTTTGACGAGCCGCAGCACTTCGCTGCCCGCCAGCAGAAACGTGCCGGTGACGTATTCGTGCGAGTCCCCGGCCTTAACGGCCACTGGCCGGTCGCCCACCCTCTGTCCCCATCCCACCCTGCCCTCTTCGCTCACGCAGTTCACCAGCCCCGTCCACGCCTTGCGGACAATGGGCAGATACGTTTCGCGGTCGAGCAGGCCGTTGCGAACACCCCAGGCCATTCCATAGCAAAAGAAACCCGTACCACTACTTTCCGGCATGGTGAATTCCTCCGCATCGCCAAGATTCGGCCGCCATAATCCGTCGGATTGCTGCTGTTTCGCAATCGCCGCCGCCATCTGTTTGAACAAAGCCTCATATCGCGGCCGGCTGGGATCGTTCGCTGGCAAGGCGGACAAGATTCTCGGCAGGCTGGCAAAAACCCAGCCATTGCCGCGGGACCAAAAAATCTTTTTCCCATTGAGGTTCGTTGTCCCGATAAATCGATGGTCGCGATAAAACAGGCCGTCCGCCGGATCAAACAGCTCCGCTTGAACGTCCCGGAAAAAGTCATTCATCCAAGTCGCGTATTTGGCCTCGCCGGTTGCCTTGGCCAGCATCGCCAGCGGCGGCGCCCCCACATACAGAGAATCGGCGTAACGGCGGCCGCCTTCGAGATACCACACCTTCGCCCCGCTGGGGGTGTTTGACCGGCCGGAATTGACCCAATGGATCACGGGTTCGATGTACGCCCGGTTGGTGGTCAGAAAATAGAGTTCCAGATAAGTCTGGGCGCAGGTGAGGATGTTGCCGCCCGACTTTTCCGTGCCGGGTTGCCATTGATTCTCCTCGCCCCAACGCAGGGCCTGATCCAGGTAGCGCTTGTCACCTGTCGCCTCCTCGGCCGCCATCACCCCGGTGAACCAGGTGCCGCGCTCCCAATTGCGGTCCGCCGCTTTCATCACGGGATTGGCAATTTGGCAGTCATTCACCTTCCGCAGCAAAGCGGTGATGATTTCAGGTGAAAAAGGGCTTGCGGGTTTTGCGGCCGACTCCCCGTGGCCGGCCAGCGGAATGAGGCTGGTCAACAATATGCAGCCGAGTCCGAGCGCAGGGTATAATCGTAAGTTCACGGTTTTGATTCCAGTCACCGGGGATACAGGAGCGGAAAATTTGACAAAAAAGGCTCTTGATATTGATAGAGTTCCGGATAGCCGAAACCGGGATGTACCGGCGGCTCCGGTTCGCCACGCAGCAACGCGAGCGCCACGCGCAAGTGATCGCGATTGGCCTCAAGGCCGACAAACCGCTCGCCAAAATACCAGCGCGCCCATTTGCCCGTTTCGGCCTGACGCAGCGCGGCGAAAAGCTGGTCGGTGGCGGCGAGCGACTGCTCCAGCGCCGCGATCGCTTGCGGCTTCTGGTTTTCGCCGTAGGCCGCCATGGCTTTGCCATACGATTCCAACATCTCCAACGAGTGGAGGTGAATGGAAAATGGCGTCAGCACATGGGCCTGAAAAAAATCGCTGCGTTCGGCCGGCACGCGCGATTTCAGCGCGGTGGCCGTGGCAACCAATTGCTCAACGTAGACCCGGTTGGTTGCGGCAAACTGTTGCGCCGCACCCAGGGATTTCCGCTCAGCCGCGGTCGGCGGCTGGCCGGCCCGCAACCGCGGCGCCATCGCGGTGGCGAGCTTGCGCAACATCAAATGCGCCAGGTTATCGCCTTTGCGCTGGTCGGCCCGCTGGTAAGGAATGTCGAAGTAGCGGTGGTAAAGCGCCGCCACCTCCCCTGCCAGTTGCGGTCCAAACTGCCGCCGGCTCCAGTCGTTCAGGAACGCCTCCTGATTTTCCGCATCGCTGCGGGCGAGCCACGGGGCGGCGTTCCACGCCAGACGCATGGCGCAGTCGGTCGAGAGCGGCACCGGGCGCACGTCGCTGACATTGACCAGGAAAAAATTCGTGGCTCCGGCGCGCACGAAGCGGCCGAGCTCGTGAGCGATCCGTCCGGGATTGACCATTTCGCTCAATTGATTGGCGGTGTTGTTCAACATGGCCGTGTGATAATAGGTGCCCTGCCCAGCCTTGACCGCGCCGTTATCGCGGATGATCCCCGTACCATCGTCGGGCCAGACCTGCACCACGCCGGCGGGTAACTTGAGGTGACCGGCCTGCATCATCTCCACGCCTTCCGCCCAGAGATTGGCGATGATCATCGCTTGCGAATCAACGGCTCGGATCATTTCGACCTGCTTCGCGATGGCGCGCGTCATCACGTTCCCGCGTGCTTCCGGTGTGTCCAGTTCCGGTTCGTCTTTCCAGAACGGGCGGTCGTGCTTTCCCCGGTAGCCGACGGTCCAGACCACTTCCCGACCCTTGAACGCCGCGATGCAATCCCGCCAGTAGCGCTCCATGATGTCGGGATGCTTCGAATAGGAAAACGGCACATCCTTGGGCCAGCGATACGTGTTCAGCCCGACGACCAGGATATGGTGCATGTTCAACGCCAGCCCGCGCCGCGCCGCGAGTTCCCAGCACCGTTCATCGGGAAAATTGAACGTGCCCGGCACGATCATGTTTCCCCGCAGCCGCAAAATCGTCTCGCAGATGCGGTCCAGCATCTCCAGCGAGAAAACGTTTTCGCGCAGGGGGTCGGGGGCGTAGCCGCCGAGCAAATCCTCGTCGTTGATGAACCAGCCCCGATACTTGAACGTCGGCGGGCCGAAACTCTGGTTCAGATCGCCGGCGACTTCGATCTTCCCCCGAAATGCCGGCTCCTTGTCCACCCAGTAACACCACGGGTCCACCCCCAGGATTTCCTCCGCCAAGGCGTAGGCCGAGTAGATCGCTCCGCGCCCATCCGAGCTCGTGGCGATCAGCGCCTGTCGTCCGGCTGGGTCGCGCTGGGCGCGCAGGATGAAACTCTCCGGGCCGGCCGATGGCTCTTTCACCAGCGCTTTTAGCCACGGCCCTTTCGTGCCGAGGTAGATCACCGGCCCGGTGAAATTGGTCGGCGGCTCGTTCAGCACGACCGGGCGGTGGCCGAGCACCTTATACCAATCGCCTTGCACATCTAGCAGCGCGCGTTGGACGGACTCCGGCTCATTGGTCGCGACCACCCAGGGCGTGTCAGCGGTGATGACAAAAGTCTTGGGTTGACCGGCGCGCCCCGCCGCCCCGATGAGTGTCGTCGCCATCACGGCCAGAAGGCCGGCCAGGATTTTTGTGTTCATAGAATTCGTTTTCATTTCCCAGCTGCCGGGTGATTGCCGCCCGCTCGGTTTCCCTCAAAGGATTCCATATTTTTGAAACGCTACGGTGCTCGACATGCCATTTTCGATTTCTTTGCGCACCAGGTTTTCGCCCGCGGCTTTTTTGAGCGCCTCGGTGATGACTTCCTGCTCCACGCGCCGCGGCACGATGACCACACCGTCCAGATCCCCAAACACAAGGTCGCCCGGTTCGACCGCCACCTGGCCGACTTCAATGGGGCAGCGGTAATCCACAACCTGGGTGCGCACGCCGGAGTCCTGCGCGAAGCGGCCCCGGCTGAACACCGGCCAATTCTGCTCCAGCACGCGCGGCGTGTCGCGATGAAAACCATTGATCACCGCGCCCGCCGCCCCGCGCGTCCGGGCGGTGGCGGTGAGAATTTCACCCCAATAGGCGCAGCGCATGTCGCCGCCGCTGGCCAGGTAGATTTCGCCGGGCTGCAACTGATCCAGCGCCTCGGTAAGCTTGCCGAACGGCTTTGGCTGCGGGCCATGCACATCCATCATCAGCACCGGCATCGCCCGGCCGGCAAGTTTCATCTCCGGCTGCAGCGGCTGGATGGGCTGCGGCAGGAACTGATGCGTGAAGCCCAGGCGATCCAGGATGTCGCCCACCACCGGCGTGTAGAGCCGGGTCTGGATCAAATCAAAAAGATCCGTGTCGGATTTCCATTGGGTCATGGCGCAAAGTCTGAAGTCTTCGCACTTGGCTGGCGAGCGAAGATTGACGAATATCGTTTCGTGGAATCCGCCCAAACCGTCACCATGCGCCATGTCGCCCTCGCCGCCGGCGTCGCCGTCTCCACGGTATCCAAGGCCTTGCGCAACGACCCTTCCATTCCCGAGCAGCGCTGCCGGGCCATTCAGGCGGTCGCCGGGCGCCTGGGTTACCGTCCGAATCCACTGGTCGCGACGCTGATGTCGCAGATGCACCATCACCGCCGCCGCAGCGACCCGCACAACATAGCGTGGATTGATCTCTGGCCCGCCGGCAAAGCCAGTCTGGTGGCCATGAGCGCGGAACCGATCTTGTCCGGCGCGCGCGCGCGGGCGCAGGAACTTGGCTATGGCATTGAAGTCTATCCCGCCGGCAAAGATGGAATGTCGCCGGAGCGTTTGCATCGCACCCTCACGGCGCGCGGTCAGTGGGGATTGATCATTCCGCCCGTGCCCGAATCCGCGATGAAGTTTCCGCTGGATTTGCGCGGCCTGACGGGCGTGACCATCGGCACCAGCCTCCACGAACCGGTGATGCACCGCGTATCCCCCAACCATTTTCAGGGCTGCGGGCTGGCATTCGAACGCCTGCGCGCGAAAGGCTTTCGCCGCATCGGCCTCGTCCTCACACCCGCGATGAATGAACGCGTGGAAGGCAAATGGCTGGGCGCTTTCCTGACCTGCCAGCGATCTTTGCCAAAAGGCGAACACGTTTCGCCGCTGCTCGCCGACCGCGCTGATCAACAGGCCATCGCCCGCTGGCTGCGGCGCGAAACCCCTGACGCCCTGCTGGCGGCGGAGACCTTTTCCTGGACCGGGGCAGATCGCAAGCTGGGGAAATCATCGGCCCGCCCGTTCGTCGCATGGCTGATGCACCGGCCACCGGCGTCGCTTCGGGGATTCGGCGGACTCGACCTGCGCTCGGAACAATTGGGCCGCGTGGCGGTGGAGATGGTGGTGGCGCAAATTCACCGCAATGAACGCGGCAGTCCCGCCATCCCGCACACCGTGTTGATCGATGCAGTCTGGGTCGAGTAATCAGGGTGGCGGTTCAGCGTTCCTGAATTGGTTCGCCAGCCAGCCTTTCCAGCCATGTGTTCCCATGGTCCCCCCGCTTAACCGTTCGGCGGTGGATGTTGCCTGTTCCAGGATGGATGAAAAATTGTTATCGCCTGTTTTGTTTAGAAATGGTGTCCATGCATGGACATTGAAACGACAACCACATAAACTCAAGTCCGTCCCAAATTGAACTCTCATATGCACCGAACCATTGAACTGCCCGCCCGTTTTTTCCGAAGCTCCCTTTATTGCGCCTTGATCGTCGCGATTCTCGCCCCGGCCAAAGTCAAAGCCCAGGAGTCGTATCTGAATCCCCGGTTGCCGGCCGCCCAACGGGTGGAGTTGTTGCTGAAACAGATGACCTTGGAGGAGAAAATCGGGCAGATGTGCCAGTATGTCGGCGAAGTAACCAAAAACGCGGCCGGCAACAAGGATGAAGAAGTGAATTATGTCGTCGGTATCGGGGAGCGGGCCCAATTGATAAAAGCCGGCAGGATCGGCTCTTTCCTGAAGGTTCCCACTTACAAGGAGGCCAACTTCCTGCAAAAGCTGGCCGAAGAATCGCGCCTGAAGATTCCCTTGCTGATCGCCAATGACGCCATCCATGGGCACGGAATGTATGAGGGCGCCGTCACCATTTTCCCCTCGGAAATCGCCATGGCGGCCTCGTTTGACACGCAGCTCGCCTATGATGTTGCGGAATCCACCGCGCGGGAAATGCGGGCGACCGGCAATCACTGGACCTTTTCGCCCAATATCGATGTCGTGCGCGATCCGCGCTGGGGGCGTTTCGGCGAAACCTTCGGCGAAGACCCTTATCTCGTCAGCCGGATGGGCCAGGCCATGATTGCCGGGTATCAGGGCAAAGACTTTAGCGGCCCCGATCAGGTCCTGGCCTGCGCCAAGCATTTCATCGCCGGCGGCGTGGCCATCAACGGTCTCAATGGCGCTCCGGCGGACGTGTCCGAGCGCACGCTTTATGAAATATTTTTCCCTCCCTTTCAGGATGCCATCAAGGCCGGTGTTTATTCCATTATGCCGGCGCATAACGAAATCAACGGCATCCCCTGCCATGCGCACCGGCAATATCTGACCGGCCTTATGCGGCAGCAGTGGGGATTCGGCGGCATCTATGTCAGCGATTGGATGGATATCGAGCGCCTCTGCACCGTGCACAACGTCGCGGCAACGGAAAAAGATGCCGCCCGCATCGCCGTTCTGGCCGGTCTCGATGTGCACATGCACGGGCCGAAGTTTTTCGACCACATCAAGGCGGCGGTCGAGGAAGGGATGATTTCCTCGGCGCGGATTGACGACGCAGCCCGGAAGATTCTCTACGCCAAATTTCAATTGGGCTTGTTTGAAAATCGTTATGTGGAGGAGGCGCGGATCCAGCGGACCCTGCTCCGGAAAGAGCACCTGGCAACCGCGCTGGATGGCGCCAGGAAATCCATGGTGCTGCTTAAAAACCAGAACGCCCTGCTGCCGCTCGGCCGGAACATCCATTCAATTTTTGTGACCGGTCCAAGCGCCGATAATCAGGCGATGCTGGGCGACTGGTCCCGGATTCAACCTGCGGAAAACGTGACGACGGTTTTGGCCGGCCTTAAAAGCGCCGCCGCGCCCGGGGTGCGCATTGATTATCTCGTTTGCCCGGGTTATCGCGACCTCGACGAGTATGCGCTGCGCAAAGCTCAAGCCCTGGCCGGGGCGGCCGATGTCTCCGTGGTCGTGGTCGGCGAAAATTCGCTCCGCAACAACCTGCAAAAAACCAGCGGCGAGAATCTGGATCGCGCCACGCTCGAGGTGGCGGGCGGACAGGCGGCTTTGCTCCAGGCGGTCAAAAGCTCGGGCAAACCGGTCATCGTCGTCTTGATCAACGGCGGGCCGATCGCCTCCGAATGGATGGCCAAAAATTGCGAGGCCATCATTGAGGCGTGGGAGCCGGGCATGTTCGGCGGGCAGGCCGTGGCCGACGTCATTTTTGGAAATTACAATCCCGGCGGCCGGCTGCCCGTCACCATCCCGCGTACCGTGGGCCACCTCCAGGCCTTCTACAACCACAAGCCCTCAATCACGCACCGCGGCAAATTTTATCAAAGCGAGAGCACTCCTCTTTTCGAGTTTGGCTTCGGTCTATCCTACACGCAGTTTCGCTATGACAACCTCAAACTGGCGTCCCATATTGGCCACCAGGACGATCTCACGCTGAGTGTCGCAGTGGAAAACACCGGCCCGCAGGCAGGCGAAGAAGTGGTGCTGGTATATCTGCACCAGCAGGTGGGCAGCGTGACGACGCCGGTGAAAAAGCTGGTGGCCTTCGAGCGCGTCGAGCTAAAGGCCGGGGAAAAACGGGAAATCAAATTCACCATCCCCAACGGCCGTTTCAAAATCTACGATCAGGACATGAAATTCGTCCTCGAACCGGGCCGGTTCGACATCATCATTGGCAACGGACTCCTGCAAAGCACGCTCACCATTGATTAGCAGCTTGCGCCATCGACAGGCGATAATTAATACCGGCTCATCATCAATCCTTGCGCCGCCGGCCGTCCTTGGCCATATTGGCGTCATTCACCACCGCCACCGCATGAACCGCATCGGCATTTCCCCTGCGGATTGCAGGGGCGCAGGTGAATGACCGGAACCGCAACCCTAGGATGAATTATGAATAACGGAATCGATCGCCGCAATTTTTTGAAACAATCACTCGTTGCCGGCGGGGCTGCGCTGGCTTGGGCCAGCTACGAGGAAAAAGTGCTTTCCGCCGAAGCCGCACCCGCCGCCAAATCCGCCGCATCGACTACGTCCGGCGTCGATCCGCTGAAGCTGCCGACGGGAAAGATCAAGGACCTTGAAATCAGCCGGGTGATCTGCGGTGGCAACCTCATCGGCGGCTGGGCGCACAGTCGCGACCTCATCTATGTCTCGCCGCTCATAAAGGCTTATCACACCGACGAGAAAGTCATCGAGACCTTGAAACTGGCGGAACACCGCGGCATCAACACCGCGCTTACCAATCCGGCTTCGAATAAGATCGTCGGCGAATACCAGAAGTCCGGCGGCAAGATGCAGTGGATCAGCGATTGCGCCGGCGGCGGAGGCACGCTCAAGGATTCCATCAAGTTTTCCGTCGATAACGGCGCGGACGCGGTTTATGTCCAGGGCGGCATCTGCGACATGATGGTCAAGAACGGCCAGATGAAGGAACTCGAAGCCACCTTGAGCTTTATGAAGGATCTCGGCGTTCCGTGCGGGCTGGGGGCGCACAGCCTGGACACCGTGAAGGGGTGCGTGCAGGCCGGCTTCAATCCCGATTTCTGGGTGAAGACCCTGCACAAAAGCGACTATTGGTCCGCCACCCCAGAGGCCAGCCGGCATGCCTTTGACGAGGTCAACGGCTCCAAAAGTGATCACAATTTGCATCACGACAACATGTGGTGCACCAGCGCGAAAGAGACCATCGAGTATATGCACAACCTGAAGCAGCCGTGGATTGCCTTCAAGGTTCTCGCCGCGGGCGCCATTCATCCTAGCAAAGCGTTCCAGTGGTGTTTTGAGAGCGGCGCCGATTTCATTTGCGTCGGCATGTTCGATTTTCAGATTGTCGAAAACACCCGCATCGCCGCCGACGCTCTTCAGGCAGTGAAACAAAACGGACGTGTGCGCCCATGGTATGCCTAAAACTTTCAGCAAACGAATTATAATCGCGCACCACCTTCAATGGTGCGCAAAACACCGGCGCGAACGGCATCTCCCTTGAGACATGGTGGCGGGCAACACCATGAACGTGGGTTCGTTGAGAGCGCTGGGGACTGGTGATTATCTGTTGATGACGAACTTGCATCACTGGAGATGAAACACTTGTAAACGGCGCGGAAGGAAGAATTCGACATTGAGATAGCCAGCCATGCCGAGGCACACAAAACCGGCCTTCCACCAATCTTCCGATTCGCCTCGATTACACGACATGCCCGTTTAACATTCCGCACAATGTCATGAGTGATCATCCGCAGCCTAAGCTGGCAGTCCTGCTCGGGACCAATGCCTCCGGAAAAAGTGAACTCGGCATCCGATTGGCAAGCCACTTTGGTGGTGAAATCATCTCCGCCGATTCACGCCAGATTTACCGTGGCTTGGATATGGGCAGCGGAAAAGTTACCCCGGAACAGCTCCGGTTCGTGCCGCATCACCTGATCGACGTGGCGGCTGTGACCGATTATTACTCGCTGGCACAGTATCAGCGAGATGCCTACCGCGCCATTGATTCCATCGCGGAGGCCGGAAAAATGCCCTGGCTGGTTGGCGGCACCGGATTGTATATCAGCGCCATCGTCGAAGGATATGAACTGGCGGATGTGCCTCCCAACGAGCCGTTGCGAGCCGAACTGGAGAGCCTGCCATTGGCTCAATTGGTTGAGCGGCTTGAAAAAGCCGACCCCGAGGCAGCCAGCCGCATCGATATGAATAATCCGCGCCGGCTGATCCGGGCCATTGAAATCGCAAAGGCAGGGCGCGCCCACTCAGCCATGCGCAAAAAATCTCCCCGCTACAATTGCCTGCAATTGGGGTTGAGCTGGCCAAAGGAAACCCTTGAAAAGCGAATCGAAAAGCGTCTGCAGGACCGCTTGGCCGTCGGAATGATTGAAGAGGTCGCCGGACTCCGCCGCTTGGGGGTATCGGACATCCGACTCGAAAAACTCGGGTTGGAATATCGCTACATCACTCGCTATCTGCGCGGAGATATATGCACTATGGACGAGCTGCACCTTCAGCTTGGCATCGCCATCCGCCAGTTCGCCAAAGATCAGCTCACCTGGTTCAAGCGAGACCGCCGAATCATCTGGCTGGACACCACCAAAGATTACTTCCAAGAGGCCTGCGACTGCATTCAAAAATGGGTCAGCGCATCCGACGAGGTCCAGCAAATCATCAAGGCGGAATAATCACCACTGCACCCATGTTCTCATATTGGGTAGCCGGTCGGCCGCTATTGCCATCGTCGTAGAAGGTGTTGGTTCCGGTGAACGTGAGATTGGAGACATAGCGCGCGAACAAGCCGTAAGCAGGCATTCGACCATAATTGTTTGCTTCAGGATAGCCGCCATTCAAATAAGCGGGGCTGGTGGTCACATAGTTGGTTTCCTGATTATGGATCGTCAGGTTGCAAAAGGTGATATTCCGCATGCTGCAGCCCGGCTCAACGTTGATTTGCGAGGCCCTCGTGGAATGGGAGCAAACGATGTCGGAAATCGTGGCATTGTATAGCTGGCTATTGTTGGCATGGGGGACCACGGACTGCCGGTTTTGGACTTCTACAAAGATCGGGGTATCACAGTCGGTAATCGTGTAGTTCTGGAAGATATAATCATGGTTCGTTCCGCCATCATTACTCTGCAGGGAAATGGCCGCGATGCAGCTTCCACTCGGGATGGGATTGTTGGTTTGGGTGATTTTCGAATGTCGATTGACCGTGATATGGTCAAAAAAAATGTTGTAGGCCAGATCGGTCGTAGCGGTGCCGATTTTCGTGGCATTGCACGTGGACGCTACTGTGCAATAGCTGATCGTCACGTCATGGGTCGGGCGCGCGGGATTCTGATAGGGGTCGCCCTGCGGTTTAAGACAAATCCCGTCATCGCCGGTTTCAATGTCCAGATTTTCGAGCGTAACGTAACGCCCACCACAAACATCAATGCCATCCGTCCAATTATTTAGCGCAAATTCCCGATTGCGGACGATGACCCCATTTACGGTCAAATAATCGCACTGGATGTATTTCTGCGTCCAGTTGACGCTGTTTACCAGCGAAACCCCGCTGACATTCACATTCTGACAGTTCCCCAGCACAATGATGGAATCAGGGCGGATATTGCCATCCAAAGTTCCGCTGCGGTTGTAATAGACAAGACCACCACCATCAATGGTGCCCGATCCGCAGATGGCGAGGTTGGTCATGTTTTCCGCAAAAATCACGGGCGACTGTTTGCATGAACTCCAATCACTACTGTTGGTGCTAGCGGCGACCGTCGCCCCCTGGGCGATATTGAGCGTGACATTATTTTTTAAAATCAACTCCACCGTCTTGTAGGCGCCAGCCGGCAAATAGACGGTTCCTCCACCGGCGGTATTGGCGGCATTGATGGCATCCTGAATGGCGCCAGTGTCCAAGGCAACGCCATCCCCTTGGGCGCCATAATCTCTGACGTTAAAGTTGTTATAAGGCAACAATCGATAAAATGCATAATCAGGTTTGACTCCCCCTCTATCAATGAAATCGTCCACGAAATTGATCAACCCGCCCGCCGGCAAGTTGGTCAACAACAGCGGCATCCAGTTAATCAAGTTGGTCGAGCGCTCAAGCACATATTCGTTACCGGGAATCCCCGCAGAACCCAGCCCGATTGCCCCATTGGTTGTGAATAATACTTTGGGCGGAGCGGTCACGGTCGCCAGCGCCAGTGGATCAATTGTGAACGATGTGCTGTTAGAGGCATTAAAATAGTTCGCATCGGCCGCCACGGTGTTGAATACGTAATAAACACCGGCATTTGTCGGCGGATTAATGCTCGGACCATAGCTCACCGACACGCCCACATAGTTGGTCGTTTTTTCGCCGGTAGATCCGATGAAAGTGATACCCGGGTTTTGCGCCGAACCATTGTAGTAGAATGTCGTCGAACCGTAATTAATCCCGCTCACCTGCCCGCCGATGTTCAAATAGAGTCCTCCGGGCAGGAGCTGAAGCACAGGCGCTCCCGCCAGCAAACTGCCGGTGAAGACCACATTCGTTGGCACCATGCCAGCCACCACTCCGCCACTGCCCTGCGCTAGAATCTGGTGACTACCCCGCGCCAGGGTCGGACCCGTGTTATTGAGCTTGAACACCGTGCCAGCCGAGAGCGTCATCCCGCCGTTGGCGATGATGAAGGACGCGTTCGTGCCATCATATACCAGCGAGAGCGTTCCGACACTACAGTCGTTGGTGCCATTGATAATGGCCCCCACCGCACTGTTGCTCAACGTCTGGCCGGGGCCCAAGGTAAAAGGAGAAGACAAAGCCGTGACATCCAGAGTCGCTCCCCCAGCCACAATGATATTCGTGGAACTGGCAATCGATGCGCTGCCACCCAGAGCCAGTGCCCCGGCACTGACCAGGGTCGGACCGATGTAGGTGTTGACATTCGATAGCGTCAGGGTGCCGTTGCCGGACTTCGTCAACCCGCCGCCGGTGCTGTTGGGATCCTGCAGCAGCGGCAATTGGAGTGTGACAGCAAACCCGTTGTCATTGATGTTCGCCCCGCCCGCCTGCACATAATTGGCGGCGTTGACGGTGGTGCTGTTCGTCGCAATCAGGCTCCCGCTGGCCGCAGCCACCAACAGCCCGCCATTGAAATTAAGCCGGGAATTGGCCCCACCCAGAATAATGGCCCGCCCATTCGTCAGGACGCCGCCAGTGAACAGGGTGGCGTAGTTGTTGCTGGCAAAAGCATTATTGCCGATGGTCAAACTCTGGTTACCGAGGTTCCACAGCGCGTTGGTGCTTCCGAATGCCCCGCCAAGGATGACGGAATTGTTGTTGGCGTTGATTGACGCTCCGATGGCGCCGGCCCCGGTGCTGAACACCTGCCCGCCATTGGTGATGACCAGGGAGTTTAAAATGGAGTTCGATTGGCCTCCCACATAGACAAGGCCCGCATTGGTAATGAGGCCGCCCTGCCCCACCCACAACAAATTGTTGGTCGGATACGACGCGTCGATGACGCCATTGTTTCCACCCACAAAAACCGGGCCGGCGGTGGAAAGAAATCGGATGGCGGATGGGTTGCCAGCGGCATCCGCGCCCGACACAAAACAAGCATTGGTCAAGCTCTGCCGGCCAACCACGAAATTCGCCGAGGCATTCAGCGAGATTTGGCCGCCGTTGGTGATGACCACGAAACTGTTCACGCCAAAGGTGTAAAAGCCGCCGTTGGCGCTCCCCACATTGGTGATGACTCCACCATTCACCACGCACCAATTGTTGCTGCTTCCGCCTGCGGCCCCGACATACATCCGGACCGCCCCCAAATCCAATGTTGATTTGCGGCCGGCATCGTTGGTTCCCGCCACCATCAGTCCATTGCGGTTGTTACCGGTCGAATTCCCGATATTAAGGCCCTGGCCGCCGCCGCTGTTGCCGGTAAATTGACCGACGAAGACCTGGCCGCCGTTGGTGATGTTGAGCACGTTGCCCCCCCCCGAACCGGCGCCAATGATTAATTGCATATTGGTCGTCGAGATCACGGGGTTGCCGGTCCTGAAAACGGCATTCGACACCGTGACCAAAGTGTTGGCGACGCCGCTGCCGATGGTCACCGTACTCCAGGTTCCGGTGGTTTGAACCGAGGACACATAATGGATGCCCCCAAGCATTTTCCAGTTGCCATTGATGACCAGAGGAGTGTTGGAGGTGAGTAGAATATTCGCGGCCATGCCGAGGTCATTGAAGGTCGTCAGCGTTCCCCGGTTGAAGTTGAGAGTGGAGTTCTTCGCCCCGCCCAGCACCACATTGGTCGCCAGCAGCGTCTGCACCGTGATCGCACTGGAATCGCTGGCCACGTTAGCCGTCCCCAGGGTCAGTGTCCCGGAGCTCCCGGGCACCGCGCCCACATTGATGGTCGCGTTCGGCGCATTGATCGACCCGCCGTTGGTGACCATCAGCGTGCCGGCGTTGATGGTCGTATCGCCCGCGTAGGTGTTCGTTCCCGTGAGGGTCACCGTGGCCGAGCCGGATAGGGTCAGCCAGCCCGTCCCGGCGATATTCGCTTTGATGGTATAGTTGGTGAGGTTGTTGTTGAACGTTACTGAGTTGGGCGAAACCACCGCTCCGGGGCTGGCGTTGCTGATGGTCGGGCTTTTGACTAGCGTGTCGTCAAAGAGCACGTTGTCACCGGCATTGAAATGGGTTGCCGTGCCGCTGTTGGTCCAGTTTGACACGGATGTATCCCAGGTCCCGTTGACATAGCCTTTCCATGTGTCGGGATAAATGCCGTCAGCCCCCACCTGCAGGACCAGGCTGTTGGCATTAAGCGCCAGTGTGGCTTTGTTGGTGAAACCAGCAAGTGCAAAGGTGCCCGTTCCAACATAGCCGTTGGCAAAGGTCATCAACGTGTAATTGCCCGCCGGAATCCCGTTGGCAACCGCGAGGGTGACGCTATTAGCATTCGTCAGATAAAGAGTGTTGCCAACCACCACCATGTCATTCGTGGCCTGCGAATTGGGGTCAAGGTTGAAGAAAAGATGGCTGCCGCTCAGCGTCAGATTATTGGTCAGCGTCAGTGTGCCCACGCTGCCAATCCCGCCCGGAACCAGTCCGCTGCCAGCATTCATAACCACATCGCCGCCATTAGTGCCAATGCCGCCGAAGAACCCGCCGTTGACCGTCAGTAGGTTGGTGGCCGCAGAAGCATCACCATTGAGGAGCAGCGCGCCGGAATTGATGATGGTTGAGCCCGTACCGGAAATCACACCACTCAAGATTTGCGAGGCAGTGCTGGCGTATGTAAAAACGCCATTATTGATGAGAGCGGATGAATAATTGCCGCTGCCCAGCAAACCCATCCCACCAACCACCAGCGTACCCGCGCTAATGACCGTCGGACCGGTGTACGTATTTATCCCGGCAAGCAGGAGCGCGCCGGAATTGATGGAAAGCTGGCCGGGCCCGGAAATCACACCGCTCATGGTTTGCGCGGCGGTGCTGGCGTATGTGAAAACGCCATTATTGACGAGAGCGGATGAATAATTGCCATTGCCCAGCAACCCCGTTTCCCCAATCACCAGCGCGCCCGCGCTGATGGTCATCGGACCGGTAAAGGTGTTGACCCCAAAAAGCGCGAGGGTGCCGCTCCCCAGCTTGGTCAAGCCGCCGCCGGTGCTGTTTGGATCCTGAAGCATCGGCAACGGATTTGTCACCCAATACCCGCAGTCATTGATGACCGCCCCACCCGCCTGCACATAATTGGTGTAACTGACGGCGCCGGGGGCGTTCGAGATCAAATAACCACTGGTGCCAGCCGCCAAGGTTCCGCCGTTAAATTTCAGCAGCGAGCCACTGCCGCTCAGAATGACGGCGGCGACATTCGTCAGCACACCGCCGCTGAACAGCGTCGTGAAATTGTTTGTGCCCGCGGCGATACCACCAAGGGTATTGCCAATCGCCAGAGGATGGTTGCCGAGGTCCCACAGCGACACACCGGTGCCGCCACCAAGGCTGACGAAGTTGTTGTTACAGCCAGACACATAACCAATATAGCTGCCACCGCCATTACCGCCCAAGCCGTACACCTGGCCGCCATTGGTGATGATCAACCGATTGCCAACCGAGTTGGTATCTTTGCCAACGTAGACCGCGTAACAATTCGTGAGCAACCCGCCCGCATCCACTCGCGCCACGTTATTCGTCCCTGGCGCCGGACTCGACGGCGTCTGCGTCCCACCCCCCACCGCCAGCCATGAATTTTTATTGGTGATAAACGACACCGTCGCCGGGTTTCCCGCCGCATCCATGCCACCCACCACCAGCAAGTTATTCATCGCCGACCGCCCAACAATCAAGCCAACCGAGGGATATACCAAACCACCGTTGGTGACATACATGCAGCTGGAATTGTTATAGACAAAAATGAAAGCATTACTGATAACACCACCTGAATCCACTGCCAGCCAGGAGTTAAACGTGGCACCACCGCCAATAAAGATGCGTTCGCCACCCAGGAAGGTCCATGCCGCCTTGAGCCCGGCCACATTGGCCCCTCCCACATACACGCCGTTGTTGATCCCAAAATTTATATTGCAACTACTGCTACCATTTTGGCCGGTCCGGGTGATTACCTGACCGCCATTGGTGATGATCAACCGGTTGCCACTGGAACCCGCAGCACTGCCCAGGTTAAACGCCGCGTTTGCACCGATGCTGTTCGTCGCAATCACCGTCCCGCCATTGACCACCAACTGGTTGTTCGTCGCAATGCCGGCACCGATGACAAACTGCGAAACATTCGTCGAAGCGCTGTTGGCGGGAATGGCATCCCACAACACCGCGCCAGGATTAACGACCACCTGAACGCCATTGGCAATCGAGCCAATGTTAAGGTTGGCGGAAGCATTGCCATTGGTCGCCACGTTGCTGATGATGTTGGTGCCGCCGTTCAGGCTCCAGCTGCCGTTGATGTTCCAACTGGTGTTGGCCGCCAGCAGGATATTGGCCGCCAACCCGTTGTTGTTCGACGTCACCAGAATCCCGCCGCTGAAGTTGAATATCGAGCCAGCCGTTGCGCCCGTCACGTTGGTGCACAAAAGTGTTTGGAGCGTGAGGCTGCCGCCGCTGGCCAGCGTGAGGGTGGCAGCCTTCCCGACGGTCGGAGCCACGTTCAATTGGCTGGCCAGCAGGCTGCTGGTGACGGTCAGTGTGGCACCATTGTCCACCGTGTCATTATCGGTGGCCAGCCCATAGGGAGTGGCAAGGGTAGTCGAGCTGGTCCAGTTGGTGGACTGAGCAAACGCAATCGGCACAATAACGGCGATCAAAAATATCACCAATGCCAAGCACAAAGGACCGCCTGTTTTGTGTAGTCTGATTATTTTAGGCTGAGCCAATCCGGGCAAGGTTGCAATAAAGATATCGCCGTCGACGCAACTTTACTAATTCAAGCTGCATTTTACGAATAACCCGGATGATACGTGAGCCGTATTTAATCCGGCTTTATCTGGACTGCGGGGTCCACACCCGTTTCAAAACCGCGAGGGTCAGCAGCATGGCCGCAAACAACCCCAGCGCCAGTTCCACCGGCTCCGGCACCACCGTCAGGTTCAGCGACCAGCCCGTCAGCGACGACTGTCCGCCCCCGCTCGCCAAGTCCGCAAAAAACAACGTCCAATTCCCGTTGGCCTGCGAGCCGTTGAAGTCCGACAGATTCCCCGCCGCATGAAAGGTTCCCGCAAAGTCGTTAGCCCCGCTGGTCACGCTCTGGATGCTCGTGCTCCCCGCGTCGCTCAACGTGATGTTCATCCCCGCGCCCGACGCCCCAAAGCCGTTCACCGCCACCCCGGGCTGATTCATCAGCACCACCAAAGTCCCGTTCGGCGCGATCAGATACGCATACAAATCCCCGTTGTAGCCCCCCGTGACCGTCAAATCCACCGTCAACCCCGACACCGTCGAGCCAGCCGGCTGCCCGCTCACCGAACCCGAAAACACCACGCCAACGGGGCTGCCGTCGGGAATGATTCCCACCGGATAGAGCGTCGCCCGGGTCCATGCCGCCGTCAGCAGCAG
>CAIXUZ010000024.1 GCA_903922735.1 uncultured Verrucomicrobia subdivision 3 bacterium
CACGTTGAGTTGATTCATCGCGTCTTTGTGCAGCATCTGCCGCACTTAACGCAATGCGTCCCTCAAAATGGCTGGTTTTCATTCGCTCTTTACTGGCTGGTTTTGACCGCTCGCTGACAGATTTGTCGCGTTTTGGCGTTTTTGTCATACGGTTTTGGGCGTGTGCGCGCGGGCGACGGGGATGCAAGTTGCAGGTTGTGGCACTTATTGGCACCTTTTGGCACTTTTTGTCACCCTGCTTTCTGGCGCGCGCGGGGCTGGAACTCAAATCAAAAGCTAAAAAGCTAAAAAGCTAAAAAGCTGAAACGCTAAAATGCTGAAAATGGGACCAAAGCAGGTGATTTTTTAACAACAAAGGCGCAAAGGCAAAGCGGAAGGCGGAAGCCGGTCAACAAATCAAATAAGGAAGCCAGGAAACCAGGAATTATTTCAAGCTGAGACCGGACCGACAGGGATATCATTTTAAACCACCAAGACGCCATGCCAGCCAAGGGCCAGACCAGATCAAAACCTGAAAACATGCGGCACGGATGGTTTACCGATTTTTACCGATTATTACCGGCTACCGGTTTTTTCCGGGGTCGATTTCTGGATACTGAATGCCCTATGTCACTTTTTGTCACCTTTTGTCCCTTTTTGTCCCTTTTTGTCACCCTGTTTTGAAAACGGCGTTTTTTGCACAAAGGTGACAAAAGGGGAAGTTTTTGATTTTTAGTTTTTAGTTTTAAGTTGGGGACAGGGCGGAAAGCGGAAGGCGGAAGCCGGTCAACAAATCAAATAAGGAAACCAGGAAACCAGGAATCATTTCAAGCTGAGACGGGACCGGCGGGGAAATCATTTTAAACCGACAAGACGCCAAGGGAGCAAAGCGGAAAGCGAGAAAGCGGAAACTTTACCAGGCGGAGGGCTGATGGTTGTAAGTGGTTGATAGAGCATCTAAAACTTACCGTTTCTTTTTTTATTTTTTGAGGGGGTAAAGTTTCAAAAGGAATCAGGGCCAAATGCTCTAGCCAACGACGGGTGAAAGGGATCCGAGCGCACCAAACCGCACCAAACCGCACCGAAAAATGAAATTTTGAAGGTTGCCAGGGTGCCGGGTGAAGCGGGCAAGCTCCACCCGGACAACCCAGAACGGGCGGCGGGACAAAATCAAGATGTCAAAGAACAGCCACGCACGCCGCCCAGAAAACCCCACTCGACGCCGGCAAGGAGTGCCAGAGACGCCATCGTCCGGCGGATGGCGGACCCAAGCCGAGGCCCGCCGAAGCATATGTATTATTACATATTGATACATATATGTCCAGTGAAATTATCGTAAATCGGAGATCCGCTGCGGAAGGTACAGATGCACACTTTATGCGATACCGTTATACAAAGGCGCTTCCATTTGCCGCATTTTTCACGGTTGCATTGATTCTACAACACGGAATTGAGTTGGTGCCGGTGGTGGGACTCGAACCCACACGACTTTTTATAGTCCCAGGATTTTAAGTCCTGTGCGTCTGCCATTTCGCCACACCGGCAACCGTTTATTGACAAGCCGTTTTGTGATGCTGCCAACCACCAAAACCTTCCGGGCCACCATTTGTGCCACCATGATCGCGCCAAACAGAAGCAGTCACATTGCAATCACAGGGAATAACTTCGCAAAAGTCCCGGACGGGCGCAAGCAACCGATTCGCGGCCCAGGGACCAGACACCCGGGGTTTATCCATGCTCAATCATCCGTGGAAACACGAGGGATCTCCCGCATTTCAACCATGTCGAGAAGCGCCTGATCCAGTCGGGCATTTCCCGAGCTGTGCGTGGCGGGCCGGTCAGGAGTTCCCAGAACCAGCTGGCGCAGGCGAGGCAGGCATTGTTCGTAGGCGTAGGGCCGGGGCAAAGATTGAAAGCGAATTGTTTCATTCGGGCTGGTGGTGACCTCCTGCGTGATGTCCTGCTTTACGCCCATCGGCGTCCCCCGCTGGCGTTCGACAATTCCGGGGCCATGCGGGAAACCGATCCAAGTGTTGCCCTCAAAAAACCAATTGGGAAAGCGGCTGGGGAGGCGCGAGCGGCCGTTGGTCGAGGTCGTCACCGATTCCCGCCGCAGAAATGCCATGTCAATTCTGGTTTCCCAAGTGTTTCCCAAAAAAATGAGGTTGGGAGCGGGCGGCGTCGGCTGGGTGTAGATTTTTTTGTCGGGCCAGAAACGCACCTGCGCCGAGTTATCATGAATCATGGAGATGGTATTGAACTCAACGGGATAAATGCCCGCGAGATGACTGGTCGATTCCAGAAAAGAATTATTGATCAGGACCTGTCTTCGATGGGCCATCGGGCTGCCTTTAATGGTTCCGTCGGGATTCAAATCCGCCAAGTCGACAATTTTTAAAAGAGCCCCGGAACTGTCCTCAATTTCATTATCCAGATAAACGATATCGCTGGCATCGATGATATAAAACGGATGCATCAGGCCGGGATCGCCAGCCGAGGTCGGAGCAGGAGAATTGCAGCGGTTCCAGGTCGTGGAGATGCGGTTATGCTTGATGAGAATGTTTTCGCAGAGCCGGGCCATGCCGATGGCGGAGGTGCCGTAAGGAACCGCGGCATTTTTTTCAGGGATGGCCTGTTCTTCGGGGGTGCGGGCGGAACCGATCGTATCCAGCCGGTTATTTTTCAGCACGATGTGAGTGGCATAGAGCAGGTCGATTCCGCACCGGTAACCGGAGATATTCAGGCCGCTGACAACAAGGTTGGAAATCTTCCTTTTATTGGCAACGCGTCCGTCCCCTTCAATCAAAAGAAACTGCGGGTAGTTGCCATTAACCCCGTCTGATTTGGAGCGCAGCATGGGCCCGTATTTGAGCACATCAGCCGGAGTCTGGCCCTCGCTGCCGCCAAAGAACCGGGCGATTTTGCCGGGATCGGTGGCCAGCGGATCGAGCGAACGCAGAAGGATTCTAACCGGATGAAGCCGATCAATCACCGCTTGGATGGGCCGGCCGCGGGAGGGCGAGTTGGGCGATTCATCGGTGTCGGCGTTCCGGAACAAGAGTTGGATTCTGGTGTAGGTTCCGGGGAGAAAAACGATCTCAGCATTCCATCCCAGGCCCTGATTGGAAGTGAAGGTAATCTTCCGGATCTGGTCATAGAATCCCCCCGCAGACGCGACGGTGTTTTCCGTGAGAATGAAAGGGTTCTGATAACATCCAACCGGCTGGTCCGCCGGCACATTGGCCAGCCGCTTCGGGGCGACGAACAGAGTCTTCCATCTGGAATGCGAGCGGCCGAGGCCATTCAAATCCTCAAGGGAAACAACGCCGTCGTGATTTACATCGAGAAGGGCGGCTTTACCCGCCGGAAGCGTGAGAAGCGACTCGGGAGAGAAGATACATTTCCTGGCCAGCGCCACGTCGGCCACGCTGATACCGGACAATACGTCCGACGCCGAATCCTCCGATCGGAGTGACGGAACAGCTCCCGCAAGGATGATGGCGGTAAAAACTCCCAGACATTTAAACAACTTGAGATTTTTTACACACACTGAGCGAAGTTATCACGGACAATTCCGCCTTCCAACAGAAATGCACACGGGACCAAAACTGAAACTTGAGACCTGAAACTTGAAACTTGAGACCGGAAACCTAAGCCGGAACCATGTAGGACAGGCGGCGTCACGGCATCGCGAACGGCGCGCTGGTGCGCCAGCGGGTGCCGTCGGGGCGCTTGACCGAGACAGACAGTTTTTGAGGATTTGCCAGCAGCGACCAGCGCTGACCGCCGGCGCTGACGTTTGCCAGCACGGCTTCGTCCTTTGACAGGGCTGTGCCGGCGGCGCTTGATACCGCCTCGGTCTTCAGGGTGACGGGGGCACCATCGAGCGAAACCGCCCACACGAACGCCGCTTTCCCGGCCCGGCGCCGCTGCACGAGCATCGGCACATGATCCTCCGTGGTTTTCAAAATGCCATACCCTGTGATGACCTCGGTGGGATCGCCATCGGCGAGCGTGATGGCCGAGCGCCATCCGCTGGCAATTTTCACGGGCAAAGTCAAACCCGGCGTGCCATTGGTTCGCTGCGTGGTGCGGGTAAAATACTGATAGCCCGCGGCCTTGGGCGCGGCCCAGGCTTCGCCGGCGGGCAATTGCTCCCAGGCTCCGTTCTGGTGATAAACGAGATCGAGCGTGTGCGGTTTGTCGGCGGTGATCTGGTCCACAAACACCATGAGATTCGAGGTCAGCATCGCCACGGTGCGCACGAATCGCACGCCGGGATAAATCGGTCCGGCATCGCTCACCACATAACCCACGCCGCGCTCGGTGCCAAAGGCGAGGCATTGGCCAGTGGCGGCCACCTGAGTGGCTTCATCCACGGTAAGGGTGTTGTGGGCGAGCGAGAATTTGTCCCAAGTGCCGTGCAGCGGCGAACCATAGGCGTGGGTGCCGGCATCGGGAGCAACAATCTTGCCGCGCGAATAAAGGATGAAATTGTTCTTATCGAAGTGGCCGTGGCCACCGCCGTGCGGGCCGTATTTCAGGCACAACCACGTCGCGTCAATGCCCTGACCCGATTGCAGGATGGCGTAGCCGGAGGCGGGGGAGTTGCGGCTGCCCAGCGAGGCCAGTGGCGCGCCCGCCGGCGGGAGGGTGACGCCATAAAGCATGGCGAGTTCTCCGTGCCGCTGGCTTTGCGCCAGCAACGGCGTGTAAACCGGGTTTTGGTAGCGGGCCAGCGCGAGTTCGTAAAAGTCTGCCTGGCTTGCCAGCGGCACGGTGCCGCTGTCGTTGAAGTCGGGCAGCACAAAATCCGGCGTGGCCAGGGCGAGCGGCCCGTCAAACATGCTTCGAAATTTGGGGCCATAAAGGTCGCGCCCGCAATTGCGCGCCGCCTCGGTCAGCGGCCACACGCCGGCGATGGTGAAGAAATGGTAGCCGCTGCTGCCTTCGGTCCACATGCCATCGCCGAGCACGCCTTTTTCCATCTGCTGGCGGTAGCCGTTGGCCGGGTCATCAATGGCGGTGGCGATGAGTTTTTCATCGCCGAGCAGAAAACCGACGAGGCCGATGGCGCTGTTGTGATGGCACTGAATGTTGTGAATGCCAAGCCGGCGGGGAAGGATGATTTCTTTGAGCGCGGGCAGAAGCACCTGGTCGGCGATGGCGGCACGGTCGGTCTCGTTCAGGGTCGTCCAGACGAGGTCGGCACCCTGGGTGAACGTGGTCAGCCAACTGGCCTCAGTGAGCGATTGCGATGCGACATGACCGCCGTGCTTGGGCTTGCCCGCATTGTCGTGCAGCGGGTAGGCGAGATAACGGCTGGCGTAGGCGAGCAGAATTTCCCGGGCTTTGGCGGCATATCGCGCGTCGCCAGTGACCTGAAAGACCAGGCCGAGATCCACGATTTCCTCGGCGAGCCGCCCGTGGGCGGCGGCGATGGCGTTGCCATCGAAGTCGAGCGTGGCCTTGGAGGAATCGCCGAGCAAGGTGTGCGGCCCAATGGGGCAAACGTGCTCCCATTGCCAAGTCCCGATTTTGCGGCCTTGTTTCAGACGGGCGCCATGCGTGGGGCAGACGTAGTTGTGGCTCCAGTTACCGCCACGAGGCGGAAGTTCAACCGGGTGGGCGAGGTTTTTTTCGGCGGCGGCCTGGAGTTTATCCCAGGATTCCCTGGCCCACGGCTGCGTGGCGATGCGCTGCTGGAGTTGGGCGATGCCCCCGGCATTCAGCAGCAAGCGCGGATGCGGCGGCAGCAGGCTGACGTCCTGACCAGCAATGGCGCTCGCGGCAGCCGCAGTGCTGACCATGAAATTCAGCGTCAGGACCGCAGTCAGAGTGCGCAGCAATCGCAGGCATCGGCATGACATAAGTGGTACAAGCGGTTGGATACGGCAGAGATTGAACCTCACGCGGCTTCGAGTCAAGGCAGCGACAATCCAAGTAGTGTCCTAATTTGAAAACAGAGCGCAGGTTTGTGACCCGCAGCGGCTTGATTTGCCGGGCGACGGGCTGCGGCTCACAGAGCCGCGCTCCGAAATCAGGACACTGCGACAATCCGCAAAACCGGGCAACTTTATCCCATCAACCCACCCAACCGGCACCGGCATTTCCGCCATAACCCCTGCACCTTCCACTTGATGTTAGGCTTCGGCCTGCGCATGCTCGCCGAGTGCATTCACCGGCGGACATAGCTCGTCGTCACGCGGCGATCCGCCGGGTAAGCCGGTCCAACAGGTGAAAAGGGTGGAGTATAACCATGAAATGGGTGTTTAAGTAACGCGCGCCGCGGCTGGAAAAGGGTTGCTGCTGGAGAAAGGCAGGTCCGCTGCAGTAGTCCTGCGGGGAGACGACTGCGGCATTGCACCCCACCTCACCAGCACTTCTTCTTGCTTCCGGCATCCCGCAGGCGCACCAGGTTGTTGATCGGGACCGCACCGCAGCATTGGACGCACTTCCCGCCCCGGTTGAACTGGCAGGGCGCGTAGCAGATCAGCAGCCGCAGGGCGATGGTTTCCGGGTCGGCGAATACCGCGGCTGGATGCAGGGTGACTGGCGGTGTTTTGGCCCCCGCCCGCTGCGGCTGGCTTGGCTCGTAAAAGATCATCAGCACGGGTTGGTTGAAACGGCCGGATCGGTCGAAAAATCAGAGGCGTGGGCATCGCCGCCGGTCGTGGAATTGTGCTGGATGAATGTCGCCGATTGCGACTCGCCGGGCTGCGAGATTTTGGAGGTGACTTCCGTGCAGAATCCACACGCCGGCGACTCCGCGTTCGGCGACAGGATAAAGAGCGGCTGCCGGTTCTGCGACCAACACCCGTCCAAGTTGAAAACCTTCGCCTTGTTGGTGAACACCACCGGATCGTATTCCCCGGCCCGATAGGTCCACTGGCCCACCACCACATTGCCGGCATCGTCGCACGATTCGCCGTCGACCAAACTCCGCCACGCCATGCACTCGGCAAACTTGGACGAGGAAACAAAATCGTCGGTGATTTCAATCTTGCGGCAGCTTCCGCCTCCGCTTCCCAGAGACGTGGCCATTGTTCCGCTCGGCAGCGGATCGGAATAGGTATCCACAACCGGAATGTCGATGCCAAGGTCAGAGTCGTATGTAGAGCAAAGCGTGGAGCCGTTTGGGATCGCCGTGGCCGCCCCTTTGTCATCCTTCGAAATGGTGGCCGAGCCGATGTGCGTGACCAGGTTGAACGAGCCAAGCATCTCACTTTCAACCATGGTCAGGATTCCGGAAATCGGGTTGTCTTCAGCAAGCGTGAACGATTGGCTTGAGGTTGTCTCTACCACGTCGGTGATAAAATAATCACCAACCTCGGTGTCGCCTTCCATCCAAGTGTATCTCTGAATCGTGCCGCTCCCGGCTCTGGTCGTTTCCGTGTAAGCGGTGTTGCTGCCGCTCTTGGTTGACGACATATATGAGAAACTGATTGGACTGCCAGGAAACGGACACGTCTGCGTCTTGACCATTGCCAAAATCGCGGCGGCGTCTTTGACTTCGGAAGCGGAGCCGGAGCCGCCATCTGCAAACGAACACAAATCAGCAAACCTTCCACCGTCATAACTCCAAGACGACAAATCTTGATACACATCGTCCGGAGCTACGCACGAACCCCACCCGCCGAAGCTGGGCAGCTCCGCGGTGTCTGGGGCATATCCGCCACCAGTGTTTCCATTGACGGAAGTGTTCGGAGTCCCGCCCATGTAAGCCACCGAGATTGACTCCGTGATGCCATACGTTATCACGCCCGAGTTTTTATTTACGGAATTGCTGCCGTTGCGACTGCGCGATTTATCCCAGACCGTCACTGGGTCGTCAGATTCGTGCGTCGTGCTATTCCATTCAATCGTTTGCTGCTTGTAGGTTGAGCTGCAGGCAACCGTGAGGCGCAAATATTTTGTCTGGCTGCCGCCTTCCGTTCCGGAGCAAAATCCCTTCGACCCGTGAATCAGCTTTCCGGCGATGGCGTAAGAACCGCCCGCCGGCCAGCAGGCTGAATAGTCCCCGATGGCGCTCATGTTAAGCCTTCACCAGAATTTTTTCCGTCGTCACCGTGCCGCCCACGCAGCTGACGGTGATCTCCTGATTTTTGTAGCCCGGCGGAATCCAGACCTGCCAGGTGGTGTTGGTGCAATTCTGGAAGCGGAATGAGACATTCGCGACATCGGCCAGCGGATACGTTGACTCGACGGTCCGGGCCTGCAGGCGAAAGAGGGCGCGGTCGGGCACCGTATTGGCCGCCCGGTTCGCCCGCAATTGAGAGAACATGCCGTTTTGGAAATACACGAGATACGATTTCGGGATCAGCCACGCCTCGGCGCCGGCGCTGAACGCCTGGATCGTCGTGCCGCGCCGCCCACGCAGGCAGGTGAGCGTGTAAAAGGTCGAATCTTTTTCCATCCGCGCCACAGACATGATCTCTATCTTCACGCAGCCACCGCTGTCCTCCGCGATCTGATCGGCGTCGGGCGCGGCGGCTTTCTCCACCACGAAGAGCAGCATCTGGTCGTTCTCGGCCGTGTTGACCGAAACTTCCTTGGTGAAATAGTCGGCGTCCGCCTGCGATTCATCCACGTTCACGCCCAACACGCCATCCTCAATGTCCACGGACGCGCTCAAAAAGCCCAGGGCCGCGAAGTTGGAGACGATGCCGATGTTTTCAAACGTACCGTTGTAATTGCATACCTTGAAGGCCGTGGTGGTGGTGGCCACCAGCGCCGACGCCACGGCCGTGTTCAACGGATACGTCACCGTATACGCCGTGACGGCCGTGATCGCGGCCTCGTGCGAATTAAACGCCGCCTCGACCGCGCCGCCCACGTCAATTTTCTCTCCCACAATCAGCGTATGCGCGGTGGCGAACGTGATGATCCCCAGCAGGCCGGTGCCATCGGCGACGATGGAAGTGACCGTCAGCCCGGTGAGCACGGGCGTCTCAAACCACAGCAGCCCATACGCCGTCTGTTTCTCCGGCCGCTGGGCCAGACAGACCACCGAGTCTTTGGACTGGCTCAAGTCATAGGGAACTTCGGTGAATCGCAAATTCACAAACGGATTCGCCGCCGCAATCGGATTGGGCACCACCGGCTGCTGATGAATATAAGCCAGGACCGAGGCCATGGTATTATCCCCGATCACCGAAAGGGTGATCGGTCCCGTGGGCGGAATGGTACGGGTGTCCACGCGAAAGAATTTGAAAATCCGGTTGGTATTCGGCTCCAGGTCAATGTTGACCATGACATAATCCCCGGAGCGGATGTTCCGCCCGATCTCGCGGCGGACTTCCAGATCGCCTTTCATCTGCGCCAGCCCGACCGTCTTCAGCGATTCGATGCCATGCAGGATGGCTTGCGAGCCACGGGCGATCCATGCGCGTTCCAGCGACATGTCGCGAATTGAGCCGAGAATGGAGAACACCCGCGAATCATCCGAGTACGTGGACGTCTGCGCATAATTAAGCTGGCGCGAATTGTAGCTCACCGTCGCGCGGCTGTAGGCTTTCTGCCAGCTCTCCTGCGTGAATTTTGGAATCTTGGTGAAGCTGTCGGCCGTCAACGTGACATAACCTTCAGTCGGCACCACGCCGTGCTTGTACATCCCCAGCTCGATCTTCATCGTCACCGGGTTGAACCGGATGTAGCCGTCGATCATCTGGATCAGCTTGTCAAACACCGACGTGACCTCTTCCGACGTGTCGATCAAGACGGACGCGCCGTAAAGCTTCTCATTCGTCTGCAGATATTCCGCCACCGCCTGGAAACTGGGCGCGTCAATCATCTCCGCCGGCAGCCCCAGGCAATTTTTGCTGGTCAGGATTTCCGCCGCCACGCAGGCCAGATTCACCTGGCCGTCCACGATGGTGGTCGGCGTCCCGGTGATGATGGGCTGCCGCGTGCGGCGACGGACTACGATCTCAATGTTCGGTGCCGATGAAACCTCCGTGCCCAGCAGAAAATCCTTGATAACAATATAGACCACGCCCAGGTAATTCGGATGCTGCTGGTAATAATCATTCCCGCTGTTCAAAAGCTTCACATCCGCCACCTGCTCGGCCGTGCCCCAGTAAAATGTCATCGTGCCGTACGTCGTGTCGTCGGCCGAGATCAGAGTGAGATCAGTGTACGGCGAACCCGAATAGCCATAGCCGTATTCCACCCAGCCCGGCGATGTGTCCGATCCGTCCGGCGCGTTGTATTGGCTGGCGTAGTGCCCCGCCGAGCAAACCCACGTCTGGCCGTCGAATACATACGCCTTCCCGGCCGTGCAATACTTCCCCGATTCCCAGGCGGTGCCCCTCGGCCAGTATTCCTCGCTGTTGACCAGCACCGCGATCAGCTCGTCGAGTGGGCCGAGACACAGGGCACCGGCCACGGTGCCGTAGTAATTCTTGGTCGAGGTGCTGGTATCGCTGAAACTCATGATTTCTTTCCCGTCGAAGTGTTGGTGGTCTTCGTGTACAGATTATAAATTTCCGAAATCCACTTCACCGCGATCTTCCGCGTCCCGGCCACATAAGCCACCGGCACGGCCTGCTGCGAGTTGGCTGTCATCTGGTCCTGAATCCCGAACGCCTTGGTTTCCGTTGATGAGGTATCGTTGCCAAACATAACTTTTTATTTTTTAGGCCGCCAGATGCGTTCCAGCCGGTTCATGAAGGTCGCGTCCTTCAGCTGGCCGAACTGGACGCCGTTCGGCCGGAAGCAATGGATGAATTGACCCGCCTCCGTCAGCACGATGCCGCAGTGCTGGACGCAGTTCAAAATCTTGAAGCCCACCATGTCGCCCGCCTGGTATTTCGCCGGGCCCGGCAGCGCTTCAAACTGGGGATGCGCATCCATGAAGGCGGCGATGCGGCTGTTCTTGTGCGCATTGCTCCAGCTCATCGGACCGCTCGGCGCATTGAAGCCGGGCAAAAACCCTACCTCCGCGTAAATCGCCCCGGCCAGCATCTGGCAGCTCACCCCGCCGCCCTTGATGCAGGCGTTGGGCATGAACTTCGTGCCGAACCACGTATTTGCCACCGCCTGCAATTTCGCCACCGCCGCCGGATTGTTAAAATAGTCGTTCATTTCTTGGTGCTGCTGCTGGTGGAAATCTTCAGGATCGTCGGGTTGTCCGTGGGCATGAAGGGAAACCCGCCGAAGTTCGTTTGATAATTGTGGAACTTGAGTCCGGCCGTGTACGCCTGGCCGTCGTAGCCCGGATACAGCGCGAGCACGTCATCCACCGCCGGCGCCGTCTCGAGAAAGTTCGAGAGATGCACCGTCATCACCCCGGCCGCAATGACCGAGTTGGAGCTGATCATCCGCACCTGATGCTTGCCGGCCGTCGTCACGATCAAATAGCCATACGTAAAATAATTTTCCTCGATGACGGCCGTGTTGGTGGACGTGATCGTGCCCACCACCAGGATGCCCGTGTCCGGATCGTAGCTCGCCACCTTGGCGTTCCACTTCCAGTCGGCCGGGCGGAGTCCGTTCGGCTCTTCAAACAGGCACCAGTTGTCCGTCTTCTGATACAGCCGGCGCGGAATCTTGCGGGCGAAAATATACGAGAGTGTGGAAACCTTGGCCGCGATGAAGGGCGGCTCATATTCCGCGCTGTCCAGTTCGCCGTAAAACAGCTTCAGGAAGTTACCAGCCATGCTGGTCGCCGGATTCACATCCGCCTCGTAGATTTCCAAGTCGAGCGGCCACTCAATCGTATTCGGAAATAAAAGCGCCAGCGGATTGCCGGGAAAATTCCGGCTCTTGATCTCCGTCGAATTCCGCTTCAGGTCCGACGTTTCATTGATGGTGTCAAACTCCATCGGCGCGGACAGCCAGGTGTTTCCATCCGCGTCCGTCAAATCCCGCTCAAAATTGGTGAACCGCCAGTACTCCGTCTCGGTCGGTGTCGTGGTGGAAAATTTGAAAAAGCTGGCGGTCGGCGGCAGTGCCCCCATCGTCACGCCATAAGTCTCACCCGCCACGGCGTTCGTCTCCCAGGGCAATTCCTTGAACTGCAGCGTCGCGGTGGCGGTGGCCGGATTAGCAAACTCCAGCTCCAGCTTCAGCGCGTCGAACCGCGCCAGCACCAGGCTTTCGATCGCTGTTAAACCCGCTTTAAAAGCCATTCCCGGAGCGCGGTGCAGGTTCCATGTATTCTCCACCACACTGTCCACCACCACCGGCACCTGGTCGAATCCGTCCGTCAACAAAATGAACGAGTTGCTGCCCAGCGCCGCGCCGTTGTCCACGGTCAGCGTGACGTCGGCCGACTCCACGTTCGCGGCCAGCTTCGCCTCGCTCATCGCCGCCGGCAGCCAGAAATTATTCTGCTCGCCGCCCATGGCCTGAAAAAAGGCGAACAGGAAAAAAGCGTCATTTTGCTGCAGCGTGAAATATTGTTTGCAGATGCGGCGGCCGCGCTGCGCGTAATACGCCGTGGCCAGCGTCCGCAGGTTGCCGATCTGCCGGCGATCCACATCCTGCTCGCTCGCCCCGGAGTTCGGCCGCTTGCTCCAGTCCGGCTGAAACGGAAACAGCGGACGCACCCCGCCGGCGGTATCCAGCCCGTCCACCGCCTCAAAGACCGGGAACGTCAGCGGAAAATTCCCGTTCTCCGTGAACCGGAATTCCACCCGCGCCGCACAAAACGAAATCATCTCCGGATCGGGATCTTCCGAAAAGCGGCCCACCATCAGCGGCGCGGCGCGATATTCAAACGGCCCCTCGCTGGCCGGCTGGATGGAATTAAACGTGTCGTCCGCGTTGAACAGCGCGTAATACGAGGCCGTCACGATCGGCGTGGCCCCGGCGTCGAACAGTCCGGGATAAAACGGGCACAGCACCGGCTGCATATTCAGCCCCTGCAGCGCGTTCCGGAGCCGGTCCACGGCCGCCGCCGAAGTGAGCAGGGCCGTGAAGGTGCAGCCCAGCCGCAGCGTGTCCGCCGTGGCCCGGCGCGTCTCGCGCCCGGTCAGGCCGCGCTCATAGACGCCGGGGATCGTCGCCTCCACCGCGAACCGGTACGCCCAGTCCGGGGCGTCATCCAGCAGATAGCAATCCTGCGCATTGAAAGTGACTGTGATCATCTGAATTTATGGATGTTGTTGCGCATCACGTCCACGACCCATTTTTCGTGGTCGGAGTTTTTCTCCATGTGCGTGGCCATCTGTTTCGGATCGGTGAAGGCATAGACTGAAGTTTTGTTTTTCTGCGCGCCGCCGCCGGTACCGGCCGTGGCCGTGCCATTGTGCAACGCCGCGAGATTGTCCACGCCGATCCGGTCCACCGCCGAGGCCGGCATCACGTATTCGCCCTTGTGCACCACGCCCGCCACATCGTATTTGCCGCCGTCCCCGGTGTAACCGCCCTCGGCGAACCCGCCGCACGCCGACACGATGGCCGCGATCACCGCCGCCATCGCCACGATCGCCAGGATCGGACCGACATACGGGATGGATGCCTGGCTCGCGGCCGCGCCGGAACCCGCCACATCCGCGTTGGCGGTCACCTGCGTGCTGGCGCTCGTCGTGGCATCCGTGGATGCCTGCGTGGACGCTTCCGAACTGTACGCCGTCCGCAGCGCCGTGCCGATCTTCGTGGCGGCCGTCATGATGTTTTCCATCAGCAGATGCTGCACCGCCATTTTGACGAACGATGAAATCACCTCGTTGACCACCGAGTTGTAAATGCTCTTCAGCGCGTCGCGCCAGGTCTTCGTGCCCTCGATCACTTTCGTGATGTTCGCGCTGATGGAATCCGTGGCCGTCTTGAACACGCTCTTCATCGCCGTGGCCGTCTGCTGCTGCACCGTCTGGATATCGCGCATCTCCGTCGCCACCTTTTTCAACTGATACGTCCAACTGGATGCGTTCGTCGCCTCGTTGAGTTGCAGCTGAAGACTGACATTCGTCTTCATCAGCTCGTTATACTTGGTCTGGGCATCGATGCGGACGACATCACTGTTGTTCGGATTATTGGCCGCCTCTTGATAGCCAGCGGCCGATGACTGATTGGCGGCCAGTTGCGACTGGAGCACCGGAATGGACTGCTGCTGTTTCTCGCCGCTGGTCGCAAAGGGGTTGGCGTTGATCTCCTGAAGCTTCACCTCGGATGCCGTGCGGGCCTGCTCCTTCTGCAACTGCAGCACCCGCTCCTGTTCCGTGACTACGGCTTTGTAGCCTGCGATCCGCTCCTTCTCCGCGTCGCCCAGTTTTTTCTGCAGTGCCAGGTCGTCCTCATCCACGTCATACGCCTTGCGGGCGGCCATCGCGCGCGCGGCATAGACATTGTCCCAATAATCTTTCGTCTTCGTGGTCGTCTGGTTGGCGTAGGCTTCCAGCGCGTTGTTGAGTTCCTTTTCCTGCTCGGTGACGATCTTCTTCCGCTCCTCCTCGGCCTGCTTCACCGCCTCGGTCTGTTTGCGCGCCTGCTCCTCGTAAACTTTTTGCTTGGCCGCGAGAATCGCCGCCGCCTCGTTTTTTTCCGATTGGGCGATGTCCTTCGTCATCGCCTCGGTGTAGCGGTTCGGGCCGATCAATCCGCCGGCCTTTTCCGCCGTCAATTTTATCTCCGCCCGCTCCTGTTCGCCCTTCTCGTGGATTTTGGAAATTTCCTTGTCCAGTCCCACCAGGGATTCCTGCTGCACCTGCGCGTGCAGCTCGCGGATTTTCACCGCCGCCTTGGCCTGCTCGTCAGACGCCAGCTGCAGTTTCTTTTTTTCGACATCGGCATTCCGCTCTTCCTGGGTCGCTTCCGGCAGATTGGTGGACACCCGCTGCTCTGGCTCGTAAAAACTTTGCCCGCCTTCATCGGACGGCATCACCGTGCGGCCGGGGACGATTCTCTCCTCGGTCGGTTTAGTGGTCAGGCTTCCGTCCGCGCGCTTGTAGTATTTGACCTTGCCGTTGACCTCGTCGGAAAACTCCTTGGCGGCGGCCGCGCTGATCAGCCCGGCGCGGCGCTGCAGATCAATCCGCTCCAGGATGGCCGGCACCTTGTCGAGCGCCTTGACGAATTTCTCGGATTCCTCCGCCGCCCTGGCTTCCGCTCCGGAGAATTCATTCCAGACATAAATTCCCGCCGCGATGCCGGCGGCCACCAGCGCCAGCGGCACCGCCACTTCCGCCAGCGTCGCGCCGAATAGCTTCGCGGCCGTGCGCGTGCCGTTCATTGCCAATCTGGCGCCCATGAAGGCTTCGCCCAGCATCGGCAGCTTGCCCGCGCCCAGCGTCACCGCCCCCAGCTCCAGCGCGTGGAAACTTTCCCGCGTGAGCATCGAGGTCTCGCGCAGCTTCGTCAACTCGCCGCCGGCATGGGCCGCGCCGGGCGCGATCGTCTTCAGCCCGCTGTTCGCGTTCGCGATGAACTGCTGCAGCGCGGCGGCCGCGAGTTCGGTCTCGGCGGTGACAACAATTTTGACGGGTGTGCTCACGATTTTTTAATGGCCGTTTTAAGGTCTCGGACAAATTCCTTGAATCCATCCTGCGTGGCCTGGCCGGTCCGCGCTGCGATCGCATTGTCCAATAACACCTGGCTGCGCTGCCGTGCCGCCGCCGCCGCCAGCAGCTGGAGCCACTCCAGCGTCTGCGCGGTGACCAGCTCCCGGTCTATCTGACCGGTGGCGAGACATATCCGGGCGACAAGGTCGGCGAGTGTGACCGGTTCTGCATCGCCAGCCCCTTTTCCATCATCTGCTTCACCGTCTCCGGCGGCAGCGTGGCGATGGCTCCATACAAACTGGCCTGCTCTTTTTGGATGCGTTCCATACGGCGCCGGCAGGAGGTAAAAAAACCTTTCGCATTCACCTCCCGGCCGGTGGTCAGCGCTTCCTCAAAGGAATCCGGAGAGAGCGTGAGCGCCCAGGCTTTATTTTTTCCGCAGACAAATCCGACCAATGACGGCTCGTCGTCCACCATGGAAAAACCGGCTTCGTAGTCGCGCACCGGGATCTGACGGATTTTGATGGCGTCCGGCGCCGGCACCGTGCCGTCCGCCAGCGGTTCAAACGAAACGGTCAGCATGATGCCGCCGTTGAGGGCAATAGTTTTCGGGTCCATGGTTTTATTTGAGTTGGGCAGCGATCTGCCAGTTTACGGAATTGGTTTGTGGGCCGAGATAGATGGAGGCGATATTGGTGGGATCATCGGAAACCCCCAGATCGCTCACGTCGCCGAGGGCAAAAGTTTTAATGGATTCAAGCTGTGAATTCGACAGCAAGAACATCCGGACGCGAGCGGTGACGACGGTGCTGGTGATGAGTTTTGCGCCGCTGGCTGATATATTGGTAACGAGCAGAGTCGTCGGCCTTACATAGATGTAACACGCAAAATTATTGGTCGGCGTGGCCAGCAGCAGGCTGTGATCCATGTTGGCCCGCGTGATCGGCGTGCGCGGCGATGAAATCCCGAACGACTGGACGCCGGAAATAATGGCGTCCACCTCGTACGGCGAGACGGTTTTGGTGATCGTGCGGCTCGAATTCGTCGAGACGACCGGCAGCAGGTTTTGCGCGAGGGTGATGCTGGTGATAAACGCCAGCGATAGCATGATGGCTAATTTGTTCATATTAGTGGGCAAAGAAGGTTGCGGTTGATGATTCATCCCGGCCGGCGCCGCCGTTGTAAAGGAATGTCACGTCCCCCAGCGTCGCTACTCCGGAATAAATACTGATCTCATCGGCCTTGCCGCTAAGACCCAGCGAATCCAGCGAGCTGCGATTACCCACGATGAAATAATTGGGCGCGGCCGAGGCAGGTATGTCTTGTGAATATTTCTGGACCCCATTCACATAAACCACGAGCGTGGTGCCATCATAGGTGACGACAAAGTGCGCCCAGGTATTGGCCGCAGGGGTGTCAGCAATGACACTGACAGTGGGAAAGTAATCGTTATTAAAAAAACCCTGCGTGGCTTGCTGGTCGCCATTGGACTGCAACGCAAGAAACTTCGACCCATCGCCACCCAGGTTGTCAAAACCAAACAGCCCGGCCCACGTAGAACTTAAATAAAACCATCCGCTGAAGGTAAAACTGGCGGGATTCACCAACGTGAAGGAGGATGCCGAAAGATTATTGACGCCATTGAACTCGGCACAATTCCCAACCACGCCGCTGCCGCCCCAGGTGACATCGCCACTATCCGTCAAAGGCTGGCTGCCCACCGAATCGGTTCCGTCCGACTCGAATGAGTAATAATCCAACAGGGTGATGCCGCTGCCCGATGCCGCCGTCGTGGTCGCATTCGTCTCGTTTCCATAACTGGAATTCCCGCCATTGTTAAACGCCCGGACGCGATAATAATATTGGGTGCCCGCCTCCAGTCCGGTGTCGTACCTGGCGCAGGAATTGGCGGAGTTGGTTCCGATCTGCGCATACGTCCCGCCCGAACCCGTCTTGCGCTCGATCTTGAACCCAATCTCATTCGTGGCATTGTCGGTCCACGCCAGATTGATCTGGCTGCTGGAAACTACATACGCCTGCATGTGTGTCGGTGCGGCGGGTGGTGGAACAATCACACCGGCGTGCACGCCCGCATTCGTCAGGTCGGTCGGGTTGTAAGTGAACCCGGAGCTGTTGGTCCGCCAGCCGATGCTGTGATTCGTGTCGAACACCGGCGCATTCGAGATGGCCACCGGATGATTGGTGTTAAACGTGAGGCTGAAATTGCTGCCGAACGCATTGCTCGACGGAATGCCGGCGACGGGATTCGTGGCAAATTGGGCGGAGCCGGTCATCAGCACCAGGCTGAAAACAACGGTCAGAAAAGCGGGTTTAAATTTCATTTTAATTATTGGGCGGGACGCACCGCTCGGGTGCGTCCCGCATTGGGGTTACGGTTTGGGCTGGGTGGACGATTTCGGCGGCGGCACCGGCTTGACGGCCGCGCTGATGGGCGCGGTGCCTTCGCGCGTGAAGTGATCCGGAGCGAACGGGGCGGACTTGACGGCCGCCGCCGGCTTCGGCGGATTGCGATGATCGACCGGCTTGACCGGCGCGCCGGCGAACGCCGCCGGCACTTTGGGTTTTGTATCAGCCATAATTTTTTAATGGTTCAGGTTTTAGTTGGTGGCCACACCGCCAGGTGTTTAGATGGCGGAGCCCGCGAGCGGCGAATACAGCCAGGTGAATTCAAACTTCGGGTTGATGATGTTGTTCTCGCCGACCCCGATGTCGGTGACGTTCATGTCCACATACCAGTCATCGACGATGTAGAGACCGTTGCCGGCGTCGTAGCGCTGGCGCTTCAACCAGCCCTCGATGCTGCCGGTGCCGCCGAGGGGATGGAACGCGGTGTCCTCCCCCTCGATGAGCGCGGACTTGTAGAAACCCGCTAGCGCGAGCCGGCTGATCTCATTCATCTCGGCCGTCATCACCAGCTCGTGATCCGTGCGGAGAATCTGTTTGTCCACGATGATGCCGGTGCCGGGCATTGGCGATTTGATCTTGGCTTCCTTGCTCGTGACCTTGTCCGTGGACGGCTTCTTGACGGAGCCGAGCGCGTACGTGGTCCAGATCGGATCGGTCGGGTCCGGCTTGGCCGTGGCCGAGACGATGCCGGCGCCGGGAATGATGAACGCCTTTCCTGCAGGCGCGAAGTAGAGAAAATCGCCGGTGGCGATGACGGATGGTTTTTGTTGCATGTTATGTTTTGTGTTTTGCCCTCGCGCGGCGAAGGCGGTTTTGGTTGTGGGTTTAACTGATCGGGTTCAGGGTCGTTATGGCTTCGATGGACAGTTCGCGCAGGTTGCGCTTCTTATCCGGGAAAAAATCATTCTTCAAAACGCGCAGCGGCAAAAAGCCCGGCACGGGATATTGCGCCAGGAGCTTGTTCACGAAGATGGACACGTCGCGGCACTTCGGCTTCAGCCCGGCCGCATCCCGCCAGATCGTCGGCGTCTCGCCGATCGCCACGGCGATGGAGACGTTCACGCCGCTTTGCTTCGACGTGGGTGATCCGTTCACATAGTGCGGCTCGCCGATCAGCACCAGCATTCCGATCTGGGCGATCGCCTTGTTGATCTCCGTCTCCAGGTCTTTGGCGTCCTCGGTCAATACCACGATCTCCGACGTCAGCAGCTTGGCCGGATCATTCAACGCGGCGAGCCCATCCGTGAGCCGCTTATTGATCGTGTCCACCAAAGTTGAAAGTTCGCTGGCCATAAAATTAATTGAGTCCAGGCTGGTTGCTCGCCAGACGGCGCGTTAAGAATTCATCCATCGCCGCGTAGGCGATTTGCTGCATCAGATCGTCATCCGGCAGCACGGTCGGATCGGGCGCCTGCACCACTTCGGTCACCAACCAGAACATCACCACGCCGCCGGTCGTCCGGGCGTAGTCGCTCACGCTCGCACCTTTGCGCCGCTTCGCCTTGAAATCCACCTCCGTCTTGATCGTCTGGACCAGCATGGCCTGCCCGTTGCGACGTGGGACAAACGTCAGGTCATTGAAATCTTTTCTCGGAGACTTTCCAACCGCTTCATCACGGGCTGGGATCGCGAGATATTCTCCTTTCACCGGCCGGATCGTTCCGCCGAGCAACCGCTGCGCCAGGCCGAGCTTGTCGATCGAGATCATCGCCGACCGGCCGGCCACCTGCAGCGGCGCGGCATTCACGCTGCGGGCTGCGTCGGCATAAAAACCGTCAATCCCAAATTGCGCCCGGTGTCGCTCGGTATTCAATTCCGTGAAATGATCCACGAGCAGGCGTTTGACGGCCGTGCCGCCGGCTTCCACCATCTCGGACGATTCCAGCGCCGTGCGGGCGCGTGCACCCAGCGCCGTCAGCGCCTCGGTCCGGATCATGGCCACGAGCGCACTCATGCTGCTGCCTCCGCGTATTTGGAAAGTTTGCCCACGAAGGCCGAGAGCGCCGAGGCGATGTTTTGCGGTTCCGGAGCGGCGTCGGCCGCATCCATCAAACCGATCTCCTCGCATTCCTTCCGGGAGACATCGCGCACCCACATGCCGGAGTTGAAAGCGAACGGCGGCCACACCACATCGAGCGCGTCCTCGAAGAGTTCCGACGATCCGATCCAGTTCCAGATTTCGTGATTTTTCAGAGCGATCATCCGGCCGCCCGGCGTGACGGTCCAGCCGGTACCGATTGGATCGCCGGTCTGGTCGCCGGCGAGCCGCCAGCGGGTGAGCCAGTCGCGCTTCACGGCGCGATCCTCGAGCCGGAACAATTCGTCCGCGGGAAAACTTTCCAGCACGCCGGTGCGCTGGGAGTTCAGCCAGTTGCCCTGGCCCTGGGCGAGTTCCTTGTTGGTGCGCAGCACGAGCTGAATCCGCGCATCGCTCGACAAATCCTTGATCGTGCCGGCGTCGGCCGCATCCGGCGCGTAGCCGAGCTGCTTGAGCAGCTCCCGCAGTTTCGTGCGGGCGTATGCATCATTTAATCCGACCGTAACATTCCCCTCGGGATTTTCCGCTGTCACCCGGTCCGCGCGCTGCTCGGTGGTCGGGTGCAGCAGCGACAGGACCGATTCCTTCGCCGCATCCAGATAATCTTCCAGCAGCGTCTGCGCGGAGAAAAAGGATTGCTGACGCATACTCACACTCGCCGCGCGCAGCTCCGCGCTCGTCATGCTCGTCGGCCTGACGTTCCGATCGCCCAGGGATTTGAGCGCCGCGGCAAATGGATGTTCGGAAAATGTCATCCGTTTTGGGTGGTATCGGTGAAATTGCGATCGCGGGTGCCGAAGCTCGGCGGTGGTACGGTGGGTTCCATCGGCGCGGTGATCGCGTTGTCCGGCTGGTCCACCACATCGGAACAATCGGCCACGCGGTTTAGGTCACGTTCACGACGGGCGACGTTGTCGCGCTCGTCCTGGCTAAGCTCCATCTGCAGCGCCGTCTTCAGGCGCGCGATGATCAGGTCAACGGCGAGATCACGGAGACCTTTGGGAATGGTCGTCAGATTGGCGTCCAGCTGGTTGCGGCGGCAGCTCGCAACTTTGCGGCGCACGTGGTCCACCACGCCTTGGATGATCCCGGCCGAGCGCGCGGGCTGGCCTTCCGCCAGCACCTTGCCATCGGTGGCGTCGATCAGCTTGGCCACGGACGCCTCGTAAAGCGTCGCCTTGGTGATGGAAATCCAGTTGGACATAAATTCTATTTTTAAAAAGCCCGGCGGGGTTGGCGGTCCCACCGCCGGGCCAAGGAATCAATTAATGGTTCTACGGGGTGTTTGGTCGGGCCCAGAACGTGGCGAGCGTATTGGATGCGCCGGCCGTGTTGGTATAGGAGACAAACACGCCGCTGAAACCGCGGAGCGTATTTGCATTCCAATTGGTGCCCAACATGCCGGTGCCGCTGATGGTGCCGAGCGACCACTGCAGCGCGTTGGTGCCATCCACTGAGGGATACACCGTCAACGAGCCGGCGGCGCCGCTGTTGGCCTGCAGGGCCAGCCCGCTGTAACTGCGCAGCGGGATGTAATTATTCGTCGCGCTGGACGAATAATTGGTACCCACGGCCGCCGGCAGGTTGGCGAGCGTGCCGGTCGTGCTGGGATAACCCTGCGAATCCGCCGCGCGCGCCGCTTGCGGCAATGCGATGGCGGCCAGCAGGCCGATGGTGAACGTCACGAGCACCACGCGCGTGAAGAGTTTGAGATAATTTTTCATTTTTTTATTTGGCTGATGTTTAGGTTGGTCGCATGGAGACCACCGGTTTCCCAGTGGCCCCCACGCAGTGGGTTAGCTCTTCACCGCCAGGACGGCGGCGGAGTTGGTGACGGACGGCAGCGTGATCCAGTCCATCTTCAGGACCTGATCGCGCTGATCTTCCGTGGTGAAGCTGCCCGGCTTGAAGAAGCCGCCCACCGGGGCAAACGTCTTCATGAAGGACGGGTCCATGCGGTTCGGCGTGCCATTGCTGGCAAACAGGATGACCACGTCATCGAGCAGGAACCGGATGTCTTCCGCGACGCCAGGGGCGGCGTTGTCGATCACCATCATGCTCAACTGCACTTCCGGCGACGTCATGAGCAGGCTGCCCACGTCCTCGATGCCCGGCGAGACCTGGCCGACCGGAGCGCCCTTGCCAACGATGAAACGCTTGCTCACCTTGGCATTGTTGCGGAACTGTTTGAACTTCGTGGTGCCGAACAGGATTTTCACCGGCGCGCCGTTCTTCGCGGCTTTCATCACCGTGAGGATCGCATCGTCGAGGATGCTGATCGGGTCCACGGTGTCGTCCGTGAAATCCACCTTCGCGGAACCGGCGGCGGCGAGCGCCGCAGCCTTGGCGATGGTGACGATTTCATTTTCAAGCGCGAGCGCCGAGGAATCCGCGAGGATGCTCTGGCCTTCCTGGATGGCGAATCCCAGTTCCTCGTTCGTCAAACCCTCGACGTTCGGGATGGGGAAATCCAGGGCGTTGGGTTCCAGGATGGCCGCCACGTCATCAGCGGTGAAGCCGATGCGCGTAACCTTCCCGGAAACATTGCGCTTGGTGTCCGCCACGCGGTAGCGATTTTTGTCCGTGTATTTCTTGTAACGGAACGTGAGGCCCGGCACGGAACAGAGCGGGGCGATGAACTGGCCCACCGTCCGGATCGCGTTCTGCGAGGCGGTGATGGCGTAGTTGGTGAGCAGCGGGCTGGAGGCCAACTGCGCGATGCGTGATTCTGGCATAATTTTATTTCTTTATTGGTTTCGGTGGTTTGTTTTTCGCTGGTCAGTTGGCTGATCAGAGATTGAACGCGCGATCGCAGATGCGGCGCACGCGGACGGGGTTGACGATCACCGCACCGGCGGCCACGGCCTCCTCGGCGATGAAGGTGTATTGATGCGCACCGGCGCCGGCAATGGGCTTGTAGAGCTTGCCCCAGCTGTTCGGCGAGAGCGCCAGCTTGTCGCCGGGCACGATCGCGTTGGTGCTGTCGATGAGCACGCGGCAGCTTTCATTCAGGCTCGGCGCTTCCGCCGCGCTCTGGTTGCCGGCCACGTCGCCGGAGCCAAGAATGAAGATGGCTTCATCATCCACGGAGTTGGGCAAATCGAAATTCGCCACGCCGCCGTTGTTAACGATTTTGACCAGGAGGTTTTCCTTGCCGGTCAGGTCGGAGAGTCCGGGCAGCGAGATGTCGCCTACGCGCGTATCAGACTGGCCGGGGTTTAATGCTACGTTCATATTATTTTGGATCTGGGTTTTTTATTTGTTTGTTTGTTTTTTCGGAATGGTGGCCGTAACGCGGTTACGCCGGGATCTCGTCGCTGGCCATCTTGGTGGCGGTGGCCAGGCTCAAATGTTTGACCTCGCCCATGAGCTGCTTGGCGCGGTTCATGATCTTGGTGGCGCGGGCCTGTTCCGCCGCCTTGGTGTCGGCTTCTTCCGTGCCGCCGGCATCCTGCTGGGTGGCGTTGCCATTGCCGCGGTTCAGCACGCGGCCGGTGCCACCGGTTTTGCCGCCGGCTTCGCCGGGCTTGAACCCGAAGTCCACCAGGGCGGCGCTGCGATCGGCGGCGGCGAGCCCGGTGATGATCGGCTTGAGGCGGTTCAGCACCTTGGGTTCCTTGACGCCATGCTGCGCGAGCAGGGAGTCCACGGCCGCGCTGTCCACCTCCGTGAGGCGGTTTTTCAGCTTGGTGTTTTCGTCGGCGAGCGGAGCCAGCTCCGTCACGCGGTTTTTCAATTTGATCACGGCGTCGAGCTGGGCTTCTTCGCTTGCCTCGGCGGCGAGACCAAGTTCTTCATTTAATTTTTTCATTTTATTTTTTACTTGGTTGTTTCGTTGTTGGTTAGCCGCCGACTCACTTGAGTCAGCGAAATGGGAATGACATTCAGGGCAGGTCATCAGCTTGGAGCTTTTCCCGCCGATGAGTTCGCACTGGCAGTCCGGGCAGCATTTGTCTTCCGGTACCGGCGGCAGTGACGCCGTCACGCGGTTGATCACCGGATTCAATAGGGCGCTGCCTTGTTTGGTGACCGAGCCGGCGTTGGCATTGTTGGTGAACCCGACCGTCTCAATGGCCATCACGCGGTATCTGTCGCCCGCGATTTTTTTCAGGTCGCTGCGGTCGGCCACAAAGCTGGTGAATTTATATTCGCGGTTCTTCACCGCGTCCGCGCCGCCGGGCGTCAACCCGTCGTCCTTGGCCCAGAGGCCGTCGCCGCGTTTCTCAAAATCCTTAAACCAACCCAGCGCGGCGCTGTCCTTGGTTTCATCGTAGATAAAATGCTCCCGGCCGGCGTAGATGCCCGGCCAGTTTTCGCCCAGTCGGTTTTTGGCCTTGGTGATGTTCGCCAGGATGGAGTCTAGGGCGGCGTCATCAATCACCTGCACTAGCTTCGCTTCCGTGTTCGGCAGCTCGCCCTTGGGAACGATGTGAATCCAACCATCGCGGGCGGACAGTGGGGCGCGGTTGAAAATGACGACGTGAGATTTCATGCTTGGGTGGTGGCGGGGGTTTTGGATTTCAGGCCGGTGAGCAACGCCTCGGTATTGATTTGTTCCAGCACGCGGGCGGATTCCGGATCTGAGGTGATGTCCTGGCTCATCTGATCCCAACCGTCGAGCAGCGCCTGGAGTTTCTGGGTGCGCAGATCGGGATCGGAAATCGCCTCGATGGCGGCGAGCCGGTCGCGCAGGTGCTGCAGATCATCTGCCACGGCGGAAATAAAATCGTCGCTGGTTGGCGTGCCGGCCGGCATCTGGGACCGGTTTTGAATCCGCGTCTCTTTCTTGATTAAATTTTCATCCTGTTTGGCCGGATCATTGACCGGCGGCGCCGCGGGCGTGACACGCACCAGTTTCATTCCGGCGCGATCGGAGATTTCCTTCACGTCCGTCTGCAGGTTGACGCCCTCAAACTTGACGACGGTGTCCGCCAGCTCGCTGATGTCTTCGCCGTCCTCGGTCGGGATGTTGAAATAAGCGCAGACTGGTTCGCCGGGGAACGCCGCCGCGAGTTCCGGGATGTCGAAATCCCGGTTCAGCGTCTCGTTCACGCGTTTGCCCTTCATTCGTGCGATCTTCACCCAGATGTCCTGGTGTTCCTGATTGGGGCCGCGATTCAGACCGCCGCCGGAGGCCGTGAGCATGGAGAGTAGTCCGCTCGTAGCCGCCATCACCACATCCTCGTTCTGCGCCTCGCAGTATTTTTCAAAGGGGCTTTCGCCCCGGACACCGGAGGTTGGGAACTTGATGTCGCTCCCAGCCGGCAGCGCGCCGCTCACGCCATCGGAAACCTTTTCCGCCGCCGCCTGGTAATCCGCCTCTTTGCCGATGGCGATGTTCGGCGGCATGATCACCACGCCCTTGGCCAGGCCGAAGATTTCCACGAAGGCCGCATAATCCTTCCGGCCCATTAGCCAGTTCACGAAGGCGATCAGCGCAATCTCGTACAGCGGCGACTCGACTTCGCGGACAATGAAATCCTCGCGCGGCAAATCCTCGCTGCCGATCCGGTTCTTTTCGCCGAAGGTGGCCACGCAACTGCCCAGGCCGACGCCGAAGCGGGAAATTTCGTTGTAATAAAAGTCGCCGTAATAACCGTCGCGGGACCAGACCCACGGTTCCAGCCAGTAAAGCTCCTTCACCGCGCCGTCATTCTTGCCGCCTTCATAGCGGTGCTTTTGCAGGATCGCGTAGCCCCGGACTTCCGCCAGCGCGATCTGGCCGATAGCCTCGTTCAAATTGCCGATCAGGTCGTAGCGCTGTTTCAAATAGGCCCGCTGGCGCTCGGCCATTTCCGGCGTCGCACCCGGCGGCAGGGTTTTGAAAACCTTCACGCCCCAGCCCAGCTCCTCGACGCTGCACAGCAACCGCTCCACGAAACCTTTCAGCACCGGGTAACGCTTCTCCGTTTTGCGTAATAGTAATTGCAGCTCGGCAAACGCCCCGCGTTCCGCCGCCTCAAAAATGGCGATGAGCTTGGTCATGCCCAGCCCGCGCAGCGGATTGTAATTATCCCGCCACAGGTTCGACTTGCGGACCATCTGGGCATCTGTTTTGCCGGTGCCGAACGCCAGGTAGGCATCCGCCGTGGACAGCATGGCCGGCGGAGCCGCGGCCGTGGTTTTGGCCGGGCTGGACTTTTGGGAACCCTTTTGTGCTGTTTTACGCATGATAGCCTCCCAAAATTTGGCTCGGTGCAGCGCATTGCAGCCCCGCTGCCGCGTTCAGGCAGCCGACTGCACCGGAGAGTCGCCGGAAATCGCCGTAGGGCATTTGTGAGCGGTGCGCGGTCATTTTGGTGTGATGATGAGTTCGCCGAATTTCTGGCCTCCGTGCGTCCTCCGATTAACGGCCCGGTTGGAGGTGACTACCGGTATCTGCCGGCAGTCTTTGAAAAGCTCGCGGGTGACGGGACTGTCATTGAGGGTGACGATCCAATTACCCTTCAGCCGGCCCACTTCCTGCCGGAAATGGGCGAGCTGGTTTTTATCCCAGCCGGCGTAAGCGCCGTTGGTCGCATTCTCGTAGGGCGGATCAATGAAAAACTGTGTGTCTTTGGAATCGTAATTTTTGAACACGCGCTCAAACGGGATGTTCTCGACCACCACATTGTTCAGCCGTTCCTTGGCCGCGCCGAGCAGATCACCAACCCGATGGTGCTCGAATCCCACGCCTCCACCCTTGGTCTTCGCCACGCCGAAGCTATGCATGTTGCCGCCGAAGCTCGTGCGGTTGACCAGCAGGAAGCGGGCGGCGCGCTGCAGCTCGGTCAGGCCCGGCTGCGCGACAAAGTCTTTCAGGTTCTGCCGGCTGGCGAACAGCCAGTCCAATTCATTGAGCAGCGCCGGCAGGTGAAATTGGAGGTTGCGATACAGCGCCACCAGGTTGCCGTTGATATCGTTAATCACTTCCACCGAGGAACGCTGCTTGGCGAACAGCACGGCCCCGCCGCCAAAAAACGGCTCGCAATAACAGACGTGCGGCTTGAGCAGCGGCATGATCTGTTTCAGCAGGCGCGTCTTGCTGCCCTGCCAGCGCAAAATTGGTTTGGTGATGGTGGTGTTCATCCGTTGATACTCCGATCCCGCCGGCTGGCGATGACCCGCCCGGAGCGGGAATTTTCAAAAACGTAGATTTTGCCCGGTTCGATCCGGGATTCAGAAGCGCGGATGGCCAAGGCAAACGCCCAGAAGTGATCCGCGTGACCGGCCTCATCGCGGACGGCGGCGATGCTCACCTTGCCGCCGGGAGACGTGATGCGCTCCGGTTTGCGCAAATCGTCAATCGCGTCATTGTCCAATTCCACCTCAATAGTGATGGACTTACTTTCAAAGCAACCCAGCAGCGCGGTGGCCATATTTTCCGTGACGCGCGCCGTCTCCTTTTTCTTGCCCTCCGACTTGAGATAATTATTGATCGGTTCCGTGGATGAGAAATTAATGCCCTGAATCCACTCGCCGCCCCATGGTTCTTCCTGGGCATATTCCACCAGGCCCAGGCCGAGGCCAGTCATGTCGATGGCCGCGCCCCGGAACTTCGGCAGACGGCAGACCAGGTCGAGCTGCTTCTGCTGATCTGGCAGGCGCATCCCCGCCATTCGCAACATTCCAATGATGCGTTTAGTGTCTCCGTCCTTCTCCAAGACGGCTTGGACTGATATGTCCCGGTTCCGGCCGACGTCCTGGCCGAGATACAGATCACCGGTCGCCCGGAACATCCGCGCCATGGAAACCGCACTCCATGATTGTTCGTCGATCGGGATGCCCTCGCGCATGGCCTGGGTGATCAGCTCGCTGGTCAGCAGGCACATGTTCTCATCATTGAACTTACACTCGTAGTTTTGGTCGTAAGCGCGTTTGTCTAGCGCCGCTTTGCGCGCTTCGTCGGGTGTGATCGGCTTCCGCGTGTTGGCATCCCATATTTTGACGCCCATCTTCCATGCCTCCGAACGGGTGACTCGGCAGACACGGAAGCCAGCAGTCGACGTGAAAACCGTGCCATCGTTGAATCCCACCCCGCTGGCCATCCGGTAGAACATGTTGTGCTTCCCATTTCCGGTCGAAGCGATCCGGCAGAGGAATTCGGGATTACTAGACAGGATTGGTTCGGCGGCTTCCCAGATCGCATTCGAGTCCTCGTGAAATGCGAACTCATCGAGAATGAGATCACCAGAAAAACCGCGAGCCGTGCGCGGATTCGCCGCCAACACCTTGATGCGGCCGACATGTTCCTTGCCGTTGACGATCCGGGTGATCCGAATCTCCATGCGCATGTTGTCATAAGTCAGGTCCGGGGAATCATCGCTGGATTGAAACGCCGCGCCGGCCACCGTGCAGGCTTGCGCCGCCTTCAGGCAGAACTCCGCGCCGTTGTCCCGCGAGTTGGATAGCACGGTCACCAGCCAGGTCGGATTCTTCTCCAGCTGTTTCACCAGGCGTGCGACCGCCCAGTTTGCCAGCGTGTAGGATTTCCCGATCTGGCGCGACCAGTGCAAAATCAGCAGGCCGGTTTCATTGTCCCAAAACACCGGCGACTGATAGACGCGGAATTTGACGACCGGGTCCTTGCGGACGGCCACCACCGGCAGGGCTTTCTTGGCAGTAATGTTTGCGCGGAAACTCATGCCGTCTTTTTGTTGGTGGCCACACCGCCAGGTGTCCCGAAAAGTTTCTCCATGAACAGTTGCGTCTTCTGTTCCTCGGAAAGCGATTTGTTCGACTCGATGGATTTCAACGCCGGCAGGTGCTTGCGGCAGGCGGCCACCGCGTTGAACTGGAATTTCTCCCTGGCTAAATTGAATTCCTGCTGGGCGCGGATTTCCGCCTGCTGCGCGAGCTTCAGTTTTTCCGTCTCCAGCGACGCTTTGAATTTTCCCGACCGTTCGTTCTGATCCGCCGCGACCGTCTTCAATCCCAATTTGAAATCCCCGCTGGCCAGCGTCTCGAAATAAGATTGCCGCAAAACCTCCTCGCGCACCTGATCCAGCGTCCAGTTTGGATGCTCGGCTTGAATCCGCCGGGTGTTCTCCTGCATCCGCTCCGCCTGCTCGTCCCTCAAATCCTGATCGTCCAGCCAGGCCCGGAACTTCGACAGCCGCGAATCGCTCGGCAGATGGACAGAAAGTTTCTTGGCGATCTCCGCCCGCAAATCCGACTGCTTGCGCGAGGAGGAGAATTGCTCCCGCCAGTAATCTTGCGTGGGTTCCGGCAAACGCAGCCAGACCGCCTTGAGCTGCTGCAAGGCCGTTTCCGGCTTGCCGCTCTTGGTTCCGATCAGTTTTTTTGAAGTGCTCATTCATTTGGATGCAACGTCACGTTGCCATTTGGATGCGGGCGGATTCGCCCGCGTCGGTGATGTTCCACATCCGGCCCTTGAATTTGGTTTCGATGAACATCACCAGTTTTCGTTTATCCAGTTCCGCCAGGATGGCGTCAAATTCAGCCGAGGAGCAGAGACCGAGACCGCCGACTTCACCGTGGAGGGTGAGGGCATGGGACTGCCCGCCGTCCAGCTCGTGCAGGGCATCCAGGATGCGTTTGGCAATTTTAGTTTCGCGGGCGGTCATAGTGTTTTTAATGGTGGCGGTGACGCAGTCACTCCGTGGGTTCAATTTCCACATTCAATTTTTGAGCGATCTTGCCCAGGGCAAACATCACGCGGTTGTTTCGCCGCAGCGATATGGCCTCATCCTCATGCCGCTCGTTTCGCAGGCGGATGAATTCATTGTCGTGATCCCGCAGCCTGGATTCCACCCGGCCAAACCGCTGGTCGGTGGCCTCGTGGTTGTAGCGCTTGGGCGCCCGGTCAAACTGCGGCGCTGGATCATCATTGATGGTCAAACGCCGTTCACGCGCGGTATTCAAGGCGGCATAAATGGCCAGGCCGATGAATAGTAATGACGCCAGTATGACCAGCACCCACTTGAGGGTTTCTGATGGGACGGCTGGTAGATCAGTTGATTGTGCGAGCATCATAAATTTTATTTAAGTCGGTTTTGGTCGGCGTCGGGGTTCCAGATCACTTTTTTGAAAATCATGACGAGGCCGCCGTGCCGGATCACAAACTCGGCGACGTACACCGCCCACTGGTTGAAGTTGCGCAGCTCGCGGGCGACGATCACCGCCACCGCGCACGCGGTGGGCCACCACTGCGCCGCCACGGCCCGTGCGGCCTGCGCGGTCTCATTCGCCTGGGCAATGGCGTTGGTATCAATCATGGGAACCCTCCGGCGGCAACGGCATTTCCATCTTCGGTGCGATCAGGATGTTTTCCGGCGCGATCGCGGCGGCGGCGCTGGCAAACTTTTCCACGGCGGTGTAAACGTAGCGGGCGCGGCAAGGCCACATGCCATCCTCCAGGCAAATCTTTTCCAGCTCGCAATTCGCCAGGTGAAAGCACGGATCGTGCGGCAGCAGCCCGAGCCGCAGCATTTCGAACAGAACATCATGCACGAGACTGCCGCGCATGAAGGACGGCGTATCAATCGTCGGCCCACTGGGACCGTCCCAGGGATAATCGGCAAAGATTATCAGCCAGCCATCCACATCCAGTTCAAAAAGGCGATGCTTGACCACTTGCCCACGGATCGCAATTTGTACGCGATACGTTTCCCACAGGCTGTATTTGTAGCCTTTGCGAAACTGGATGTGGTCGCCTTTCATGGTGTGAGCGTTTTTTATGGCACGTTTACCGGCTTGGAACTGTCAGTGATGAAACCGGCCTTGATTGCGGCGGCCACATCGTCGATGTGTAAAACTTCCTGCAGGTTTGCCATGGGGTCATTCGGCGCGGATGGGGCAATTCTGCCGTTGCAGGTGTCAATTCCAGGAATCGCATCATAGAGCACACCAACGACAGGCGCGCCGTGATCGGGAATCATAATGACCCGGTCGCCGTTCTCTGCTTCTCTCCCGTTTTTATAGTGCATGTTTGCTTTCGTTATTGGTTGCGGTTGAAAAATGATTAGAAGAAAAAGCCAACACAGACTTTGAATTGCCCGCTCGCATCGAACTTCCCCTTGTCGAAGAACGGCATCGAGTAGCCAGCCGCCGTGTAGGTATTGATCGTCAGCATCTTCACCACCTTCAATTCCGGCTCGATGACAAATGCGGAGCGTGTGTTGTCGTAACCTGCCAGAAGATTCCCCTCCACTTTGAAATCGTGATTCTTGATCAGGGCAAACCCGCCCTGCACCTCGACGGCATTGAAGGCGCTGCCGACGCCGTAGAACTGACCGGAGACGCCGACGTTCCAGCTGTTGGCGAAATTATATTGCACGCCGATGTAGGAGGCCGCGCCGACGCCGGTCGCCTGTTTATAACCGGACTCCACCTGGAGAACGGCATTGCTCCAATCATAATTGGTATTCACCGTGGTCGCCCACGCTTGGACCTGTGTGAGGAAGTTCGGCACGGTATTGGTGGCGGTGGTTTGCGCCGGGGCCGGGCTGGTGGCGATCAGCGCCAGGCCAACGGCCGCGAGGATCAGGAGGGAACGGATTTTTGTTTTCATGGTTATTGAGAGCAGGGCATTTCTGCGGTTGAGGGTTGGGAACGAAAATTTCCACCGAGGCGCGGAGTTGCGGACGCACCTTCCCGATCTGGGAGACATGCGGCTATGAGGCGCACGGAAGCAGATCGGAGTTTGCAGTGGAAGAAAGAGCCGCTACGATGAGGTTGATGTTGAAGGACGCCAGCCCTTCGGTTGGAGTAACCGTCACCGCAGCGACAAGGTGCTTGCGCACGGCCACCGGGAAACCCGATGAGACCGCTGCTAAAGTTTTTGGTGGAGAGACTGGCGCGTAACATCGCGCTGACATTGGCAGAAGAATTCAGGACTGCATAACCCGCCATTCACCCCGTTCACTCCATTCCAGAATTTTAACCGTGGAAGAAAAACACCGCAGAAAAACCCAACAAAACCGACTGTCTGACACCCTTTTCGATACCCTTTGCACTGAGTGCAGAGGGTTCTAATTCCGCCCCGGATCAGCCGCCGGGAACCAATAAAATCCAGCCCCGTTCTGCTCGCACCAGGTCAGCGCCGCATGCGCGTCGGCAAATTGCATGGGCCGTTCCGACATCTTTTTGCCGCGGCGCTGCACTAGCACGGCCGCGGCGCTGCCCGCCGCCAGAAAAAGCGTCTTGGAAAATCCTGCGCCGGCGGGCAATAATTCTGGCGGCAGATGAGCCATACTCTTAATGCGATGTGGTTCGTTTGTCAGAGCCGGTTGTGTTACTAGCACGACCGGCTCACCTGTTTCTTATCCCGCACCCGAAGAGAAATGGCAAGTGGTTCCTACCCTTTTCGATACCCTCCGCACTGAGTGCGGAGGGTGGTTGGTTGAACGGCAAGAATATTTTCGTGCGGGAAATATCCTTACTGATAGTAGATGTTTTTCCGAAGAGAAAATTATTGAAAGAGGTTAACCCTGGCAGGGCCGGAAATTATTTCTTAATGCCGATGGAAATGTTGAAAACCTTATCGACATAATCCATCAGGTTTGTCTGGAGCTCGTAGCGTTTGCGGATTTCCTCAATGGCCATATCTTCCATTTTATGACTGGTCCAGAGTTTGATTTGCACCACGTCATTATAATTGAGATTGGTATTGGTGATCGGCGGCGCAGTCGACACCACCGCCACTGGATTGGTGTTCTGGCTGGCAATCCGCTCGAGCGCGGCCACGCGCTTCTCAAGCGCGATGACTTTGGAATCATCCGGCTGGTTGCAGCCAGTGAGCAGAACGGTGATGGCGATGAGAAAAAAAACAGTCTTCATAAACTTGTTCACAAAACAGCCGAGTTATTCGCTTGGACAGCCAATGTCCCACCCTCGGTGTTTAAGTCGCTGGAATTATGAGACACCAAGATCAGATATTTACCAAGGAGGAAATGATACAACTGGCGGCGGAGCTGGAGCGGAGGGCGCATGTTATCCGCGAGAAGATTCGGGATGAGTCTTGCGAGCACTGCGGATGCTGTCTTGAACTGCCGTTTCGATTTTGTCTGCGGCGGCCAGAATTTTGGAACTAGGTCGGGTGATCGGCGGAAGGCGGCGATGCAACGCCTCAATGGTGGCTTGGGCCGCGGCAAAGCCCGCCGGATCGTGATCGGAAAGCTCAGTGAGCTTATTTTGCAGTTCCGCTGGCGTTGAGACGCCCTCTCGCGGGGAAAGTTTTTCCTGAACAACACGCCGCAGCAATTGCACCACAGTCTCACTGGGATTAGTGAAGCCAGATTTATATTGGCTGATGGCTCCTGGAGATTTGTTTAGCAGTCTCGCCACATCAGCAGGACGAAACCCTGCATTCTCCATTGTCTGCAAGAGATTGCAGAATTCCAACTGGCGGCTGTTTTTACAATGAACTCCCACAATGTTTAGCCACTAAAATATTTCTTCTTTTCCCGTTGACTTTTGTTTAGTCACTAACTAACATTCTGTTAGTAATTAAACATTAACCAGTGAAAAGCGAAACTGTCAATTTAAAAAACTTCCGGGAAGCCGCCGCCAAACGCGGCGATTATTCCGTGGCGGCCATCGCTAGACGAATCAAAAAAAGCCGCTGGGCGCTCTATCACCTCCATCTCTGCCCGCGTGCCGTTAAATCCCTAAAGGAAACATACCATGTTTGATGCTGATCAAATCCTGTTCGAGGTGGCCAAAGAAACTCTGGACCACTGTTCCATCACGCGCCGCCGTCTCATTCTCCAGGCAATGTGCGCGAAATTATCACCCACTCATCCCGCGCACCGAAACGTAGAGGCGCAACTGGCCATGTTGGACGGCCTAGAAAAACTGCAAGCCGAACTCACCTTCAACAAACCGGAGGCCGTATGAACTTCAAAGATTACCTCCAGCGCATTTTGAAAAACAACCGGTCCTCTATGCGCGACTGCGCGTTGAATTATCGCCGCGCAAAAAAGGATGGCCGGATTTGCTTTATGGTCAAGTGGCTGATCCTGGCTACCACCTTCCGCAATTTGAACAAGGGTTATCTGGAGTGCGTATGAAGATTGAATCACCCGTCAATACTCCGGTTGCGGCGAATGACGCTAAAGGCCGGGCTGGCCACGGGTTGTTTAAGGCGCTGTATCTCTGCTTCCGCCTCCTGCAGTTTGGCGTGGCTACTCTCTGCCTCCGCCTTATAAATTTTAAGCTGCGTCTCCAGATCGCGGTTTACCGCCTCCAACGTCGCCATCTGGCTTTTCAGAAAGTCAACATGCTCACGGAGAACGGCCGCCGATCCATGTTCACTGATCCATTTTTCAATGTAAGAGAATGGGTTCAAGTCTGGCATGGCACCCATCCTAGCCGCGTAAATTCCAACCACAATTCCAAATGAGCCAGCTCGATTACTTCGTCCAGATTGCCCAGGCCAAGACGGCCACGGAACTGCACGGGCTGCGCCGCGAAGCGGAGGTGGCTGGCGACCTGACCAAGATCGAACGCGACACCATTTACGATCGCATCGCCAAGAAGTTCGGCAAGCTGAATGCCGACGCCATCGGCAATCCTCGCGGCCGGTGGGACACGCACGCATTCCCCACCCGGTGCGCATCCCCACGCCCAACCGCTGCCGCTGATCTATGAATGCCACCGCCAATTTCCAAGCCGCGATCGAGCGGGAGATCGTCTGGAAAAATGACGAGTTTAAAACATTCTGCCGGGAACTGGTGGAGCGGGCGCTTGCCAGCGATGAGCCGCACTTCACCACTGACATCGTGCCCGACGAAGTGCGAGGCAGCGGGAACGGCATTGCCGGCAGCGCGGCCCACATCCTGAAAATCGCCAGCGTCATCGAGCACGTTGGCCACGAGCATGGCGGCAAGTTCTTTCCCGAAAAAGTCATCAGCACGCGCGAAGGCCGCAACGCCGCGCACCTGTGCGTATACCGGCTGACCTCCGCCAGCATCGCCCGCGAGTTCCTGCGCCGGCACGGCCGCACCTCACCCGCACCGCTGCAAACCGAATTTTTCCCGCCGGCCCGTCCGGCGTTCGCTTAACCACTTTATGAATAAAATCGAAATCCGAAACCTCGACGATCTGGATATCCATCCAGCGCTTAAATCGCAGCCGCGTCTGACCGATGATGAACTGTTGTCCTGGCGCAAGGGCATGAAGCGCCGGGGCGAAGCCGCCACGCCGCCGATCTACATCACCGACGACAACCAGATCGTGGACGGCCGGCACCGCTACTGGTGCGCACGGAAGTTGGGCTGGAAAACCATCCCCGCCATCGTGGTGAAGGATGATGAGGTTTTTACCCTCATAAAAGAGACCATTATCAATCGCCGGCATTACTCTAAGGGCCAGCTCGCTTACAGTGTCGCGCCTTTGGTTGAAGGTGTCTTTGCAGAGGCGAAGAAACGGATACTGGCGGGCGGCACACACACTCCAACCACCGAGACGCCGGAATCTATTGCGGCAGATATGAAGATCAGTTACCGCGTTTTGGCGCAAGCCCAGGAGATTCACGACTATTTCAATACCGACAAGGCCAAGCGCACGCTCACGGATCGGGATGAGGTGACGGAGAAGAATGTGACGCTGAAGGAATTTTTCGAGCCGCGTATTTTGCTGGTGGAAGATCCCGAAGCGCCGCGCACGCGCGCCTACGGACTCGGGGCGGTGCTGGCTGGCATCAAGCAGATTCTCATGCTGGAGAAACGCGATGGCGAGGGCCGGGCGCACGGCGGCGGCCGGCCGGAGCGCGTCGAGAAGCAGCTCCAGCTTTTCGGCACGGCCATGACCGGCCTGCAAAACAAATTCGTGTATTGGCAGAAGTGGGATGAGGCCACGCGCCACGAAGCCATTCAGGCGCTGCCGCCGGTCATCGAGAAGATGCCGCGCGAACTGCTGGTGGCCTTCGGCAAGCTCATCGCCACCGAACTCAAACGCCAGGACAAGTGAGTAACTGCGTTACCGCCACCACGCCACCATCATTATGAACGCCACCATTAAATCACCGGAAGATATGAGCGAGGCCGAGGTGCGCGCCCTGCGCGATCGCGTTTATCGCCATAAATCCACCGACCGGAACTGGGAGGGCTGCAAGGAAAACTGGATGCACCCCGACAATATCCGTTGGCTTATTTCACAGGACGGTAACTGCGTTACGGCCAAATTTAAATCAAAGGACGCCAGCTCGACCATCAAGTCATGAGCATCGTCAATTACACCATCAAGCCCGCGACCACCTTCAATGGTGGCCAGTGCGGCACGAGCTTTCAGCCGGCGCGGGCCGACGAGCGAGACAACGGCAGGGGCAAAAGTGGCGACACTGCGGAAGCGGTTAGTCAGTCCCCGAACAAGGCACTCTCTCGAAGCGCGGAAGCGTATGCCCGCCCGGCTGATTCTTTAAACCCCTTGGGCGTGGTGCAACCACTGCCGGCTATGAAACGCCTGGCGTTGGACAAGGGCGCGGCGTGGTGCCGCATCCTGCGCGAGGCGCGGCCATATCTGGCGCTGCACAGCCTGGATGAGGTCGCGCGGATCGTGGGGACGTCTGCACCCACGCTGCACCGGCTCGTTAAAAAATTCGGGGCGCTGCCGGATGCCGAACTGACTCCGGAGCGACTGGCCCCGATCAAGGATGGCGGCCGGGAATGCGAATGGGAGTTTCTGCTCGATCAGGAACCGGTCCGGGCGAAGCTGCTGGAAATCTATGTCGCCACGATGGGCGCTTCCTCGGCCCGCGCCGCGAATGATCGCCGGACCGCCAAGATCGCTACCGCGCTGCGCAACTTCGCCTATGAGCCGGAATGCCCGGCCAAGCTCGGCGAAAAACTTCGGAACGGATATCTGCCGGTGCCGTTCGTTAATTTTCTCCGCGCCGGCGTCACCCCGGAAATGGAAGCCCGCGTGCGCGGGCCGAAACATTACCAGCTTCACGGCCCGTCCTCGGTGCGCGACTGGACCTGCCGGCTGCCGGACGGCAGCCGCTTCGAGATGCCCGCCGCCTACACGCTTTCGATGGACGACATGAGCACCAACCATCCGTTCTACGTGGAACTTCCCGGGTGCGGCTCAAACGAAAACGAATTTATTCTTTCACGCCAGGGACTCTACGCGCTCTGGGCGAAGCACAAGGTCTGGCAGAGCGTGGAACTCGTCGCGCGGTTGCGCGAGAGCTACACGGCCGCCGACATCCTGCGGAAATTCTACAAGATGTGCCTGTCGCTCGGCGGCGTGCCGCCCTTCGTTGAATTTGAGCAGGCCATCTGGAAGGCGAACAAAATCTCCGGCTGGAAGCGCGACGGTGAATGGATTGTCGAGGAGCAGATCGTGCGGCCCGGCATGGCCAAGGACCAGATGAACACGATCAGCGCCGGCCTCGGTCTCTGCGGCGTGAAAGTGCTCTACAAAACCAAGGCCCACCAGAAGCACATCGAGACGCACTTCAACGCGCTGCAAAACACTCTTGCCATCGTCGCGCGGCAATATCAGTGCATCGGCCGTTACGCCGGTGAATTTGAACTGCCGGGCAAACAACTTCGTCGCGTGCGCGCCGGTAGTCATACCCCGCGCGACCTTCACTTTGCCTCGCAGGCCCAGCTCGCGGACTGCATCGCCGAGGCGTTCCGCCGGACGTGGGAGATGCCCAGCACGATACCGGGCAAAACGCGCTACGAGGCGCACCAGGAGGATTTGAGCCGGGTCGGCCTATTGCCATTAACCGAAAGGTTATTCGCCGCGTGCCTGCCCGGAGAGCTGCGCAAGACAACGATCCGCAACGGTTACATCAACGTCGAATATCGCGGCGCCGCCTTTCAGTTTCGCGCGGAGAAATTCGCACACCTGGGCGACGGCTATGAACTCTATTACAAGTTCGACGACACCGATCCGAATCTCGGCGCAGCCATCTTCAACCGCACCTCGCCGAACAACTCCGCGAATTTCCAGGGCTGGCAGATGGATGAATTCATGTTCGTCGCGCCGCGGGAGATTCCTGGACCGAAGCTGGAGGTGGCCACGGCGCCCGCCGGCGTCCGGGTGGAGACGGTTGAGGATCGCTACGGGATCGGCGCGGTGGATCGCGGCGACACCGAACGGCGCAAGCAGGATAAATTTGTCGCCACGGCCTTCCGCTCCATGCCGCGTCCAGGGCAGCCATCGGTGCGCAGTGCCAGCGCCCGCGACGGTCGCGGCAACGTCGTGGAGATGACGAATACCGCCGCGCTGCAGAATGCCGGCGACGCCCCGGCAGCCGCGCTGCCGCCGAGGCCCGTCTCGAGACGCACACCGCTCGACGCGCCGACCCCTGAAGAATTTGCCAGCAAACGTGATCGTCTGGCCGCGAGTGCGGCGCGGGCGCGCGAGCTGGCGGAGTTAGCCACCGCATAAACCAAACAGACAACTACCAAAGGACGCCAGCCTATGAATCAACATTCCATCCCGACCACGTCGGAAAACGACACCTCATTGCGCCTCGATGTGCCGACCATCCAGGCCCGCACCGCCCATTACCCCGATGAAATCCGCGAGCCGGTCCTGTGGCTCGCCAATTACGTCCGCGAGGAATGCGCACGCGAACTCGACATCCTCGTGGATGCCGCCAAGAAACTCGGCATACCGTTTGATAAGACCACCTGGGGAAAAATCCTCCGGGGCCGCTGGAATCGCGACGCAGCCGGCAATGAGACCGATTCGCCGATCGTCGCGCTCTCGAAGCTCACCCGCGCCATTGAATCCCTGCGCAAGGATGCCGCGCTGCGCGAGCAGGCCGGCAAGGTGCCCTTCGTCATGACGCCCACGTCGGAGATGATCTTCAACTTCGTGGACAAGAAGCGCGCCCCGGATCGAGTGAACAAGTTCGGCATGATCGTGGGCCACACCGGCACGCAGAAGACGGCCACGCTGAAGGAATACTGCCGGCGAAACAACCACGGCACCTGCGTGCGCGTGGAAGCTCCGGAGACGGCCAGCCACACGCAGTTCATCACCGACCTCGCCGAGAAATACGGCTGCAGCCGGCAGGCCACCTGGGACCGCAAGCGCAACACGATCCGGCAGTCGGTGAATGAGAAGCGCACCGTCATCGTGGAAAACGTACAGCGGCTCTATGACGAGCGGCAGGGGAGCAACCAGAAGGTTTTCTCCTATCTCCAAAAATTGCAGGACGACACCGATTGCACCGTCATCCTCACGCTGACGCCCGTCTTCGTGCAGAAGCTCAAGCGCAGCATCGCCGAGGGTTACTTCGAGCAATTCATCGGCCGGGCCGGCGGCGAGAAGGACATCCTCACGCTGGAGGAATTCCCCAGCGACGAGGACGTACTGGCCATCGCCAAAAGCTTTTCCCTGGCGGATGCGGCCAAACACCAGGCTGAACTCGCCCGGATCGTGCGCGAGGCCGGCCGCGTGCGCGTGCTGTTCGAGGCGCTGCAGGAGGCCAAGGTTCAGGCCGGCAAACGCGAACTCACCATCAACCACATCCGCGCTGCGCGGGGAGAGGATTAAGTCATGAGCGCCAAGAATTCACCGGTGATGATGGATGTCATTTTTAAGATTCAAGCGCGGATCGAGCAGACCCAAATCCGGGGTGCCGCCCAGGATTTTTCCACGGATACCAAACTTGCCTGGCTGGTCGGGCGCGTGGGCAACATCGCCCAGACCACGCGCCGTAAAGATGCCGTGCTGGATGTGACCTGCTGCGCGTTTACCTGGCTGGAATCGCTGCACCTGTCTGACATGGACATCTTGCAGCGCGTGGCCGACGAACGCGCCCGGCAGCGCGAATTGTTCACCGCCGGCAAGCACAACTTCCGCGTGGATTCACCGGTGGTGGATTGGACGCGCAAGTTGCGCGTGCTGACGGAGGAAGTCGGCGAAGTGGCGCAGGCGATTGATCAGCTGGAAACCAGCCCGCGCAGCAAAATCTTGAAGCGCTACTTCCTAACCGAACTGATCCAGGTCGCCGCCGTCGGCGTGGCATGGCTGGAATCAATGGAGGGGAAATGAGAGCGCCGCTGCCAACTCCCAAAGGACTGTTCGCCGAGGTTGCCACCGGCAAACGGGTGCTCGCCTATTTTTTGAAGCATAACCCAGACGCCGGCGAGACCGAGGCGGATGACTGTTACATCACCATCTCGGAGAAGCTGGACTGCGGCAAGAAGGGCTCCGGTGAATCCGGCCTCTACCCGGTGGCAGATTTCAAAAAGGAATTCCGATTTTTAGAACCGCCCAAACCCATGGGCGCGTTCGGAAAGTAACCATGATCCCGACCACCACCACCAAGGAGGGCAAATAATATGGCAAAAACCAATCTCTGCTGTGTCTGTGGGAAAAACATTGTCTGTGAATGCAGCTGGTATCCGCGATGCAATGAAGATGTTTGCAAGGCGGTTTATCACATCTGTTTCTGCGGCGCGGCGGACGGCATCACCACCGCCAAAAATTCCAGCCTGGAGGATTTGAACTCCGCCTTCGCTTACCTGGGAAAACATCCGAAGCATCAAAAGACTCTGAAGCTGGCCATCGCTCGCGAAATTGCCAAACGGCTGAAGTCTGAAAAATCCGGAGGTGCCAAGTGATCAGAATCCATGTGCCCGGCGTGAACATGAAGGTTCACAATCACGCGAATTACTTCGAGGTTTTGCTGCTGATCGTGGCGGAGGAAAAGCGCGGCCTCGGTCTCGGTACCGGCGCGATCCGCTGCCTGCAACAATTCGGCCGCGCGATCCGGCTGACGGCCATTCCGCACATTTACAAAAAAGCCGCGCTGCATCGCTTCTACCAGCGGCTCGGGTTTCGTCCCATTGGCAAAGACACGATCGGCAACACGAAATTTGAGTGGCTGCCCAAACCGTCAATCGCAACCCGCAACTCCTGAATCCTATGACCCCTGTCATCCGCCATCTGCCGATCGCGTCGCTGCGCGATCTGGATCACGTCAACATGACGCCGGCCGAAGTCACCGCATGGCTGGACGCGCGCAACCGCGCGCTCTGGCTCAAGCGCATGGACTACGTCGTGAACTTCGCGCTCGGCTTCGTGGCCGTCCTGTCCGCCGTCACCCTGTACCAGTTTTTAACCCGCTAACCCTCAACCAAACAAAACAACATGAACGCTACCGGAAAAAGAATGCGTAGAAAGAGCGGCCAGAACCGCCACGAAATCCATCACGCCAACCACGCCCACAAATCACCGGCCAAAATCAGCCGCATGGGCTGGACCCGGCACAAGCTCGTTTAACCAACATCAACCCATCAATCAAAACGAATATGATCAGCACCACTGAAAACACGGCCGGTTCCAAAAGCCGCGCCATCACTGAACTCGAACCACTCTGCGCCGCTTACGATGGCGAGTGCGTGAAGCTGGAGGAACAAATCTCGTCGCTCGAAGCCGATCTGGAAGCCGTCAAGGCCAAGCATCTGCGCGGTCTGAAAAAGCAGGCGGCAATTGTCGCGGCCCGCGAGGCCGAGCTGCACAGCGCCGTGGAAGGCTCGCCGGAACTGTTCGTCAAGCCGCGCACGTTCATCTTGCACGGCTGCAAGGTCGGGTTCAGCACCAGCACCGGCAGCGTGGACTTCGAGGATGAAGCCTATGTCATCAAACAGGTCGGGAAACACTTCAAGGCCCGCTTCGACGAGCTGGTGAAGACGGAATACACGCCGCGCAAGGATGCCCTCCGCACGCTCACGGCTCTGGAGCTGGCGAAGCTCGGTTGCCGCATTGACGGCGCGGGCGACGTGGTCCTGGTCAAGCGCGTGGCCGGCGACGTGGAAAAACTGATCAACAAGCTTATCGAAAAACTCGTGAGCGCGATGGTCGAGGAAGGCGAGGTGCAATCGTGAGTGCTCAAAAAGTCATCATCACGCTGACGGATAAAGGTGACGGCAAGATTGGTTTCAACCTGGCTTTTGATCCGCATCTTAACCCTGATAAAAAGTCTACACCAGCAGTGTTGTTGGCGTTGGATATGGTCCAATTCGTTTCACAAAAAAACCTGGTAAGCAAAGTGAAGGAGAACTCATGAGCAAACTCATTTTACGCAGCGGGGCGGAACTCATCGCGCAAGAACGGCAGCGGCAAATATCGAAAGAAGGCTGGACACCGGAGCATGACGACACTCATCGCCGAGGTGAGTTGGCCTATGCCGCCCAAGGATATGCGCTGCTTGGTGCTGCTCAATCTGGCGCGCATCTGGAATGTGATCCCATCGAAATGGAACAGCCTCCATTTTGGCCGTGGGAAATCAAGTCGTGGAAGCCGTCCAAAGATAAAATTCGCAACCTGGTCAAAGCGGGCGGGCTCATCGCCGCCGAGATCGACCGCCTGCAGCGCGCGAAGGCCAAAGAAAAATATCCGCCGCGACCCGTTTTGATTCCTCATGTTGATGCCAACGGAACATTCTACTGCCAATGTGGAGCAAAGCATGATCGCGGCCCAGTAAATGGGAGCAATTCTTATCGCTGTCTGGCTTGTGGCATCACTCGTAAAATCGAATCGAAAGAGGTGCAATCGTGATTGCCCAAACTCCATCCGAAATCAATGCTGAAATCAATGCGCTCGAAGCCTGTAAAAGCTACGTCCCGAGGTTTAGTTTTTTCGGTGACGACAATCACAAGGGCATTGATCTGCAAATAGAAGCGCTGCGTGGTGAGATCGACGTTACCGCCGATGAATGGAACGATTTTTCCACCGATGAACAAACCTTAATCCTGGATGCGATGAACTGGCAAGAGGGCGGGGTGGATGAATCGCCATCATCTGGTTGGAATTACTTGAAGCCAAAAGCCGCAAAAAGTGGCGCATAAATATTAACCACAACCAACAAACCTATTATGAAATTCGAAATCAAATCATGGATCACCGGCAAGCTGCTGTTCACGCTGGAAGGCGAGAACTGGAAGGTTGCCTTCATAGCGGCCGTAACGGCCGGCCAGAAATTCGACGAGGCTGATCTGTCGGAAAAGGATTTTTCTGGCATTGAAGTGAACTGCAAAAACAGCAGCTTCGACAACAGCCGCTTCGACAACAGCCGCTTCGACAACAGCCGCTTCGACAACAGCAGCTTCGACAACAGCAGCTTCGACAACAGCCGCTTCGACAACAGCAGCTTCGACAACAGCAGCTTCGACAACAGCCGCTTCGACAACAGCCGCTTCGACAACAGCAGCTTCGACAACAGCAGCTTCGACAACAGCCGCTTCTACAACAGCCGCTTCGACAACAGCAGCTTCGACAACAGCAGCTTCGACAACAGCAGCTTCGACAACAGCCGCTTCGACAACAGCAGCTTCGACAACAGCAGCTTCGACAACAGCAGCTTC
>CAIXUZ010000025.1 GCA_903922735.1 uncultured Verrucomicrobia subdivision 3 bacterium
CGTCAAAAAATATCGCGAGCCCATCCTCGTCTCCTCCGTGGACGGCGTCGGCACCAAGCTCAAGATCGCCTTCCAGCAGGACAAGCACGACACCATCGGCGCGGACCTCGTGAACCATTGCGTGAACGACATCGCCGTGCTGGGCGCGGAGCCGCTGTTCTTCCTCGATTATCTCGGCACGGGCAAGCTGGAGCCGCACGTCTTCACGGACATCATCAAGGGTTTCGCCCGCGCCTGCGCGGAAAACAAGTGCGCGCTCATCGGCGGCGAGACGGCGCAGATGCCGGGCTTTTATCAGAAGGGCGAATACGACGTGAGCGGCACCATCGTCGGCGTGGTGGAAAAATCCCGAATGCTCAACGGCCAGAAAACCGTGAAGCGCGGCGACGTGGTCATCGGCATCGAATCGAGCGGCCTGCACACAAATGGCTATTCGCTCGGCCGGAAGATTTTCTTCGAGCAGTTGAAATTGAAACCATCCAGCCGCGTGCCTGGCCTCAAAGGCACGGTCGGCCAGGAATTGTTGAAGGAACACATCAGCTACGGCCCGCTGGTGCAGAAGCTGTTGAAAAAGTTCAATCTCGTCGGCAAGCCGGATCAGGTGAAGGCGTTCGCGCACATCACCGGCGGCGGTTTTGTGGACAACATCCCGCGCGTGCTGCCGAAGTCGCTCGACGTGGTCATCAAGAAAGGTTCGTGGGACATGCTGCCCATCTTCCAGATCATCGAGCAGAAGAGCGGCGTGCCGGATGACGAGCTCTATCAGGTTTTCAACATGGGCATCGGCATGGTGAGCATCGTCGCGGCGGACAAGGCGGACGCCGTGCTGAAATTCATGAACGCGCAGAAGCACAAAGCCTGGATCATCGGCGAAGTCGTCAAAGGCAAGGGCGAGGCGCGGGTGGAGTAATTTTCAGCCACAGAAGCACAGAGCGCACAGGGGAAACTTGGTGCGCTTTTTTGCGTATTTGCCAAAAGCGAGCCGCCAGACAGACAGATCAAGCGGTTTTTTTAGGGGATTCATGAAACCTTTGCCCCGGCCAAGGTGTCTTACAACAGATTAACCATGAGACTGTTTATTCTTCTTCTAATCTGCTGCCTGACAAAAGGCTCCATTGTAATAGCGAACGCCCAAACATCGGACATCCTCACCGGCTTGCGTCCGGAACATCCCCGCTTGATCATCACCACGCCCACTTGGAATGATTTCCGGACGCAATACTCGAAGGAAGCCGGCCAGAAGACGGTCCTCAACTGGGTGGTAAGCGATGCGCGCCAGGTGCTGAAAACACCGCCGCTGGTTTACAAAAAAGAAGGGAGACGCCTGCTGGCAGTTTCCCGCGAAGCCTTGCGGCGAATTATTTTGAGCGCTTTTACCTACCGGGTGACCGGCGACAAGGTTTTTCTTGAGCGGGCGCAGAAGGATATGCTTGCCGCGGCGGCGTTTGGGGACTGGAATCCCTCGCATTTTCTCGACGTAGCCGAAATGACCGCCGCCGTCGCCCTCGGCTACGACTGGCTGTTTGACGCCCTGCCCGCGGACACCCGCGCCACGCTCAAGCAGGCGATTTTGGAAAAAGGCATCAAGCCCGGCCTAGCCGTCAAGAAAGGCTGGCCGACCACGGAAAACAACTGGAATCAGGTCTGCTACGGCGGCCTCTCGCTGGGCGCGCTCGCCATCGCCGATGAAAACCCCGAGGTTGCCCGGCAAATCCTGACGCTCGCCCAAAAAAACAATCCCATCGGCCTCAAACCCTATGCCCCCAGCGGCATCTACCCCGAAGGCCCGGGCTATTGGAATTACGGCACATCGTATCAAGTGCTGATGATTTCCGCGCTGCAAACGGCGCTCGGCACCGATTGGAATCTGTCCGCCGCCCCCGGTTTTCTCACCAGCGCAGCCGCCTTGGTCGAACAAATCGGCCCGACCGACCGGCCGTTTAACTTCTCCGACTGCGGCGACAGTGTGCCGTTTGAACCCACCCTGTTCTGGTTCGCACAAAAGCTGCAACAACCTTCATTGATTTATTTTCAGAACCGACTGCTCCAGCAAAATCTGGCCTCCATCAAAAAGGAAGGGAAAGAAAGCAAAGAGGGCAAAGAAGGAAAAGAGGGGAAAGGAAGCCGTTTCCTACCTTTTCTTGCCATCTGGATCAATAACCTGCCCAAAAACATCACCCCGCCCACACTGCCACTGGCCTGGCATGGCGATGGACCAAACCCCGTCGGCGTCTTTCGCAGCTCATGGACCGATCCCAACGCGTTATTTGTCGCCTTCAAAGGCGGCTCGGGCAGCGTCAATCATGGCCACATGGATGCCGGAACATTCGTGCTGGATGCCGACGGCGTTCGCTGGGCCAGTGATCTGGGTTCGCAAAATTATTATTCCGTCGAATCCAAAGGGTGGGCACTCTTCAACAAGAAGCAGGACGGCGACCGCTGGAACGTTTATCGCCTGAGCAATTTCAGCCACAACACCCTCACGCTCGGCGGCAAACTGCACAACGTCGCCGGCGATGCGCGCATCACCGAATTCACCGACAAATCGGCGACGGTCAATCTCTCGCAAGTTTTCGCCGGTCAGGCTAACAGCGTGACCCGAAAATTTACGATGGCCGAAAATAAAACCCTTTGCATCCGCGACGACATCACCGGTGCCAAACCCGGCTTATCCGTGCGCTGGCAGATGGTCACGCACACCAAAATCAGCGTGGAAAAGAATCAAGCCACGCTCCAGCAGGAGGGCAAGACGTTGTCGGCAAAAATCCTTTCGCCGACCGGCGCGAGCTTTGAAATCGCCAGCGCCCAACCGCCGCAAGACGGGGTCAACCAGCCCAATCGGGACTCGCAAATCCTCGCGGTGAATGCCACCGTCCCGGCCTCCGGCAGCCTCACCGTCGAAATCCAACTCCAATCCAAGACACCGTAAACCACCACGCAGTTCCAGCCTTGGTGGTCGCGAAAAAAATTAACTGTGTGGCGAGACCTTGCTGAAATTCAGACGATGGAGCCCGTCAATCGGTTTGAATTTGGAAATTGAATCTGTTTCCATTTCATTCCGCATGAAAAACTACATCCCTGCCGTAATCCTGCTCGCAGTGACGGGTGCAGTCAGTTTGTCAGCCGCTGATTTGACCCTGTGGTACCGGCAGCCCGCCACCCAAGCCAAGCCGATGAACGAATCGCTGCCCATCGGCAACGGGAGGATGGGGGCACTGATTTTTGGCGCTCCAGACCGCGAGCGAATCAGCGTGAACGAGGACAGCCTTTGGACCGGCGATAACAATCCCTCGGGAGACGACCACACGATGGGCTCGTATCAGGTGCTGGGCAATGTGTTCGTCAATCTGCCCGGTCACACGAATGCGGCGGAATACCGGCGCGAACTGGATCTGGCCAGCGCGTTGTCGCGAGTCCAATACACCGTAAACGGTATACGATTTCAGCGCGAATTCATTTGCAGTCATCCGGCCCAAGTGATGGCGGCGAATTTCACGGCCGACCAAAAGGCGGCTTACACCGGCAGCATTGAACTGGTGGACACGCACGGCGCAAAAATCATCGGGCACGGGAATCAGATCACGGCCTCCGGCACTTTGAGCAACGGCATGAAATTCGAATGGCAATTGATGGCGTTGAATCAGGGCGGCTCGGTTTCGCTGGTGACGGACACCAACTCGACCCGATTGGAATTCAAAGATTGCGACGGCCTCACTCTCCTTGTAGCGGCGGGTACGGACTATGTATTCAACCACGCCAAAAAATATCATGGCGAAGATCCGCACACGCGCTTGACAGCGCAGATAAACGCGGCGGCGAAGAAAAGTTTTACCAGCTTGAAGGCGGAACACATCAAGGATTATCAGGCGTTTTTCGGTCGCGTCAGCGCGGACTTCGGTAAATCCACCGCCGCACAAACGGCTTTGCCCACGGATCAGCGCAAACTGGAGGCGTTCAAGACGGTTGATCCCGGACTCGAGGCGCTGTTGTTTCAATACGGACGCTATCTAATGATTTCCTGTTCGCGGCCCGGCGGATTGCCGGCGAACCTGCAAGGCTTGTGGAACGACAACAACAAACCCGCGTGGCACAGCGATTATCACGCGAACATCAACATCCAGATGAATTACTGGCCCGCCGAGGTCGCCAATCTATCCGAGTGCCACACCCCGCTGTTTGATTTGCTGGCCAGCCAGATCCCCGCATGGCGCGAGGTCACGGCGACGGCGAAAGATTTCAAGCTGGCCGACGGGAGCCTCACCAAGCGCGGCTTCGCCGTCCGCACCTCGCACAACATCACCGGCGGCATGGGCTGGAAGTGGGACAAGACGGCAAATGCGTGGTATTGCCAGCACCTGTGGGAACATTACGCGTTCGGCCAGGATAAAGATTATCTGCGCACCGTGGCCTATCCGATCCTGCGCGAGACCTGCGAGTTCTGGGAAGATCACTTGAAAGCATTACCGAATGGAAGGCTGGTGGTACCGAATGCATGGTCGCCGGAGCACGGCCCGGACGAGGACGGCGTGAGTTACAGCCAGGAAATCGTGTGGGACTTGTTTAACAATTTTGTGGCGGCGGCAGACGCACTCGGCACAGACATAGCGTATCGCAATAAAATCGCGACCATGCGCGCCCAGCTCGTCACGCCTGGCATCGGCAGTTGGGGACAATTGCTGGAGTGGCAAACGGAAAAAACCGGCACCCATGCCATCGCCAAACACCCTGAACTCGACACGACCAACGACCATCACCGTCACACATCACATCTGTTTGCGGTGTATCCCGGCACGCAAATCAGCATGACCAGGACACCGGAACTGGCGACGGCGGCGAAGGTTTCACTCGATGCGCGGGGCATTGATCCAGGTAGCGATGTGCGCGAATGGTCGCTCGCGTGGCGCACAGCGATTTATGCACGGCTGCACGACGCCGAGAACGCGCACAGCATGTTACAGCAGCTTTTTTCCGCGCGGAACACCTGCATCAACCTGTTCGGCCTGCACCCGCCCATGCAGATTGACGGCAACTTCGGCATCACCGCCGGCATCGCCGAGATGCTCGTACAATCGCAGGCCGGCGAAATTGAATTGCTTCCCGCGCTGCCGTCAGCCTGGCCGACGGGAAACATTTCCGGCCTCCGCGCCCGGGGTGGTTACGAACTGGACCTCAAATGGCAGGCCGGAAAACTCACTTCGACCACCATCAAAAATGTCAGCGGCAATGATCCCGTCAAAGTTCGTTACGGCAGCCGGACAACGCAGTTCAATCTACCGCGAGGCACGGCGAGAAATCTAACCGGGGAACTAAATTAAACCTCAATGAAATTAAAACTCTTCTTACTACTCACCGGCCTTGCCTGCCTTCCGATCCGGGCGGAGCAAGTTGCGGCACCGGACGTTCTGGCCGGCCTGCGCAAGGAACATCCCCGCCTGATCATCACCACGGCTGGCTGGAACGATTTGCGCACCCGCCGCGCGAGTGACGCCAAGCTGGATGCCGTTATCACCAGCATCGTGGACAGCGCGCGCAAGGTGCTGAAAGCGCCAACGCTGGTTTATACAAATAATGGCAGCAAGATGCTGCTGGTTTCGCGGGAGGCGATGCGCCGAATCGAGCTTTGCAGCTTCGCTTACCGGATCACCGCCGAAAAAGTTTTTCTCGACCGCGCGCAAAAGGACATGCTCGATGCCGCCGCGTTTGTGGACTGGGTTCCTTCCGTTTACCTATGCACTGCCGAGATGACCGCCGCGCTGGCCCTGGGTTACGACTGTCTGTTCGACGCATTGCCGGCTGCCACCCGCGCCAAGCTCCGGCAGGCAATTTTGGAAAAAGGCATCAAGCCCGGCTTGCCATCCAGCAACACCTGGCAAAAGGCCACCATGAACTGGAACCAGGTTTGTTTCGGCGGCCTCACCCTCGGGGCGCTGGCCATCGCCGATGAAAATCCGGAGATCGCTCGCGAAGTTCTGACGCTCGCCCGCAAGAATATCGCGAACGGCCTCAAGCCGTATGTGCCGGACGGAATTTATCCTGAAGGCCCGGGCTATTGGAGTTACGGCACTACGTATTCAGTGCTGATGGTTTCCGCGCTGGAAACGGCGCTGGGCACAAACTGGGATTTGCCCGCTGCTCCCGGCTTTCTGGCCAGCGCGACGTCACTGGTGCAGCAAATCGGCCCGACGGGAAGGCCGTTTAATTTTTCGGACAGCGGTGATGGCGTGCAATTCGAGCCCACGCTGTTTTGGTTCGCGCAAAAGCTGCATTCCCCGGAGCTGGTGTATTTGCAAAACCAATTATTGCAGGCGCATCTGGCCAAGTCGGACAAGGAAAAGAACCCCGATCGCTTTTATCCCTTCCTCGCCATCTGGATTGACGGCCTGCCCAAAAACATTCCGCCGCCGGCGCGACTGCCGCTCGCCTGGCATGGCGACGGCCCCAACCCGGTCGGCGCCTTTCGCAGTTCGTGGACGGACACCAACGCGCTCTTCCTCGCGTTCAAGGGCGGATCAACCAAAATCAACCACTCCCACATGGATGCGGGATCATTCGTGCTCGACGTCAATGGCGTGCGCTGGGCCAGCGACTTGGGCGCGCAAAATTATTACTCCATCATGTCCAAGGGATGGGTGCTTTTTGACAACAAACAGAACAGCGACCGCTGGCGCGTTTTACGCCTGAACAATTTCAGCCATAACACCCTCACGCTCGGCGGCAAGCTGCACAACGCGACCGGTGACGCGCGCATCACCGAGTTCAGCGACACTTCCGCCACCGTCAACCTCTCGGAAATCTTCGCCGGCCAGGCCGGCAGCGTGAAGCGAAAGTTTTCCATGGCCGGAAACAAAACCGTCCTGATCCGCGACGACATCGCCGCCGCCCAGCCCGGCCTGTCCGTGCGCTGGCAAATGCTCACCCGCGCCAAGATCAGCGTGAACAACAGTCAAGCCACGCTTCAACAGGGCGACAAGACGCTGACGGCAAAAATCATTTCGCCGTCCGGAGCTCGTTTTGAAATCGCCAGCGCCCAGCCGCCGGATGACGGCGTAAACCAGCCCAATCCGAACGCACAGATCCTCGCGATGAACGCGGCCGTTCCCGCCTCCGGCAATCTTGCGGTCGAAATCCAGCTCCAGCCCGATGCCGCCGCCATCGGGAAGTAAAATTGATTCCGCGCCCGGTTCCTGCTTCAATCTGCGCGCATGAAAATTCTGGTCATCGGCTCAGGCGGACGCGAACACGCCTTGGTTTGGAAACTGGCCCAGTCGCCCAATGCCACACAAATGTGGTGCGCGCCCGGTAATGCCGGCATCGCGCAGGAACGCCTCGCCAAAAACGGCACGGCGGTGGAATGCGTGAACATTGGCGCGGAAAATCTGCCCAAGCTGCTCACCTTCGCGCAGGAGAAAAAGGCCGACCTCACCGTCGTCGGCCCCGACAACCCGCTCGCACTTGGCATCGTGGATTTGTTCCAGTCGCACGGCCTGCGCATCTGGGGCGTGAACCGCAAAGCCGCGCAGTTCGAGTCCTCCAAGGTTTTCTCGCAGAAGTTCATGGAGAAATACGGCATTCCGACTGCCGCCGCCGGAACCTTCTCCGAAACGGCGGCGGCAAAGAAATTCTGCGCGACGCTCGGCGGGAAGTGCGTGGTGAAAGCCGATGGCCTCGCGCTCGGCAAAGGCGTATTGATCTGCGCCAACCAAGCCGAAGCGGAAAAGGCGGTGGACGAAATCATGGTGAGCAAAGCGTTCGGCGCAGCGGGTGCGAACGTGGTCATCCAGGAATTTCTCGAAGGCGTCGAGGTTTCACTCCATGCGCTGTGCGATGGGCGGACGGCGAAAATCTTCCCCACCTCGCAGGATCACAAACGTGCGTTGGATGGCGACCTCGGCCTGAATACCGGCGGCATGGGCACCTATTCGCCCACGCCATTTTTGACTGACGCCCAACTCGCTGACACGGCCAAAAAAGTTCTCGAACCGTTCATGCGCGGCTGTGCGGCGGAGGGCATTGATTATCGCGGCATCCTATATCCCGGCGTGATGCTGACAAAGAATGGCCCGAAGATCCTGGAGTTCAACGCCCGCTTCGGCGACCCGGAGACACAGGTGTATCTCACGCGGCTGGAAAACGATTTGGTGGAACTCCTCGCGGCCAGCGTCTGCGGCTCCCTCGGCTCACTGGAATTGAAATGGAGTCCGCTTGCCAGCGTCTGCGTGGTAATGGCCAGCGGCGGCTATCCCGGCAATTACACGAAAGGCAAGCCTATCCTCGGTCTGGCAGAAGTCGCGAAACTTGCAGACACAAAAGTTTTTCATGCAGGCACGGCGTTGAAGGACGGGCAGATCGTAACCAACGGCGGCCGCGTCCTCGGCGTGACCGCGCTCGGCAAAGATTTAAAAACCGCGCAGGCCGCCGCCTACGCGGCGGTGGATAATATCCATTTTGAAGGCGCGCATGTCCGCCGCGACATTGCGGCGAAGGCGTTTTGAGATCGTTGCTGGTGAATTGGCGGGCAAGGCCTTTACTTTTCATGCCATGTAGCGCATTTTTCAAACCATGAACAAGTTTGCAATGCTGCTGCTGACCACGGTTTTATCCGCTTCGGCAGCCGAGCCGGCTTTGAAGGCCTCGTGGCTGGACAATAACGTCCTGTTCGTCCGCGCCAGCCGGGTTTCGGACAACTTTTGGGAGCAATTCCAGGCCACCCGGACAACCAACAAAATATCGGGCACGATCCTTGACCTGCGTTATGCTGACGGCGACAAAAACATCGCCCCGGACAGCATCGTTTCCGGCCAATTATATCCGATAGTAATTCTGGTGAATCGTCAGACTCACGGCGCAGCCGGTTCCCTCGCGACACGCTTGCAGACGGCCAGAGCCGGCATAGTCATCGGCGGAACCAACGGCACCGTTTCCCCGGACATCACGCTCTCCGTGAATTCAGCGCAGGAAAAAATATTTTTAGAAAATCCCTACTTCACGACCAACGCCAATTCAGCGGTGGCTTTGTCCACAACCAGCACCATGCTTCCGTTCGTGGATCACATGAGCGAGGCAGAACTGGTGCGCAAGAAAATCAAGGATGGCGAGGGTGAGGACAGCCCCGCACCCCGGACCGAACCGGCGACGCCCGTCATACGCGATCCGGCGCTGGCGCGGGCGGTAGATCTGCTCAAGGCGCTGGCCATTTTGCCCAAACAACGCGGCTGATTCGCATTGACGTCCGGCCTCTGAAAAACCACATTTTCAGTCCGCGTTTGGGATGAAAACGATTCTTTTTCTCTGTACCGGCAACGTCTGTCGCAGCCCGATGGCCGAGGGACTTTTCCGCCACGCCGTCAAAGGCCGTGGCGAGTTCCGCGTCCTGTCGGCGGGGATCGGCGCGGTGGATGGCGAAGTGCCAACCCACCATTCGGTGCAGGCGATGAAGGAGATCGGCATTGATATTTCCCGCCAGCGCAGCCGCGCCCTCACGGCAGAACTAGTGCGCTCGGCCGACTTGATTTTGGGCATGACCCACAGCCACACGGACACGGTGGCCCTGCTCTACCCGGCGGCGGCGGAAAAAACTTTTTTGCTCCGCGAATTCGATGAGACGCTGGAGCCTTACGAAAAAGACATCGGCGATCCCATCGGCAGCTCGTATCCCATTTACGTTGAATGCCGCGATCAAATTGAGCAAGGCATTGTCACGCTTATAAAATTTATGGAACAACACAACTTCCTACCCAAGACCGAAAACTCCGCGTCCAACGCCGCATCAAACTTCGCCATCGGCGCCGATCACGGCGGCTTCGAACTTAAGGAAACGCTCAAGGCGTTGCTGCGCGAACGCGGATTGACGGCCACTGATTTCGGCGCGGCAAGCAAAGACCCAGCAGATGATTATCCCGACTTTGCCCTGCCCGTGGCCAAGGCGGTCGCCAGTGGCAAGGCGGAACTCGGCCTGCTCGTTTGCACCAGCGGAGTCGGCGTGACCATCACGGCCAACAAGGTCGCCGGCGTGCGCGCCGCACTCATCAGCGACGAGGAAACCGCCAAACTTTGCCGCCAGCACAATGACGTCAACACGCTTTGCCTCGCCGGCAAAAACACCTCACCGGAACTCGCGAAGAAGATTCTCGCCGCGTTCATCGGCGCAAAATTTGAAGGCGGCCGACATGAACGCCGGGTGCGCAAGATGGATTCGCAATTTGCGCCCGCCAATCTGCGCCTCGCCACGGTGGATGCCGAAGTGGCCGGCGCCATTGAACACGAACGCACGCGCCAGCAGGAAAACATCGAGCTGATAGCGTCGGAAAACTTCACCTCGCCCGCCGTGATGGAAGCGCAAGGCTCCGTCCTGACGAACAAATACGCGGAAGGTTATCCGAAGAAGCGCTGGTATGGCGGCTGTGAAAACGTGGACAGCATCGAACAATTGGCGATCGACCGCGCGAAAAAACTTTTCGGCGCGGAACATGCCAACGTCCAGCCGCACTCCGGCTCCGGCGCGAACATGGCCGTCTATTTTGCGTTCTTGAAACCCGGCGACAAAATGCTGACGATGGATTTGAGCCATGGCGGACACTTGACGCACGGCAACAAGGCCAATTTCTCCGGCAAGTTTTTCGAAATCGTCCACTACGGCGTCGGCAAGGAGACCGAGCGGATTGATTACGACCAGATCGCGGTGATGGCCCGCGAACACCGGCCCAAGATGATCACCATCGGCGCGAGCGCTTATCCCCGCATCATTGATTTCAAGCGCATGGGTGAAATTGCCCGCGAAGTCGGCGCGTATCTGCTCGCCGACATCGCCCACATCGCCGGCCTGGTCGCGGCGGGCATCCATCCCAGCCCGGTCGGCCATGCGGATTTCGTCACGACGACAACGCACAAAACCTTGCGCGGCCCGCGCGGCGGCCTGATTTTGTGCGCCGAAAAATACGCGAAGGAAATTGATTCGATCGTGTTCCCCGGCATTCAGGGCGGCCCGCTGGAACACGTCATCGCCGGGAAAGCGGTTTGCTTCCACGAGGCGCTGCAACCCTCGTTCAAAGCATATCAGCAGCAGATCGTGAAGAACGCCGCTGCGCTCGCCACCGGCATGACCCGCAACGGCTACCGCCTCATCAGCGGCGGCACGGACAACCACCTCATGCTCGTGGATGTGGGCGCGAAGGGCATCACCGGCAAAGATTCGCAAATCGCGCTCGACGAAGCCGGCATCACGGTGAACAAAAACACCATACCGAACGAAACGCGCTCGCCGTTTCAAGCCAGCGGCATCCGCCTCGGCACGCCCGCCTGCACGACCCGCGGCATGAAGGAGGCGGAGATGGCCGCCATCGCCGACATGATTTCCGAAGTGTTGATGGACATCAAAAATGTGGAAACAGCACACAAGGTTCGCGCCCGCGTCCGCGAACTGACGGCTAAATTTCCGCTGCCGTATTAATCAGATTAGTTCGCCAGCTATGTTCAGCATTGGACAAAAAGTTGTTTTGGTGGATGACAAATGGCCGGAGACGGTCAAGCAGCTTTACCTGCAATTGCCGGTCCTGGAAACAATCTATGTCGTCCGCGCCGTGCGCGTTGGCGTGCGAGCGGACGAACTCATCATGGACATGCGGCGCGTGCTGGAATCATCACTGCTCCTCGTAGGCGTTTACAATCCAACCAACAAATTGGGCGTGGAAGCCGGATTTGCTGCCAGCCGTTTCCGCGCACTGGACGAATTGAAGCGGGAAGCCGTCGAAGAACGGGAAGCCGTGGTTTAACCCCGCCCCACGCGTAAACGCAAATCCAGCAGGCAGGGCGAGGTGAAACAACAACCCGGAAGCATGGCAGCCATTGACCATGGGCGTAAGTTGACCAACGCAAAACAATGAAAATCAAATCACCCATCGCCGGTGGATGCTTGCTTTGCCTTTTCCTTACGGTCATCAAAACGGAGGCCAAATCCCCCGTTGCAACGAGTGCGCCGATTGACAATCCCGGCATGACGGTGATGGTGGATGCGGCAGGCGTGCAGGCGCGCGGCTATCAATTTATCAACTGCTGTCAGAAGCCAACGCCATGGCAGGCACAGTGGATCTGGCTCAGCGGCGAGGCGACGGAGCGCGGCTGGTTTCGGAAGGAAATCACGCTCGACACCATGCCAAATAACATTCCAGCGTGGATGTCCGCTGACATGAAATACCGGCTCTGGATCAATGGCAAACTCGTTTCGCGCGGCCCCGCCGACATCGGGCGCGACTACGCCGGCGGCTCGACGCATCGTTGGTTTTACGACTACCGCGACCTTACCCCGTTTTTCCACAAAGGTCGTAATGTCATCGCCGCCGAGGTTTTCCGGAAAGGGCCGGGCGGCGTTTCGCGCGGCCAGCCGGCTTTCCTGTTTGAAGCGCAGGCGGACAAGCTCACGATCAAATCAGACGCGACATGGCGCGACATTCCGTCAAATGTCGGAATGGCTAACTGGCAAGCATCGGAGTTTAACGATGGCCCATGGTCAGCGGCAATCGCAGTGCAAAATATTTGGGAGCCGTTGGTGGCCAGTGAGATTCCGCCGTTGATGGAGGCGCGATACCCGGCGACCCGCATCGAAGGTTTGTCAGAGAACCGAGTATTTACGAAAGATGGCAGCTTCAAGGTCGTATTCGACCGGGTACTGAGCGGATTCCCGCAGGTCAAGGTCAGGGGCGGCAAAGGCGCGCGCGTCACGCTCAAAGCGCATGGTTCGGCCGCATTCGTGCTTAGCGGAGGTGAAGAAACGCTGGAACACCCGTTCATGACCGAGATCGTGCCGGCATTCACAGTCGAGTTGAAGAACGTCACCGAACCGGTGGAAATTCTCGATGCGGACGCGGTGTTCACGTCGCAGCCGGTGGAGTATCGCGGCACATTCGAGTGCAGCGACGAGTCGTTGAACCGGATTTGGAAAGTCTCACGATGGGCGGTGCAAATTTGTTTGCAGACCCATCATCTCGATTCGCCGAATCACCAGGAGCCAATCAGCGATCCGGGCGATTATCTGATTGAGGCGATGGTAAATAATTACGCCTTCGCCCAGCCATGGTTGACGCGGCAGGACGTGCGAAAGTTTGCGTGGCTGCTCAAGGATGAGAACTACCACAACTTCCACACGAGCTATTCCATCGGCTGGCTGCAGATGCTCATGGACTACTATGACTACACCGGCGACAAATCGCTCGTTGAGGAAATGGCGCCCTATATCCACGAACTGCTCGACACCTACGCTTCGTGGCGAGGGAAAAACGGCCTCATTTCCGAGGCGCCGAATTACATGTTCATGGACTGGGTGACCATCGGCGGCTTCGGCTGCCATCACCCGCCAGCAGTGATCGGTCAGGGCTATTTGACGGCATTCTATTATCACGGCCTGGCGATGGCATCGCGCGTGGCAGCGATGATGGGTGACACGGCGCGCGTGACGAAGTATGCAAAACAGCGCAACGAAATCGCGGCGGCGTTCAACCGCGAATTATGGGTGCCGGAGACAGGACTCTATCGTGACGGCAAACCGTTCCAAACTTCCGTCAAACCGGGCAAGTGGCTGCCGGCGGACAAGGACATTGAGACGTTCAGCCCGCACGTCAACCTGCTCGCGGTACTCTACAATCTGGCACCGAAGAATCTTCACGCAGCCATCGTGGAGAAAGTTTTAGCCGAGAAGCCACTGAATACTCAGCCGTGGTTCATGCACTGGGTCTTTCAAGCGCTCGACCATGCCGGCCTTTTTGAACAATACGGCACCGAGCAGATGCGACGCTGGCAAATCGTGCCCGAGACGCAATCCTTTCGCGAAATGTGGAAAGGCGGCGACCTGAGCCACGGCTGGTGCTCAACACCGCTCGTGCAAATGTCGGCGCGAATCCTCGGCGTGACGCCGGCAGCGCCCGGATTCAAGACGCTGGCCATCCGACCATCGCTTTGCGATCTGCGCTGGGCCAAAGGCACTGTTCCCACTCCAAACGGCGACGTGACCGTGGCATGGAAACGGGTGGATGAGATTTTACAACTGGACGTCACCCTTCCCGCCGGCACCGAGGCGGACATCATCTTGCCGGCTAAAACAGTTCACGTGAAATCCGGACAATACCATTTCAATTCACCTTGCAAGCGTGCGACTTAGGTTATTGGAACACCTGTCGGTGTTTACAATTTAACCACCCTTCGCAATTTCCCGCCCGCATCGTGTCAAATGCGCTCAATTTAAACCCCTTAAGAAATTCATTAATGGCCGTCAGTTGTTGTTAAATCAAATTGCCAGCCGACTTTTTTTTAATAAAATGGCTGGATGAATTTAGACGAACTTTATTCGGAACTGACACTCAAAACGAAAACCAAGGTCGCCCTGCTCGTCCTCGACGGCCTCGGCGACATCGCCACCAAGGAACAAGGCTATCTCACGCCGCTGGAAGCCGCGCACACGCCGAACCTCGACAAGCTGGCCAAGGATTCCGCGCAAGGCCGGATGATTCCGGTCGCGCCTGGCATCACGCCCGGCAGCGGTCCCGGCCATCTTGGATTGTTTGGCTACGACCCGCTGGAATTCCAAGTCGGTCGCGGCGTCATCGAAGCGCTCGGCCTCGGCCTAGAATTAAAACCCGGCGATGTCTGCGCCCGCGCCAATTTCGCGACGCTCGACGCCAAAGGCATTGTCACCGACCGCCGCGCCGGACGCATTCCGACTGAAACGTGCGAAAAACTCGTCGCACTTCTCTCCGCCAAAATAAAAAAAATCGGCGACACCGAAGTCATCATCAAGGCCGGCAAGGAGCACCGCTTCGTCGTCGTGTTCCGCGGCAAGGGATTGGAAGGCCCGCTGACGGACGCCGATCCGAATCGCGAAGGGTTTGTCATTCCGACCGTGAAGCCGCGCGATGCGAAAAACCTGAAGCAGAAGAAAATGGCGAAGCTCATCGCGGATTTCTACAAGGCGGCCCTGCCCATTCTCGCCAAGGAAAAGCCGGCGAACGGCTTTCTCATGCGCGGCATCGCTCATCAGCCGGAGATCCCGCTCTTTGAAGACCGCTACAAGCTCAAGCCCGCCTGCCTCGCGGTCTACCCGATGTATAAAGGCCTGGCCCAACTCGTCGGCATGAAGAAAATTGAAGGCCCGCAGACCATTGCGGAGCAGTTTGAGCGCTACCTCAAGGAATACGACAACTACGACTTCTTTTTCATCCATTACAAATACACCGATAAATACGGCGAAGACGGCAACTTCGCCGCCAAGAAGAAGGCGATTGAAGACTTCGATGCCGCGCTGCCCATTCTCTTGAAGAAGAAGCCCGACGTCATCGCCATCACCGGCGACCATTCGACGCCTTGTGCGTTGCATGGCCATTCCTGGCATCCGCAGCCGGTGCTGCTGCACTCGGCGACAAGCGGCTCGGACAAACTGGAAAGATTCACCGAGACCGGCGCCAACAGCGGCTCGCTCGGAGTTTTCCCGGCGAAATTCCTGATCCGGCAGATGCAAGCCAACGCCAAAATGTTTGATAAATACGGCGCTTAAGAATTATCTAAGCAAGGCGGGTTGCCGAAGGGCGACCCGCCTTTTTATTTTTAATTTGGAATTGCCAATCGCCGCCACCAATCGGCACTCTTTGCGAAGATGAATCTGCCCAACAAACTCACCGTCTCGCGTTTTGTGCTGACGGTGCTTTTTCTTTGGGCCCTGTTTTCACCGTTCAGCTACAACGGCACGCTGGCCTTGTTCTTTTTTTGCCTGGCGGGCGTGACGGATTTTCTGGATGGCTACCTCGCACGTTCGCGCAACCTCATCACCAACTTCGGCAAGCTGATGGATCCGCTGGCGGACAAAATCATGACCTGCTCGGCGTTCGTGGCCTTCGTCGAAAGCACCCACCTGAATTCGAATGCCCCGGTCAAGGTCGCTGCGTGGATGGTCATAGTCATTGTGGCCCGCGAATTGATGATCACCGGCCTCCGGCTGCTCGCGGCCTCCAAGAACGTCGTGCTGGCGGCCGAACGGTTTGGAAAACACAAAACCATCTCACAAATCATCACGATTATCGCCCTGCTCGTGGTGGATGCCTGCGAGGAATGGCCGGTGGCTTTGAAAAATCTCTTCGCGCCGTGGGTGGCACCCTTTGCGGAAGGAATGCTGTGGCTGACCGTCGCACTGACGCTGGCTTCGGGGGTGATCTACCTCTGGCGCAACCGCCAACTTTATCTGGAAGACAAGTAAACGAACGCGGCTCGTTTCTTGATTCCGAAGGCTTACTGCTTCACTTATGCAATGGTAAAGTGTCGCCGGAGTTAGCCGGCTGATAAACGGCGGGCGGAAGATTTTTCAGCGGATCACTATTTTTATGGTGCCGCCAGGCGAGAAAGCTCGTGACCGCAATGATGCCCAGCACTATGACCGCCAGGCCGGCAACACCCAGCTTCCAGTTCACTTTTGCCACCAGCAGGGCAAAGTCATCCACGAAATTTTTCCTGGCATCCCCCAGCGGCGGCGGCGCGTTGTATTTTTCCGTGCCTTTCAATTCGGCATCCAGCGTTTTGAAGATTTCCGCGACATCCAGCTTGAGCGCGCCGGCGTAATTTTTCACCGAGCCGCGAATGTAAATGGGCGCGGAAAACACGTTGAAATTCCCCTCTTCCAGCGCGCGGATGTGGTCGGTGCGAATCTTGGTCATGTCTGCGACCTGTTCCACCGTAAGGTTTTTAGCCTCGCGACCAGCGCGGAGTTGTTCGGCAACCGTTGACATTACCTTTATTTAGCGCGATTGACGCGCACTTGGCAATCTTGGAAATCTTCCAACCGCCTCATTTCACGCGAGCCGTGGCCAGGCCGCTCCACGCGCTCGCGCCGTGCGCATTGCACGCGCGGACGCGAAACCAATACTTCACCCCGGACACCAGACCCTCAAGGACGCACGTCTGGCGCAGGCTGGTGTCGGTGAAAACCCAGTTGTCCGGTTCGTCATCCCGCCGGTATTCAATCTGGAAGGAACAGCGACGCACCGTCCGTTTCCATTTCAACCGCACCTCGCCCTCGCTGGCGGTGGGCGCGGCGGAGAAATGATCCGGCACGGCGGGAATGCCGACCGGTGCCGTCTTGGGTTTTTCCAGGTCCAGGCCGGCAGCAAGCAGTTTCGTCGGCTCAAAGCTCACCGCGCAGGCCAGGCCGAGACTGGCGTTCGTGACCTGCTGACGCGCCTTGCCGAGGAGTTCATTCCGGCGGGAAAGCTCGCACTTCAACTCCGCGCGCAAACTGTCCACGCGCTCGTGGCTGGTGCGCAGCGCGCCGACCGTGGCCTGCGCGTCCGTGACCTGCGTAAAATCTAAGTGCGACAGACCGCTCGCCGCAATGGCGGACACCGTCCGCTCGCAGAGGCAGAGTTGTTCCAAGGCGGACTTGTTACGGAAGGTCAATTTGAAACGTTGCATACTGTTTTATCCTTTCAAAATCCGATGGGGTTGCCGGTTTCAGACGCAAAAGTGATTGCCGGACACGGTGAATTAACGATCGCCGGAACCGGCCTCAGCAAAACCCTTCGCGAAATGATTAAAGAACGGGTTGTGATGAAAGCAATAGGTCCGGCAGTGATTAAAGTCAAAGAAATTTGTGGCGCTATTTTCAAAATAGCGCCACTTAAAGCTCAAAAAGTAATCAGGAAAACGACAAACAACATCACCAAATGAAAAGTTTGTGGCGCTAATTCAGAAATAGCGCCACAGGAAACGACAGAATTGATTGCCGAAGAAGCAATCCGTGGAGCTATTTACAAAATAGCGCCAGAAAACCTTCGGAAAGTGATTACAAAAGCTCTTACGCGTGGCGCTATTTCACAAATAGCGCCACAAACTGTGCCGGTAGCAATCACTTTTGTAAGGGAAATAGTCAACAAAACCGTGGAAATAAGCACAAAAGCTTGGAAAATGATCATCCAACCGCTTCCGGCAGCTAAAAACAGAGCATCTGTGATAACAAGGACGGCGGGAATGATAACAAATCAAACAGCGATAATCAGAACCGTGCCGAGGGTGTTCATTGGGCCGGAGTTTTTGACAATAGCCCAGCCACTGATGGCTGGATGGATATGGCGGGATTAATCTTCATGTTTCTGAATCGGACATGACCAAGCGGGATCTAGTACGCTTGCAACTATAACCCACATAAAAGCGAATGGAACCGCGCCCAACAAAGACAGCATAACAGACCCAATGAGCATGCCACTGGTTTCCCCATGCGACTTCTCGGTTATGCAGAGGTAAATAAACGTACCAGCTGTTTTTAAAAGAAAACAAATGCCACAAGCGTAAAACATAGTCTGCCGCAATGGGTGGATGGAAAAACGTCGCTGATAGTAACTCCAGTGAATTGCAATCCCATAAAGTATTCCCATGATGAGCGGAGCCCAAAAAGGTAAGTTGGGCGGTCCGAAATCACCAGATGAAACACCAGCCAATGAATGACCAACCCATGCCATCAGAATTCCAGCTGACAAGCCGGACACAAAACCCGCTCCCAACACTTGACGAAGGGAAAGTTCGCCGCCTTGATTGTGTTGCTTGAGACCTAACCAAGCAGTGCCAGCAGAGAGACAAATTCCCAGGATGCCTCCCATGATTCCATTTGGGATCAGCCACATGAAGCCGCTGATGACACCGGTAAATCCGGTCACAAGCATCATGATGAGATATTTCGAAAACATATAATTCATTCCTCTCTGCCGGACATTAGTTGAAAATAATCCGGCAACGACTCACGTCCGGCTTCGGCGCAAACGAGCATACTTTGTTCTGGAGTGAGGGGAAATTGTCCATGCCCGTGCTTCAATAGCAAAGTGTGATTTTTCTGGATGAAGCAATGACGGCGAGGATTGCCCATGGCACCGGACATGCGAGACCAAATCTGTTCCAAGGGCTGCTGTGAAGCATTGCCGAAGCTCATCGCCGTGAAATCGCACGGACACACCTCACCAGCAGAATCAATGTACAAGTGCTGCGTGCCGGCACCACAACCGAAGAGTTCAGGGCTTTCAATCTGGTTGAATGCGCAGACTTTTGGCTGCAAACCTTGCCGGTTGGCAGTGACATGAAATTGACGGATGGCTTTGAGGTGACGCGGTTCCAGAAGGGAATCGGCGTGACTGCGGGACAACAAACCACAAGGCATGGGCTCGACGATGCGCAGTTCGTGCGCACCATGTTGTTGGGCAAGCTGGTGGATTTTAGAAAGAAGTTCATCCTCCACCAAAGTGCGGGTGGCAACCGTCCCGACCATTGTGTAGAATCCTTTTTCCCTGGCTAGTTTCAATGTCGAGCAGGCCTTGGAATGCGCGCCAAGAGCACCGCGCAATCGGTCATGCTCCGCCGCGGAAGGATGATCCAGACTGATGCAAAGCGACCAAAGTCCTGCCGCTTTCAAACTATCAAGCAAGCGGGCATCAATGCCGGCACCCGAACTAAAAACGATAGTCGATGCGCCCCCCTCGCTGGCAATTTTGACCAGCAACGGCAGATCGGCGCGCGAACAAGGTTCTCCGCCCGTAAAACCAATGATGCTGGCCCCCAGATGGTGCAGTTCTTTGATGATCTTGCCCCACTCTTCGGTGTTCAAGTTGGCGGCCGTCCGGGCTTTGGAGCTACAGTGCCAACAGCGGTAGGAACAGGCATCCGTGACTGCCAGAAAAGCAGATACCGGACTGAGCCGGCGGCCGGAAAGCAGGTTTTCAAACATGCGCTCATATGCTGGACCGGGGAAAGGCGGCAGAAACGAATTGATCACCCACTGTCCGCCATGACGTGTGATTCTTTCACCATCCAGCCAGCGCCGAACAAAACTAAAACCCTTGAGGCTGGGAATCATCCCCGTCAGTGACTTGTGGATGCCCTTCGGCAAGCGTTGTTTTCCTTGCCGGCCTAATTGCCGGAGAACCCGTCTTGGGGTTCTAGTAACTTCCGGATCGAGCAGCATCCGAAAGATATGAAAGCTTTGATTTGTCATCTTTTCCGGGCAATAGCAGCCGCAAAGTGATGAAATAAATTATTTCTGTCACGGGCCAATTCCGTTTCAAAAAAATCACCGGCGGCACCTGAAAGATCCAGCATCGCATCAAATCCGGCCATAACCCCAGTTTGCCGCAGCCAGGGGAGAAGTTCGCCCTTGGGCGGTGTGATTTTCTGGAGGCCGTCTTGATGCCATTCCAATTCAAAACGGTTTTGAACCAACGCCTGTTGGAGAAAACCCCAGTTTTTTGGAAAACGCGGGAAGGCTGCCAACCGCACATGATTGGGAAATCGCAACATGCACCGCTGGAAAACATGAAAGACGGCGGAAAGCGTATCCGAGTAGTTAACAATGAAAGCCAGTGTTCCGCCACGAGACAGCACACGCCCACAGTTCTCCAATACACGAGTCGAATGCGAATATCCCATCGCCCAGGTGGAAACAATCATACTCACGCTCTCATTGGATTGTGCCTGAAGGAACTTCAACATATCAGAAACGACACAATGCATATTGGCAGGAGCCTGTTGGCGGGCGTGGTTAAGCATTCCCTGCGAAACATCAATGGCCATCAAGGTTGCCTTTGGATTAATACTTGCGAGGTATCTAGCCGTATAACCTGTGCCGCTGCCCAAATCCAGAATCGTCCCAGTCAGACCAGAAGGCAGCCGTTGTAAAAATTCATCAGTCGTGCGGCGCAAATGACATTGCCAGACTTTCTCATACGTCGCGGCAACACAATCATAGCCGGCTGCCACCTCTTTCGTTCCCAACCAACGGCCCAACAATCCCAGACCTGCTACTCTGGCATTCAAATGCGCCAGTTGCAGGATGGATTTCATACCGGGCCACAACCGGAAGCCACAACTAAAATACCCAACAGCAGAAGAAAGATTCCGAACCGAAAATTCCAAAAGAGGTAAAGGTTCATGTTAAACCGATGCTAAGCATTGATGGAGTAACGTCAAGTATCCGAAATAAAGTTTCAAACCGCCTGCTGCCCGCCGCCATCGGCCCCGCCGCCATCCAGATCAATTAAAATGTCGCGCGGCTCGGCGCCTTTGCTGGGGCCGACGATGCCGCGGCCTTCGAGTTCGTCCATGATGCGCGCGGCGCGGGTGTAGCCGAGGCGCAGGCGGCGTTGCATGAGCGAGACGCTGGCCTTCTGTTCGCTGCGGATGACTTCGATGCATTGCTGGATGATTTCCTCGTCCTCATCAATGCCGCTTTCGATGTCAGTGTTCGCCGCCGGCTTGGAAAGCTGCTGGTGAATTTCCATCTCGTAGCTCGGCTTGCCCTGCTTGGCGATGAAACCGACGATGTCTTCCAATTCCTTGTCGGTGATGAGCGCCCCTTGCGCGCGGTTGAGCTTGGGCGAACCGGGCGGCAGGAACAGCATGTCGCCCTTGCCGAGCAATTTATCCGCGCCCATCGCATCGAGAATCGTGCGCGAGTCCACGCGGCTGGCGACTTGAAACGCGATGCGCGCCGGGATGTTCGCCTTGATGACGCCGGTGATGACGTCCACGGACGGCCGCTGCGTGGCGACGATGCAATGGATGCCGGCCGCGCGCGCCATCTGCGTGATGCGGGCGATGGCCATTTCCACGTCGGCGGGCGCCACGAGCATGAGGTCCGCCAGCTCGTCAATGATGACGACGATGTAGGACAGTTTTTCGGGAATGATGATGTCTTCCTCGCGCGGGACGATAATTTCCTCGTCCACTTCCACCGCGAAACCATCGGCGCCGGCCTCCACTTTTTCCCGCTTGGCGGCGAGCGGCAGTTCCAATTCCTGATCCGGCAGCGGCTTGTTCTTGGGCCGCTCGTTGAAAGATTTGATGTTGCGCACACCGCAGCGCGCGAAGATTTTGTAGCGCTTTTCCATCTCGTTCACCACCCAGCGCAGCGCGAGGAGAACTTTCTTGGGATCAGTGACGACGGGCACGACGAGATGCGGCAGGGCGTTGTATTGCTGAAGCTCGACGACTTTCGGGTCAATCATCACAAAGCGGAGTTGATCCGGCGAGAACCGGTAGAGCAGCGACGCGATGATGGAATTGATGCAGACGGATTTGCCGGAGCCGGTGCTGCCGGCGATGAGCATGTGCGGCATTTCCGCGAGATCGGCGACGATCGGGTGTCCGTAAACGTCCTTGCCCAGCGCGATGGGGATGCGCGCCTTGGTGTTGCGCCATTCGTCCGATTCGAACAGGTCGCGCATGATGACTTTCGTCTTGATGAGGTTCGGCACTTCAACGCCGACGGACGACTTGCCGGGCACGGGCGCGAGGATGTGGATGCGTTCCGCCTTGAGCGCGGCGGCGAGGTTGTTGCTCAAGTTGAGGATTTTTTCCAGCTTAACGCCGGGCGCGGGATGCAATTCATAGCGCGTGATGGTCGGGCCTTTGGTGATGTCGCCCAATTGCACCTCGATATCGAATTGCGCGAGCGTCTGCTGCATCAGCCGCGCGTTGGCCATCAATTCTTCCTTCGACTCCGTCGGCTTGACCGTCGTATCCGCGTGCTGGAGAAAATCCATCGACGGCAACTGGTAATTGCCAATCATCGGCACAGAGGCCACGGTCATCGGCTTTGGCCGCTTCAGCGCAGGCTTCGGGCGCGGCGCGGGCACGGCGGGAACCGAGCCATCGGCGATCGTAATGACCGGTTCCACTTTGGGCCCGGCAGATTTTTCCGCGTCAGTTTTTTCCGTTTCAACTTTCCCGGCGGCCACCGGTTCAGGCTCGGATTTCGTCCCGCCGGGCTTCGCCTCGGATTTCCGGCCAAGAACATCCTCCGTGGTCGCGGCGACGATTTCAGTAGCGGGAATGACTTCGCCCACTTCAACCGCATCGGGCGCGGGCTCCACAACCGGCGGCGGCTCCGGCAAGGTGGTTTTACGGACGCGCGGGCCTTTGGATTGCGGCACGCTCAAGTCGCGCACGGTCGGTTCCGGCACGGGTAATCCGTCAACCCCAAGACCGCTGGGAACTTTCTCCGCCCGCCCGACTTCCTCCTCCAGCCGGCGTTTTTGTTTTTCCAATTCCAGTGCGCGTTTTTCCAGGGCGATTTCCTCAGCGGATTTCAAAGGATCTTCAGACGCGGTCTTCTCTTTATTCAGCAAGGCGCGAATCCAGTGGCCAAGCTGGAAATTGGTAAGGAACAAAAGGCTGATCAAACCCAGCGCCGCATAGACGATCGTCGCACCAAGGTTGCCGAGCAGAACAAAGCCGTAATCATAGCGCGCCATGCGACCGTAAGTGAGATAGCCGAGCCAGCCGCCGGCGAAATAGGCGTTAAGATTCGCCCGCAAACTTGAAACCCAGGCGACATTGTTCACCAAATGCAGCAAGCCGGTGAGCGAGACGAACAGCATGAACGTCCAGAGCAGGCTCCAGCGGAGGCGTTCGCGGAGGTAGCCAAAAATATTCAGTAGATACGCCACGCCGAACGCGGCCAAAATCCACGGCAGCAAATACGCGGCGATGCCCAGCGGCAAAAATGTGAACCATGCCAGATGTGCGCCGATAGTGCCAATCCAGTTGGCGGTTTCCTTGTTGGGCGGAACACGGACGGAATGAAGATCATAGAGGTCAAAGGACAGTTGCGCGACGAGCAGCAGCAGCGCCAGCGCCAGCAGCGCGATGCCGATGACATCCGCAAACCCGTTTTTTGAATTATCGCCCGGCTTTCGTGACATGCGGAAAGCGTAACCATTCGCCGCCGCGAGTTCAAAGTTGAAAAGTGCGAATCCGATTTACGCCAGACCTGCCATTTTTCACCGGCCGTCGGTGCGCAAAAAATAAAAACGGCGGAGGAAACCTTTCCTCCGCCGCAACAATAATTCTTTCCAGGCTTACTTTTTCGCGCCCAAGATTGCGTCCTTCGCCGCTTTGGCAACGCGGAATTTCACCACGCGCTTAGCCGCGATCTTGATGGTTTCGCCAGTCGCGGGATTGCGTCCCATGCGGGCTTTGCGATTGACCAAGACGAGCTTGCCGAGGCCGGGGAGCGTGAAGGTGTTCTTGGCGTTTTTGTAGGCCAGGTTCACGATCGCTTCCAGCGTGGCAGCGGCTTGTTTTTTGGTAAGACCAACCGTTTCAGCAACGGCTCCGATAATTTGTGATTTCGTTAAGGATTTTGCCATAGGCGCAAAGAATCAATGGCAACACGGCTGAACGCAAGCCTAATTCCATTGAAAATATCGACCTTCGACACGGTTAGCGCGGCCGGCGATGCGCGCTGAATTTCGAGCGCGAATGCGAAGATGGAATCTGTGGACGCGCCGGTTGCGATTGGGAACCGCGCGCCGAATTCTGAGGCCGGGCAGGTGGGCGATAGCGGTTTTCGCGTTCCCTTCCCTCTTCGCGAGCCAGCCGGAAATCCACCTGCTTCTTGGAGCTGTCCACTTTGGCGATTTGCACCTGAACCTTGTCACCCAGACGGATCACGCGCCGATTCCGCCGCCCCGTCAATTCGCCACGCGCTTCATTGAATTCATAGAAATCGTCCGTGACGCTGGACAAATGCACCAGACCGCTCATCGCGAGGCCAGTCACGTCCACAAAAAAGCCGAAGTTGCGCACATCAATCACCAGCGCCGGATAGACCGGCGGTTTCGCCATCTGCAATTGAGCCTTCAGAAACGCATACATCTTCACGTCTTTGCTGTCGCGTTCGGCGTCGGCAGAATTGCGTTCCGTATCGGAAATATGCTCGGCGGTTTCCTTAAGCGAAGGGGCCGGCGCGGGGCTTTTCTCAAACAGCGCGCGATGCACCACCAGATCGGCGTAGCGGCGGATGGGCGAGGTAAAGTGCGTGTATTTGGACTTGGACAGCCCGTAATGACCGAGCGGTTTCACATCGTAACGCGCCCGCATCATCGAACGGAGAAAACCGATCTTCAACGCCGCACCGATGGGGATGGTGTCCAGCTTCTGCAAGAGCTTCGAAACTTCGGGGCGTTTGGTGAGATTGCCGCACGGGATGTGATGGCTGAGCACGTCTTCGCGAAACTCATTGAGGCGCCGTTCGTCCGGCTCCTCATGCACGCGATAAATCGCCTTTTGATTCAGGCTCATCAACTGCGCCGCCACCGCCTCGTTGGCGAGCAGCATATATTCCTCGATCAGCTGGTGCGAAACATCGTTCTCGATCTTCTCGATGCGCAACACCCGGCCCTGTTCGTCAAGACGGATTTTCGTTTCCGGAAAATCCAGCGCGAGTGAACCGGCCTTGAAGCGCAACCGCCGGATTTTTTGCGCCAGCTCATGAGCATCGTGCAGCATCCGCTCGATCTCACCCGCCGGTTCGCGCTGCAAAATCGCGAACACTTCCTTATAGGTGAAGCGCCGCTGCGAATGAATCACGGCCGGATAGAATTTCGCGCCCAACACCCGACCGTCATTCGCCACGAGAAATTCAACGCATTTGGTCAGACGATCCACATTCGGCTTGAGCGAGCAAAGTTCATTGCTCAACGCCTCCGGCAGCATCGGAACGACGCGGTCCACGAGATAAGTGGAGTTGCCGCGTTTGCGCGCCTCCACATCCAGCGCACTGCCGGGCCTCACATAATGCGACACATCTGCGATATGAACCCATAATTTCCAATGCTCATGTGAAATCCGGCGCAAACAAATCGCATCGTCAAAATCCTTGGCGTCATCCGGATCGATGGTGACCACCGGGTGCCGCCGACAATCTTCACGACCAACGATTTCGGATGCCTGAACCGTCGTTCCGATGGCGCGGGCTTCGGCGAGAACGTTTTTGGGAAAGTGTAAAGACAGGTTGTATTGGCGCAGCACGGAGAGCATATCCACGCCTTCCTCATCCGGCGCACCCAGCACTTCAATAATCTCGCCCTCGGGATTTATGTGGCGCGATTTCCATTCCTGCAACTCAACCACAACCTTGTCGCCAACCCGCGCCGGCCGGCCCACATCGCGAGGTTGAGACACATAAACATCATGCGTCATGCGCGGATCATCGGGGATGACATATAGCACTTCCCGTCCACGCTGCAGCGTGCCGACGATTTGCGTCCGCTTCCGCTCCAGAACGCGAATCACGGAGCCGGTCTCCTGCCCGACGCGGTCAGTTCGCAACCCACGCGCCCGAACCTCACGGCGAACCAGCACCCGGTCTCCGGGCAACGCCGTTCCGGTAGCGTTTTCGGGAATCATGATCTCCTTCAACTCCGCATCGTCGGGCTGCAAAAAACCTTTGCCCTGCCGGTTGATTTGAATCCGGCCCGGAATGAGATCCGCCTCGCGCGACGGAATGTAGCGATTGCCCTTGGTTCGCGTAATCTGACCGGATTGCTCCAACCCGCGCAACCAGCGCTGCAATTCCTGTTGGCGGTCGGGCGACCAGCGTAGCAGGCGGAGCAATTCCGGTACGTTGGCCGGGATATAATCCGCACGACCCAAAAGTTTCAAAACTTGATCTTCCATAGGTTTATTCTCGCACAAATCCTTAACACCTCCAGCAAACAACCACTATCCCAACAGACACAACCCCGAAACCTTAGTCGCATCCAAATCAAGTCGCGACACCAAAAAATCTTGCCACGTAAATAAACACCGTCTAGTCTGCGGGCCGGTAATAGACGTGTTTTCACAAAAAGAACTAGTGCTGGATTCGCATGGTTAAGCACCTTTTGCAGGATTTTAGCTCTTCGCAAAACTTCTTTCAAAAACCGTTACACGCTTATTATTTTGAACGGGTTGCGCGGTTAGCTCAGTGGTAGAGCATTACCTTGACACGGTAGGGGTCGGAGGTTCGAAACCTCCACCGCGCACCATCTTCAAGATTTCAATGGTTTTATGTTTTTAGCGGTTTCATAAAAAATGAAAGTGCTGACGTCCGGCAATAACCGTTCGCCACCCCACACGAATTCACCTATCTTTATAGAAATCATCCGATGAAAAAAACAACGCTTCTGTTTTTGATCGGCCTATGTGCCACGGTGCTTGGCGCGGACGTTGTTAAGCTGGAAAATCGCGTTTTGCAGATGGAACTGGGAAGGACACCCGCGCCGTATATTGAAAAGGTGGTGCATAAGGGCAGTGGCCAGCCCGTGATTGTAAATCCGGCGCACAAGAACCTCTTTTCAATTCTGTTGGCCACAGCCGATGGAGGGCCAACAACCATCGAAAGTTCTCAAGCGAGTGAATCAAGCATCAGCGCGGAGTCGTCAGGCAAGGTTACGTTGAGGTATGGGAAGTTTCCCGCCGGCAATCTGACAGTTGAGGTTACGGTGATGTGCTCGGATGATAATCCAGAAACATTTTGGAGCATCCGGATTGACAACAAAACGGGGCGGCAAATCAAGGCGGTGCGGTTTCCGCAGGTGCTGGCGGTTCCAGCGATAGGCAATGCCCAGGATGATGGCATCGTGCTACCGGCGTTCGCGGGCACGCTGATCGAGAATCCGGCGGCGAACTGGAAAAACGGGCAGAGCGTGACGCTAGACTATCCGGGCAACCTGTCGGCCCAGTTTATCGCTTATCAGGACCGCACGGCCGGCTTGTTTTTGACCAGCAGGGATACGAGGGGATATCCGATGTCTTTTACGGTGTTCAAACAGCCAGACGGTTACCGTTTCTGGCACGAGTTCAAGCCGGTGACCTCCGCAACAAATTGGCAAAGCCCCTATCCGGTGGCGCTCGGCGTGACGCAGGGCACATGGCACGACACGGCTGACCAGTATAAGCGCTGGGCCGTGCAGCAAAGCTGGTGCGCCAAAAAACTGGCCGAGCGAACCGATATTCCGACATGGCTGAAAGACGGGCCGGACGTCCACGTCTGCGAAGTCCGCATCTACAACGGCGCCCGGGCCGCCAACGGCTCATACTATCCAAAAATCCAGGATCATCTGCGCACGTTCCGCGACAAGATTGACGGTCCGGTGGTCGCCATGCTCGCCGGCTGGGAAAATCACCGGCGCTGGACCGGGGGCGATTACTTCCCGATCTTTGATGCCATAAAGGCCAAGCCCATCATCAGGGCGCTGCGGGAGGACGGATTCAGGCCGTTCTTTTATTTATCCGGCGGGTTTTACACTTTTTGGAATGAAGGAATTGATGGCGGCGAAATCTCCGCCGCGCAAAAGTTCCGCCCCGCGTTCGTCCGCGACGAAAAGCTGGGCAAGCCGAAGGAATATGTGTTGAACGAGTCCAACCCGGGCGGCGATTGGAAACGCCACTCCTACGCGTTCTGTGTCAACGCGCCGCAGACAAAGGAATTCTTTTGCGATGTGATTGCGCAAGCACACACGCTCGGCATAGACGTGCTCCAACTGGACCAGACCACCTCCGGTGCCGGCGATGCGTGTTATTCGACCACGCACAATCATATTCCGGGCATAGGGCTATACCAGAGCGAAGGCTTCTGGGCGCTGCTCGACACAATGCGCCAATACGGAAAAAGCCTGGCTCCCGACTTTGCCCTGCTGCACGAGGAAGTGCATGAGCAATTGATTCCGCACCTTGATGGTTTTCATGTGCGCGAGTATTACGAGAAACGCTGGTATCGCGGTTATCCCGGCGCGGCGGGTATTCCGCTGTTTTCCTATCTGTATCATGAATACGCGCTGGGCTACGGTGGCGACAGCGCCATGTTGAGCAAGGACAACAACCGGTGGCATGTCCGCTGTCACGCATTAAATCTTGTCACAGGCCGCACGCCCGGCGGCTCAATCTGGTCATCGCAGCAGAGCATGTATGATGCGCACCCTGACCAAATCGGAATGATTCGCAACCACAGCCGACTGCTTAAGACGCGGGCTAAAGACTGCCTGATGCTAGGCCGGATGCTGCACCCTTTTGAACTAAAAACACCCACATTAACCATCGCCGCGCCCGCCCAACGGGGCGGCAAATGGACACAGGAAACGATGACAACTCCCGCCGTCCTCACCAGTTCCTGGTTGTCGCCTTCAGGTCGGATTGGTCACCTGTTTGTGAACATCGCCGAGTCTCCGCAACCGGTGGAGGTAAACCTCGACACGCGTAATGCATCGGCCGCCAAGTCCTATGACGGTGAAATCTACCGATCGACCACCGGTGAAATATTCAAGCCGCTTTGGCACAACCAAATGCTGCCAAAGAAATTCACCGCCAAACTCGAACCAGGGGAAGCCGTGTTCATTGAACTTCGCGAAAGCGGTCAGTGAATGACCTTTCAATCAAAGCCATAAAAACAACCAATGAAAAAATTGATAATAAGCATGCTTGCGCTGGTGCCGGGATGGGTGCTGGCACAATCGGTGGAAATCACGACGGATCATACTAACGCCGTGTATGCCTGCGGCCAGCCCGCGACGTTCACCGCCCGCGTTCTGGGGGCCGATAAACAGCTGCTTAAGGCCGGCCGCCTGACAATAAACCTCTCAAATTTCGGGCCGCGAATCATCACCAACGCAATTTTTGATCTCGCCCAAGGCAATCCCGCGACCTGCACCGGCACATTAGGCCAACCCGGCATGCTCAAGTGCATGGCAACCATCAAACTCGACAAGGATTATCGCAGTGTCTATGGCGCGGCCTACGAGCCGGAAAAAATCGTTTCCGGCTCCCAACGTCCGAAAGACTTCGACGCTTTCTGGAATGCGGCTATCAAAAAACTCGACACCAAGGTTCCGCTCGATGCCCGCGTCGAGCGACTCGACAAATTCTGCAACGCAAAGCATGAAGGCTTCCGCGTCAGCTTCGCGACGTTTGATCACGCGCGGGTCTATGGTTTTCTGGCGGTGCCGAAGGGGACGGGGCCATTCCCCGTCTCGGTCAATGTGCCGGGCGCGGGACCGGGCGTGATTGGGCCCGACACGGGCATGGCTGATCGCGGCTACATCCGCCTTGTGATGAACGTCCATCCCTTCGAACCGGCGACGACCACCGAGGCGCAGAAACAACTTTACGAAGAACAAGACAAACGCCTGAATGCGCAGTTTGGCGCACCGCGCTATTGCCAGTCCGGCGCGACCAACTGTGAAACCTATTTTTATTACCGCATCATTCTCGGCATCAACCGTGCGGTCAACTGGTTGGCAGCCCGATCGGATGTAGACAAGGCGCGTTTCTTCTACAGCGGCACCAGCCAAGGCGGCGGTTTTGGTTTTATCCTCTGCGGACTCAACCAACATTTTACGTACGGTGCAATTTATGTGCCGGCCATCACCGATCTCCTCGGTTTCCAGCAAGGCCGAGACTCTGGATGGCCCAAACTTATTGAAAACGTGCGGGCCGAGGACAAGACCGCCGCCATCAAAGTCGCGCCCTATTTTGATGGCGCCCACTTCGCCGCCCGGATCACCTGTCCCGTGCGCGTGGCCGTCGGCTTCAGCGACGAGACCTGCCCGCCCGCCGCCGTGTATGCCGGCTACAACGCCCTGCGCGTGGCGGACAAGGCGATCATTCATGGTCTTGGCATGCCCCACAAAGTTTTCCCTGAAATCTACAGTCAGATCGACAACCAGTGGCTATACGCAACGCCGGCACCGGATGCAGGTCTCAAGAAATAATGACGAATTAATAAAAACCGATAGAATCAAACCGATGTGTCGCTCATAAGCCTTCAACAATCACGTCATGGAAAAACTCATTAACAAACGCGCCCTGGTCACCGGCGGCGGTCAGGGAATCGGCAGAGGCATCGTGGATGAACTGCTCCGGCAGGGCTGTCACGTCGCCATTCACTATCACAAAAACGCCCATGGGGCCGAGGAGACCAAACGGCTTGCGCCACCCAATGTAAAAGCCGGCTGTTTTCAAGCCGATCTGACTCAAGAAACCTCTGCGCGACAAATGGTGAATCAGGCCGTGGAATTTCTGGGCGGTCTGGATATCTTGATCAATAACTCCGGGGACCTCGTCGGCCGCCGGTCACTCGAACAAGTGGACATGGCTTTCTGGCAACAAGTGATTGACGTCAATCTGACGACGATGATGCTGGTGACCCGCGAAGCCATGCCGCACCTGGTCAAATCCGGCCAAAGCAGCATCGTCAATCTCGCCTCGCTGGCGGGCCGCATGGGCGGACACTCCGGGTCGCTCGTTTATGCTTCCACCAAAGGGGCCATTTTGACCTGGACCCGATCGCTGGCACAAGAATTTGGCGGGCGCGGGGTTCGGGTCAACGCCGTCGCGCCGGGCTTGATCTTAGGAACCTCCTTTCACAACACCCATACCACGGCGGAATCGGCGGCGGCAACCGTGGCCAGAATTCCGCTCCGCCAAGCCGGTTCAACCGCAGATGTCGCCCGCGCGGTGGCTTTCCTCGCATCGGAGTATGACGGATTCATCACCGGGGCAACGCTGGACATCAACGGCGGCGTTTACGGGTGCTGACCGAAGAAAACAGCAGAGCAAATTCAATTTGAATCAACGCAAAACATTATGAGTTCTCTAAATCGCCGAAAATTCCTCCAATCAACCGGCCTCATGCTGGCCGGGGCACAGCTTCCGTTCGGAGAACTGCCAACGCTGGCCGCAGCATTGGGTGAACCCTCTCAAGCCGGCTCCAGCGCATCCGTTTGGGATTGGATTCACAACAACCGCACGCTCATCGCCGAGGCCTACAACCCGCCGTTCTATCCCGCGCTGGACTATGATCCGGAAAAGGCCGTGCGCATCGCCAAGGATCTGAACGCCGATTCGATGCGCTATCCCGCCGCCTCGTATTATGCCTATTTCCCGAGCAAGTCGGGCTATCCGGTGCATCCGGAATTGAAAGGCGACCCGATGCGCGAAACGCTCGACCGGCTGCGCCAGGCCGGCATGAAGGCCACCGCCTATATTCCGTTCAACCACCCGTTCATGGAGGCCACGTCGAAAGATCCGCGCTTTGCCGACTGGACTAAAAAATTTACCAATGGCAAGCCCATGACGACCCCGCACTACGGCTACATGGATTATTTCGAGGGCTGCCTGAACTCGCCGGTGCGCGAAGTCATCAGGACTTTGGTCAAGGAAGTCGTCACCGAGTATGCATTCGATGTGATCTATTTCGACGGCCCGTATCAAGGGATGAAGAACGACCGAAACTACTGCCATTGCGCTTACTGCGAAGCCGCCTATAAAAAGAAGTTCGGCCGGCCGGTGCCGAATCAGGACGAAGGAATCAGCCTGGAAGAAAAAATCCAATACCTGCATTGGATGCAGAATGACGTGGCGCTGGGCTTCTTTTCGGAAATCAGGGAATTCATCCGGAAGGCGCGCAATGTGCCAGTGCTATTCAACAACACCGCCCTGCTAACGCCGCGACAATGGCGCAACCGCGCGATTCCGCTGGCGGACGGCTTCATGTTTGAGGCGGCGGAGACGCCCGAAGACAAGCTTTTCAACATGCAACTCGGCCAGTCCACGGGAAAAGTCATCTGGACCTATGTCGGACACCACACCCAATACAACCGCGAACACATCAAAGACTCCGGAGTGCGCGGCTGGTTCAGCTATCCCGTCGAGAGCGAGGAACTGCTGCTCGACGGCGCAACGGCCATCGCTTCAGGGGTGGGCATCGTTTACTGGAGCCTTTCCCGATTTTTCTATCAACCGGAAAAACCGCAAGCCTATGACAGCGGCCGATTCGTCAGGGAGATTTTCGACTTCCAACAAAAGCACGATGCGCTCCTGCGCAGCCTCCGCAGCCAGCCGCAGTCGGGTATTTTGGTCGGGGCCCAGACGATTGACTGGTTTACCGGCAGCAAATTCATCTCAAAGGGCTTTGAAAATGGGTTCCATGGCGCCTATGAAGTTTTGAAGGCCAACGGCTTTGAATCCGAGCCGTTCCTGGACTGGCAGATGACGCCGGAACGGCTGGCCCGCTACGAAATGATCTATGCGCCGTCCGCCGTGTGCTTGAGCGACGCCCAATGCGCGATGCTGACGGATTATGTGCGCAACGGCGGAAAACTGGTGGCGACCCACATGACTTCGATGGCGGATGAATTCGGCCGCCTGCGAAAAAATTTCGGGCTGGCCGAGCTGCTGGGCATCGAAGCCGTCGGCCCCGAGCCCTACGAAATGTCCGACCTTTTCCTCAAGCTGAACAGCGGTGAAGTCATCCCGCAAGACGCGCAGATTTTCCCCTTCCGCGCCCACGGCAGCCGGGTGCTGGCCGAGACGATTGACCGCGGCCGCCGCGCCAACCTTGGGCCGGCCATGGTCGTACGAAAGGAAGGCAAAGGCAGCGTGCTCTACATCGGCTCCAGCCTGGAGTCGATTTATGTCGAGACACGGATGAAGCGGTTGCGCGCATTGTTCGGCGAACTGTTGACTCCGTGGCTGGCACCGCGACGCGCCTATGAAATCGAATATCGTTCCGGCGTCATGCCGCATTTCATGGCCTCGCCGGAGGTGCTGGTGCTGCATTTGCTCGCGAACACCGGCAATAAGACCAAACATATGAAAATCCGCGAAGAATTTCTGCCAGTAGCCGATGTGAAGGTCCGCATCCGCGTCCCCGATGGAAAAACGGTGCGGAATGTTTCGCTGTTGCGTTCAGGCCAGACCATTTCCGCAAAGCCGCACAATGGCTGGATCGCGGTGACGGTGCCCCGGGTGTTCATCCATGAAGCCGTGAAGGTGGAACTGAAGTGAATCCGTCTTCATTCCGCTGGGTGATGATCGGCCTCGCCTTTCTGGCGATGGTCATCAACGATCTGGATCATCAGGTTCTTTCCGAGTCGTCACGGCTCCGGATTTAAAGGCGATGGTGCCACTGACGCAGGAAGCGGGCGGCATTTTCAAAGCGTGTTTTACAAAACGGCGAAACCTATCGGGCAAATTCAAAGCCTCCGCCGCGCACCCGCTTCATTGGCGAAGCGTTCCCGCCGGAAATTTATTCTGGCCGCAAATCAATTCCCATGTATTTTAGGGGATAATTTTTTATGCAACCTACTGGCGATATTGCCCTCATCGGTCTGGCCGTCATGGGCCAGAATCTCATCCTCAACATGAACGACCACGGCTTCACAGTCGTGGCCTACAACCGCACCACCGACAAGGTGGACGCGTTCCTCGCGAATGAAGCAAAGGGCACCAAGGTGCTCGGCGCGCATTCCATCGCGGAAATGGTGTCCAAGCTCAAGAAGCCGCGCCGCGTGATGATGCTGGTCAAGGCCGGCAAGCCCGTGGACGAATTCATCGAGCAACTCATCCCCGTGCTGGAACCGGGCGACATCATCATCGACGGCGGCAACTCGCTGTTCGACGACACCAACCGCCGCCAGAAATACGTCGAGAGCAAAGGCCTCCTCTACATCGGCACCGGCGTTTCCGGCGGTGAAGAAGGCGCGCGCAAGGGTCCGAGCATCATGCCCGGCGGCTCCCCCGCCGCGTGGCCGTTCGTGAAAGACATTTTCCAAGCCGTCTCCGCCAAGGTGGAAGGTAACGTGCCCTGCTGCGACTGGGTCGGCGAAGCCGGCGCGGGCCACTACGTCAAGATGGTCCACAACGGCATCGAATACGGCGACATGCAGCTCATCTGCGAAGCCTACAACATCATGAAGAACGCCCTCGGCATGAGCGCCGAAGAGATGCACCAGGTATTCGCCGAATGGAACAAGGGCGAACTGGACTCCTATCTCATCGAAATTTCCCGCGACATTCTCGGCACCAAAGACGCCGACGGTTCCGCGCTCGTGGACAAGATCCTCGACACCGCCGGCCAGAAAGGCACCGGCAAATGGACGGTCATCAACTCGCAAGATCTCGGCATACCCATCACGCTGATGGCGGAAGCGGTTTATTCCCGCTGCGTCTCGGCGCTCAAGGACGAGCGCGTGAAAGCCGCACGCAAATTGAAAGGCCCCCGCCCTGCCCTCACGAGCATCGCGGCCAATGCGGAAAAGAAAAAGGCGTTCATCGAAGACATCAAGAGCGCGCTTTACGCCTCAAAGATCGTCAGCTACGCGCAGGGTTACATGCTCATGCGCGAGGCCGCGAAGCAGTACAAGTGGAACCTTAACTACGGCGGCATCGCCCTCATGTGGCGCGGCGGCTGCATCATCCGTTCCCGCTTCCTCGGCAAGATCAAGGAAGCCTACGACAACAACCCCAAGCTCTCGAATCTGCTGCTGGATGATTTCTTCCGCGGCGAGATCAAGAAGTCGCAGAAGGGCTGGCGCAACATCGTCGCCACGGCGGCGAAGAAGGGCATCCCGGTCCCGGCATTCAGCACCGCGCTGGCGTTCTACGACCAATATCGTTCAGCGGTGTTGCCGGCGAACCTGCTCCAGGCGCAGCGCGACTACTTTGGCGCACACACCTACGAGCGCATAGACAAACCGCGCGGCGAGTTCTTCCACACGAACTGGACCGGCCGCGGCGGCACGACCGCCAGCAGCACCTACAACGTGTAAGTGTAGTGTTGACGCTGGGCGTCACCGGTCGAGCCACAGGCTCGACGCTACAAATCAAAGCGCGGAGCAATCCGCGCTTTTTTGTTTGTTTGACCTGCCGTTTTCAACCAGCAAAAATGGCGCATGGCAAAACCTGAATTAAAGATTGAAAAGCTCGTGACCGGCACAGGCGCGGCTCCCAAAAAAGGCGACACCGTGACCGTCCATTACACCGGCACGTTCACCGACGGCAAGAAATTCGACAGCTCCATGGATCGCGATGAGCCGTTCGCTTTTGTGCTGGGCGAGGGCCAGGTCATCAGCGGCTGGGATCTGGGCGTGGCGCAAATGAAAATCGGCGACAAGGTGAAAATGACCATCCCGCCCGAACTCGCCTACGGCCGCGACGGTTATCCCGGCGCGATTCCGCCGAACGCCACGCTGATTTTTGAGGTGGAGCTGCTGGCGGTCGGCTGAAGTTTTGCGCTCGCCAGCCAGTTTAAGTGCGCTTAATCTGTTGCCCGTAAAAAACTGATTATGAAAAAATATCTCGTTGAATTCATCGGCACGTTCTTTCTGGCCATGACCGTGGGCATGACCGTCATCGGGGCAAGCGCGGGCGCGCTGGCGCCGGTCGCCATCGGCTCGGCCTTGATGATCATGGTTTATGCAGGCGGCCACGTTTCCGGCGGTCATTATAACCCCGCCGTGACGCTGGCGGTGTGGTTACGCGGCCGCTGCGCAACGAAGGATGTCCTGCCTTACTGGGTTGCCCAAATTCTCGGCGCTTTGGCCGCCTCCGCCGTTGTGCTCTTCCTGAAAGGCGACACCATGGCCACCCCCACCGACCTCAAGACGCAACCAGCCTTGCTGGCGGAATTTCTCGGCACTTTTGCCCTCTGCTACGTCGTGTTGAACGTCGCCACCGCCAAAGCCACGGCGGGCAATTCCAATTACGGCCTGGCCATCGGTTTTACGGTCATGGTCATGGCCTATGCGCTCGGCGGGGTTTCCGGAGGCGCGTTCAATCCCGCCGTGGCCACCGGCATCACGGCAATGCATCTGGCCAAAGCCTCGAATTTCTGGATTTACCTCCTGGGCAATCTGGGTGGCGGCGCGGTGGCCGCGCTCACGTTCAAGTTTGTGAACCCGGAAGACAAATAATCCGCCTTTTCCAAAAGTGCCGCCGGCCACCTTCCTCCGTGAAACCGCCGGCGGCACTTTGCTTTCCGTGAAGCTCCAGCCGCGCGCCGCCAAGAACGAAATCGGCGAACCGCTCGGCAATGAATTAAAAATCAAAGTCACTGCCCCGCCGGTGGACGCAGCGGCAAATCAGGCGCTCGTGGAATTTCTGGCAGACAAACTGGACTGCTCGCGCGGCAAGGTGGAACTGATCCGCGGCCATACCTCGCGGCACAAGACTTTGATGCTGCACGGTTTCGCGCCAGAGGAAGTTTTCCGCTCGCTCGGCGGTTGAAATTTCCAATTTGAATTTTACCGGCCGGTGCGAAATCATCAAGACCGCAACACGATTTAACAATATGAGCCAAATCATTTATCCCCGCAGCCCGCGCGAAACTATGGACGGCTGGCATTACCTGCCCCGCTACATTGACAAGATCCGCCTGCACCTCGCCGGCAAGCTCCACGCCGACTATCAGGAAAATCTCGGCCAAGCCTTCGATGGCATGTGGCTCAAGACCGCCGGGCTGACGCATGAACAATTCGTGGCGGTGGTGAAAAATTCCGTCACCGACGGCGAAGTCTGCGACTGGGTGCGCCAGAATGTGAAGCGAACCCAAGCCGAAAAAGATGCGCACTGGCAGAACGTCGTCAGCCGCCCGCTCGCCGGTGACGAAACGGCGCAAGCCCGACTCATAATGCGCAAGGAACAGGCGAATCTCGGACACCGCGACGACATCAAATGCTTTGTGGACATGCTGGATGCGGACGAAAAACGGATTTGAACTGCGGCTGGAGCCGTTTTGAGCTGCGGAAGTGCAGTTTTTCGCCTCGATTCTCTCCGTCACAGCGATCAGGCAAGTGGTGGAGAAATTAACATAACGAACCGAAAGAAATTAAATATGCGAAACATCATAATCATGACCGCCGCCGCGCTGCTGCTCAGCCTTGGCGCTGCGTTCGCAGCCGAACTCCCCGTGCCGGAAGGCGGCATTGGCTTCCTCGGCGGGATGGAAGGCAAGCTGGGGACCAAAGACACCAACGGCCTTAACTTTACCATCAAAGTTGAAAAGGTGACTGCGGAAGCTCCCAGAAACAAAGCCGCCAATCCCGAATCCCTGATTGGCAGAGAAGTCAAAGTCCTAATCCGACAGGTGAAGACCGATGCCGGCGCGAATGTGCCGGCGGTTGAAGACCAGAATTTTGTCAAAGCGCTTCAGCCCGACCAAGCGCTCAAATTGCGGGTGGTAAATTATCAGGGCAATGATTTTAATCTGGCTTGGAATGCGTGCTATCCCGACGCGAAGCCGGGCAGCGAACTGAAGCCGAAGCAGGCTGGCGGCGGCAGATAAAAAATCACGCCACGGCCTCAACTTCAGCACAACCGCTTAAACAAGAACCCCCGCCGGCCGTCCGGCGGGGGTTTAATTTTGGACAGCCTCACTGACCGGCGTAATGCGCATCCACCTTCGCGCCCACGTCGCGGTAGTTGACGTCGGATTCGTAGAGAACCAAGAACTGCTCGATGGCCTCGGCTTTCTTGCCCATCTTTTCATAGACACATCCGAGGTTATAGATGAGGTCTTTTTTCTCGTCGTCAAGCGCCGCCTTCTCCTTGATGGCGTTCTGGAGCGTGCGGACGGCGGAATCGTTCATATTGCGCTTAGCAAAGCATTGCGCCAGATAGCTCATGGCCGCGAAGCGTTTGTGCATATTCTGCTGGGCTTTTTGAAATTCGCCGGTGGCCTCAGTGATTTTGCCAGCCTGAAAATAAAGCTGTCCCAGCTCGAAGCGAATGGCCATGTCGGTCGGATATTTCTCTGCGCGTTTCTGGCATTCGGCCAGTTTGTAGTCGTCCTTAGCCGCCTGGATCCGCGCCGCTTGTTCCGCATAATCCTCTGCCGCCGGGTCGAGCTGGGACAACTGCTGTTCAAACCGGCGCACCGTCACATCCGCCACCGCACGGTCGATGGTCGCATCGCCACCGAGATCGGAACTCTGGATGCGCTGATAGTATTCCAACGCACGGTCATACTGCGCTTTCTGCGTGTAAAGCTCCGCCAGCGAGCGAACAATCTTGAGATTGCCCGGCTCGGCCTGGAAACGCGCCTCGTATTCGCCAATCAGGCGTTCCGCCACGTCCTCGGTTTTCTGCACGCGCGCCTCCTGTTCCAGCGAAACGGCCTCTTCCTTGTTCCGCAAAACATCGCGATACGAACCTTCGCCGTCGGCCAGCGCGTTGTAGCCGCCCTCGTCGAGCGTCTTGTGGGCGGAAAGATTTTTCTGCGCCTGCTGCAATTCCGGATCGTAGGGCGTGGTGCGGATGAGTTCATCCAGATATTTTTCCGCCACATCCGCCCGTCCGCCGGTCTCGGCCACCAAATTGGCGAATTCAACCACCAACGCCCGATCCTTCGGCGAATATTTCACCAGCGTCTCCAGCGACAATACCGCCGTCTGCGGCAGTTCCAGCGCCCCGGCCGCGTCCACAATGATGCGGTGGGCGGAGGAATTATCCGCGTCATTGTTTAAAACCTGCTCGGCAATGGCCATGGCCTCGGCGGGGTTCCGGCTCAACGTGATCTTCGCCTTCGCGATCTGCGGCGACGAACCGGCGCCGCTCATCATTTTCTTGAAGAAACCTTTGCTGGCGCCGGCGGCCTTCTGGGCCTGCACCGCCCGCAGGGTCTTGCGACATTCAAAAAACCCCGGTTCCTTTTCCAATATCTGGCAGCACAGGGCGAGGGCGTAGTCATAATTCTCATGCTGCACCGCCTCGCTGACCCTCGTATAGAGCCGGCGCAGATCCTGCGAAATTTCGTTGATGAGTTTTTCTGGCATAATTCAAATATGGTCTGGTAGGTGAAAAATCAGCCGCATTGCGCCCGCTGCCGGAGCGCGTGGTCCACGAGCACGAGCGCGGTCATCGCCTCGACCATCGGCACGGCGCGCGGCAGCACGCAGGCATCATGACGGCCCCGGCCTTTGAGCGTGGTGTTGTGCAACTTCACATCCACGGTGGCCTGCGGGTGCATGACGGTCGCCACCGGCTTGAACGCCGTGCGAAAGAATATCGTCTCACCGTTGGAGATGCCGCCCTGAATGCCGCCGGAGCGGTTCGTGGTGGTGAAAACCTTTCCGCCCCGCGCACGGATGGCGTCATTGTGCTCCAGGCCGGTCAGCAAAATGCCCGCAAAACCGTCGCCGCTCTCGAAACCTTTGCACGCGGGCAAACTCAACATCGCCTTCGCCAGATCCGCTTCCAGCTTGTCGAACACCGGTTCGCCCCAGCCCGCAGGAACGCCGCGCGCAAGGCCTTCGATGATGCCACCAACGGTGTTGCCTTCATTGCGGATCCGCTCGATGAGCCGGATCATATTCGCGGCAGCTTTCGGATCGGGGCAGCGAACAATGTTCGCCTCCACGTCTTTCAGCTTCACCCGGTCGGGATTCACGTCGCCGATAATCTTCTGCACCTGCTTGACGTAAGCGAGCACCTCCACGCCGAACTGCTCTCGTAAAACTTTTTTGGCAATCGCCCCCGCCGCCACGCGACCAATCGTCTCACGGGCGCTGGCACGTCCGCCGCCCTGCCAGGCGCGGATGCCATATTTGGCAAAGTATGTGTAATCAGCGTGCGACGGACGGAACTTGTCCTGCATCTCGTTGTAAGCTTCGGAACGCTGGTCCTCATTTTTCACCCAAAGCGAAATCGGCGTGCCGAGCGTCAGACCATTCGAGGAAATTCCGGATAGGATCTGCACCGTGTCCGATTCCTTGCGCGGTGTGACGATTTTGGACTGGCCGGGACGGCGACGGTCGAGGTCCGGCTGGATGTCCGCCTCGGAAAGTTTCAGACGCGGCGGACAGCCGTCCACGACGACGCCAATGCCGCCGCCGTGTGATTCGCCCCACGTCGAGATGCGGAACAGGTGTCCAAAGCTGCTTGCCATACCGCGATAATGCGGAAAATCCGCCGCGCGGTCAAATCCCGGATTAAAGACAAATCGTACGAAGAACTTCATCCAAAGGGTGTAGGCAGTTTTGAAACCTGAAACCGGGCCGCACGGTTTTATTACCGATTTTTACCGGCTACCGGTTTTTACCGGGTTCTTTAACTGGCACGAGGCGCAGGCAAAGCGGTCCACAAAACGGAAGCTCGATACAGATGCAAGAGCAACGCAGGGCAATTATTGTAAATGGTTGATAGAGCATCCAAAACTGGACCGTTTCTGGACCGTGGAGAGGCATATTTTCCGGGGTCGCTTTCTGGATACTGGATGCCCTGTGTCACTTTTTGTCACCTTTTGCCCCTTTTTGTCACCTTTTGTCACCCGGTTTTGAAAATGGCAAAAAGGGACAAAAGGTGACAAAGGCGAAGCGGAATCCATTTTTAACCACGAAATTGACCACCCAGGTCCGCCACAAGATGGTTATCCCAAATATTAATTTCCGCTTACGCGAACTGTGGTCACGAATTACACGAAATAAAAGTGATTTCAAAAAGCTGAAGACCATTTCCATTCGAGATCGGGCGGAACCGAGCGCACCAAACCGCACTAAACCGCACCGAAAAATGAAATTTTTGAGATTGCCAGGCTGCCGGGCGAAGCGGGCAAGCTCCACCCGGGCAACCCCAGAAGAGGCGACGGGACAAAATCCAAATGTCAAAGAACAGTCACGCACGCCACGCGGAAAACCGCACCTGCCACTGGCAAGGCAGGGTGAGACACCGTCGTCAGGCAGGCCCAAGCCGGGTCCGCCGACGCTAGGTGTATTATTATATACTAATACATATAGATCCAGTGAAATTATCATAAATCCGAAATCCGATGTAGAAGGTAATAGGGGCGCGGAAGGCGAGGATGGATGATTGAGGATAGATGATGGCGGAGGCGCGGCGGAAAACTTCCATTTCCGGTTTTTTAAAATTCTTTTGCGTTTTCATGGCGACGAACTTTAGCACGGGTTTTGACAGATAATTGCAAGCCGGCAAACGGCTTGCGAACCGGCGCGAACAGAAACCCCCGGAACACGAACCGGAGCGAAAAAATAGTTGGAAAAAATATTTGACGGGTTTTGGGGAAAGCGGGAAGCGGAAACCATTCTTAACCACGGCGCACCTTCCCGCCGCGCTAGCAACAAAACTAGGGACTAGGTTTCGGACTCAAAGGTCCGAGGGTTGGCCGATCACATCCGCGCCGCCGTCCCTTGGCCGGCAGTCCAAGGGACATGAAACTCTCGCTCGAACGCGCCTTTAAATCCATTGACGTGGACGAATACGTGGAAGCCACGCCCAAGAACCTGCGCCGGCGCAAGGAAAGATTGGATGAAGCCCTGCACCGCCGCACCGGAAAGAACCGCGCGATCAAATCGTGCAGGAATTATTCCGCGATCCAGCTCTCCGCCGCCCGAATGGTTGAAACCATCCGGGCGGTTTCGTTTTTCCCATAACCGGCCTGGCAACGGCCAACCACCGCTCAACCCATTTTTGCATTTTCCGGACTTTATCGCAATAAGCCTTGTTTCCGAGCTAAATTTATTTAGACTAATGAATTCAATGATCAGGATTAATAATCATCAATCAATTATGTCACGGCGCGACGGTTTGATGATGATTGGCCAAATTGCCGCAGTTCCGGCGGAAATCATCCATTGCGACACCAAACTCATCCCTTAACCAACAACATGAAATCAAAATTCCTGATCGTCAACGTCGTCACAATCTTAACCTTTTGGCGCGGACACCCGTGTCCGGCGCAGAGCCAGATCTCCTTCACTATCAATGCCACGCCCATTGCCGACGGGCTTGGTTATGTGACCGGCCAAAACTATAACTTTGTTTACACCCTGAACACCGACCCCACCACTGGGAACGGCCCCTTTCAACCGGGCACCGCGACCGCCGGTGCCAATTATCAATGGATTCAGGAATGGGTGATGGATCCGCAGATTTGGACCAGCGTTGCCGGCGATGGTCTGGCGGGCACTTGGACGCAACCGAGTGCGGGCGGCACCCAGAGCGCCGATCCCTATTCCTACCTGACGGCTTCCAGCAGCAGTCCGTCGCTCAGTTTGCTTGGCGGTGCGGATCTTTCCGATGTCGGGCTGACAGCGGCAGGCATCCCAGTAAAATGGATTTGGTTCGCCGCTGATTTTACAGGACTGAACTTCGCTGCCATCACGGGAACCTTGCCGAATCCGAATGCCTACCTGGCTGGGTATGCAGGTTCCTACGCTGCGAACAACTCAATCACAGGGTGGATTCATGGCGTTAGCGGGGACGCCGTCTTCACCGTGAACAGCCTGGCGCTGACGGTAACTGACGCACCCGAACCTTCTACCGTGGCCATGTCTGCCATCGGTTTCAGCGCGCTGCTGGTTTTTCGCCGCCAAAAAAAGCCTCGCTCAATCAAGTCCGTCCGGCAATGAAAAGAGTGCTGTTTTCATAATCCCCAACCACAAGGCTGGAGATCGAAATATCAGACTTTCTCCGGCGGCAGACCGATATAATCCATGCCGACGAGGCAAACATCGTCGTCGAACGCGCGGTTCACCGCAAACGCACGGATGACTTGCAGAAGCTCATCGAAAAGAATTCCCGGCGGATGATGCAGCAGATTATTCACGTCGAGCGTCAGCCGTTCCTGCGAATAAAGCTCCTCGTGCTGGCCTTGAACCTCATAGAGGCCATCGGTGAACAGCATCAGAAAATCACCGGGAGCAATCGTCACTTCCGTCGCCGAATACGGCGGATCCTCAAACAATCCGAGCGCGGGCTGGCTGCGGCCGCTGGCGTTGACCAACGGTTCAACGCGGCCGAGCGAGCGGCGGATGAGCAGCGGCTTGGGATGACCGGCATTGGCAAACCGCATCCGGCCGGTGCGGCAATCGGCCACCGCATAAAAACCGGTGGTCAGCATCGGCGAACCGGTGTTTTTCAGGATACTGCACAGATCGCTGTTCAGCTTGCGCATGAAGTCCCCCGGATCGCGCGCCAGCGGTTTGAGCTCCTCGGACAGCGCCCGGATCATCGCCGTGACGAGCGCGGCACGCACGCCGTGGCCGGCCACGTCGCAGATGAACACGCCCACTTCCGAATCCGAAATGGCGGTAATGCTGAAAAAATCGCCGCTCACGGACTCGGCCGGTTCGTAACGGTGAACAAATTGAAACGCGCTTTGTTCGGAGGAAACTCCGGGTGGAAAGCTCGGATACTGCTGCGGCAGCATGGTCAATTGGATTTCCCGCGCGGTGCGGAGATTTTCCTGCATCATCGCATTTTTGGTGCGCAACTCCTCGCGACTGCGGGACAGCTCCGAGGTCGCCCGGCGGATTTGTTCTTCGGTGCGCTTGCGTTCGCTGATGTCCTCGACCGAGCCTTCGTAGTAAAGCAGCTTGCCCTGGGCATCGCGGACGGCGCGGCAGTTTTCGGAAATCCAGATGATGGTGCCGTCCTTGCGGTAGATCATGGACTCAAACCCGCTCAAAGTGTCGTTCTCCTGCATGAGGCGGACAAATTCCTCGCGGCGCCCATGCCCAACGTAAAGCCGTTCGGCAATGTCCTTGATGCTGGCCATCAATTCCACCGGCGAGTCGTAACCATAAATCCGCGCCAGCGCGACGTTCGCCAGCAAATAGTGACCGGCTACCGTCGTGCGGAAAATTCCCTCCACCAGATGATCAAAGAGGCTGTAGTAATTGTTTTTTTCGTCGATCAGCGCCAGCCGCTCCTGGTGCCGCGCGATGGAACCACAAAGCGCCAGCCTCAACCCCGGCGCATCGAGCTGGCTCCGGCCCAGATAATCCTGCGCGCCGCTGAACACCGCCTCGGCCAGAAACTTTTCATCCATGCCCGGGCCGATGACGATGACCGGCAACTGTGGCGCCTTGGTCGTCAAAGAGGTGATCTGAAACAGGGCGGCGGCGTTCTGTTGTGGAATTTCAAACAGAATCGCTTGAAAATGGTTGGTGGCAACCATGGCCAGGCCGGCGTCAGCGGTGGGTTCGCTGGTCAGCTCGGCCGATGAACCCAGCAAATCGCCCACCGACCGCGAAATTTTTTCATCCGCGCTGATCAACAGGATTTTTAGTGGACTCGTTTCCATGCTGCTTCGGCTGGTTAAAAATACCGGTTCCCCAGCCGCCTGCAAGTGCGTTGCGAACCGCTGATAAAGTTTCCGCTTGCCAAATGACGCAAATTGGCTTTGAAATGTCGCTGTCCCATTAAGCACGCTTTCGGTATCAACCATGCGATTCAAACCGGCTTATGAAAAACCACCCCCCCGCTGAAATCCGTAATTTCGCCATCGTCGGCCACGCTTCGTGCGGCAAAACCATGCTGTCCGAGGCCATGCTCCGCTGTGCCGGCGTCATCAACCGAATGGGCAAGATCGCCGATGGCTCGACCGTCTCCGATTACCACGTCAGCGAGAAGCAGCGGCAGATTTCCGTCTCCGCCTCCCTGCTTCACCTCGAATGGGCCGGCAAAAAGTTCAACGTCATTGACACCCCCGGCTATCTCGACTTCATCAGCGAAGGCCTCGGCGCGCTGCGCGTCGGCGATTTTGCGCTCGTGGTCATTGACGCGCACCACGGCCTCGGCGTGGGCACCGACCGCGTGTGGAACTACGCCTCCGGCTACGGCCTCCCGAAAATGATCGTCGTCAACGGCGTGGACAAAGAAAACGGCAGTTTCGACGCGGCGCTGAAGACCGCCCAGGAACATTTCGGGCGGCATGTGTTTCCGTTGAGTGTGCCGGTCAACGCCGGCCCCGGTTTCCACCGCACGCTCGATGTGCTGCGCAACGAAGTCGTCACCTATGCCGCCGACGGTTCCGGCAAATACACCGAGGAACCCGCCACCGGCGAACTCGGCGAACGCGTGAAGCAGTTGCACAACGAACTCATCGAGCACATCGCCGAATCGGACGACGGCCTGATGAACAAATATTTTGAGCAAGGCGGCCTGGCGGAGGATGAGTTCCGCGCCGGCATCCATTCGGCGGTGCAGAAAGAGCTGTTCATCCCGCTCTTCTGCACCTCGGCGGAAAACAACATCGGCGTCGCGCGGCTCATGGATTTCATCGCCAAATATGGCTCCTCACCGGTGGATCGCAAAAACGTTCCGGCGATTGACGCCAGCGGCAATGCCACCGAAGTCAAACTCGAGGGCAGCGAAACCGTGGCCTACATTTTCAAGACGATGAGCGAGGCGCACTTCGGCGAACTGTCTTTCTTCCGCGTCTATTCCGGGGAAGTCCGCAGCGGCACGGATTTGTTCAACAGCGACCGCAAAATCACCGAGCGGATCGGGCAGATTTTTCTGCTCAACGGCCAAACCCGCGAGAATGTCCCGTCACTGGGCGCGGGCGACATCGGCGCGGTGGTGAAACTGAAGGACACGCACACCGGCAACACGCTCTGCTCGCCGAAACATCCGCTCACGCTGCCAAAGGTTGTTTACCCCAAGCCGAACATCCACGCCGCGCTGATTCCGAAGGTGAAAGGCGAGGAGGAAAAAATCGCCACCGGCCTCGCTGCGCTGCACGAGGAAGACCCGACGTTCCTCTACGTCGTGGACGGCGAACTGCACCAGACCATCCTTTCCGCCCAAGGCGAATTGCACCTCGAAGTCATCGCCGACCGCCTGCGCCGGCGGCACAATGTCCATGTGGATCTCGAAGCGCCGCGCGTGAAATACCGCGAGACAATCAAAGGCAAAGGCGAATCGAAGTATCGGCACAAGAAACAGACCGGCGGCGCGGGGCAATTTGCCGAAGTCTGGATGCGCATCGAGCCGAAGCCGCGCGATACCGGCGTGGAATTCACCCAGTCGCTCGTCGGCCAGAACGTGGACCGCAACTTCGTGCCGTCCGTCGAGAAAGGCGTGGCGCAGGTCTGCACCGAAGGCGTCCTCGCCGGCTGCCGCGTGACGGATGTAAAGATTGATTTTTACGACGGCAAGATGCATCCGGTGGATTCCAAGGACATCGCGTTCCAAATCGCCGGTTACTTCGCGTTCAAGGAAGCGTTCACCGCCGCCAGGCCGGTGTTGCTGGAGCCGATTGAGACCGTCGAGATCCGCATCCCGGAAGATTTCATGGGCAAGGTCATGGGCGACCTCTCCTCACGACGCGGAAAGATTCTCGGCATCGAGGCCGAAGGCGCGTTCCAAGTCATCAAGGCCAGCGTGCCGACGGCGGAACTGTATCACTATTCCAGCACCCTCCGTTCCCTGACCGGCGGCGCCGGCGTCCACACTGAAACTTTCAGCCACTACGAGGAAATGCCGCGAGAGACGGCGGAAAAGGTCGTGTCCGAAGCCGCCCAGCGCAAGGCGAACCATGACAATCATAACAATCACTGAAAAACACTTCACCCGGCTGCGCTGATTCATTCGGAGCCGGGTGAAGTGTCTTTACGCCAGAAAATAAAAACTTCCCCTCGCGACCAGTGGTCGCGGTCTGCACGGCGTTTTCGCCCGAAATACTTAGTGCACCAGAGCGGCCTCGTGCTTTTTCACGGCGGCGCACAGCGCGTCCTTGAGCTTGGCGCGCTTGAATTTCATTTCGTCAATCTGCTGGTCGGTGGCAAACTCCACCTCCTCCTCGATGCGGCAGATCTCATCGTCCAACTGGTGATATTCCTCGAACGCCGCGCGAAACTTGCCGTCCGCCAGCTTGAGTGAGCGGATGGTTTCGCGGTGGGCGGGGAACTCTTTAACGAACGGATGATGCAGGTCCATGGGATGTCCTCCGGTTGAAGGTTGACCGGCAGCGCCGAAAGGCGGCGTGGCCGGGTGGTCGGTGCGCTGTCGGTTCGATGCTCATGACCAAGGCCAATTAAGCGCAGGCCCACTAAAATTTCCAGCCCTATTTTGAAATAATTTAATCCTTCATTTCGAAGGGATGAGTTCCATGAGCTCCAAACCAGAAAAACAGGTCGCGCGAAGGTCGCGAAGTTCACGAAGGAAAACGTTTTCTTCGCATTCTGTGCGTTCTGTGCGTGAAATATTTCGCCCCACTGCCGCCTTTCCAAGTTCGCCCGGATGAATTAGATTCCCGGACTCTCGAACCATGCCGAGCGTCTTTATCAAAACCTATGGCTGTCAGATGAACGAGCGCGACAGCGAAGCCGTCGCCGCGCAGCTCGTGGCCAAGGGCTATACGTTGGCCAGGTCCGAGGCGACGGCGGACGTGGTGCTGCTGAACACCTGCAGCGTGCGCGATTTTGCCGAGCAGAAAGCCATCAACAAGATGCGCAACCTCGTCGGCACCGCCCGCAGCGAGAAGCGCGACCAAATTGTGGGCTTCATGGGCTGCATGGCGCAGAGCCGAGGCAAAGAACTCCTCGACCAACTGCCGGACGTGGATCTCGTCCTCGGCACGCAGAAATTTCACCGCGCGGCGGAATATCTCGATGAACTGCTCGCCGGTAAACGCACGAAGATTGTGGACACTGCCGCCGAGGCGAAGAGCGAGGCCGCCATCCGCGAACATCTCCTCAACGGCAACGCCAAGACCTCCGTCTCCGCGTTCGTGAGCATCATGCAGGGCTGCAACCAGCATTGCACGTTCTGCATCGTGCCGGCGACGCGCGGCGAAGAGCGCAGCCGGACCATCCCTGACATCATTGCCGAGTGCCGGGAACTCGCTGCCCGCGGCGTGAAAGAAATCACCCTGCTTGGCCAGATTGTGACGAGCTATGGGAAACGTGGTTGGAGTTCAAACTTTAGCTGGTCCGAAAAAACACCAACGCCCGACAAGCTAAAGCTTGAACTCCAACACAAAACCGCCTTCGTCCAACTCCTCGACGCCGTCCACGAAATCGAAGGAATCGAACGCATCCGCTTCACATCGCCGCATCCAAAAGGCTACGGAGACGACTTGGTGGAGGCCTACGCGCGTCTGCCCAAGCTATGCGAGAGCGCGCACATTCCGCTGCAAAGCGGCAGCGACCGCATCCTGAAGCTGATGCATCGCGGCTACACCCGCGAAAAATACTTCGGCATCATCCAGAAGTTGCGCCAGGCCAAGCCGGGAATCGGCATTTATACCGACATCATCGTCGGTTTTCCCGGCGAGACGGAGGAAGATTTCGAGATGACCCTGTCGCTCTGCCGCGAAGTGGCATTCGACAACGCCTATATCTTCAAATATTCCCAGCGCCGCGACACGCCGGCCGCCGAGATGGCCGACCAGGTGCCGCAGGGAATCCGCGAGGAACGCAATGAGCGCCTGCTGAACCTCGTCAATGAAATCGCCGCGCGCAAATACGACGCGTTCATCGGCAAACAAGTTCAGATTCTGGTGGAAGGGCCGAGCAAGAAAAATGCGGCGCGCTACACCGGCCGCACGCGCTGCAACCGCATCGTGCTGTTCGACGGCAGCGCCCGCCACCAGGGGCAGCTCATGGACGTGAAGATCGAGCGCACCGGCTCCTTCACGCTCTACGGCGACCCGGCAATATTGGAGTGAACGGAACGCTTTTCTTCGTGTCTATTCCGGTGAATTCGTGGTTTAATTTCCAAACATGAAACTGTCGCTTTTGTCCATCCTGCTCGGCGCCGGCATGAGCCTGCCGCAAATCTACGGCCTGGCGCGGCCCAAAGAATTTGCCGCCGCCGCGCGCAAATTGCCGCGCAACTTCGCCGCCGGCGTCGTCCTGATGCTGCTCGGCACGGCGTGGTTTGTGTGGAACGTGAACGTCGAGCCCATCGCGGATTTTTCCGCGTTCAAGCCCTACATGATGGCGGGCTTCACGGCCGTCGGCGTGGGCGCCTGCATTTTTGTGAAGGATTTTCTGGCCGTGCGCGCGATTGCCGTGCTGGCGCTATTGCTCGGAAAAGTCATGGTGGACACCGGCCGGCCGCATCTCAGCGAATCGCCATTGGTAATGGTTATCCAAGTCTGGGCCTACGTCCTCGTGGTGGCCGGAATCTGGTTCACCATCACGCCGTGGAAACTGCGCGACCTGCTGGAACTGGCCACGGCAAATGAAACCCGGGTCCGCATCGGCAGCGCGATCCGGCTGGCGTTTGCGATTTTTATTTTGACCCTCGGCCTGACCGTTTTCCGCCCGATGTAACATGAACCTCGGCGATTTTCGCGAAGATTACCGGCGCGGCGCGCTCGACCAAGCGGCGCTGCCGGCCGATCCGATTTCGCAATTTGAAGCGTGGTTCCACGCCGCCGCCGGGGACCGGGCGCAAAGCCGGTGGCGCAAAATCGGCATCGCGCTGTTCAAACTTTGGAGCGCCATCTGCAATCATCGTCCGCCGGACATCAACGCGATGACGCTCGCGACCGTTGACCGCGAGGGCAAGCCATCGTCCCGCACGGTGCTGCTGAAATCGGTGGACGAACGCGGCTTTGTTTTTTTTACCAATTATGACAGCCGCAAGGGTCACGAACTCGCGCAAAACCCCAACGCGGCGCTGACTTTTTTCTGGCCGGAACTGGAACGGCAGGTGTGCGTGGGCGGCTCCGTGACCAAACTGCCGCCCGCGGAATCAGAAGCGTATTTCAAAAGCCGTCCGCGCGGCAGCCGCATCGGCGCCTGGGCCTCCAATCAAAGCGAGGTTATTTCCGACCGGACCGTGCTGGAAACCCATTGGCGCGAACTGGAAAAGAGATTTCCCGGCGACGTGCCGTTGCCACCGAACTGGGGCGGCTACGTATTGAAACCGGAGCGGATCGAGTTCTGGCAGGGCCGGCCCAGCCGGCTGCATGACCGGTTCCACTACTCAAGACAGGCGGATGGCTCGTGGAAAATTGAGCGGCTTTCCCCTTAGAATTTGTAGGCAACGGCGGCCACGATCTTCGCGTCGTTTTTCTTGTGACTGAGCGCGGGACGGTTGGCGTAGGTGTCCACCAGATAGGTTTTCAGGCTGAATGACTTGGTGATGGAGGTTTCGATGCCGATCTCGAAATTGACGAGATAATTGTCGAACTTATCCACCTGCGGCAGCAGTTCCACTTTTTCCCACAAACGGGCGCGGTTATTGAACTTGTGTTCAAAATGCTCAGCCAGGCGCAAGGTGGCAAAACTTACATCTTTGCCGCCCAGTCTTTGCGCCTGATAACCGGCACCAGCCTCGGCGGACAGTGAGGTTTGCTTGCCCTTCAAAAAATAATAGCCGGCGCCCGGCCCCAGATTGAATCGGTAATCCAGGTCGGCGATGCTGTCATGCAGGCCATCCGTGTGGAGGTAACCAAAAAACCGCTCCGAGAACAGGTGGTTCCACTGAGCAAAGGCGCGGTAATTATTAATCGTTTCCTTGGAATTTTGTTTGCCATAGGCGGTGTCGGCACCCAAGGCATATTCATTATACGGCGTCTTTTTCTTGGTGACAAAATCAGCGTTAAAAAGCGTCGAACTGCTGTTGCCACGCGTCAGCGTCAGGCCGGCGGAAACCGAACTGAGCCACGGGTACTTTGCGGGGGGCGCCGGAACGGGGGCGGCCGACGAGGCCGGGGCGGGCGCGGCAGCCACAAGATTGGTCACCGTCACCACATTGGTCACCAGCACGGTAACGACGTTGGTCACGGTCACCACCTTGATTTGGGCGAAGGCTGCGGTGGAAAACGCCGCCAGAATTCCGACGGCCATCATCAGGCTTTTGCTGGTTCTCATACAATTGAAAGGCGAATTAAAACCATTCCCGCCCGGCAAGCAAACCCTATTTTCAAGCACCCGCCCCGGATTAGGTGGCAACTTCTTCCTTGTCCTCGCTGATGACCGGCGCGATGGCCTGGAGCTTGTCGCCGGCGTCAAGATTCACCAGTTTCACGCCCATGGTGTTACGCCCCGCCTCGCGGATGCCGCCCACAGGAATACGAACCATCTGGCCACCGACGGTGATCAGCATGATCTCATCCGTATCGCGGGCGGTGAGCGCCCCGACCACCCCGCCGGTTTTTTCACCGGTTTTCATGGTGATGATGCCCTTGCCACCGCGGGATTGAACGCGGTATTCATCGAAAGCGGTGCGTTTGCCGATGCCATTTTCGCCGGCGACCAGCAACGCAGCGTCCGGCACGACGATGGCGGCCGCCACCAGGGCGTCATCTTTTTCCAGACTGATGCCGCGCACACCGCCGGCGGCGCGACCCATCGAGCGCACGTCAGCTTCATGGAAACGGATGCTCATGCCGTCCTTCGTGATGAGCACCACATCATCGCCGGGATCGCTTTCGCCGGTGCTGCCACGGGTCAGCTTGACATCGATCAGCGTGTCGCCCAGCTCGATGCCGATGGCGATGATGCCGCCCTTGCGGACGTTGGAAAATTCATTGAGCGAGGTTTTTTTCACCGTGCCCTGCCGGGTGGCGAAGAAAAGTTCCCCGGACTGCAACCAAGTCACGTCTTCTTTGTCCGCATCGGTCTTCGACAAAATACGGATGAGCGCGGCGACTTTTTCATCGGCCTTGAGCTCAAGCAAGTTCGCGATGCTCCGGCCTTTCGCGGCCCGGCCCATGTCGGGAATTTCGTGAACGCGCTCGACATAAACCCGGCCCGTGTTGGTGAAGAACATCAGGTAGTCATGCGTGCTCGCGGTGAACAGATGCTCGACGAAATCATTGTCCTCGACGGTTTCGCCCTCCTTCGTCGTCATGCCAATGACGCCCTTGCCGCCGCGTTTCTGGGCGCGATACTGGCTGACGTTGGTGCGCTTGAGCAGGCCATTGTGCGTGAGCGTGATGATGACGCCTTCATTCGCGATGAGGTCTTCAATGGCGATTTCGCCTTCGTCGGGAACAATTTCCGTTTTGCGCGGCGTGGCGTGTTTTTCCTTGATGGCTTGAAGCTCCGCCTTGATGATCGCCATCACGCGCGATTCCTTCGCGAGGATGTCGAGCAAATCCTTGATGACTTCGATCAACGCCCGGTATTCCTTGTCAATCTTGTCAATTTCCAGGCCAGTCAACTGATACAAACGCAAATCCAGAACCGCGTCCACCTGCCGCTCGGTCAGCGCGTAACGACCCGCTTCCAACCGGCTTTCCTGCCGGATGAGAACGCCCCACTTTTCCACCTGGGCGCGACTCCACTCAAACGCGAGCAGCTTGATTTTCGCCTCATCGCGCGTCTTGCTGGAACGGATGATGTGGATGAATTCATCGAGATTTGACAGCGCCAGAATGTAGCCCTCCAGCAGTTCGGCGCGCTCCTCGGCCTTCTTCAATTCAAAGCGCGTGCGGCGCAATATGACTTCGCGGCGATGCTCGATGTAGCACTGGATGATTTCCTTGAGATTGAGCGTCTTCGGGCGGCCATGATCAATCGCCAGCGAATTGACGCTGAACGAAACCTCCAACTGCGTGTGCTGGAACAGCTTGGCGATGACGACCTTCGGCGTGCCGTCGCGCTTCAGTTCGATGACGAGACGGCAATGCTCGTCCGACTCGTTGCGCATCGCGGAAATTTCCGTGATGATCTTTTCGTTGACGAGGTTCGCGATCTGCTCTTCGAGCGCAGCGCGGTTGACGTTGAACGGAATCTCCGTGATGACGAGCTGCTCGCGGTTGCCCTTCATCTCCTCGACGCCGATGCGACCGCGCAATTTGAGACTGCCCTTGCCGGTCGTGAAATAATTCTTGATCCCCTCAACGCCGCAAAGGAAACCGCCGGTCGGAAAATCGGGCCCTTTGATGAACTTCATCAGCTCCAGAATCGTGATTTCAGGCTTATCAATCTGCGCGCAGATGCCATCCACGACTTCGCCGAGATTATGCGGAGCCATGTTCGTGGCCATGCCGACGGCAATACCCGTGCCACCGTTGACGAGCAGATTGGGAAACGCCGCCGGAAACACCTTCGGCTCGGTGAGGCGTTCGTCGTAGTTCGGGACAAAATCCACCGTATCCTTCTCCATGTCCTGCATCAGCGCCGCGCCCAGATGCGTCAAGCGCGCCTCGGTATAACGCATCGCCGCCGGCGGATCGTTTTCAACAGAACCAAAATTGCCCTTGCCATCCACGAGCTTCTCACGCATCGCCCACGGCTGCGCCATGTGGACGAGCGTCGGGTAGATCACCGCTTCGCCGTGCGGGTGGTAGTTGCCAGAGGTATCACCGCAAATCTTGGCGCACTTGATGTGCTTGCGCCCCGGAAACAGCGACAGGTTTTCCATCGCGTAAAGGATGCGACGCTGCGACGGCTTGAGCCCGTCGCGCACGTCGGGCAACGCGCGCGAAATGATGACGGACATCGAGTAGTCGAGGAACGAGTTCTTGATCTCGTCGGCGACGTTGATCTTGGAGATCTTCTCGCCCTGCGTGTAAGCGCCGCCGCTGGGTTTTTGTTCCGGCGATTGCGGCGGCTGATTCGGTTCAATTTCGTCTGGCATGATTGGTAAATGATTTGGTTTGTCGGAGAATTAAGCCTCCGGGAAAATGGTATAGCCCATCAACTGCGCGGCATCGCGCAACCGCGCGTCGGTCGTCACCAACGGAAAATCATGGCACAAATCCGCCGTCGCCAGATGAATGGCGTCCAACGTGCGCAACGGGACTTTCGGATGACAGCGCTCCAACATATGGGTCGCCTTGTTGAGCATAATGGAATTCATTTTTTCGATGCGTATTTCCTTCGCCTCGATTCGCGCCTCAAATTCCCGCCACGCCCGCCGCCGGTCAGCCGCCGAGATTTTCCCGGCGCGCTCGCGCGCCAGCAACGCCGAGAAAACTTCGGTTTGCGCCAGTTCGGAGGTTACGAGCGGCTTGCCCTCCAGCGAACGGATGAAAAATTCGCTGTCGGGTTCCACGACCAGCAATTTGACGAGGATGCAGGAGTCCAGATACATAGCTTACCAACCCCGCCCATCACGGTCGGCGCGGATGATTTCCTCGGCTGTCGGCCCGCCGCGCCACGGGGGCATTTTCTTCAGGTGCTCCCAAGTTCCCGTGAACACTTTTGGGGAAGACTTTTTGCCCACCGGCGACAGCACGGCCTTCGGCACACCGTCGGAGGTGATGGTGACTTCCTGCCCGCCCGCCACCATTTCCAGCAATGCCGAAAGCTTGGCCTTCGCCGCACGCACCGAGATGGAAAGCCCCACGCCGGGCAGCGCCACCGCTTCGCGCAATTCCATGGCCCGCGACCTGATTTCCGGGTATTTCAAAGTTGGTTTCGTTTTCACGACTTTAATGTAGTCACGCGTGACCACATTGTCAAATCTTGATTTATACGTCGAGGTTGCGGACGTTCAGCGCGTTATCCACGATAAAATCACGGCGTGGTTCAACCTCTTCGCCCATCAAAGTCACGAACATCTCCTCGGCCTCAATCGCGTCGGTGAGTTCAATGCGCAGCAGCTTGCGGTTGACCGGATTCATCGTGGTCTCAAAAAGTTCCTTGGCGTCCATTTCACCGAGGCCTTTGAAGCGATACATCTGGATGCCCTTCTTGCCGACATTTTTCACGCCGGCCAGAATTTCAGGAATCGAGAACAGCGGGGTCACCGTCGCGCGCTCGCCCTCGCCCTCGGTTAGTTCAAACAGCGGCTTGTCCTGCGCGGCATAGTGATCCACAGCGAGGCCTTTCCGGGACAGTTTGCCCAGCAAGTCCGCGATGGCCTTGCCTTCCAAATGCAGGCTGGAAATCTTCGCGCGGCGCGTCGGGCCGTCCTTCTTACGCATCTCAGTGTCACCGTTGAACAAGTCGCTGTTGGCCAGCTTGAATTCCTCCAACTCCTGGTTCGCGATGAAATAATGCACCGTGTCGTTGTTGCCATCGCGCACCTTCACCATAAACTGCGGCAGCGTGCCGTCCTTCGCCCGCTTATCGACATAATCCGCAAAGTCCCCGCCAAGCCGCTTGATGTAGGTCGCGTGCTTGTCGAGCGATTCGAGCAGCGCCAGAATTTCCTCGAGCTGCCGGGGATTGAATTCTTTGCCGTCGGCGAGGTTTTTCAACTTCACTTCCTCCACGCCGTTTTGCAGCAGGATGCGGTTGAGCTGCACATCGTCATCAATGTAATCGGTCTTTTTCTTGCGCGTAATCGAGTAGAGCGGCGGCTGGGCGATGTAAACAAATCCCTGCTTCACGAGCTGCGGCATCTGGCGATAGAAAAACGTCAGCAGCAGCGTGCGGATGTGCGAACCATCCACATCGGCGTCGGTCATGATGATGATCTTGTGGTAGCGGAGCTTTTCCAGATTGAATGCGCCTTCGCCCTCGCCATCGCCGATGCCGGTGCCGATGGCGGTGATCATCGTGCGGATCTCGTTATTCTGAAGCACCTTGTCGAGGCGCGCCTTTTCCACGTTGATGAGCTTGCCGCGAATCGGGAGAATCGCCTGAAATTTCCGATCGCGCCCCTGCTTGGCCGAGCCACCGGCGGAATCACCCTCGACGATGTAAAGCTCGGTGTTTTCCGGGTCGCGGTCGGAGCAATCCGCCAGCTTGCCGGGCAGGCCACCGCCGGTGAGGGCGGATTTGCGGACGGCCTCGCGCGCCTTGCGGGCGGCCTCGCGGGCGCGAGCGGCCGTGAGGCCTTTTTCGATGATGCGCTTGGCGATGGGCGGATTCGCATCGAAATAACTCATCAACCCCTCGTAGCTGATGGAGCCGACGATGCGCTCCACTTCGGGCGAGAGCAGCTTCACCTTCGTCTGCGATTCAAATTTGGGATCGCTGTGCTTCACCGAAATCACCGCCGTCAACCCTTCGCGCACGTCGTCGCCGGTGATCTGCGGGTCTTTCTCCTTCAGGATCTCGTTCGCCTTGGCGTATTGATTGATGGCCCGCGTCACGGCGCTACGGAAGCCGGACAAATGCGTGCCGCCGTCGGGGTTGTGAATCGTGTTGGTGTAGCAAAGAACCTGGTCGTTGTAGCTATCGTTGTATTGCATCACGACCTCGACGTGAACCTCGATGTCCTTGTCGTCCAGCTTCTCCTTCATCTCCTTGCGGAAGGAAATCGGCTTGGGATGCAGCGGCTCTTTGCTCTTATTAAGCTGCTTGACGAATTCCTCGACGCCGTTCTTGTAATAAAACCGTTCCGGCTCGACGGCGGACTTGCGCTCGTCGGCGAAAATGATTTCCAGACCCGAATTCAAAAACGCCAACTCACGCAGGCGCTGGGCGATGATTTCCATCTTGAATTCCACCGTCTCGCGGAAAATTTCCGAGTCCGGCTTGAAGGTGATGTGCGTGCCGGTGCTCTTCGACTTGCCGATGACCTCGAGCTTTCTCGTCGTTTTGCCACGCTCAAACTCCATGTGATACACCTGATCATTGCGCGAGACCTCGACCTCGAACCATTCGCTCACAGCGTTCACGCACTTCGCGCCGACGCCGTGCGTGCCGCCGGAAAATTTGTAGCCACCCTGGCCGTATTTGCCGCCGGAGTGGAGCGTCGTCAAGACCAGTTCGACGCCGGGCAGACCGGAATCCTTGTTGATATCCACCGGAATACCACGACCGTTGTCGCGGATGGAAATTGAGCCGTCCACATGAATGGTCACCTCGATGCGGTCGCAGTGACCGGCCAGATGTTCATCCACGGAATTATCCAGCACCTCGCTCACGCAATGGTGCAGCGCGCGCTCATCCGTGCCGCCGATATACATGCCAGGCTTCTTGCGCACCGCCTCCAGCCCCTTGAGCGAGGACAGCTTGGAGGCGTCGTAATTGCCATCGGCAATCTTGTCCGGCGACGCGGTTTTTTCTTCGGGCAAATCAGAAATACTCGACATAATTATGGTGCAATTCCGGGTAAAATTTGGTGCGGCAACGAATACATAAAAGGTATGAAAAAACGTCTGTTTTCACAATGCGAAAATGCGGGTTTTTTAGGCAAATAACACCATTAGTAGTGGCGATTTAAGCTTGCCAACCAAATATGTAGTAGTTTGAAAATTTCAGTCAAAAAGCCCTTTCCAACCTCAAATTCATCGCTGCATCATCATGTTTTTTGGCAATTATTTTGCCAGTCTTCATCCGTCACTTTACTCTGCGCGTGTGAACCTGCACCGCGACCCACTGCTCGCGCCGCTGAAACAATATTTCGGCTTCAGCTCATTCCGCCCGTTGCAGGAGGAAATCATCCGCGACACGCTCGCCGGGAAGGACGTGTTCGCCGTGCTGCCAACCGGCGGCGGCAAGTCGCTCTGCTTCCAACTGCCGGCGCTGGTGCGCCCCGGCCTCACGGTCGTCGTCTCGCCGCTGATCGCGCTGATGAAGGACCAGGTGGACGCGCTCCAGGCGGCCGGCGTGGCCGCGACGCTGTTGAATTCCTCGCTCGCCGCCGGCGAATCAAGACCGCGCCTGCGCGGCCTGCATAACGGCGAATTCAAATTGCTCTACGTCGCCCCGGAGCGACTGATGCTGTCCGGCTTTCTAGAAGATTTAAAACAGTGGAACGTGAACCGCTTCGCGATTGACGAGGCGCATTGCGTCAGCGAATGGGGCCACGACTTCCGCCCGGAGTACCGGCAGCTCGCCACGCTGCGCGATCAATTTCCCGGCGTGCCGCTCATGGCGCTCACCGCCACCGCCACGGAACGCGTCCGCGCCGACATCATTGAGCAGCTGCACCTCAAAAATCCCGCAAGCTATTTGGCCAGCTTCAACCGGCCCAATTTAACCTACCGCGTCGCCGCCAAATCCGGCTCGTATGAGCAGATGGTTGACTTCATCAAGGCCCGCAAAGGCGAGGGCGGCATCATCTATTGCCAGGCGCGCAAGACAACCGAATCCCTCGCGCGCAAACTGACCGAGGATGGCATCAACGCCCGGCCCTATCACGCCGGCCTCACCGCGGACGAGCGCTCCGGCAACCAGGAAAAATTTCTCCGCGACGAAACCCGCGTCATCTGCGCCACGATCGCCTTCGGCATGGGCATCAACAAGCCGAACGTCCGCTTCGTCATCCACTACGACCTGCCGAAGAACATTGAAGGCTACTATCAGGAAACCGGCCGCGCCGGGCGCGACGGCCTGCCCGGCGAATGCCTGCTGATGTTCAGCCCCGGCGACCGCGTGAAACAGATGCGGTTCATCGACGAGAAACCGAATCCGCAGGAGCGCGACATCGCCCGCGCGCAACTGGAGCAGATGATCCACTACGCGGAGATCGCCAGCTGCCGACGCGAATTTTTGCTGGGGTATTTCGGGGAAAAAGCGGGCGAACCCAACTGCGGCGGCTGCGACAACTGCCTTGCCCCGCGCGCCACCTGGGACGGAACCACCGCCGCGCAGAAATTCCTCTCCTGCGTCTATCGCATCCGGGAGAAAGGCGGCTTCGGCGTCGGCATGAACCACATCATCGAAGTCCTCACCGGCGCGGACACCGAAAAAGTCCGCAAGTTCGGCCACCACGAGCTTTCCACCTACAACATCGGCGGCGAACACACCCGCGCCGAATGGGGCGCAATCGGACGCGAACTCATCCGCCTGAAGTTGCTGTTCCAGAACCCGGAATGTTTCAACATCATTGAAATCACCGAAGCCGGCCGGGACGCGCTCAAGACGCGACGGAAGATCACGCTCACCAAGCCCGTCCAGCCCAACGAACCGCAGAAGCAGCGCGCCGGCGAAATCGCCTGCGACGAAGCCCTGTTTGAGAAACTCCGCGCGCTCCGCAAACAACTGGCCGACGAACGCGGCCTGCCGTCCTACATCATATTTTCCGACGTGGCCCTGCGGCAGATGGCGCGGTTTTATCCGGCGAGCGACCGGGAATTCTCGCGCATCAGCGGCGTCGGGGACAAAAAGCTGCGCGAGTTCGGCGCGCTGTTTCTCGGCGAGATCAGGGCGCATTTGCAGACCAACGCCCGCCAGATGTTTGCCGACGATTCGTTCACCGAAGCCGCCGCCCCCCCCCGCGCCGCGCCGCCCGCGCCTCAATGAGACGATGCGTGAGACACTGCATTTGTTCCGCGCCGGCAAAACAATTTCAGAGATCACCCGGATTCGGGGACTCAAGGACAGCACCCTTTTTGGCCATCTGGAAGAAGCGATCCTCGCGGGCGAAGCCGTGGCCATGAATGAGCTGGTCAGCATCGCGGCCCAACGCGACATCGCCGCCGCTTTTCAACAACACGGCTTCGGCAACCTCGGCAGCGTGGTGGAATCGCTGGGCGGGAAATACAACTACGGCCAGTGCCGGCTCGTCCGCGCCGCAATGCAGAAAAACACCTTTAAAACAGGGGGGTGATTAACCACGAAATACGAAGGAGCTGGGAGCTGGCAGATGGAAGATGGAAAAACATTCAACAACCAACATTCAACAAGAGAAAAGCGGAAAGCGGAAAGCGGAAAGTGGAAACCTTTTTTTAAACACGAAATACACAAAATACACGAGAAACACTGGGACCGGATTTCACAACAAAGGAACAAAGGGCGCAAAGGGAGAACATGTAAGATGCACGGGCATTGGGCACTGAGGAAGATTGACGATTTTATTAGCGGCGCCCATGCCGCCGCCACGCCCTATCGTTCCCCAAGTGGCCAGAAACGACTATAACAACAACCGTCCGGCAGACAAATCCAACTCGCTTTTTTCGGCTGCGAACTTTATTTTCGACGAATGTCTTTGACGAAAAATTTACCGACCCAGACCGCCCCATTCAGCCGCCGCCATATCGGACCCAACGCGGCCGAAACCAGCGCCATGCTGGCGCTCCTCGGCCAGAAGGATCTGGACACCTTGATTGATGCCGCCGTGCCCAAGACCATCCGGCCCGGGAAAAAATTAAACCTGCCCGCCGCCCGCAGCGAGTTTGAGGCGCTCGCCGAACTCCGCCGCATCGCCGGCGAGAACAAAGTTTTCCGCTCGTTCATCGGCCAGGGCTATTACGACTGCATCACGCCGCCGGTCATCCAGCGGAATGTGCTCGAAAACCCCGGCTGGTACACGCAATACACGCCGTATCAGGCAGAGATTTCGCAGGGCCGCCTGGAAGCGCTGCTGAATTTCCAAACGATGGTCACCGACCTCACCGCGCTGGATATCGCCAACGCCTCAATGCTGGACGAGGCCACCGCCGCCGCCGAGGCCATGACGATGTGTTCCCGCCTGAAAGACGGGCGCAATGTGTTCTTTATCTCTCAAGCCTGCCATCCGCAGACCATTGAGGTCGTGCGCGCCCGCGCCGAGGCATTGAAGATTGAGATTGTCATCGGCCAGCACGAGAGTTTTGAGTTCAGCGACCAAGTTTTCGGCGCGCTCGTGCAATATCCCGACACCTTCGGCGCGATCCATGATTACTCCGGCTTCGGGGAAAAAGCCCATGCCGCCGGCGCGATGCTTACGGTGGCCACGGATTTACTGGCGCTGACACTCATCCAGCCGCCGGGCGAATTCGGCGCGGATATCGCCGTTGGGAGTGCGCAGCGTTTCGGCGTGCCGCTGGGCTATGGCGGACCGCACGCGGCGTTTTTCGCCACGCGCAACGAATTCAAACGCCAGATGCCCGGCCGCATCGTCGGCGTGTCCAAAGATTCACGCGGGAAACCCGCACTCCGCCTCGCGCTCGGCACGCGGGAGCAACACATCCGCCGCGAGAAAGCCACGAGCAATATCTGCACGGCGCAGGCCCTGCTGGCGAACATGGCGTCACTTTACGCGTGCTATCACGGCGCGGAAGGATTGAAGAAAATCGCGTCGAAGGTTCACGCACTAACGAAAATTCTCGCATTTGGCCTGAATCAAATCGGGCATCGCGTTGCGACACCACATTTCTTCGACACGATTTGCGTTAAAATAAAAACGGGAAGCGCCGCTGACATTTTGAACATCGGCAGCGCCCACCAAATGAACTTCCGGTTGATTGATGGAAACACAATCGGCATTTCACTTGATGAAACCGCCAACCTCAATGAGGTGTCGGAAATATGGGAAATTTTTAACCTTGATAAACCGCTCGCACTTTCAGAGGGCGAATTTCAGCTCGCGGATTCCAGCTTCGAGCCCCGCACATCGGATTTTCTCCAGCACTCCGTCTTCAACCGCCACCACTCGGAGACCGAAATGCTCCGCTACATCAAGCGGCTGGAAGCGCGCGACCTCTCGCTCACAGCCTCGATGATTCCGCTCGGCTCCTGCACGATGAAGCTGAATGCGGCGGCGGAAATGTTCCCCGTGTCGTGGCCGGAATTTGCGAAGATCCATCCCTTCGCGCCGCTCGGCCAGGCGCGCGGCTACCAGATCCTGTTCCAGAATCTTGAAGACTGGCTGGAAGAATGCACCGGATTTGCCGGCATTTCGCTGCAGCCGAACGCCGGTTCGCAGGGCGAATACACCGGCCTGCTCGTCATCCGCGCGTATCACGAATCGCGCGGCGAGGCGCTCCGCAACCTCTGCCTCATCCCGACCTCCGCGCACGGCACCAATCCGGCCAGCGCGGCGATGGCCGGCATGAAAATCGCCGCCGTCGCGTGCGATACCAACGGCAACATTGATGTGGCCGACTTGAAAGCGAAAGCCGAAACGCACAAGAATGAGTTGTCCTGCCTGATGGTGACGTATCCGAGCACCCATGGCGTGTTTGAGGAAACCATCCGCGAGATTTGCGGCATCATCCACGCGAACGGCGGCCTGGTCTATATGGACGGCGCGAACATGAACGCGCAGGTCGGTTTGACTTCGCCCGGTTTTATTGGCGCGGATGTCTGCCACTTGAACCTGCACAAGACGTTTTGCATTCCGCACGGCGGCGGCGGTCCGGGCATGGGGCCGATCGGGGTAGCGAAACATCTCGTTCACTTCCTGCCGAGCCATCCGGTGTTCACCGGGCGGTTGGACGAAGATCATTCCAAGCAACACATCGGCCCAGTGAGCGCCGCGCCATGGGGCAGCGCGAGCATCCTGCCGATCTCGTGGATGTATATCGCGATGATGGGCGGGGACGGGCTGACGGAGGCGACGAAATATGCCATCCTGAACGCAAACTACATCTCCAAGCGGCTGGAAAATTATTTTCCGACGCTCTACAAGAATCATGGCCTCGTCGCGCACGAATGCATTCTGGATTTGCGCGGATTCCACGCCACCACCGCCGAGGATGTGGCAAAGCGACTCATGGATTACGGCTTTCACGCGCCGACGCTCTCGTGGCCCGTCGCCGGCACGCTCATGGTCGAACCGACCGAAAGTGAATCCAAACACGAACTCGACCGCTTCTGCGACGCGATGATCGCCATCCATGCGGAAATGACCGCCGTGGAAAACGGCACCGCCGACGCGAAGAACAATCTGCTCAAGAACGCCCCGCACACAGCCGACCAGATCGCCAGCGATGCGTGGAACCGGCCGTATTCGCGCGAACAAGCGGCCTTCCCGGCGAAGGATTTGCAGAACTACAAATTCTGGCCGCACGTCAGCCGCGTGGACAATGTCTTTGGCGACCGCAATCCGATTTGCTCGTGTGCGGGGATGGAGAATTATTCCTAGCCACAGATGGACACAGATGAAACACAGATTCGCAAGGACGAGTCCGGAGAGTTCCAAACTGACAGACACTGACAGACACGAATCCCGCAAATCAGCCCGAAGCCAAACTGACCTGGCAAAGCGGACTGAATCGGAGTGCCACTTGACTCCTCACCCCGGCCCTCTCCTCGTTTAGCGAGGAGAGGGAGAAAACATGCGCTGGGCTTGAAGTATTTCCAGCAAAGAACATCCTTCCGACGTGAGCCTCAAACACATCGCCCGCGAGCTCCGCCGCAACCAGACGGATGACGAAAAGGCGCTCTGGCGGGCGTTGCGCGGACGGCGTTTTGCCGGTTTCAAATTCCGCCGACAGCACACGATCGGAGATCATATTCTGGATATCTACTGCGCCGATGCAAAACTGGCCGTGGAACTGGACGGCTCGCAACACGGTCATCCCGATGGAATGCAGCGCGACACCGAGCGGGAGAAATTTCTGGCAGAACAAGGCATCGAAACGCTGCGATTTTGGAACCGGCATTGGCGCGAAAATCGCGAAGGATGCTTGCTGGAAATCTGGCATGCCGTCCAGCAACGGTCTGGCTGCGTGCGAGTGATGAAGAATGCGGAGGAGCAAAGATTCATTCCACCGGATTTGAAGCGGGTCAAACTTCCAAAAAACTGAGGCTCCTCACCCCGGCCCTCTCCTCGTTTAGCGAGGAGAGGGAGCCAGACAGAGGCGGCCACAACCAGATCAATCGCCGGGAACAGTTCGCCGGTTGGCGCATCCAGGCCGGTGTTTTACCGGCGAATGGCCGCGGCGGCAAATGGATTTGCTCTTGCATCAAAATAGGCGCTTTCGCAAGCTGACAGCAGCATGAAAATCACAGACGTTTTGCGGGCGGAACACGCGGTGTTCCATAATCTTTTTGACCACCTTGAGACGACGGTGCCCCGCGTCAGGACTTTGGCGGAGGTGAAAGGCCTTGCCACCCTGGTGGAGAAACTGCACGGCCCCCATTCGAAGACGGAAGACGATTTGTTCATCGAACCGCTGGAACCCTATTTCGACCAGATGGGCCAGCAGGAAACCTTTCATGCCGAGCACGAACACATCGAGGCGACACTGGCAAAAGTGCAGAAGGCGCGGACGCTCAAGGACGCGAAGAAGATCCTGCTGAACGCCATCGCCGCCTCGCGCAAACATTTCGACAAGGAAGAACGCGTCGTGTTCCCGCTCGCCGAACGCGTCCTCAAGGCCAAGACCTTGAGCGATCTGGGCGTGCAATGGCTGAACCGCCGGTCCTAGCGGACGACCACCGCGACGGTCATCGACCGCCGCCACAGTTCAAGCCAATTCAATCCCCACCGGACAATGGTCGCTGCCCAGAACGTCGGGGCGGATAAAGGCTTGTTTCAGACGCGGGCGCAAACTTTGCGACAGCAGAAAATAGTCAATCCGCCAACCGACATTCCGCGAGCGCGCCCCGGACATCGGACTCCACCAGGTGTAATGGCCACCACCCTTTTCAAACGCGCGGAAGCTATCCACAAACCCGGCGTTCACGAAGGCACTGAAACCATCCCGCTCCTCAACGGTAAAGCCATGGTTGCGGACATTGGCCTTGGGATTCGCGAGGTCAATCTCGGCGTGAGCCACGTTCAGGTCGCCGCAGAAGATGACGGGCTTTTCCTTTTCCAACTGCTTGAGGAATTTTAGAAAGTCCGCGTCCCAAACCTGCCGATACGGCAGGCGCTCCAGTTCGCGCTTGGAATTGGGCGTGTAAACATTGACGAGGAAAAAATCCTTGTATTCGGCGGTGAGCACGCGGCCTTCCCGGTCGTGTTCGGCGAGGCCGATGTGCGGCGTGACTTTGAGCGGACGTTCTTTGGTGAAGATGGCCGTGCCAGAATAGCCTTTCTTTTCCGCGCTGTTCCAGAACGTTGTATAAGTCGCGGGCCAAAGCTGTTCCACTTGATCCGGCGTGCATTTGGTTTCCTGCAGGCAAAGAATATCGGGCTGCTCGGCGGCGAGAAATTCCAGAAAATTCTTCTTCAGCACGGCGCGCAGGCCGTTGACGTTCCAAGAAATCAGTTTCATACGCGGGAAAAATAATCATCAAGTCAAGCCACTGACGGACACAGATAAAACACCAACACATAGATTCGATTCATTTGAAATCGGTGTTGCATAAGCGCGCATCCGGGGCCGTAAAAAATTCCATCCATCCCCACCATCAGGCTTTCGCCTGAAACACAACCACGCTCAAGGGCGGCAGGAAAAACCCGGCGGAAGCCGCCTGACCATGCAGCGGAATTTCCTGCGCCGTCACGCCGCCGCAATTACCCCCGTTGCTGCCGGCATAGATCCCGGCGTCGCTGTTCAGGACTTCCTGCCACGGGCCGGCCAACGGCACCCCGAGGCGATAATCCAGCCGCGGCACGGGTGTGAGGTTCAGGATGACGACCGTATGGTTCTGGCCGTCGGCGGTCTGACGCAGGAACGAGAGCACGCTGTTCTCACGGTCGTTGCAATCGATCCATTGAAAGCCCGCGTGGTCATAATCGCCCTGCCAGAGCGCAGGCGAAGCGGCATAAAGCCGGTTCAGGTCCCCGACGAACTGCTGCAAGCCGCGATGGAACGGGCCGGCCTCCAGCAGCCACCAGTCGAGCTGGGCATTTTCGTTCCACTCCGCGCGCTGCCCCAGCTCCCCACCCATGAACAACAATTTTTTACCGGGGAACAGCCATTGATATGCCAGCAGGGTGCGGAGGTTCGCAAATTTCTGCCAGTCATCGCCCGGCATCCGCCCGATCAGCGAGCCTTTACCGTGAACGACTTCATCGTGGGAAAGCGGCAACACAAAATTCTCATTGTGATGATAGAGCATCGCAAAGGTCAGGTCATTCTGATGATATTTGCGGTGAACGGGCTCGTGCTTGAAATAACCGAGCGTGTCGTGCATCCAGCCCATGTTCCACTTGAAGGAGAAGCCCAGCCCGCCGAGGTAAGGCGGCCGCGTGACCTGCGGCCAGGCCGTGGATTCCTCGGCGATGGTCATGACGCCGGGAAATTCCGTGTGGGTGATGTGATTGAATTTTTTCAAGAACTCAATCGCTTCAAGATTTTCCCGCCCGCCATACTGGTTGGGTATCCATTCGCCGGCTTTGCGCGAGTAGTCCAAATAAAGCATCGAGGCGACCGCATCCACGCGCAGACCGTCAATATGAAAACGCTCGCACCAGAACAAGGCATTGGCGACGAGAAAATTAACGACTTCGTGGCGGCCAAAATTAAAAATCAAAGTCCCCCAATCCTGATGCGCGCCTTTGCGCGGATCCTCATGCTCGTAAAGCGCCGTGCCATCAAATTTGGCCAGCGCCCACGCATCGCGCGGAAAATGGGCCGGCACCCAGTCCACAATGACGCCGATGCCGGCGGCATGCAGCGCATTGACGAGGAATTGAAAATCTTCCGGCGTGCCAAAGCGGCTTGTCGGCGCGTAAAAGCCAGTGACCTGATAGCCCCAAGAAGGGTAAAACGCGTGTTCCGCAACGGGCATGAATTCAACGTGGGTAAAGCCAAGGCGGGTGACGTATTCGACGAGCGGCCGGGCGAGCTGGCGGTAGCTCCACGATTCCGTCGCGGTCTTCTTCTGCCACGAACCGACGTGCATCTCATAGACGCTCATCGGCGAGCGGAGCGCATCGCGTTCGCGGCGTTTTTTCAGCCACGCGTCATCCGTCCACTTGAAGTTTTTAGTCTCCCAGACAATCGCCGCCTGTTTCGGTGCGACTTCAAAAAAGAACCCGAAGGGATCGGTATTCAACTTGACCTGACCATGGGCATCGCAGATTTCAAATTTGTAATGGGCGCCCTGCCCGACGCCGGGGATGAAGATTTCCCAAACGCCGGAAGCGCCGAGCAAGCGCAGCGGATGAAACCGTCCGTCCCAATGATTAAAATCGCCGACCACGCTGACCCGCTGCGCATTCGGGGCCCAAACAGCGAAGCTGGTGCCGTGAACGCCATCGATGGTGCGCAGTTGAGCGCCAAGTTTTTCGTAGATTCTCCGCTCGTCGCCCTTGCCAAAGAGATACAAGTCGGATTCGCCCAGCGTGGGCAGAAAAGAAAACGCATCCCGCGTGCGACGCACATGACCCTGATGATCCGTGATGACGAGATCATAGGCGTAAACAGCGACAGCCGCCCTGGTAACGCCTTCAAAAACGTCAGTGTTGGGAATCCGCGCCAAAGCAAACCCGGGCTTTTTCTTTTCATGCACGGGCTGAACCTCCACGCTTTTGGCATCGGGCAATAAAGCACGGACGACGACACCGGATTGGTCGCCGAGCGGGTGCATGCCGAGAAGGGTATGCGGCGACTGATGTTTCAGTTCAACCAGACTGCGAAGTTCTTCGGGAGTAAGAATCATGCGGCCAAAGCCTAGCATACCCGCCCAAAAATGGCACAGCAAAGAAATCGCCGAGGATTATCGGTGTCACGCAGCCACTGGCGCCGTGCTTAACATGATATTTTCCACCTGACGGGAACAAACAGCCAGCGCCCCCTCCGTCCAAATCACGAAATCCGAACGAGTGATTTTCAGCGCCACAGGAAGCTGGGCGGCAATCCGCTGCCGGATTTGTTCCGGCGTCCAGCCGCGTTGAAGCAATCGCCCGTGCTGCGTCGCCGCGGAACAAGCCACGCAGATGATTTTGTCGAAATGTTTTTCCGCCTGCGTTTCAAACAACAGCGGAATGACGACGAGCGCCAGCGGACAGCCGGCGATCCGCCAAGTTTCAACCTGCGCCTGCCAAGCCGCACGAATGCGCGGGTGCAAAATGGTTTCGAGTTTTTCCCGGGCGGAGGCGCTCGCAAAAACCAGGCGGGCCAGCCCGGCGCGGTTCAATTCGCCGCTGGCGGAGAAAACATCCGGCCCAAAATGCCGCCGGATCTCAGCCAGCGCCGGCTGTCCAGGCTGAACGAGTTCACGGGCAAGCTCATCCGTATCCACGATCTTCACCCCGTGCCTTTGGAAAAAACCGGCAGCGACGGATTTACCCATCCCAACACCACCGGTTAAACCGAAAAGTTTCATGGCACTCAAATCAATTCCCCCTGGCGTTCCACCGGCCTGGCTTCCAGTTCCGACAGCAACCCCTTGAACCCCCAGCGTTGATATAATCCATGCAATTGATCCTGGTTCGCCGGCTTCACCGCCAACAACTCCAGAGAAAAATCACAAGGAACTTCGCAGAGCCGCACCAGGTCCAAATTTCGCCGCACGGTTGCCACCGAACTCCGCAGGGCGGACCGCATTTTTTCCGATTTCACCTCGGGCAGCCGCTCCAACAAGGTGGCGGCGGAACCAAATTGTTTCAGGAGTTCGGCGGCGGTTTTGGGCCCCACCCCCGGCACCCCCGGAATGTTGTCCACCGCGTCGCCCATGAGCGCCAGCCAGTCAACCACCTGCTCCGGCTCAACGCCCGTTTTAGCCACCACCTGCTCACGCGTCCAAATCGTTCCAGACTTATCATTGGGGTTCAACAGACCAATCCGGGGCGAGACCAACTGCATGAAATCCTTGTCCGAGCTGGCAATCACCACGGCGCAACCGGCCGCCGCCGCCCGCCGCGCCAGACAGGCAATATAATCATCCGCCTCAATCCCATCGCCGCGAAAACTGGCGATGCCGGCACCGGCTAAATATTGAACCAGCTCGTCCAGTTGCGGACGCAATCCTTCCGGCATTTCCGGCCGGTGGGATTTATATTCAGGATGGGCCGCGATGCGTCCGGCATCAAGGCCGCCATCCCAAACGACAATCAGATGCGAGGGCTCGAGGGCCGCCCGCATTTTTTGGAGCATTTTAACAAAGCCGTAGATGGCGTTGGTGGGCTGGCCGGACGGGCCGAGCAATTCACGGATGGCGTGAAAAGCCCGGTAGGCGTAGGCGTGGCCGTCAACGATCAGCAGCCGAATCACTTCTGCAATTCGGAAAGGCTGACCGGCTTGACCGTCTCGGTGATTTGTCCGGCACCTGCGGGCTGCGACGGAACGGCGGTCTGGGCGAAGGGCAAATCACTGTCGGCATGCACGCGATTACCAGCCGGATCAACAATAGAGGGCGTGACGAAAATCATCAGGTTCTTTTTGTTGGTGGTCTTGGCATTGCTTTGAAACAAGCGTCCGACCAGCGGCAGGTCGCCGATCACCGGCACTTTGTCTTTGACGGTACTTTCATAGGAAGTAATCAGACCGCCCAGCGCCACGGTCTGGCTATCCCAGACGTTCACCGTGGTGGCCAATTGACGGATGAAGAATAGAGGCAGGGGCGGCATCACGCCTACATAACCAATATTAGCACCAGAACCGGCAGAGGTTTGAATATTGAGAGTCGGTTGGGAATCATAACCCAGAAAATCGGTCATGGAGGGAATAATGGCCATATTGATCGTGTATCCGTCCGATAACACACAAGGAATCACGTCGAGAACCGGCCCCTCTTCGATCTGGCTGGTGGTATAAGTAATCGTCGCCAGCGAGGTGCCGGTGCCACCGGTGCCGCCAGTGCCGCCGGTGCTTGAAGATGACGTTGAAGTCTCGGCGCCAACAATAATGGTTCTCACCTTGGTGGCGCGCATCTGGGTTTGCCGACCGCTGGTGGTGGTGATTTCAGGTTCCCCGAGCGTTTCGGTACCGGACCGCTGGTCAAGGGCATGGAGCACCACTTGAAGCTGTGGACTGGTCAAAATGCCAGAGAAGGACCCAATGGCGCTGGAGCTAGCCAAAGTTTGCAAGTTACCTGAAGAATCCAAAGTGCGTAAACCGCTGGTGACGGAACTCAGAATAGGACTACCACTCTGGTTCACAATCAACCCAGATTGATTGCCGCCATTAATCACCAACCCCTTTGAGCTGTTGACATTGTTCTGGCCCATATACCAGTCAAAACCCAACTGCTTATCATCCAACTGCGCCACTTCAATAAAACGGGTTTTCACATGAACCTGGGGAGCAACCTGATTCAAGGTCTGAATAATCCGTTCAATCATATCAAGATTGGCCGAAGTACCTTTGACAAACAGCAAGCCTAGTTTGTCATTAAAAAACAACGTCTGGCCGGCAGGATTGGCAAAATCCACTCCCAAGGCCGTAAAGAATTCTTTGGCTTCCGTGCTGGCAGTTTGACTCTTGGTCACTTCGGTGACGTATTTCAAGCGAGTCCCGGGCGTCTCGGCGGCACCGCCGCCACCACCGCCCTGACCACCCTGCTGGGCGGCCCCGAAGGCACGGACAATACCGATCGAAATGGCACCCTGACTACTACTGCTGCTGCCGCCGCCACCGCCACCGCCACCGCCACTGCCACCACTGCCACCACTACTGCCGCTGCCAGCCAAGGACAAAGCGCTGACCCGATCCAGACCAGACGCAAAGGTATTGGGATCCACCCGGAATGTGCGCATGGAAAGATCGGGGCTTTCAGTACCTCGAGATTCAAATACCAGGGCAAAATCCTGGACGGAAAACTTCAAAGGATGGTCACAGGTTAAAATAATTGCGTTCAGCAAATCGGTCAAACGGACATCCGTGAGGCTCGGAATTTTGACCAGCCAGCCGCCAATTTCCCCACCGCCACCGATGCCGCCAGCCGGAGCGGCAGCCAAACCTGTGGCCGGGTCCACTGCGGTCGAAGCACCTTGGCCGGATGCATCCGTGTTATGAATCAAGATATTAATGCCTTTGTGGTCGGGATCCCTTTTCTTGGCCTCATCAGAAATGGTGCGGAGCACCACACTTAACGGCATGCCCTCGCCAGTGGAAAAACTTTCAAACTGAATGTGGTCCATTTTAGCCATGATCGCCTGCCGACCCGGACCGGTGAAAATCAGGTTGTTGGTAACATAGGGGTTGGGCACCGGCAAGGCGCGCGGGTTGGGCAACACCCACTCCTTTTCCACCTGCTCGATACGCGTTTGGGTGTCCACCGTGTGTTTAGTCAGGTCGCGTTTGATTCTGGACTGCTGGATGAGATTCAAATAATAATTGGCACCGGTATTATCCGGATCGATCTGCACGGCTTCGGTGAGTTTTACTTCCGCCTCCGCCAGTTTGCCCATCTCATAAAGCAGCTTGCCATCCTGCGCGAGCGTGCCTGACTGAACTTTTTGCTGCGTGATTTTTGGAACCTGATCCAGCGTTTCCGTACCGGGCATGCGGCCCTTCATGGCGGCAAGCATCTGATCGTTTTGCTCCTTGAAGGCGGAGGCCGCGCTCGCGGTGGAATGAATCTTCAGCTCTTTTTCAGTTTTTAAAACCTGCTGAACCTGCACGTCCGCCTCATGCAAATCACCGCGGCTCTGGGCATCACGAGCCAGCGCCAAACGCGTTTTGGTCAAGCCCGCAATGGCCTGAGCGGATTCCGAATCAATACCCGAGCCGACCTGCCCGACCAAGGTACAGCATTCCTGATACAATTTGGCGGCACCCACCACGTTGCCATGCAGGGCAACGGTCTTGGCATCCGCCAACTTCTGGCGAAGCTCGATGGTTTTGGCCTGGCGCAACACGGCTTCATTTACAGCCGCCGAGGTGGGGTTATCCTGCGCCGACAAGATCGACGGAAAGCTCAAGAGAGCCGCAAGTCCGAGGGTAAGAAGGTTGGTTTTAGTCATGGCAAAATCTAGTTCGTGGCAATCAATGTATGCGGTTTAATGTGAATGAGGATATTGTTAACACTCAGGGCTTATATGGCAATGAAGTTTTTTTCTGGTTGGATTGATCGGACAGGATCAACTCGTTCTGGTTGACATCAAACACGGCATAATCCCCACCGCCAAAAGACACCTTGTCGTTCTTGCGCCGGGCGGTGAACACTAGTTTATCCGGGTCGTAACGAAAATCCACCAAATAGCCATCCACCCGGCGAAACGGTTTGTCCCGGACAATGGACAGAGTTTCGCTGGTATCGAGCAACTTGAGCGTCAATGAATCCGGCTTCTCAGCGGCACCCTTTATCCCAATCAACGCAAAAGTGTCATTGGGCTTGTCGCCCATCGAAATATAATACGACTGCTTGCGGCGCTTTAAGGCCAGCGGAGCAGCCTGCCTTTCCACGCCGATGACATAAAGCGAGCCCGCAGTGTTGGTAATCACTGAATCAAAGGTAACAATCAAATACAGTGGGGTGATGTTGGTAACCACAATCACATTCGGGCCGGTCCGAGTGACCGCCTTGATCGGATTACCATCCAAGCCCAGCTGCCATTCGAGTGGATTAAACAACTTATGATTGGCTTCCAAATCCAGATTGATGGGCGTCTGCAAGCGCGCCACCACATTGCTTTGAACGGTCAAATCCAAAGCCGGCAACGCCTTGACCGGCGGATTGACCAAATCTTTCCGCGTCTGCGCCATCTCCGCCTTGTCTTCGGAAATATAAAACAGCATGAAGCCCAGCACGCCAATCAACCCGGACAACACGAGGCCGAGCAATATCTTTTCGTAGTTTTTTTTGAGAAAGTCCATCTTAACTTTTGGGCAGCAGTTTCACCAGTTTCACATCCATCGTAACCCGAAGCAATTGCTCCTTCAAAACAGTCTTCAATCCACCCCGCGGCGAAACAGGTCGCGCCACGGGCGCAGCAACGGCTCCCGGTGCCGGCTCGCCGGCAGATGGCAAGGCGGACGGGGCGGCACCCGACGCGCCGCCGGCGGTGGTCGCCACACTGGCCGGCTGGACAATGACGGATTTAACGATGAACGCATTGGTCGAGGCGGCAAAACCGGCAATAACGCGGGCCAGTTCCACTGAAAAACATCGAAAAGAAAGGGTATAGGGAGTAATGACCGCCAAATCGTTTACGACGGGCATTTGCTCGGTAAAATCCGAACCGGACCCAGCCCCATCACTCTTAGCCACCCGACTTCGCTGCACCCCATCAAGCGCATTGACATGCGCAGCAAAAAGAATTTCCACAATGGATTTCACCTCGGCCAGCTGGGCGGCCAAGGCCCCCAAACTATTGGTCTCCAAATCAAAATTGCCTTTTTGCGCGGCAAACGAGAAGTAATATTTTGGCGGCAGCAGCACCCCGGCATCGGCCGCCTCGCGCGACAGCTGATCAATGGTCCGTTGCAACAGCCCAACAAACGACTCGCTGGTGGTGATATCCGGCGCCAAAGGGGGAATCGGTGAAAAATAGGTCTTGGCCGCAGCGATCCATTCACGCAATTGCTGTTCCTGCCTGGCGGCAATGGCGGTGTTGTTAATTTCTTCATTGCCAGGTGCAGGGGTTTTCTGGGCAAGACTCTTAAGCGTGCCGTAGCTTTCGTTCAGCTTCTGTTTGGCATCGGAATTTAGCGACCACCCTTTGTAAGTATAAAAACCCGCCCCCCCGAGCAATCCCAAGGCGATGACTCCCCCCAGGGCAAAAAATAAATTTCGTTTAATCCAACTCATATTAAAAAGTCGGCGGGTTAAGCAGCGTCACGTTAATCGTGAAGGTGAAGGTGTTGTTTGACTCATCCGGAGTGACCTGACCGACCAGCGCCGTCGCATTCGGATCCACCATCGGCGAACTTTTTATGGCCGTGGCGGCGGCGGAAACGATACTGGTGCTGGCATCCGCATCCCCGCTCACTTTGGTCAAATCCACAGCACGACAGATCAGCGTTACCACCTTTTTAGGATTGGTCGCGGCAGGTTCGGGGGAGGTTGACGCGGCGGCAGAGGGCATGACCAGCTGCTCAATCCAGAGACCCGCATCAATGCTCGGATTCTTTTGGGCGAATTTCATCCGGATGCTTTCCTCGCCACGCAGGAGCACGCGGCGCATCTCGGACAGAAAATCCGCCCAATAATAACGCTGCTGCATCCAAGTCGCAATCTGCGCCGCTTCGCTCTCCGTCTTCTTCAATCGGCTGTATACCTTATCAAACTTCTGCGCCTGACTATTCTTCTCCTGAACATCCGGCCCCAGCCGTTCAATCTCTGATTCTTTATTGGCGGCCAGTTTTTGAAACAAGAAACCAACCGCGAAAGCCACCAAGAGCATGAAAATCACGCTGGCGACCAGATATGGCTTTTTCCGGTTGAATGATTGCCAGCGCAGGGTGCTGGCCGGCATCAAATTCATTTCCACCGGGCAATTGGCCATGTTGCGCAAGCCGAGGCCAACCACTTCACCAAACGAATGGGCCACGCGCGCCAGCTCTTCGAGATTCACCGCCGGGTTGATCTGCACGTTGCGGAAGGGGTTGAAATATTCCACCGGCACACTCAATTTTTCCGCAAAGAACTGCGCGGTATAGGGCATGATGGAAGCGCCGCCGGAGAGAAATAATCTTTGGGGGGGCGAACCACCGTGCTGGCCCCGATAGAACTGCAAAGTCTGATTGATCTGAATGTGCAGCTTGGTCATGAACTGGCGGGCAATCTTGGAAATGGCGGCCTGATGAGGGTTCTCGGGCTCCTCGTAGGCGCCGCCAAGGCTCACAAAACCTTCAGCGATCTTGATTTTTTCCGCCTCGTTAAAACTTAACTTGGCCTCATTCGCAAAATCCTGAGTAATGGTGTTGGCGCCCAGATTGATGCCGCGCGAGAAGACTTTCCCTTTTTCAAAAAACAGCAGGCTGCTCGTCTTAGCCCCGATGTCCAGCAACATCGTGCAATCTTCCAGCTCACCATAGTTATACCGGAACGCGTTGCACAACGCGGCGGGCGAAGCATCGCACAGATGCAAGTTCAGCTTGGCCTCGCCTACCACCCGAAAAAGTCCTTCGACAATTTCCGCCTTAATGGCGACCAGCAGCACCTCCAGTTCGCCGCTGGGAGCCGAGCCAAGAATCTGATAATCCCAAACCACCTCCGCCAGCGGGAAGGGCACATTCTGCTGCGCTTCGTATTGGATGATTTGCTCCACCTTGCCCGAATCGACCGGCGGCAATTTGACAAACTTGGAGAAAACATGGAAACCCGGGGCACAGACATTAACGTTCTTGGCGGTGATGCCCTTTTCGGCCAGCACCTCCTGCAAGGCCAGCTGGATGGTTTTTTCCCGCGTGCCCTCCTGCGAGCCTTCCAAGCCGAGCGGCTTGATGACAAAGTTCTTGAGCTGCAAGCCACCGGTTTCATGGGCTTCAAACTCCGCGAGTTTGAGGCTGCCCGCCCCGAAATCAATGGTCAAAAATGGTTTAGTATTCAGCATGTTGTCTGCGACGCCGCAACCTCCCGACCGATTTTTTATTTTCGCATCAAGGGCAGCGCGAATGGATTAAGCCAAATTCCCTTCTCGGTCAAATATAAATCATAAATAATTTACTTTCACCGGAAAAATATTGCATCCCCGCCGCACCTTTGGCTTCATCCCGTCGTGTCACTGACCGCCACCAACCCCGTCCGCCAGCGAATGATTGTCCTTTACTCCGGCAACGTTCAGGGCGTCGGCTTCCGCTACACCGCCAAAACCGTCGCCACCGGCTTTGAAGTCACCGGCGTCATCCGCAACCTGCCTGACGGCCGAGTGGAGTTGATCGCCGAAGGCCGCCACGCGGAATTGGCGGATTTTCGCATCGCCATTCTTGACGCAGGTCTTGCTGGATTTATCTCTGACGAACAGGTAACTTGGCTTCCCGCGAAAAATGAATTTCGGGGATTTGAAATAGTTCGTTAGCAATGAAATACGCCATCATCGCAGACATTCACGGAAATCTGGAAGCTTTTCAGGTTGTGCTGGAAGATATCCGCGCCCAAAATGCCACCCATATCGTCTGTCTGGGCGATGTCGTCGGCTATAACGCCAACCCCAATGAATGCCTGCAAATCGTCCGCGAGATGAATATTCCCTGCATCAAGGGCAACCACGACGAATACTGTTCCACCGACAATCATCTTGAAGGATTCAACCCCCACGCCGCTGACGCCGTCCACTGGACCCGCGACCAGCTGAACGACGACGACAAGCAATGGCTCCGCGAACTGAAATACACCCGCATGGCCGCGAACTTCACCATGGTTCACGCCACGCTCGACGCCCCCCAGCGCTGGGGCTATGTGTTGGACAAACTCGCCGCCGCCGCCAGTTTTCCCTACCAGACCACCCAGGTCTGTTTCTTCGGCCATACCCACGTTCCCGTTGCGTTCATGCGCGACACCGTGGTGCGCGGCGGCACTTATTCCAAGTTCAAAGTGGATCCTTCAAAAAAATATTTCATCAACGTCGGGGCCGTCGGTCAACCGCGGGACAACAACCCTAAAGCCGGCTACGTCCTCTACGACCTGGATGCCCAAACGATAGAACTGCGCCGGCTCGAATATGACATCGCCGCCGCGCAGAAAAAAATCCGCGATGCCGGGCTGCCAGAACGCCTCGCCGAACGGCTGGCTTTCGGGCGATAAATCAGGTCCTCGGTTCAAAGTTCAGCGTTCAGAGTTTCCGCGCGCGACCTTGAACCCTGAACTTTGAACCGCGTGAAAATCTTCATCCTCAAACCAAGTTCGCTCGGCGACGTGATTCAAGCGTTGCCGGTGCTGCGCCTGCTGAAGCAGTGTTATCCCGCGGCCGAGATTTTTTGGTGGATTGACTCCACGCTCGCTCCACTCATTGAAGGAGATGCGGATTTGACCGGGGTCGTTCGCTTCGAGCGCAAACGCTGGGCCAAGCCACAATACTGGCCCGAAATGTTCCGGAGCATCCGCTGGCTGCGCGCGCAAAAATTCGATCTCGTCATCGACCTGCAATGCCTGCTCCGCAGCGCCGCCTTTTCGTGGCTCGCCAACGGAAAATTTCTGGCCGGCCTCGATGAAACCCGCGAAGGCGCCCGCGGCTTTTACGATCTCGCGGTGCCGCGAAAATCTTTTCACACCCACGCCGTGGACTGGTATCTTTCCGTGCTGCCGCCGCTCGACGTGCCGGTTCATAAAAACTTCGTCTGGCTGCCAGAACGGCCAAAGGTCGCCGCTGAAATAATGCGCAAATGGCCCGAGGCAATCGCGCCCCCGCCGCCCGCCGCCCGCCGCCCTCCTCGCTGGATTGCTTTGCCGCCCGGCGCCCGCTGGCAAAACAAACGCTGGCCGGCAAAACATTTCGGGGAACTGATCCATTCGCTCGCACAAATATTTCCGGAGGTGCGGTTCGCCATTCTGGGCGGCAAAAACGACCACCCGCTCGGTGAAATCATTTCACAATCCGCGCCGGACCGCTGTCTGAATTTGTGCGGAGCCACTTCACTGCCGGAAATGGTGGAGTGGGTCCGCCGCTGCGATTTGATGGTCACCAATGACACCGGCCCAATGCACGTGGCGGCCGCACTCGGCAAACCGCTCGTCGCGCTCTTCGGTCCGACAGAGCCGCGCCGCACCGGTCCCTACGGCCAACTGGAAAATGCGCTGCGCCTCGACCTCCCCTGCTCACCCTGCTTAAAGTCACATTGCACCATTGAGAAAACCGACGAATGCATGCGCGCCCTGCCGCCAGCTTTGGTTTGCCAGCACGTGCAAAAAATCCTGTCGTGACGCACTTGACTTGCCACGGCGAGAACGCAATTCTCGCCGCATGAAATCCATTGCAGCATACCTTTTCCTGGCGGCAACGGTTGGCCTCGCGCAAGACACCGACCCGACTTATCCACCCGCGCCAAACCGCGAAATGACCGTCGTGTTGTTCAATCAAAAAGATTTTTCCGGATGGACTTTCTGCATGAAGGATAACGCCGACCCGCAGCAGACCTGGTGCGTCACCAATGGGGTCATTCATTGCACCGGCAAGCCCACCGGATATATCCGCACCAGCGGCGTTTACAGCAATTATTTTCTCACCGTGGAATGGCGTTTTGTGAAAATCGCACCCAAGGCCGACAACACCGGCATCCTCGTTCATATCCAACCGCCGGACAAAGTCTGGCCGCAGTGCGTTCAAGTTCAGGGCAAACACACCCGTCAGGGCGACCTATTTTTGATGGAAGGCGCGGAAGCCAAGGAGCACAAAGGCATGGATAAAAACACCCCGGTTCCTTTTCACGGTGAATCCATGGAACGCCCCGTCGGTGAATGGAACAAGGCCGAAACCATCTGCAAAAACAACAAGGTCACTTCCTTCATTAACGGCAAACTGGTGAACGAAGTCACCGAATGCACCATCAATTCCGGCTGCATCGGCATCCAGAGCGAAGGCGGCGAGCTCGAAATCCGCACCATCGCCTACTCGCCGCTGTAGAATTAGTTCGCCAACTTTTTCTTCACCCAAGCCTGCGCCTGGTCCGGCGTTGCCAATTCATCCGCCAGTTGCAGCTCGCGAATTTCCGCCAGCAATGCCCCCAGCACTTTGCCCGGCTGGACACCCAGCGCAATCAAATCATCGCCCGTCAGCAACGGTGGACGGAGAGCGGGCTGATGCTTCAATTCCTCCGCCTGCTGCACCAGAAAATCGTAATATTCCAAACCACCTGGCGAGCCAAGACAGTCCAGCCGGTGCAACTCCAGCTCCAGCGGAAACGTCTCGCGCAACAGCAACCGCCGCAGCGTCGCCTTGCGCATCTGCTTCACGTCCTTGAACTGCATGTGATTTCGCACACAAACCACGATGGCTTCCGTCTGCTTATTTGGAAACCGCAGCCGCTGCAAAATAGTTTCGGCCATCTCCGCGCCGACTTTTTCGTGGCCATAGAAATGGATCCGCCCCGTTTCCACATCACGTTCCGCCGTCACCGGCTTGGCGATATCATGCAGCAACACCGCCCACGGCAGCGATTCGTTTGCTCCTGCCGGAAGATTTTCCAGCATCAGGCAAAGGTGGTTAAAAACACTGCCTTCCGGATGAAAATCCGGCGACTGCTCGCAATGAATCGTCGCCGCGACTTCCGGCAAAACATGTTCCAGCAAACCGCTATCGCGCAGCAAGAACAGACCGCGGGCGGCGGGTTGTTGGAGTTCACGCTGCAGCGTGTCCCCGGACAAGCTAAAGCTTGAACTCCAACTTGGCGGTGCGAACAATTTAACCAATTCATCACGCACACGTTCAGCACTGATGAGCTTAATCTTTGGCGCGAGCGCCTGAATAGCGGCGAACGTCGGCGGCTCGATCTCAAAATTTAACTGCGCCGCAAACCGCACCGCCCGCAGCATCCGCAGATGATCCTCGCCAAAGCGTTCCTCCGGCTGGCCGATGGTGCGGATGATTTTCGACCGCAAATCTTTTTCGCCGCCAACCCAGTCGTGGATTTTTTCCGTGAGCGGATCGTAAAAAAGCCCGTTCACCGTGAAATCGCGGCGCGAGGCATCGGCTTCGGCATTGGCAAAAACCACCGTCTCCGGCCGGCGACCGTCCTGGTAATCCGCCTCGGCACGAAACGTGGCCACCTGAAATTGCTGGCCGCCTTCAACCACAATAATGACACCGAATTTTTTGCCGACGGGAATGGTTTTGCGGAAAAGCTTCTCCACCTGCTCCGGCCTGGCGTCTGTGGCGATGTCGAAATCCTGCGCCTCGCGTCCGAGCAAAAAGTCGCGCACGCAGCCGCCCACCCAGAATGCGGCAAAGCCGGCGCGTTGCAGCTGCGCAACGATTTCTTTTGCGGTGGTTTTGGTCGAGGCGACAGTCATTTACGATTTACGATTTACGATTTACGCACAGATTTGCAAGCCAACTCGTCAATCGTAAATCAGATATCGCAAATTTATTCGTCGCCCCAGATGCGTTTCAGATGCGCGACGCCGCGCTGCACCGAATCGAGCGGAACCTTCGGGCTTAATTCAAAAACCTTGATGTGCTCCGGTTTCACGAACGGCTTGAGCGCGGCAAAATCGATGTCGCCACCGCCGGTGGGAAAATGGTCGCGCGCGGGAAATTTCACATCGTGCAGATGGAAACCCGCCAGCCGGTCGGCGCGCTCCGCCAGAAACTGCGCGTGTTTGATAAACCCAAGGTCTTCCTTGATCTGAGCGTGACCGGTGTCGTGCCAATAATAAACATTCGGCGCAGGAAATTCCTCCAGCAGCGATTTGAAGTCAGATTCCACCGGCAGTTCCTCGACCGCCTCCCGGATTTCGATGCCGAATTTTACGCCCCGAAATTTGGCTTCGGTCAACAGATGCCGCAGAGTTTCGCGGGAATGATCATAAAATTTTTTCTTTTTCGCCTCGCGGGCGGCACCGGCCTCGGCGACCACCTTCGAGAATTTCGGCGAACCTTTTTCACCGCGTTCGAGGAGTTCCTTGAGTTTGCCGGTGTAATCCTTCAAATCCATGCTGCCGAAATGCAGCACCACGAGCGGCGCCCCGACCCGCTGGGCGAATTCAAGCGTGTTGATCGTATGTTTGATCGCCAACTGACGATCGCGCTCGCGGTCGGCGGAAAACTCGTAGAGGTTCGGCGCGGGCTTGTCCACCCCCACGGGCAGCGGGCAAAAATTATGCACGCTCGAAATTTTGATCTCCCCCGCCTTCACGGCATCAAGGATGCCCGGCACCAGGCTGATGCGGATGCCGTGGCTCAATTCGGCGTATTCAAAGCCGAGCTCACGGATCTCGCGCAGCATCGCGCGGCCATCGGTATGGCGGGCGGAATTCCAGCAGGTTGAAAGGGAATACATTTTTTATGGCTCCAGGTTTTAGGCCCCGGGCCTTGGGCAAACAAAAACCGGGCGCATCCTAGCGGACACGCCCGGCATGGGAAATGCAAATCACGGGCTAGTCATCAGCGTGGCGCGCGGCGAGCATGGCGGAGAAACGGGCAACCTTTTCCTTGCGACGGCGGACGGCACTCGGTTTTTCGAATTGCCGGCGCATACGCACGGATTTGAGCGTGCCTTCGCGGTCGACTTTTTTCTTCAGCCGACGCAACGCACGATCCACTGGCTCGCCTTTTTTCAGTTTAATCTCTGTCATTACACTCACTTCCTTTCGAGGGCGGGTGACAACTGCCCCGGGCAGTTCCCGCATCAATTTAGGAAGGCGGAGCATAGGTTTTTGGCAGGTGAAGTCAATGAATAAAACCACACGAACAGATTGATTCTTCGGGGGCAATTCATCATTCTTCCTAGGAATGAGCCTTCCTGAACATCGTCAGGCCATTGACAGGCTGGACACGCAAATCGTCCGGCTGCTCAACGCCCGCACGCGCCACGTCCTCGCCATCGGCGAAATCAAGCTCGTGGCCGGCGAGGAAATCTACGCGCCCCACCGCGAACGCGCCGTGTTTGACCGCGTCTGCAAACTCAATGCCGGCCCGATCACCGATGAGCAGCTCCGCACTATTTACCGGGAAATCATGTCCGCTTCGCTCGCGCTCGAAAAGACCATGACCATCGCCTATTTCGGACCGGAGGCGACGTTCACCCATCAGGCGGCCATCCAGAAATTTGGCGCGAGCCTGGATTACTCCGCGCAGAAAACAATCGGCGACGTGTTTACCGAGGTCGCCAAAAAGACGGCGGATTACGGCGTGGTGCCGGTGGAAAATTCCACTGAAGGCGTCGTCACGCACACGCTCGACATGTTCGTGGACAGCGATTTGAAAATCGTCTCACAGGTACTCCTGAAGATTCAGCAGTGTCTGATGAGCAATTCGCCGCGCACGAAAATCAAAAAGCTTTACGTCCATCCACAGTCGCTCGCGCAATGCCGCGGCTGGCTGGCGAAAAACCTGCCGCGCGTGGAAATCGTGGAAACATCGTCCAACGCGCGTTCCGCCGAACTCGCGGCGAAGGAAAAATTTTCGGCGGCGCTGGGCGGCATGCTCGCAGCGGAACAATACGGCCTGAAAATTCTGGCGCAGGACATTCAGGATAATACCGTCAATGTCACGCGCTTTATCGTCCTCGGCCGTACTTGCAGTCCGCCCACCGGCAACGACCGCACCAGCCTCATGTTGAGCGTGGCCGACAAGACCGGCGCACTGCACGAAGCCATTGCCGCATTCAAGCGTTTCAAAATCAACATGACGAAGATCGAGTCGCGCCCCAGCAAGCGCAAGGCATGGGAATATTTCTTCTTCATTGACTGCGCCGGACATTATCAGGATGCGAAGGTGGCCAAGGCCATCCAGCATCTTGGCAAGCACTGCAATTTCGTAAAAATCCTCGGCTCATATCCGAACGTGGAGTAGGCGAACGCTGGCTAGACCATCTTTTCCGCCTCGGCAATGAACGGCCGCAGGTCGCGCATCAGCACGGCGTCCGGCTGGCAGCGCAGCACCATGCCGTCCATATACATCAGACTACGGATGATGGCGAAGATACCCTTCTCAAACCGCATCCCGCACAGCACGCCAAGCTTGATGGTCTGCATCATTTTTTTCGTGAGGCTCATCTGAGCGACGGTCGTGCCGGTGAAGTCGGCGTAGAGTTCCAGAAACTTTTTCTCAAAGTCCGCGTATGCGGTACCAGAAAGTTCCTCCTCGGACATCCGGTTCAATCCAGCCGCGCTGCGCGCATAATCAAACACCGACAGCGCGGAAAAAAAATCAAACAATCCGCGCCGGATCTTGTCGCCGACATACCCAATGTAACCGGTGTCCACGAAGCAGATTTTTCCATCGGCGAGAATCACGTTGCCGGGATGCAGGTCACCATGGAATGTGCCGATGCAGAACATGAAATAGCCGTGGATACGGAACAATTCGATGAGTTGCGCGTAAGGCAATTCACCAGCCTCGATGAGTTCATCAAAAGTTTTTCCGGCGACAAATTCTGAGACCATGACGTTTTCGTTGCAAAGTTTTTCATAAACACAGGCGAAGCGCAGCGAAGACAGGTCGAAACGCTTTTGATGTTCCTCAAACAGGTCGCGCAGGATCTTCTGGCCTTCGACTTCGTGGCGCAGATCCAGTTCGCTTAGGGTATATTCCTCAATGTCGCCCAAAATCGCCACGGGATCACCGACGCGGCGCAACGACGGATATACGAACGTCGCCAGCCGAAATAGATTCCGCAGGCTCGCCACATCCGCGATGAATTTCTGGCGCACATCGCGTTTAATTGCCTTGATGACCACCGGCGAACCATCCGCCAGCCAGGCGCAATGCACCTGCCCGACAGACGCGGACGCCAGCGCGTTCTTTTCAATGCGCTGAAAACGCGAAATGAAAAACGGCGGGGCGACGGTGGTCAGCAGTTTTAGGAAATCCTCCGGCGCAAGCACGGCATTTTGCCGGTAAAGCCTGGTGAGGTGCTGGCATTTCTCGCGGTCGAGAAAATCAATCCGCAGCGCGTGGACCTGGCCAAGCTTCACGGCCAGCAGACCAAGACGCTGGATCCATTCCAAATCCGGCAGCGATTTCTGCCGCCCGTAGATGGAGCGAATGAGCCGCGCGAATTGGAACCAGTTCATCAGACCTGGGTGTTTTTCGAGACGAACGACACGTTATGTTCACGGCAGATCAAGTTCGCGGCGATACGGCCAGATTCGTAGATTGTCGGCAAGCCGCTGCCGGGATGCGTGCCGCCACCGACGAGATAACAATTGCCGAGTTCCTCGAATTTGTTGCGCGGCCGGAAATAGAGCATCTGCGACAGCTTGTGCGCGAGGTTGAACGTCGCGCCGAGATGGATGTTCTGGGCCTGCCAATCGTCCGGCCCGAGAATAATTTCCTCGCGGATATGCGAGCGCAAATCCTTCATGCCGCCGCGGGTCTCCATCGCCTCAATTAATTTGTCGCGAAAACCTTTTTTCTCCCTGGCCCAATCGACTTTCGCGCTCAAGTTCGGCACGGGAACGAGGACGTAAAGCGCAGAATGACCGGGCGGCGCCAGGTTCGGGTCAGTGATGCTGGCGTTACGGACGTAAAAGGAATTTTCGTCGGACAAAACCTTGCGCTGAAAAACATCCTCAATGTTTTTCCGATAATCCTTCGCGAAGAAAATGGTGTGGTGCGGCAGGTCATAGACCTTGTCCACGCCAAGATAGAGCATGAAAGTGGAACAGGAGAATTCCTTCTCGTCCACTTTCTCCGGCGTGTATTTTTTCAACACGCCCGGCGGCACGAGATGAGTCATCGCGTAGCCGAAATCGGCATTCAGCACCGTTTCGTCACCGAGAATTTTATCGCCGGATTTCAGTTCCACACCGCGCACAGCGCGACCTTCGAGGACAAGCTGTTTGACCGGCGAATTCAGCCGGATGTCCACGCCATATTCGCGGCAGACTTTGGCCATCGCTTCGGAAATTTCGCTCAAGCCGCCCTGCGTGTGATAAACGCCATAAGCATGTTCGACAAAGGGCAGAATTGCGAACGCACCGGGACAATCCCACGCGGACATGCCGAGATACTTCGCCTGAAACGTGAATGAGAGTTTGAGCAATTCCTGCTTGAAGTAGCCGCCAAGAATGTCCATCACGGATCTGCCAAAGGCGAGGTGGGGCACGGCCTTGAGCAAATCGAGGGAAAGATAACTTGAAAGCGATGAATAATCCTTTTGCAAACACGGATACATTTTGCGGAAGCGCTCATGTTCCGTTTCCAGAAACCGCCAGTAGCCATCGGCGTTGCCGGGAAATTTCTCGTTGAGTTGCTTGAGCATCGCCGCATGGTCGGTCGTCGGCTCGACCGCCATGCCATCAAATTGTAGACGATACATAGGCTCGAGCTTGACGAATTGCAGATAGTCCTCGCTCTTGCGACCGGACTCCTCGAACACTTCGTCCAATATGAACTTCATCATTAAGAACGTCGGACCGGTATCAAATTTGTAGCCATTACGCGAGATGGCGGCATTGCGTCCACCCACTCGGTCGGTCTGTTCTACCAGCGTAACCTTGAAACCTCGCGCGGCCAGCAGCATCGCCGACGTCAACCCGCCCGGCCCGGCGCCGACCACGACGATATGCTTTTGAGACTTAGTGGAAAGATTCATGCCCGTTGCAAAGCTGTAGCACAACTCCGAGGCTGCCGCAAATTAGCATTTTGATTCGCGATTGAAATCCGGCGGCAATGCGGGCAATCTCCTTTGCGTGAGCCATCTAGCCAAAGCCCGTGAAGTGTTCGACATCGAACTCGCCGCGCTCAAATCCGTCCGCGCGCAGCTCGACCAATCCTTTAACCGTGCCGTTGAGACCATCATCGCCGTGCTCAAATCGCGCGGCAAAATCGTCATCGTTGGCATCGGTAAATCCGGCAATGTCGGCGCCAAGATTGCCGCCACCCTCACCAGCACCGGCTCCACCGCCGTGGTCCTCAGCAGCGTGGATGCGCTGCATGGCGACGTGGGCATCATCAATGACGGCGATGTGATTCTCGCCTTGAGCTACTCCGGCGAGTCGGACGAACTGCTGAATTTATTGCCCGCATTGAAACGGTTTTCGGTAAAAATCATTTCCTTCACCAGCAACGGGAAATCATCGCTCGCCAAGCACAGCGATTTGACGCTGAACGTCAGAATTCCAAAAGAAGCGTGTCCGTTCAATCTCGCGCCGACGAGCAGCACGACCGCCATGCTCGTCATGGGCGACGCGCTGGCGATGGCCGTTCTCTCCGCCCGCGGATTCACGCAAAAAGATTTTGCCAAATATCACCCGAGCGGCGCCATTGGCCGTGCCATGCTCCTCAAAGTGGGCGACATCATGCGCAGCGGCAACCGCAACGCCATCGCCAAAGATAATCTTACGGTGAAGGAAGCCTTGCTCGTGATGACGCACGCCAAATCCGGGAGCCTCGCCGTCGTGGACGCTCGCGGCAGCCTCGCCGGCGTTTTCACCGACGGCGACTTCCGCCGGCACATGGCGACGGATGAAAACTTGTTGTCACAGCCCGTTAAAAGCGTCATGACCCGCAAGCCAATATGCATCCGGGACGACGCACTGGCAGCCGAGGCGCTCAAGATTTTCAACGAGCGGAACATAGACGATCTCATCGTGGTGAACGCCAAAAACCAGCCGGTCGGCTTGGTGGATTCGCAGGATTTGCCAAAGTTGAAAATCATGTGACCGCATGCAAGAGTTTAATTTGCTATTACTGCTACCGCTGCTGCTCGGATTAACCGCCTGCGGCAGCCTGAAAAATTCCTCTGCCATGAAACCCAGCCAGACCGCCCAAAAATTTTCCCTCGAGCGCAAAAAGGTTTTATCCGCCGACTATCTCTTGTTTTTGCCGGAAGGATATGGCGCGGAGGCCACAAAACGCTGGCCGCTGATATTATTTCTGCACGGGGCGGGAGAACGCGGCGACAATATCTGGCTCGTGGCCAAACATGGCGTGCCGAAGATTGACACCCAGCAGACCAGCTTTCCGTTCATCGTGGCCGCACCGCAGTGTCCGCCGAAGAAGATCTGGTCGAACGACCTGTTGCTCGCGCTGCTCGACGAGGTGGAAACCAAATATGCCGTGGACACACAACGCGTTTATCTGACCGGGCTCAGCATGGGCGGCTACGGGACCTGGAGCCTCGGCTTGAGCCGGCCTGAACGCTTTGCGGCCATCGCGCCGATTTGCGGCGGCGGCGAACTCATCACCCCATTGCTCGCGAACAAATCCGACCTGGTCAGGCTACCGGTCTGGGCTTTTCACGGCGCCAAAGATCCCACGGTGCCGCTGGCAGAATCGGAACGCATGGTCAACTACATGAAAATGATCGGCGGCAAGGAAGTTAAATTAACGGTTTATCCCGAAGCGAAACACGACAGCTGGACGCAGACTTACGCAAACCCGGAATTGTTCACCTGGTTTTTGCAACACTCGCGCTGAACCCAAACCAGATGATGGACCCCTTGTAGGTCCATCTCAAAACGGTATTGGGTTTAATGAATCTTCACCCACGCGGTTTTCAAATATGCCGATTCGACGCGGCTGATCGGGAAATCCGGCGGTTGCGGAACATAATGTTGCTTCAAGATCTTTCGTTTCGCAGCGGAAACGGCGGAATCCACACTGGCGAGAAATTTTTCCGGCGCCCATTCAGCGGCATTCGTTGAAGCCAGCAGCACACCGCCCGGCTTGAGCAGGGGCAACGCGGCGGTCACCAGACCGCCAAAATTCTTTTCCACCCGGAACACTCCGTTTTCCTTCGATTGCGAGAACGTCGGCGGGTCGAGCACAATGGCATCGTAGGCGCGGCCTTTCTTCGCCAGCCGCCGCAACCAATCAAACGTGTCGCCGTAAATAAAATCATGGTGCGCCGGATCAAGCCCATTTAGCAGAAAGTTGCGCCGCCCCCATTCGAGATATTTTTTGGAGAGATCGAGGCTGGTCGTCCGCGCGCCCGATTTGGCCGCACAGACCGAAAAACCGCAGGTGTAGGCGAAGGTATTTAAGATTGCCGATTGCCGATTGCCGATTGCCGATTGAAGCAAGGGGAAATCCGCCGCGATATGACCGCTGAGCAGGCGGCGGCGGTTATCGCGCTGGTCGAGAAACAGGCCGACGGAATAACCTTCATGGAAACTCATCTCATAGCGAATACCATTCTCCATAATCTCGAACCGCTCCGGCGCGGCTTCGCCGAGAACCCGTTGCGGCGAAACTTCCGCCGTCATTGAGCGGCGAACTTGGCGGGAAAGGGTTTTATGATACACGCCGCGTGAGGAATAGATTTTCGCAAGCCGTGAAAGCTCTCCCCCCTGTTCGGCGGTTAAAGGCATTTCTGCTTGTGAGAGCAGGTAATCACCGAGCTTTTCCACAAACCAACCCGGCCAGCCGTCACTCGCGCCATGAATCAGGCGGAAAGCATTCGTAAACTCAGGCCCAATGATGGCAGAACGCAAAGCAAGGCGCGATTCGCGGTCGAAATCAACCGGCGCAAACAGGTTCATGGGCGCATTCGTGGCCGGATGCGTGAATGATATTTCCGCGGCGTGCAAAAAGATACGCGCTGATGCCGAGCCACCGTAAAGCGTGTCGCCAAGAATCGGAAAGCCGCGCTCAGCGGCGTGAACACGAATCTGGTGGGTGCGGCCGGTGAGCGGCTCAGCCTTCACCATTTTCAAACCTGAGTGGTTGAGCGTGAATTTGGCATCCGCGACCGGCGTGAATTTGGTTTCCGCCAAATCTCCGCCGGGCCGGCTGGCGTATTTTTCGCCAACGCGCAGCAATGAAGATTTCACCGTGAATCCTATTTCAGGAACGGCGCGGTCAGTGAGCAGGAGATACTTTTTATGGATGCGGCGCCGGGCGAATTGTTCCGTAAGCGACTGGTTGGCAAGCGTCGTTTTACCAAAGATGAGGATGCCGCTGGTTTCCTTGTCCAGCCGGTGCACAATGGCGAGCGTAGCCCAGCGTGGCTCACGGTGCCGGAGCCAGTCGTAAATGCCCTCGCCGGCGTAAGGCGACGGCGCGTGCGTGTTCCAGCCGGCGGGTTTGGCCACCACCAGCAGATGTTCATCCTCAAAAATGACGCACGGAACCATGCGTCATGAAAACATTTTTAAACTGTAGCGTCGAGCTTGCGGCTCGACTGGTTCGACCACAGGCCGAACGCTACAACCAAATTGCTTTCCGACTGAAAAAACTCGCGGACGCGTGCGGCGCAATTCATTTTATCAGCGTGCATCTGGCCCACCTGCGACTCCGAGACTTCCGCAACTACGCGCGGTTGGATGTTGACTTTGCACCGGGCTTCCACCTGCTGCTGGGCGGCAACGCGCAGGGCAAGACCAACATTCTCGAAGCGATTTACCTGATGGCCACGCTGCGCTCGTTTCGCGGCGTCGGCGGTGCGCAGATGATCCGACACGACGCGAAAGGCTATTTTGTGGGCGGCAACGTCGTGGGCCAGGGTGACCACGAAATCAAAATGTATTGGTCACTCCGCGAACGAAAACTCACGCTCGATGGCCAGCCGGTGAAAAAGCTGGCGGATTATTTCGGCGCGCTGCGCACGGTGGTTTTCTGCACGGAAGATTTGCAGCTAATCAAAGGGACGGCGCGAGCGCGGCGGCGTTTCCTGGATCTGCTACTCGCACAGACGCAGCCGGGCTATCTGCCGCTGCTCCAGCGTTACATGCACAGCGTCCGCACCCGCAACGCACTGCTCAAGCAGCGCACCATCAACGAAGCGGCGCTGGAAAGCTTTTCGGACGAATTGGTGAAACTCGGCAATGAAATCATCCGCGCCCGCCGGGAATTGGCGCCCAAGTTTTCGCCGCTGGCGCGGCTGGCCTATCGGCGCATTTCCAATGACGCGGAGGAGTTACGGATCGAATATCAGCCGAGCGTGAAAAATGATTTTGCCGTGGAGCTCGCGCAATCAAAAGCCCGGGAGAAAACTTTTCGCGCCACGCTAATCGGACCGCATCGGGATGACTTGCAATTGCTGCAAAATGAAAAATCGGCGGCGCAATTCGGCAGCGAGGGCCAGAAGCGCACGCTGGCAATCGCCCTAAAGATGGCGCAGGCGGAATTTCTTACCGGTATCCACGGCTCGCCGCCGATCCTGCTGATTGACGACGTCATGGGCGAACTGGATGTGAAGCGACGCAGCGGTTTCCTGCCATTGCTCGAACAAGCGCGCCGAACGCGCGGCCAAGTGTTCATGACCTGCACAGATGAGAACTGGCCGAGCGAACTGGGAAAGAATTTGCAGCGATGGGAAGTGCAGGCTGGAACGCTACAAAAGCACACATTGAACATACAACATTGAACGCCCCATATCGAAGTGGCCGGATCGCCGGAACTCTGGACGTTGAATGTTCGAGGTTGGATGTTGATTGTTTTACCTTTAAACTTTCCCCCATGCGAATTTTGTCAGGCATCCAGCCCAGCGGCGCGCTGCATCTCGGAAATTATTTCGGGATGATGCGGCCCGCCATCGAGTTGCAGGAAAAAGGCGAGGCATTTTATTTCATAGCGGACTACCACTCGATGACCTCCTTGTTCGACGCGGCCCAGCGCCGAAAGAATTCCCTGGACGTGGCGCTGGATTTTCTCGCCTGCGGCCTTGACCCAGAGAAATCAGTCTTCTTCCGCCAGTCCGACCTGCCGGAACACACCGAGCTAGCGTGGATTCTTTCCACACTCACGCCGATGAGCCTGCTGGAGAAATGTCATTCCTTCAAAGACAAGTCGGCCAAGGGAATTCCCGTGAACCACGGCCTGTTTGCCTATCCGGTGCTGATGGCGGCGGATATTTTACTCTACGATTCAAATGTTGTGCCTGTGGGTCGCGACCAGAAACAGCACGTCGAAGTCACCCGCGACATCGCCATCAAGTTCAACGAGCACTATGGCCAGACGTTTGTCATTCCCGAGCCGCAGATTCGCGAGGAAGTGGCCGTCGTCCCCGGCACCGACGGCCAGAAAATGAGCAAGAGCTACGGCAATACGATTGAAATTTTTGGCGACGAAAAAGTCATCCGCAAAAAAGTCATGGGCATCAAGATGGATTCGCGGATGCCGGAAGCACCAAAACCGGACGCGGATAAAAATCTGGCCATCCAACTGCTCAAACTGGTCGCGGCCCCGGCGGTGGCGGCAGATTATGAAAGCCGCCTGCGGGCCGGCGGACTTGGCTACGGCGATTTGAAAAAGGGATTGTTCGAGCAGTACTGGAATTATTTTTCCGAGGCGCGAAAAAAAAGAGCAGAACTCGCAGCGAATCCCGACTACGTCAATAGCGTTCTCGCCGAAGGCGCCAGGAAAGCCCGCGCACTGGCGCAAACCGTTCTGAAACGCGCTCGCAAGGCCAGCGGGCTGGAATGAGCAAGCTCGCCGCAAAATCCCGGTTGCGGCTTCGCGTCAAAGCCACCGCAGAAACCATCGTGCGAAGCGGACATCCCTGGGTTTTCGCCGACAGCATACGCGATCAAAATCGCGAGGGACAGACCGGTGAACTTGCCGTTATTTACGACCGCAACGACAAATTCCTTGCCGTCGGCTTGTTCGATGCCGACTCTCCCATTCGTGTCCGTATTTTGCACACAGGCAAACCGCAGGCAATTGATGCCGAGTGGTGGCAGGCGCGACTCAGCCATACGATAGCTCGCCGGGCCGGACTTTTTGACGCACGAACAACCGGCTACCGCCTCATCCACGGCGAAAGCGATAGCTGGCCGGGCCTGGTGCTGGATCGCTACGACACCACGCTGGTACTCAAACTTTACACCGCCGCGTGGCTGCCGCGATTGGACGAAATACTGGCACTGATCAAAGCCCAAATCTCCAGCGAGCGGATCGTGCTCCGTTTGAGCCGAAACCTTCAGACGCTGGCCGCAAAGGATTTCCAAAAACAAGATGGCCAGATTCTTTTCGGTGCCCCGTCGGAAAGTGCGTTGATTTTTTCCGAGAACGGCATCCGCTTTGAAGCGGACGTCCTGCGTGGACAGAAAACCGGCTTCTTCCTCGATCAGCGCGAAAATCGACGCGAGGTAGAAACTCTAGCAGCGGGCCGGCGAGTTTTGAATGCGTTCAGTTTTTCCGGCGGCTTCTCGGTCTATGCCGCGCGGGGTGGCGCAAAATCCGTGACCGACCTCGATATCAGCGCGCATGCCTTGGAATCTGCCAAGCGCAACTTCACACTGAACCAAAATCTTCCCACCGTGGCGGCGTGCCACTATGATACGGTGCAAGCGGACGCGTTTGACTGGATTCAAAAAACGACGACGAAATACGACCTAATAGTGCTCGACCCGCCGTCGCTGGCCAAACGCGCCAGCGAACGCGAAGGCGCTATTCGCGCATATGAACGGCTAAACTCGCTCGGCATTAACCTTCTGGCGCGAGATGGGATTCTGGTAGCTGGCTCCTGTTCGGCTCATGTTTCCACGGCGGAATTTTTCGACGCCGTGCGGCGGACGGCAATGAAATCGAGACGAAAGTTTACGGAAATAAAATCGATGCAGCATCCACCGGATCATCCAGCCGGCTTCAAGGAAGCGGAATACTTGAAAGTGATTTACCTGAAATTTGCCGAATAACTGAATTTTTCAAAACCCCAGCGGATTCAAATTGGCTCCAGAGGAAGGACTCGAACCTTCAACCACACGGTTAACAGCCGCGTGCTCTACCATTGAGCTACTCTGGAACACAAACGGGGACGCAATCTACAAATCCAAACCCGCATCGTCAAACGGATTCCTTCACGATTTCTGACAACACGGGCAAAAAAACGTGCTTCGGGCCGCCTGCACGATCCGACGAATGGTTGAACCGCACTGGAAACAGGGTTTCCCCGCCCGGTCGTAAACCTGCAAGCGCTCGGCATAATAATCCGACGCGCCGGCCGCGCGCCCGAAATAAAACATCCCATCCGTACTTCCCGGCGCAAAATTCAACGGAATCGTGCTGCCACAGCGGATGGCTTCGGTCAGCACCAGCCGAATACCCGCCTGCAATTTCTCCACCTGGCGAGCCGTCAACCGATTCGCCAACCGGCGCGGAGATATCCCCGCCCGAAACAGCGCCTCGCTCGCGTAAATATTGCCGACACCGGCAACAAAAGACTGGTCGAGCAGTTTCACCTTGATGGGCTGGCGCGAGCGTTTCAATTGCCGGGCAAATTCAGTGGCGGAAAAAAGTTTGCCCAACGGTTCCGGCCCCAGTTTCGCCAAAACCGAAACAGCCAGCGTGAACCGGCCAAAATATCGCGGATCCTCGTAGATGAAATTCGCGCGCCCAAGTTCCAACACCACCGCCGCATGCTTCGGCAGCGGCTGGCTTTTCCGCGCCAAAAACATCCGCCCGGTCATGCCCAGATGGCCCAGCAACAAAACCTCTTTTCGCCGGGGTTGAGAATCGAGTCCGAACAAAAGATATTTTCCGCGCCGCGTCACGGTTTTGAATTTCGCTCCGGTGAGAACCCGCGACAATTCACGCGCCGTGCCGGGGGAAATGACTTTTGCGCGTCGAACTTGCACAGCGCGGATGGTTTTTCCAAGCAATAGCGGACGCAGATGCCGCACGAGGACTTCGACTTCCGGGAGCTCTGGCATTTCAACCAGTCACGAGCGTCCCAACTTTTTCGCCCATCACGACGCGCTTCATGTTATGCGGCTTGAAGAAGTCAAAAACGATGATGGGCATTTTATTGTCCATGCACAGCGAGAACGCCGTGGAATCCATCACCTTAAGCCGGCGCTGCAAGGCCTCAATATAGGTAATTCTTTCGTAGCGCACCGCCTTGGGGTTTTTTTTGGGATCGCTGTCGTAAATGCCGTCCACCTTGGTCGCCTTCAACACGACTTCCGCACCAATTTCGTTGGCGCGCAATGCAGCCGCAGTATCGGTGGAAAAATACGGATTGCCGGTGCCGCCGCCGAAGATGACGACCCTGCCCTTTTCCAGATGGCGGACGGCACGGCGACGGATAAACGGCTCGGCAATCTGGGACATGGCAATGGCGCTTTGCACCCGCGTCGGGGCACCCAGTTTTTCCAAGGCATCCTGCAACGCGAGGGAGTTGATGATCGTCGCCAGCATGCCCATGTAATCGCCGGTGGCGCGCTCGATGCCGCGCTCGCTGCCGGTCAAGCCCCGAAAAATATTGCCCCCACCAATCACGACCACCACCTGCACGCCGAGCTCACGGACTTCGCAGATTTGTCCAGCCATGCTGCGAACCGCCTCGGCGGAAATACCATTGCCCGTTTCGCCGCCGAGAACCTCACCGCTCAACTTAAGCAGTACACGGGAATATTGGGGACGTTTGGTTTTGCTCATAGGATGGAAGGCGCGCGCGAAATCACACGAATCTTTTAGCAACCAAACAGCGGGCGGTCAAACCAAACTCGATTCAAACGTGCGATAGGCAGATGGGCGTGGACGACTTGGCCATCCTCCGGCGAAAGAAAAATCCGGTTACCGCATAACCCAAACAAAAACGGCGCGAACTTTCGTTCGCGCCGTCAAGGTTTACACCGTTGAATTATTTCTTGCCCTTCTTGGGCGTCGGGACCGTATTGATGGTCTGCAGGATGCGGCCCGCGATCTTGTAAGGGTCGCCCTGGGAGTTCGGACGGCGGTCTTCAAGGTAACCCTTGTAGCCGTTATTGACGAAACTATGCGGCACGCGCACAGAGGCGCCACGATTGGCCACGCCGTAGTTGAACTTGTCAATGGACTGGGTTTCATGCAGGCCGGTTAGGCGCAGATGATTGTCCGGGCCATAGACGGCGATGTGCTCGTTCTTGTATTTGTCGAACGCGGCCATGAGGGCTTCGAAGTAATCTTTGCCGCCGATTTCGCGCATGTAGGTGGTGGAGAAGTTGGAGTGCATGCCGGAGCCATTCCAATCCACATCCTTGCCGAGGGGCTTGCAATGCCATTCCACGTCCACGCCGTATTTTTCACAAAGGCGCATTAGGAGATAGCGGGCTACCCAGACCTGATCGGCGGCATTCTTGGAGCCTTTGCCGAAAATCTGGAATTCCCACTGGCCCTTCGCCACTTCGGCGTTGATGCCTTCGTGGTTGATGCCGGCGTCGAGGCAGAGGTCGAGGTGCGTGTCCACAATTTCACGGGCGATGCAGCCGACGTTTTTGTAGCCGACACCGGTATAGTATTCCCCCTGCGGATAGGGAAAACCGGAGGACGGGAAACCGAGGGGCTTGCCGTCCTTATAAAGGAAATATTCCTGTTCGAAACCGAACCAGGCGCCGGGATCGTCGGGAATGGTGGCGCGGCCGTTGGAGGGATGCGGGGTCTTGCAATCCGGCATCATGACTTCACACATGACGAGCACGCCGTTTTTCTTGGTGGTGTCAGGATAGACAGCAACCGGCTTGAGCATGCAGTCGGAGGTACGGCCTTCGGCCTGCCGGGTCGAGCTGCCGTCGAAGCCCCACATCGGGAGCTGTTCGAGTTTCGGGAAAGAGGCAAATTCCTTGACTTGGGTTTTGCCGCGGATGTTGGCGACGGGTTCGTAGCCGTCGAGCCAGAGGTATTCGAGTTTGTATTTGGCCATGTGAATGGTGGTTTTGGTTATCGGTTCAAACAGGCTGCTCACTCCGAAAGCTTCATCACTTTTGGTTGACCCTGTATCTTTTGATTTTAAGCAGGACAAATGCCACACTGCAAGAATTTTGCTTGCCGCCATGGAAACCCAAAGAATTTTGCAGTAAATAATTATTCTTATCAAGGCAACGGCAGATTGGCTGGCGAAAACTATCCACGCTGCACAAAACGATTCGCAATCCGCCTTGCTTCAGCCGCCAGTTACGCGATAGTGAAACGGAAACCGCGCGGCGGTTTCGTCGCATGCTTAAGGTCAAAGACACACTCCGCGCCACCGTCCATTTGAGCTTCGATGGCCGGGTCTTCAAGGCTTATCACGGCCCGAAGGCGAAGGAACGCTTCGACAACGAGGTGCGCGTGCTCAAACATCTCGCCGCGCGCGGCTGCCCGTTCGTCCCGCGCCTGCTGCAGGCGCACCCGGAAGAACTCCGCATTGTCACCACCAACTGCGGCGGCCGTGTGGAGCATCTCGATGAAAAACGCACCCGGGAAATGTTCGCCGAGCTGGAAAAATTCGGCGTACGCCACGACGACCCCGACATACGCAATGTCACCTACCGCTTTTCGGACGGACGCTTTTGTCTGATTGATTTTGAGTTCGCCACCCTTTTGCCGGAAACACAAAAGCCATGATGCCACCGGAAACCAGGGCGCACAAAGGGCGCGAAGCAGGTGAAGGGAGTTATTCTTCGCAACCTTCCCGTCCTTCGCGCGACATTTTGAATTGAAACAACATGAAAACGATTCCCAAGAAATCCCCCGCCCGCGCCGACGAATTGCAATGGTTCGGCTGGACGGACGTGGGCCGCGTCCGCAAAAATAACGAAGATTCGTTTCTGGGCCTGCGCTTTGACGCCCACGAGGTCCACCGGCTCGGCAAATTCGGCGACGCCTCGCTCGCGGAACATGATTTCACCTTTGCCGTATGCGACGGCATGGGCGGGGCCAAGGCGGGCGAGTTCGCCAGCAATATCGCCGTGGAAAAAATCACCGCGCTGCTGCCGCGCTCCTTCCAAAATTCCACACGCGGACAGGATTTTAATTTCAGCAACGTGCTGGCGGAACTTTACGAACAAATCCACCGCGCGCTGGTCTATCTGGGCAACTCGTATGACGAATGTCACGGGATGCAGACCACGATGAGCCTGGGCTGGTTCACGCCAGGACGGATGTATTTCGGCCACGTCGGCGACACGCGGATTTATCATCTCGCCAAAGGCAAAAAGGAGATCCGCCAAATCACTGAAGATGACACGCACGTCGGCTGGCTATTCCGCAACGGCCAGATCAACGAATACCAGGCACGCACGCATCCGCGCCGGAACGTGCTGCAAAAGGCGCTCGGCGGCGGAAACCAATTCGTCGAACCGCAGGTCGGGACGGTGAAATGCGGTCGCGGCGATATTTTTCTGATCTGCTCAGACGGCTTGACGGAAGGTATTTTCAATCCGCAAATCGCGGAATATCTCCGCGAAGAGCGGCCGGATGCCAATCCGGCGAAAACCCTGGTGGAGGCCGCCGTGAAAAGCGACGGCCGCGACAACACCACCGCGCTGGTGATCAGGGTGATTTAAAAACAAAACGGCGGGCAACTTGCGTTGCCCGCCGTGTGATTCCCCGTTCCTCCTCCTTGGACTAAAGATCAGTCGTGATAACCGAGTTCGCCGTGTTCGGATTCGTCGAGGCCCGTGATTTCGACTTCTTCCGTCGGACGCAGGCCCACGAGCAGCTTGGTGATATAGGCGAGGATCACGGTGGCGACCACGGCCAGCACGATGGTGATGCCGACGGCCTTGAGCTGTTCCCAGACGAGCGGTTGGAACCAGCTATCGGTGACGTAAGCCTTGAGGTTCGTCGCCAGGTTGCCGTTGACCGCGTTACGGGCCAGCATGCCGGTCATGATGGCACCGGTCGTGCCACCGATGGCGTGCACCCCGAAGGTGTCCAGCGCGTCATCATAACCGAACCAGCCTTTGACCTTGTAGCAGAAGAACCAGCAGATGGTGCCGGCCGCCAGGCCGATGTAGATCGAGCCCTGGGGGGTCACGAAACCGCAAGCGGGGGTGATGACCACCAGACCGGCGACCGCGCCGGAGCAGAAACCGAGCACGCTCGGCTTGCCCTTGGCGATCCACTCCCACATCGGCCAGACGAATGAGGCGATGGCCGTGGCAATCGTCGTGGTGGTGAAGGCGTTGGCGGCAACCACGTCCGCGGCGACCGCGGAACCGGAGTTAAAACCATACCAGCCGACCCAGAGCATGCCGGTGCCGATGTAGGTCAGCACGAGGCTGTGCGGCGCAAAGTTCTCCTTGCCGAAGCCTTTGCGCTTGCCGAGAATCAAACACAGCACCAGCGCCGACCAACCAGAGGTCATGTGCACCACGGTGCCACCCGCGAAGTCAATCGCCTTGATGGTGGCCTTGGGATTCCACACGCCGTTCATGCAACCGTTGATGCCCCAGACCGCGTGGCCCTGGGTGAAGTAAACCACAATCATCCACAAGGTCATGAACACCAGAATGGCCTTGAACTTCATGCGTTCGGCGATGGCGCCAATGATGAGCGCCGGGGTGATGATGGCGAACATCAATTGGAACATCGAAAACACGTTTTCCGACACCCAGTAGGAATAATTTGTATTGGGCGCGGAAGTAACACCATTCAGCATCCAGTTGACGGTCGGACTACCGACCCATCCTTTAATGACGTCCTTGGTCATGTCACCAGTGCCGCCGAAGATCATGCCGTAACCGAAGAACACCCAGAGGATGGTCACGAGGCCGGTGATCAGGAAGCATTGGGCGAGCACGGACAGCACGTTCTTGCGGCGCACCATGCCGCCATAGAACAGCGCCAGACCGGGCAGGGTCATGAACAGCACGAACGCCGTGCTGGTGAGCAGCCACGCATTGTGGCCGGGGCCGGGATTGCCGATGGTCGCCGGCGCGGTAACAGTCAGGTTGCCGTTGGTGTCCTTGAGTGCGGCGGTCGGGTCGGTATTGGCGATGTAAGCCTCGACCACCGACAGGCGCTGGTCAATGGAAGCCGCCGGCAGGTTGGTGGAAACCGGGGCAGCTGCGGCCACAGTCGCATTGGTACCATCCGCACGCAATGAAAGAGCGCCCAGCGTGGTGCCGGCGATCAAAGCAAGGGTCAATAAATATTTTTTCATGTGATGTCTAGTAGTTAGTTCGTTGAGTTGGGGTTAGAGAGCCGAATCACCTTTTTCTTCCGTGCGGATGCGGACCGCTTCCTCCACGGAGGAGATGAAGACCTTGCCGTCGCCAATCTTTCCGGTCTTGGCCGCCTTGATGATCGCGGCAACCGCCGCATCCTTCTGGCCATCAGCCAAAACCAGTTCGATTTTGATCTTGGGCAGGAAGTCCACGGTGTATTCACTGCCGCGGTAGATTTCGGTGTGGCCCTTCTGACGGCCAAACCCCTTGACCTCGCTTACGGTCATGCCTTCGATGCCGATTTCGCTAAGGGCGTCCTTCACTTCTTCAAGTTTGAACGGTTTGATGATTGCTTCGATTTTTTTCATTTTGGTTTTGGTTTAATTACATTCGTCAGCCAATGAACACATTGGCTCCTGCCTCCCTTAGCAATGGCGATGCCAACTCTCAAAACACCGGCCACGACACGCATATTCCCCATATTTTACAATGATTTTGAAACAATGAACGATTTTGAACAGCCGAAGAAAGTTTTCATCTGCCGCTTTTTATCCACGGAAAGAAGATTTCGCCAGAGGCTCCTTACTGCCGATTTGAAACAAAAAAGCGCGGATGGCCACCCGGCCATCCGCGCTCGTGCTTAAAGCTTACGCCCCCCTGCCGCGCTTACGGATGCTGCATCCGGTAGAACACGTTCGTCAGCGACGGGTTGATTGTAATCGTCACCTTGTTCGTCGTCGTTGAACCGGGCACCACAAACCAATAGTTCGTCAGCGTCACATCCACCGAATTGGAGCGCAACTCCCATCCGATGTAGCCCGCCGGCCAGGTCAAATCAAACGTGTTCCCCACAATCGGCGTGAACGTGATATTCGTCCCCGTCGCCGGCAACACCCCGCCCGCCGTCACCACCAACCGCACGGCATTCGCCGTGGTCAGGATGCTCGCGCTCGTGCCGGAGGCCAAGCCGGCCCCGCCCACCGTCACGCCACTCGCAAAGCTGCCGCTGATTCCGCCACTAGTATTCGTGATCAACAGGTAATCGCCAATTCCCAGCGCGCTCAACGATCCCACCTGCATGGTGTTCCCGTTCAGCGTCACCGCGTTCGCAACGGTAAACGGCAAGGTCACCGTGTTCGTAGCGAAGGCGCCCGATTGCAAAGTCACTTTACCCCCATTCGTCCCACTGCCACCGAACGTCGCCCCGCCGACCACCGTCACCGTGTTGGTGGCGCGGGAGGAATCGCCATTGATCAGCAATGTGCCGGCGTTCACGGTGACGGTGCCCCGGTTGGTGTTCAAACCCGAGATCGTCCAAGTGCCCGCGCCGCTCTTGATGAGGTTCATGGCCACGGCCGTGTTGTTATTGATGCCCAGAACCCCGCTCAACACGCCATTGCCCACACCGGTCAACGTGAGCGTCGGCCCAGCCGTGGTATTCGTGATCTGACTCGTGACAGTACCGTTGAACGTCACCGTGGTGCCCGCCACCGTATTCTCAATCAAACCGCCGCTAGACCCATTTTGCGCGCTGATAATGAGGGCACGATTGCACGAACTGCCGTTCGTCACCGCCAATTGCAGCTTACCGACCGTCGGACCGTTCTGCTGACCCAGGGTGATCGAAGAGCCCTTGCCCAGCGAACACGCTGAATTGAAGTTCGCGATCGTATCAATATAGAAATAACCGTCCGAAATCTGGATATTGCCAGTAAACGGATTGAGTTGATTGGTGATTATCACCAAGCCAGTATCAGTGCGGGTCACGCTACCACCACCGATGCTAATCAATCCGCTCACCACGTTCGTGCCACCGCCACGGAAGACAATGTTGCCATTACTGGCGTTCGTGATCCCGCCCGTCAGGATGAGCTTGCCGGTGAGGCTGTCGTTAAAGAAGGTGCCGCCAATCCAGTTGAACGCCCGGTCCGAAGTGGAGTCGTTGGTTCCGATATAACGGATGGTGCTGTTGACCGCAATGACGCCATTGACCGAAGTCAGGGGCTGACCCAGCGCGCTCGGCTGACCGACCATGGCCAGGCTGGTGAAGGCATTGGTGCCGCCGGTCAAGGAGGTCGCGCCCGGATAGGTGTTCAACCCGCTGTTCGTCAGCCAGCCGCCGGTGTTCGTCAACCCGCCGCTGAAGCTCAAGATGCCGGATAACGTCAGCGAGCTGTTGCCCGAGTGGCTCAAACCGCCCGTGCCGCTGATGTTCCCGTCCACCGCCAGCACACTAGCCGGTCCGGCAATGGTAACACTGTTATTCATGGTCACCGCCCCGGTGCCGAGATCCATAGCCGCTGAGCCGGCGAAGGTGAAATTACTGTTCCAGGTCTGCGCGTTATTGTTGATGTTGCTGACGAACAAGCCCGACTTATTGTCCAAGATACCGCCGTTAATGGTGAATCCGCCTGTCCCCAACGCATTGCTGCTCCCGATCCCGAGCGTCCCCGCGTTCAGGGTCACGCCACCGCTAAAGCTATTGGACCCACTCAAAGTCACCATGGCCGCGCCGGATTTGGTCAGCGCACCGGTCCCGCCGATGGACGCAACGATAGCATAATTGGTCAGGCTGTTATTAACGGTCACCGTGCCTGGCGACACCGGCGCGCTGCTGGTCACGTTCGTATTCCCCACCAGAGTGTCATCAAACACCACGGCGTTGCCGGGGTTGAAGTTGGTCACAACGCTGCCCAGCCAGTTCTGGTTCACCGCGTCATCCCAAACCCCGTTCACATACCCCTTCCAGAACAGCCCGGAGAAGCCGGTCGTGACCACCAGATCAATCGTGGCATTGGCTACATTATTGGAGAGATAGCCCGCCAGGCCGGCCGGCAGCGAGAGCGTCGCCGGGGTCAGGGTGCCGCTAAAAGTCCCATATTTGACCAGCGGAAACTGGCCGGCGCGAATGATCGCCGTGCTGCGCAACGAGACGTTGGCGTTGGTCAGGGCGAAAGCACCGATCACCGACAACGGGGCGTTACTGATACTCGGAGCAAAGGTGCCCAAGTTGAGGTCCAGCGTGCTGCCATTATTGTTCGCCAGCGCGGCGCAGATCCATTGTCCGTTAGTCGCCACCACCATCGCACTATTGGTCGCACCCGCCAAAACGGTGACCGCGCTGCTGGCGCTGGAGCCGCCCGACATCCCCGCCAGCATGCCCGCGCTGACCACCGTCCGCCCGGTGTAGGTGTTCACGTTGGTCAACACCAGCGTGCCCAAACCCACCTTGGTCAAACCGCCGCCCGTACTGGACGGGTCCTGTAGCAGCGGCAGCACGTTCGTCACCGTGAAGGTGGCCGAGTCAATGATCGCCCCGCCCGCCTGCACATAAGTCGTCGCGCCCACCGCCGACGCATTGGTCGTAATCAGCATCCCGTTAGTCCCCGCCGTCAGCGTGCCGCCATTGAAGACCAGCTTGGAATTCACACCGCCCAAAACCACACTGTTTACGATCGACAGCACACCGTTCGTATCCAAAAAGACATAGTTGTTCGTCGCCGCCTGCGTCAGCGTGGTGGCCCCGATGGTCAGGGTGCCGCCCTGGTTCAACGTCGAGTTCGTCGTCCCAAAATTCCCGCCCACATAGATCCAGTTCCCGGTGGTGTTCGTGGCGGCGCCAATATAACTGTTACCGCCGACACTCACCTGGCCGCCATTTGTGATGATCAAGCCGTTGATGCCGATATTGGTTTCGGGACCGTTACCTCCCCCGACAATTATACTGGCCATTTTCACCACGCCGCCCTGATCCACCCGCACCCAATTGTTCGTGCTCAAGCCGCCCACATTGCCGCTGCAGGCAATGAGGAGCGCCGCTCCCGAGCCACTGTTCGAGGCCACCAAGGAGCTGTTGCCGGCGGCATCCGTCCCGCCCACGATTGCATAGCTGGCCTGACCGCCGTTGCGACCCACGGTGAAACCGGCCGCCAGATAAACCTGACCGCCGTTGGTGACAATCACGCTATTCCCTGTCCCCGCCTGCATCTGAAAGCTGGCATTCGTAATCACGCCACCAGTTCCAACCCAAATCAGGTTCGAATTGACACCACTCAACGTAACCCGCCGGTCGCCGCTCCCGCCAAAATCCAGCAGCGACTTGACGCCCGCGCTGTTCGTGCCGCCCACGATCAGCGAGTTGTAGTTGCCGTTCATGGCGGAGAAGGCGGCATTCGTGCCCAGCACAAACTGGCCACCATTGGTGATGACCATCAAGTTGCTCACGCTGGTGGCACTATTGCCAAGGTTGAACACTCTGGCGTTCCGCACCACCCCGCCATTGATGACGAAGGCGCTATTCGTCACCGTGCCATTGCCGATGCTCAGCGTCGCCGGATTCGTCGCGCTCCCGTAGTTGCCAAAGGACAGCACGGCATTCGGATTCACCGTGACCTGCACATTGTTCGTGTTGTTGCCGATATACACGCTGGCCGCAGAATTGGCGTTTGTGTTCACGTTGGCAATCAAGTTGGTGCCGCCGTTCATACTCCAAGCGCTGTTGATGGCGAAGCTGACGTTGCTGGCCACATTGATGCTGGCCGCAATCCCCGTGGGCGCATTCGACGTGATCAGCGTCCCACCGTTCAGGTTCAGGATGGAGTTGTTCGCCCCGCTCGTGTTCACGTTGGTCGCCAGCAAGGTCTGGACGGTGATGGCACCACCGCCCGCCAAGGTGTTCGTGGCCAGCAGCGAACCGGGACCGATATTCAGCGTGTTCGTCGGGGAATAAATCGCCCCGGTGTCCGCCACCACCAGCGTGCCGGCGTTGACGAGGGTGCCGCCCGCGTAGGTGTTCGCGCCATTAAGCGTCAGCGTGCTGCTCCCGTTCTTGGTCAGCGTCGTGCCGCCCGTGATGGCGCTGCCCGAGATCGTGTAGCTGTTGCCCGTCACGTCCACCACCACGCTGGACGGACTCACGGGTGCCAGGTTGGTCACCAAGATGGTGCCGCTACCGCCGGCGCTGTCATCCAGCACCACCGGGGCATTATTGGTATAAATCAAATTCGTCACCCCGGCCGCCGGTGTGTCCTTCCAGTTCATCGTGGCAAAATCCCAGTTACCGTTGCCCACCGCCCAGTAAAACGCAAACGGCGTGATATAGCCGGTCGTGACCACCAAATCAACGGACTTATTGACCACGTTATTGGAGAGCGTGGCGACCATGCCCACCGGCAGCGAAAGGGTTGCCGGAGCCAGGGTGCCAAAGAAACTGCCATATTTAACCAGCGGATACTGACCCACATTGATGGTCGGAATGGTGCGCACCGTGATGTTCGCGTTGGTCAGGGCGAAGGCGCCCGTCACCGACAATGGAGCCGTGGTGGTGCTGGGGGTGGAGCCAAAATTGATGTCCAGCGTGCTTCCATTGTAGTTCGTCAGCCTGGCGCACGTCCACTGGCCGGCGGGGGAGATCAACTGCACGCTATTGGTGGCACCCGGCAAAACAGTGACCGCGCTGCCGGCGCTGGAGCCGCCCGAGACTCCCACCAGCCGGCCGGCGCTGACCACCGTGCCGCCCGTGTAGACGTTCACGTTACTCAACACCAAGGTGCCCACGCCCAGCTTGGTCAAGCCGCCGCCGGTGCTGGACGGGTCTTCCACCATCGGCAAACCGTTCGCAACCGTAAACACACCCGTGTCAATGAACGCCCCGCCCGCCTGCACAAAGTTCGTCGCACTGTCCGTGCCCGCATTCGTCGAAATCAGCATGCCATTGGTAGCCGCCGCCAGCGTGCCGCCGTTGAAGGTCAGCATCGTGTTCCCCCCGCCCAGCCAAATCGTGCTCACGTTCGTCAACAACCCGCCCGTGCTCAGCGTCACAAAGTTGTTCAAGCTCCCGTTCGTCCCGCCGATGGTCAGCGACTTGCCGCTCAGGTTCCACAGCGCGTTCGAGGGGCCAAAGGATCCGCCGATGCTCACCGAGTTGTTGTTCGCGCCGATGTAAGCCCCAATCATGCTCGCAGTCGCGCTAAACAACTGACCGCCGTTCGCGATGGACAACGAGTTGTTAAGCGAATTCGTGTCCGGCCCCACCATGACCCGGTTGATGTTCGTCACCCAGCCATTCTGGCCGATGGTAACGTTACAATAGGTGGCCGCATTCCCAACCCCGCCGCCCGAACCGCCAATCCAGAAATCATTATTCTGGGCAAAATTGTTGGCCCCAGCCAGCATCGCCCGGTTGCCGGCACTGTCCGCCCCCGCCACGTTGAGATAGTTGCCCGTCCCCGTCCGCCCCACGCACACCCCGCCGCCCAAATAAACCTGACCACCGTTGGTGATGGTCAAGCCGTTGTTATACCCGTTATAACAATACAGGTTGACATTCGTCAGGACACCGCCCGCCCCCACCAGCACGAAATTGTTGGTGGAGGTCGCCTGATTCCCGCCAAGAATCAGCCGGTTGCCATTCGCGGGCGTGCTGATGCCCGCAAAATCCAAAATCGCCTTGTTCCCCAAACCGTCCGTGCCGGCAACAATGATGCCGTTGCCACTGTTGCCCGCTCCACCCAGGTTCATGCCGACTGCGCCATTGCCAACGTTGGCCCGGGTGATAAACCGGCCGCCATTGGTGACAATCAGCAGATTACCGCCAAAGCCATTGCCAGCGCCGATATTGACAACCATGTTGGTCGAAGTGGTGTTGTTCACGTTCCAAGGATTCTGCGTGGTGAACACCGCGTTCGAATTCACCGTCACCACCACATTGTTGGCACTGTTGCCAATGTTGATGGCGCCCAAAGTAACCATGTTGGTATTCACCGAAACAACCAAGTTGGTGCCGCCATTCATCGTCCAACTGCTGTTGACGGTGAAACTGGCGTTGCTGTTCATATAGATACTGGCCGCAATCGCATTCGCCGCATTGGACGTGACCAGCGTGCCGC